>NZ_JMHT01000001.1 GCF_001905655.1 Mycobacterium sp. ST-F2
CCCGGCAACGACGCGCCAACCACCTCTACACCCTCATCTGTGAAGAGCCGCGAATCGCCGGGGCGGGTGTTATCGAGCAACTCGACCAAGCGAAAGTCGCCGCAGGTCCTGCGCGTAATGAATCCGAGTGCAGACACATTCGTGATGAAGCCGAGACCTGTGCACTTTCGGTGAGTGCTAAGAATAATTCGCCGCTCAATGGGCGGTGCTTATCGATCAACGCAGATTGCTCGTAATGACGAGCACCTCCGAAGTATTGCGCTAGTCGTTCGGGCCCCGTTGAAACAAGAGGATATGGACGTGAACAGATCGATCAATAGACGATCGCTCATTTTCGGAGGCGTGTCCGCCGGCGCATTAGTAGCCACCGGATTGTCGCTCGACGGTCTGCTTTCCGGACGTCGCGACTTTCCTCTGAATAACGTGGCACGGCCCCTTCCCACGTACGGCTTCGCCGGCGGCTCGGACCTTTACTTCTCGGACGCGACGAATATCTCCCGCACATTGGACATCGCGGTCGCGGGCGTCGCCGGCGGAATCCGATTCGATATTCCGTGGTATTACGTCCAGAATCAACAGGCCACCTTCAACTGGACGATCGTGGACACCATCGTCGCGCAGGCTAACTCCAGGAACCTGTTCGTCCTCGGGTCGATCGTGTCCTCGCCGCCGTGGGCGGCGGCGACGAACAGCGGCAGCCCCTGGGTTCGCCCGCGAAGCGCCACCGAGTACGCGGACTTCTGCGCCGCTGTGGCAACCCGGTACCGAGGGCAGATCGACGCCTACGAGATCTGGAACGAGCCGAACGGAACGCTGTTCTTCAGTCCGAGCGTCGACCCCGTGTTCTACACCTCGATGGTCAAGGCCGCGTACCCGAAGATCAAGGCCGTCGACCCGTCCGTCACCGTGCTCGCGGGCGCGTTGGCCCAGACGGGAACGGTCGGAGGCAACATGTCGTCCAACGACTTCCTGTCGAGGATGTACGCGAACGGTCTGGCGGGTTCGTGCGACGCCGTCTCGTTCCATCCCTACGACTGGTCGTTCAGCACGACCTTCGCCCAGCAGATGCGCACCAACGGCTCGGCCATGCGGCAGGCGATCGACCTGCACAACCTGATGAAAGCCAACGGCGACGGCGCCAAGAAGCTCTGGGCATCCGAATTCGGCGTTCCCACAGTCGGTTCGGTCTCACAGACGACTCAGAACACCCTTCTCGTCGGGTCGCTTCAGCAGTGGCAGGAGGTCTCGTTCGGCGGACCGCTCTTCATCCACGGCCTCCGCGACAGGGCCACCGGCAGCTCCAACATGGAGGACGTCTTCGGTGTGGCGACCACCGCGTACGAGCCGAAGATCGCGCTGAACGGGCTCAACGGTCTGGCACGCGGCGGCTTCCCGAAGCGCTACGAGTATCAGGTGTTCATGCAGAACGTCGACTCCGCGCTGGGATCGCCTGTGGGACCGGCGTTTCCGCAGAGCTACGGCTACGCCCAGGAATGTGAGAACGGCACTCGGTACGCCACCAACCACGGCTTCATCAGCTCGCCGACCGCGGTCGCCGCAGTGGCGCGGGCGTGGAACGTCGTGCCGCTCTCCCCGCTGGCCAACGGGATCCAGGACATGGACGTCACCGGCGGCTTCCGCGTGTTCACCAGGTCCGACCTGGGCACCCACGCCGTGTACGGAGCGATTCTCGCGGCCTGGCAAGCCGATATGGGCTTCCCCAAGACCGACCAGTACCAGCCGTCCGGCACGAACGGCGCCAGGGTCGAGTTCGAATTCGCGACGATCACCTGGACACCGGGCGGCGGCACCGTGGTGACCCGCGTCGCCGCCTGACCGCGGCTCACCGACCCGGCACTGCTATGGGCCTGCCGGCATACCGATACCATCGACACCCATGACGAGCCTCATCGAGCCAGCCAGCGAGCACGAGATCGACATCCACACCACCGCAGGCAAGCTGGAAGACCTGCGTAGGCGTACCGAAGAGACCCTGCATCCCGTCGGCGAGGCCGCCGTGGAGAAGGTCCATCAGAAGGGCAAGCTCACTGCCCGTGAGCGCATCCTGGCGCTGCTGGACGAGGGCTCGTTCGTCGAGCTCGACGCGCTGGCCAAGCACCGGAGCACCAACTTCGGCCTCGGCGACAAGCACCCGCTCGGCGACGGTGTGGTGACCGGTTACGGCACCATCGACGGCCGCGAGGTCTGCATCTTCAGCCAGGACGCCACCGTCTTCGGCGGCAGCCTCGGTGAGGTCTACGGCGAGAAGATCGTCAAGGTCCAGGAGCTGGCCATCAAGACCGGCCGCCCGCTGATCGGCATCAACGACGGCGCCGGCGCCCGCATCCAGGAGGGTGTGGTCTCGCTCGGCCTGTACAGCCGCATCTTCCGCAACAACATCCTGGCGTCGGGTGTCATCCCCCAGATTTCGCTCATCATGGGCGCCGCGGCCGGTGGCCACGTCTACTCCCCCGCGCTCACCGACTTCATCATCATGGTCGACCAGACCAGCCAGATGTTCATCACCGGCCCGGACGTCATCAAGACCGTCACCGGTGAAGAGGTCACCATGGAGGAGCTGGGCGGCGCCCACACCCATGAGGCCAAGTCCGGCACCGTGCACTACGTCGCCTCGGGCGAGCAGGACGCTCTGGACTACGTCCGCGACCTGCTGAGCTACCTGCCCCCGAACAACTACGCCGAGCCGCCGCGCCTGCCCGCGCCGCCGCACCCGGGCGCCATCGAGGACAACCTCACCGACGAGGACCTCGAGCTCGACACCCTCATCCCGGATTCGCCGAACCAGCCGTACGACATGCACGAGGTCATCTCGCGCATCCTCGACGACGACGAATTCCTGGAGATCCAGCCCGGCTACGCGCAGAACATCGTCATCGGCTTCGGCCGCATCGACGGCCGCCCGGTCGGCATCGTGGCCAACCAGCCGACGCAGTTCGCCGGCTGCCTGGACATCAACGCCTCGGAGAAGGCCGCGCGGTTCATCCGCACCTGCGACGCCTTCAACATCCCGATCATCATGCTGGTGGACGTCCCGGGCTTCCTGCCGGGCACCGAGCAGGAGTACAACGGCATCATCCGCCGCGGCGCCAAACTGCTGTACGCCTACGGTGAGGCCACCGTCGCCAAGATCACCGTCATCACCCGTAAGGCCTACGGCGGCGCGTACTGCGTCATGGGCTCCAAGGACATGGGTTGCGACGTCAACCTGGCGTGGCCGACGGCCCAGATCGCCGTCATGGGTGCCTCCGGTGCCGTCGGCTTCGTCTACCGCTCCGAACTCAAGGCCGCCGAGGCCAAGGGCGAGGACGTCGACGCCCTGCGCCTGCAGCTGCAGCAGGAGTACGAGGACACCCTGGTGAACCCGTACGTCGCCGCCGAGCGTGGCTACGTCGACGCGGTCATCCCGCCGTCGCACACCCGCGGCTACATCGCGAACTCGCTGCGTCTGCTGGAGCGCAAGATCGTGCAGACGCCGCCGAAGAAGCATGGGAACATCCCACTGTGAGCGCTGACGTGCAGTCCCCCGAAGCCGAAGTTCAGCCGGAAGCTCCCGTCGCCCCGCTGTTCCAGGTCGTCAAGGGCAACCCGTCCGACGAGGAGCTCGCCGCGCTGGTGACGGTGCTGGCCAGTGCTTCCGGCGGCGGTGCCGCCGAGGCCGGTGACCGCAACGACTGGGGCCACCCGGTGTCCAAGCTGCGGTACGCCTACACCAGCTGGCAGCTGGTGACGTTGGTGGAGCGCACCTTCATCCGTCGATGAGACTGGTTCTGGGCTCGGCCTCCGCGGGCCGGCTCAGTGTCTTGCGCAAGGCCGGTGTCGAACCTGTCGTCCTGGTGTCCGATGTCGACGAGGACGCGATCATCGCGTCTCTCGGCGACGCCGGCCCCGGTGTTGTCGTGCGCGCCCTGGCAACCGCCAAGGCGCAGCGGGTCGCCGAATCACTCGACGCGAGTCTGTCGTCGGATTGCGTTGTGGTCGGCTGCGATTCGATGCTCGAGTTCGACGGCCGCTTGACCGGCAAGCCGGGCTCCCCCGATGTGGCGCGGCAGCAATGGAATTCGATGGCAGGCCGCAGCGCCGTGCTGCATACCGGCCATTGTGTCCTGCGCCTGACCGATGGTGCCGTCGCGGCCCAGGTCAGCGAACTGGGTTCCACCACAGTGCATTTCGGTGAGCCGAGCACCACGGATCTGGACGCCTACATCGGCACCGGCGAACCCCTGTGGGTGGCCGGCGCTTTCACCCTCGACGGCCTGGGCAGCTGGTTCATCGACGGCATCGACGGCGACCCGTCCAATGTCATCGGGCTGAGCCTGCCCCTGCTGCGCCGCATGCTGGCCCAGCTCGGCGTGTCCGTCGCGGAGCTGTGGGCCGCCAACCGGCCCGCGTAACTTTTTCCCGACTCCACCTATCCGCAGCGCATCCCGTACCGAACTCCTGGTGACCAACCAGGAAGGACGGCACGGTGCGGCGGATTGCAGTGGTCGGCAGCGGCATATCGGGACTCACCGCGGCGTGGGTGCTCGCCCGCGACGCGGACGTCACCCTCTTCGAGGCGCAACCGCGATGTGGTGGCCACGCCCACACGCATGAGCTGGCCGCGCGCCACGACGGAGTCGGGACCGTCGGCGTCGACTCCGGATTCATCGTGCACAACGACCGGACCTACCCGACCCTGCTTCGACTGTTCTCCGAACTCGGCGTCCGCACCCAGGAGTCCGACATGTCGATGTCGGTCTGCTGCGAGGGATGCGGCCTGGAGTACGCCGGGGCAAAAGGCCTGACCGGCCTCTTCGCCGCGCCAGGCTCGCTGTTCTCGCCGCGCTACCTGCGCATGCTGGCGGAGGTGACGCGCTTCCACCGCCTCGCGCGTGCCGAACTCGCGCACGGTGTGCCGGACGGCCGAACCCTCGGTGAATTCCTGACGGCAGCAGGGTTTTCCAGGTACTTCGTCACGCATTTCATGGTGCCGTTGGTCGCGGCGGTCTGGTCGAGTCCGCCGGACGTCGCGCTCGACTACCCGGTCGGCTATCTGCTGGCGTTCCTCGATCACCACGGGATGTTGACGGTGTTCGGTTCACCGACCTGGCGGACGGTGACCGGGGGCTCTGCGCGGTACGTCGAAGCGATCACCGCGCGCCTGCCGTCGGTACGCGTCGGCGTGCCCGTACGCGCCGTCACCCGCAACGCCGACGGGGTGCTGGTGCGTGACGACGCGGACCGGGTCGAGCCGTTCGACGCGGCTGTCATCGCGACCCATCCGAATCAGGCCCTGTCGATCCTGGACCAGCCGACGGCGCACGAGATCGAGATCCTCGGTGCGCTGCGGTACTCGATCAATCACACTGCGCTGCATACCGATACGTCGCTGCTGCCGCGGCGTCCCGGCGCCCGCGCGTCATGGAACTACCGGATGCCGGCCTGCGACGTGACCGCGGATCAGGTCCTGGTCAGCTACGACCTCAATCGGCTACAGCGACTCGACGCCAGCACCGACCGGCGGTTCGTGGTGACGCTGGGCGGCGGCGCTCGGGTCCACCCGAGCCAGATCATCGCGACCATGCTCTATGACCACCCGCAGTACTCCCCCGAATTCCGTGCCGCACAACAGCGCCTGCACACGCTTGGCGATCACCGGCTGGCATTCGCCGGCGCGTATCACGGCTGGGGTTTTCACGAAGACGGCGCGGTGTCCGGCGTGGTCGCGGCGGAGCGACTCGGCGGCAGGTGGCGCGGTCCGGTGCCGCCGCTGCGACATCCGGCGGGGAATGTGGCATGAGCCCAGCACAGATCGTGCGCACCAGCATCCACCACATGCGGGCCGTTCCGGTGCGGCATGCGTTCACCTACCGCAGCTACAGCTGGCTGGTCGATCTCGACGACCTGCCCGCACTGCCCCGACCGCTACGACCGTTGGCCGGGTTCCACGCCGCCGACCACGTCGGCGATCCGCACCGCACACTCCGCGAGAACGTCGACTCGTATCTCGACCAGAACGGCATCGATCTCGGCGGCGGCCGCATCCGAATGTTGGCCAATGCCCGAGTCTTCGGCTTCGTGTTCAACCCGCTGACGCTCTACTGGTGCCACGACGCCGGCGGCGCACTCGTCTGCGCCATCGCCGAGGTCCACAACACCTATGGGGAACGCCACCGCTACCTGCTGCGCGCCGATCATCGCGGCGAGGTGACAGTGCCCAAGGCGTTCTACGTCTCCCCGTTCAACTCCGTCAGTGGCCGATACCTGCTGCGGGTTCCCGAACCGGCCCGCGGCCGGCTCGGTGTGGCGGTCACCCTCCTCGACGAGTCCGGCGGGGTCGTCCTGACCGCCACCTGGACCGGGTCGATCCATCCTGCGCGTCCCGCAACCGTTTTGGCCACCGCACTGGCAGCGCCGCTGGCGCCGCTGCTGGTCGCAGCACGCATCCGCTGGCAGGGCGTGCGCCTCTGGGCGCGCGGCCTGCCCCTGCATCCCTGCCCCCAGGAGGTCGCCCTATGACGAACCAACTCCACGACGCTGCCGCCTACGATCCCTTCCTGCCGGCGAGGTGGACCGACATCGCCCAGGTGCCAAGCGGTTTACGCACCAGGTTGGGCACGCCCGTCACCCGGGCGTTGTTCCGCGCCGCCGTACGGGACCTGCCGCTGCGGGTCGAGTATCCGGACGGCACTGTCCAGGGTGCAGGCGGTGCGGCCGACCCGGCGGCACCGCGAATGTTGTTGCACCGCCCTGACGATTTCTTCGGCCGGATCGCGAACAGTGGTCTGATCGGCTTCGGCGAGGCCTACATGGTCGGTGACTGGTCGGCGCCCGAGCTCACCGCCGTACTCACCGCGCTGGCATCCCGCATCGACACCGTCGTACCGGCCGTGTTCCAGGGACTGCGCGCCATCCTGCTGCCCCGCACCCCACGCAACCACCGTGGGGCGCAAGCGGATACGCGCGCGAACATCGCCCATCACTACGACCTGTCGAACGAGTTCTTCAGCATGTTCCTCGATCCGACGCTGACCTACTCGTGCGCGCTGTTCGAAACCCTCGACCCACCACCGGCCTGGCGCGACCTGCGCGCCGCACAGCACCGCAAGATCGACCGGCTGCTTGATGCCACGGGCGTCCGCGCCGGCACACGCCTACTCGAAATCGGCACCGGCTGGGGCGAATTGGCCATCCGGGCCGCGCAACGCGGCGCGCACGTGCACACCGTGACGCTGTCGCGCGAGCAGCAGCTGCTGGCCCGGGAACGCATCGCCGCGGCCGGGCTGTCGGACCGGATCACCGTCGAGCTGTGCGACTACCGTGACATCACCGGCAGGTACGACGCGATCATCTCCATCGAGATGATCGAGGCCGTCGGGTATCGCTACCTCCCCGCCTACCTGCGCACGCTCGAGCGTCTCCTCGATGCCGACGGACGGGTCGGCCTGCAGCTGATCACCATGCCGCACAAGCGCATGCTGGCCTCCCGCGACACCTTCACCTGGGTGCACAAGTACATCTTCCCGGGCGGGTTCCTGCCATCGGTCAAGCTCATCGAACGCTCGATCGCAGCTCACACCACGCTGCACATCGCCGACCGCCATTCGTTCGGACCGCACTACGCCCACACCCTCAGACTGTGGCTGCAACGCTTCACCGCGAACAGCGCGGGCGCCGACGCACTGGGCTTCGACCGCATTTTCCGGCGGATGTGGCGCTTCTACCTCGCCTACTCCGAGGCGGGCTTCGCCTCGGGCTATCTGGACCTGCATCAACTGGTGCTCCGACCGAAGGCGCGATCGTGAGCACGCCATCCGGATCCGACGGGTTGCGCCAGATGGACACGGCTCCCCCGCAACCGTGCGACGATTCCCGGATGGGGGGTGAGCCGGACCGCGCAGCACTCCTGACCTCGATCGCCGCCGGCGACCGGGTGGCTTTTGCGGAGTTCTACGACCTGACCTCGGCACGGGTGTTCGGCCTGGCCTATCGCGTCGTGCGGGACAGGACCCTGGCCGAGGACGTGGTCCAGGAGGTGTTCCTCCAGCTGTGGTCATCGGCGGCACGGCAATACGATCCGGCCCTGGCCAGCCCCATCGGCTGGTTGATGACCATGACCCATCGCCGCAGCATCGATCGGGTCCGCTCCGAACAGTCGGCGGCCGACCGCAACCATGCCTACGGCGCCTCGAACCTCGGCCGGGAACATGACACCGTCGCCGATGAAGTGGGACAGCGCCTCGAGGAACAGGAAGTCACCGACTGCCTCGATGGATTGACCGCCGTCCAGCGCGAAGCCATCGGCCTGGCGTACTACAGCGGCCATACCTATCGGGAGGTCGCCGAGCACCTCGACGTCGCGCTCCCCACCATCAAGGCCCGTATCCGGGACGGCCTGATCCGCCTGAAGAACTGCTTGGGGGTGGGCACCGATGCCTGACAGCTACACCGAAGACGAACAGCAACTGCTCGATCTGGCCTATGTGTACGCACTCGATGCAGTGTCCGAGGCCGAACGCTCGGAGATCGCCGGCCGCCTCGGGGTGGCCGCACCGCACACCGCGCAGGAATTCGCCCGGATCGTCGGCGACACCCAGGAGACGATGGCCCTCGTCACCGCGGGTGACGCCCTGACGCCGTCCGCCGAACTGCGCGCACGCATTCTGCAGGCGATCGGCGTGCAGTCGGCGGGCGACAGTTCAGATGAATTGGCGCTCAGGCGCATTCGGCGACGGCGGCTGATCGTCCGCGTCGTGGCCGCCGCCGCGGTGATCTGCGCGATCGTCATCGGCACGACGGTGGTCGCCCAGAGATTCACGAATCACCCGGCACAGCAGACGGTTTCGCAGGTGTTGGCCAACCCCGACATCCGCACCTTCTCCGCCGAGGTCGCCGGCGGCACCATCACGCTCAGCGCCTCCCAACAGGCGAATGCCGTCGTCGTGGCAATGACCAATGTGCCCGCACCCCCGGCCGGCCACGTCTATCAGATGTGGTTCATCCCGGCGTCCGGAGCGCCACGGTCCGCCGGCACCATGAGCGCGGACACCATGCCACCGCCAGGCGGCGAGGTGATTCCGGCCCTGGACTCGGCCGCCAAGGTGGCTGTGACCGTCGAGCCCGGGACCGGGTCGAGTCAGCCGACGAGCACCCCCGTCGTCGTCGTCTCGCTGACCTGACGATGATGGCCGGCGCCTTCTTCGACGAACTCCTGGACCGCACCGTCGTGCTCGGCTACTCCCGCGTGGGTCTGGCTGTGCGACAACGATTCTGGCAGGCACCTGAGCTGCCGGACGACGCCCTCGCCGGCAGGACCGTGATGGTCACCGGGTCGAACTCCGGTATCGGCAAGGCCATTGCCACCGAATTGGCGACGCGCGGGGCGACGGTGTTGATGACGGTCCGCGACCGGGCCCGCGGCGAGGCCGCCCGGCGCGACGTGCTCATCGACGCGCCGGGCGCCGACGTTGCCGTGGAGGTGTGCGACGTATCGCACCTGGCCGCGGTCCGGTCGTTCGCCGCGGACATGCTGTCCCGGCGACCACGGTTGGACGCGGTGATCCACAACGCCGGGGCAATGCCCGAGGATCGGGCGGAAAGCGCTGAAGGACACGAGCTCTCGCTGGCCACCCACGTCCTGGGGCCGGTGTTGCTGACGGAGCTACTGCTGCCGGCGCTGACCGACGCCGCGCGGGTCGTGCTGATGTCCTCCGGCGGCATGTATACCCAGCCGCTGCCGGTCGACGACATCGAATACCGGCGCGGGCACTACCGCGGCGCGACGGCGTACGCCCGCAGTAAACGCATCCAGGTCGCGTTGACACCGCTACTGGCGCGGCGCTGGCCCGAATTGATGGTGGCCGCCATGCATCCGGGGTGGGCCGACACCCCGGGCGTCGCCCGGTCCCTGCCGGGTTTTCGCCGCGTGACGCGCCCGATCCTGCGGACGGCCGAGCAGGCCGCCGACACCGCAGTCTGGCTGACGGCGACGGACCCACCGCCACCGTCGGGACAGTTCTGGCACGACCGCCGGATCCGTCCCACGCATTACCTGCCCACCACCCATCACAACAACGCCGATGTGCAGCACGTGTGGCAGTACTGTGCCACCGCCATCGGCTTGTGAGGACTTGTCCCGCAATCAGATTCGCGCGAGTTCGCGGCGCAGCCCGCGCGCCCCGTCGTCGAGAAGGTGCGTCACCGCAAGCTGGAGCACGGGCTCGATCCACCGCAGCCACCCCTGAAACGCGAACCTGATGCGGTAGGTGACCTCAGTGCCGTCGGGGTGCGGGGCCACCGTGATGGTGTCCCGCGCGACGAGGTACTGGTTGACCCCGCGCAGTTCGATCGACCGCCCCGGTGTCAGGCCGGCCACTTCGTACGTCAGCTCCGACGTACGGCCGGCGAAGCGGGACGTGTTCACATAGCGGGTACCCACGCCGCCGTCACCGGCGACGCGTTCGGTGCGCACGGTGCCGGGGTCCCACTGCGTCGTGGTGGTGAAGTCCGCCAGGTAGGCGAAGACGGCGTCCGCGGGCGCGGCCACCACCAACCGACGTTGCGCGTCGATCATCGGGCCGCCTTCCCCAGTTGGTGGCGCAGGCACTGTTCGAGGTCCGGGCGCCGGAAGCGATGTCCGGCTGCGCTGAGCCGGCCGGGTACCACCCGCTGGCTGGCCATGGCCAGCTCTCGCGCCCCCTGCCTGCCGAGCAGCAGCGCCGGTCCCAGGGCGGGCACCGGCAGCACGGCCGGCCGGTGCAGCACCCCGGCCAGGGTCCGCGTGTAGTCCGCGTTACGAACCGGTTGCGGCGCAACGGCATTCACCGGACCAGACAGCCCGCCGTCGACCAGGGCGCGGTGGTACACGTCGACCAGATCGTCGATGTCGATCCAGGACAGCCACTGCCGCCCGTCACCCAGCGGCCCACCCAGACCCGCGGCGAACAGTGGCCGCATCAGCTGGAGCGTGCCGCCGCGCGGCGTCTGCACGATCCCGGTGCGGACGTTGACGACCCGCAGTCCGGCGGTGGTTGCGGGCGCCGTCGCGGCTTCCCAGTCGGCGACGACGTCGGCCAGGAACCCGTCGCCCGGTTGCGCCGATTCGTCGAGGTGCTCGTCGGCCCGGTCGTCTCCGTACCACCCGATCGCCGACGCGCTGACGAACACCGACGGCCCGTCGGTCGCCTGCGCGGCGCACTCGGCCAGCCGGCGGGTCGGCTCGATCCGGCTGTCGCGCACCACTTTCTTGTGCGCATCAGTGAACCGGCCTGCGATCGATGCTCCCGCCAGGTGCACCACGGCGTCGATCCCGTCGAGCAGATTCCCGGCGGGCGACTCGGGATCCCACCGGCGTTCGGTGTCGTCGCGTGGTTCACGGCGCACCAGCCGGATCACCCGGTAACCGCCGGTGGACAGGAAGGCGGTCAGAGCGCTGCCGACCAATCCCGATGCCCCGGTCACCGCCACCACATCGGGACGCTCACCGTGGTCGCGCGCCCACTGATGGGCGGCCAGGTCGTCGCTCAGCTGACGATGCCGATAGCGGAACGTCTGCTGCAGAAAGGCCCCGGGCACCGGCGTATCGACGCGGTCGGTGACCCGGGTGCGCCCGGTGCCGACGGCGTCGAAGCAGTGTTCGTGCCGCCAGCGCCCGATCAAACCTGTTGGTAGCGAACGCAACCCGTCTCGACCCAATTCGTCCACGAACCGTGCCGGCGGCGCGTAGTCAACACGATTGTGTTGGGCACTCCAGCGCAACCCGCCGGGCAGGCCCAGTACGGCGCGCCCGTCGGCCAGCGATGCCGCTTCCGCGACCACACTCATCGGTTGCCACGGCGGCAGCAACCTGTGGATGGCGCCCGGCCGGGCATGCCAGGCAAACACGTCGTCGCGCGGCGCGTCCACCACACTGCTGTACTCGATTCCCATGAAACCTCCGAGTCGAATCGGCTTCAGGTGGGATTCGGAGCCACCCGGCCGACGGATGGGCCAGGGATACCCACGAAAGAGATTCGAAAAACAGTGGCTCAGCTCACCGGCTTGTAGCTGAACGACACCTTGCCGTCGGCGACGTCAGTGACCGTCAGCGTGTAGTCACGGCTCTGACCGCCGACGACCGCGGTGCACCGCTGGGTCGCCCCGACCTTGTTCTCCACGTCTCCGGCACACTTGACCGTGGCGGCGCTCTGACCCAGTTGCGCCGCAAGGGAACTCTCCGCAACCGACTTCTCCAGCACCGGCGTCAGGCCGTAATTCATTGCGAGCCCCGATACTTCACTCACCACCGCGGTGCGCCGGCTGGTGAAACCGTCGTCCGTGATGTCACACAGCGCCACGGCACCCTGCTTGCCCTCGAGCCCCGACAGGCACACCACCGAGTCCGGAGCGGCCTTGCGGGTGCGGGTCACCATGTCGGCCACCGCCGCCTCCAATTGCGCCTTGGAGACCGCAGGAGTCATCGAATAGCTGACCTTGCCGTCGTCGACGCTGGAGACCGTGACCGTCGGCTGGATGCCGTAGGCGGGCGACATCGTGACGTCGCAGCGGGTGCTCTGCCCGACCCGGGCGATGAGGCCGCGCTCGCAGATCACGGCCTGCGGCGGCTGACTGGTGAAGGCATCGTGGATCGCCCGCTCGAGTGACGCCTTGTCCACCATCGGCAGCTGCGCGGACGGCTTCGCTTGCGTGGGTTCCTGTTCCGGGCGCGTCAGGCTGTAGATCAACGCCGCCAACCCGGTCACCAGCAGCCCAGCGATGACGACCAGTGCCAAGATGCGCGCCCTCATAGCCGCCATTGTGCCTCTCCCCCAATACGTTGATACCGACACGCCGCACGGCAATCGCGCCAACACGTTTGCCCTTACGGTTCTGCGGCGTATTTAGGGCGTAGGTACGCTCACAGTGTGCCGCTGCCCGCAGACCCACATCCCGCCTTCGCAACCTATGCGCATCCCGATCGCCTGGTGACCGCCGACTGGCTGTCCGGCAACATCGGACGCCCCGGTCTGGCCATCGTCGAATCCGACGAAGACGTCCTCCTCTACGACACCGGACACATCCCCGGTGCGGTGAAGATCGACTGGCATACCGACCTCAACGACCCGCACGTCCGCGACTACATCGACGGCGCCCAGTTCGCGGCGCTCATGGATCGCAAGGGCATCAGCCGGGACGACACCGTCGTGATCTACGGCGACAAGAGCAACTGGTGGGCTGCGTACGCGCTGTGGGTGTTCACGCTCTTCGGGCACCCGGACGTGCGTCTGCTCGACGGCGGCCGCGATCTGTGGATCACCAACGGCCGGGACACCACCCTGGACGTGCCGAGCAAGCAGACCACGGGGTACCCCGTGGTGGAGCGCAACGACGCTCCGATCCGGGCCTTCAAGGACGACGTCCTCGCGATCCTGGGCAAGGAGCCGCTGATCGACGTCCGCTCGCCGCAGGAGTACACCGGCGAGCGCACCCACATGCCCGACTACCCGGAGGAGGGTGCGCTGCGCGGCGGCCACATTCCCACCGCGCGGTCCATCCCGTGGGCGAAGGCCGTCGACGACAGCGGGCGGTTCCGCAGCCGCGCCGAACTCGATGAGCTGTACGGCTTCATCTCCCCCGACGACAAGGCGGTCGCCTACTGCCGTATCGGTGAGCGCTCCAGCCACACCTGGTTCGTGCTGACGCACCTCATCGGTCTGCCTGCCGTGCGCAACTACGACGGCTCGTGGACCGAATGGGGCAACGCGGTGCGGGTGCCCGTCGCCGTTGGTGAGGAACCGGGGCCGGCGCCGGGCTCCGCATGAGCGTGCCCGCGGCCCTGGCCGAGGTGGTGTCGGACTTCGCCGACGTTCAGGGGCAGGACAAGCTGGCGTTGCTGCTGGAGTTCGCCAATGAGCTCCCGCCGCTGCCGCCGACGCTCGAGGAAGCCGCGATGGAGCCGGTGCCGGAGTGCCAGTCACCGCTGTTCCTGCACGTCGACGCCGACGACCCGGACCACGTGCGGCTCTATTTCAGCGCGCCGGCCGAAGCGCCGACGACCCGCGGCTTCGCCGCGATCCTCGCCGCCGGGCTCGACGGCCTGTCCGCGACCGAAATCCTTGCCGTTCCCGACGATTTCTACGCCGAACTGGGCCTGGCTAAGCTGATCAGCCCCCTGCGGCTGCGGGGTATGTCGGCGATGCTGACCCGGATCAAGCGTCGCTTACGCGCTGGTTAGCCCCTAAAACCGCGCTACCGCGTTTTCGGCGGCCCCGTCAAAGTTTGCACCCGTCTAGTAGTCTGACGACGGGCCGCAGCAACGGTGCCGGTGCCCTGATCGGCTCTGCGTGCCACCCCGCCAGCCGACCGCCCGGCAAACGAAATTCACGAAAGAGGTCCGGCAGAGTGAACCGCCAGCCCCGGGATGTGATCCTCTACGAACTCAACGAGGTGCCGTGGGACGTCGTTGACATCTACGTCAAAAATCGGCCCAACTCCAACCTGGCCGCCCTGCTGAAGGAGGGCCAGTCCCAGACCACGGTGCACGAGGACCGCGCCGAGCAGATGGGTCTGCAGCCGTGGCGCACCTGGCCGACGCTGCACATGTCGACCTATGCCCACAACTCGTTCGACCTGGGCCAGGACCCGACCACGTTCAAGGGCGACCCGATCTGGGACGTCGCCGAGGCCGCGGGCCTGTCGGTCGGGCTGTTCGGCCCGATGCAGAGCTGGCCGGCGCGGCAGTTCAAGCACGGCGGCTTCTACGTTCCCGACACCTTCAGCCAGGACGCCAAGACCTACCCGCGGTCCCTGGAGCGCTTCCAGACCTTCAACCTGGCCATGACGGGCGCCAACGGCTTTTCGCCCGCCGAGGTCCTGAATCCGAAGATGCTGGCCGGTACCGCTGTCGACCTGTTGCGCCTGGGTCTGACCCCGCGCTCGGCCGCGACGGTGGCCACCCACCTGGTCAAGGAACGCAGGGACCCGCGCTACAAGGCCTTCCGCTCGGCCATGCAGGCGCCGCTGGGCTTCGACCTGTACTGGCACCAGCACCGCAAGCACAACCCGCGACTGTCCATCTTCTGGACCAATCACGTCGCCGGCATGATGCACCGCTTCTGGGGCGACACCATGCCCGGCTACACCGAGAAGTTCGAGTACGCCGCCGACGAGGTCTACGGCAGCTTCATCATCGAGGCCATGGACCTCACCGATCGCCAGCTCGGCCGGATCCGCAAGTACATGGCCAAGCACCCGCAATCCATGCTGGTGCTGTCGGCGAGCATGGGTCAGGGCCCGGTCGAGACGCTCGAGCTCGGCGACACCCTGTTCGTGCTCGACGACCACAGCAAGCTCGTCTCGGCACTGGGTCTGGCGCCGGCCGAACTCGGGCTGGCGATGTATCCGATGATCTCGCTGGCGTTCGCCTCTGAGGCCGATGCCCAGGCGGCTGTGGCACCGCTCGAGTCGGTCCACGCCGAAGGCCGCGGCCCCCTGTTGGCGCGGGTGCGCGCCGAGGGCAAGACGGTGACGTTCGGCGTCGACTACCAGATCGACAGCGACCCCGACGCCACCTTCCGCTGGCGTCCCACGGGTTCGGACGCCGAGGTGGTCGGCAAACCTGCCGACCTCGGATTCGGCATCGAGCACCGTGTCGGCGGCATCAACACCGGCTATCACATCCCCGAAGGCATCCTGCTGACCGCGGGCGCCGGGGTGCCCAAGGATGCGTCGCGCAAAGAGGTCGACGTGCTGGACGTGGCACCGTCGTTGCTGGCCAACGTCCTGGGCGTGGAGCCGGCGCCGTCGATGCAGGGTATTCCGACGTTGTTCCTGTAATTCCGTGGCTGCCATCCGTCGGGTCGGGATGGCGACACACCACCCCCGGTATCGGGCGCATACAATGCGCCCGATACATTCTTAAAGACATTTCTTAGAGAACCGCCGTCAGGAGGCACTGTGGCCAACCACGCCAGTTCCAAGATCTCCAAGGTGCTAGTCGCCAACCGTGGAGAGATTGCCGTCCGGGTCATCCGGGCTGCCAAGGACGCCGGACTGGCCAGCGTCGCCGTTTACGCCGAGCCCGACGCCGACGCGCCGCACGTGCGGCTTGCCGACGAGGCCTTCGCGCTGGGCGGTCAGACTTCGGCCGAGTCGTACCTCGTCTTCGACAAGATCCTGGACGCCGCCGCCAAGTCGGGCGCCAACGCGATCCACCCGGGCTACGGCTTCCTGTCGGAGAACGCCGACTTCGCCCAGGCCGTGCTCGACGCTGGACTGATCTGGATCGGGCCCAGCCCGCAGTCCATCCGCGACCTCGGTGACAAGGTCACCGCGCGCCACATCGCCGCCAAGGCCAACGCTCCACTGGTGCCGGGTACCCCGGACCCCGTCAAGGATGCCGACGAGATCCTGGCCTTCGCCAAGGAGCACGGCCTGCCGATCGCCATCAAGGCCGCCTTCGGCGGTGGCGGCCGCGGCATGAAGGTCGCCCGCACCATCGAAGAGATCCCCGAGCTGTTCGACTCGGCCACCCGTGAGGCCGTCGCGGCCTTCGGTCGTGGCGAGTGCTTCGTCGAGCGCTACCTGGACAAGCCGCGCCACGTCGAGGCCCAGGTCATCGCCGACACGCACGGCAACGTCGTCGTCGCCGGTACCCGCGACTGCTCGCTGCAGCGCCGCTTCCAGAAGCTCGTCGAAGAGGCGCCCGCGCCGTTCCTGACCGACGCGCAGCGCAAGGAAATCCACGAGTCCGCCAAGCGCATCTGCAAGGAAGCCGGTTACTACGGTGCCGGCACCGTCGAGTACCTGGTCGGCCAGGACGGCCTGATCAGCTTCCTCGAGGTCAACACCCGTCTGCAGGTGGAACACCCGGTCACCGAGGAGACCGCGGGCGTCGACCTGGTGCTGCAGCAGTTCAAGATCGCCAACGGCGAGGCCCTGGACATCACCGAGGACCCGACCCCGCGCGGCCACTCGTTCGAGTTCCGCATCAACGGCGAGGACGCCGGCCGCGGATTCCTGCCGGCCCCCGGCCCCGTCTCGAAGTTCGAGGCGCCGACCGGCCCGGGTGTCCGGATGGACTCGGGCGTCGAGACCGGTTCGGTCATCGGCGGTCAGTTCGACTCGATGCTGGCCAAGCTGATCGTCACCGGCGCCACCCGCGACGAGGCCTTGGCCCGCTCGCGTCGTGCGCTGGCCGAGTTCAACGTCGAGGGTCTGGCCACGGTCATCCCGTTCCACCGCGCCGTGGTCTCGGACCCGGCCTTCATCGGTGACGGCGAGAAGTTCGACGTGCACACCCGCTGGATCGAGACCGAGTGGAACAACACCATCGAGCCGTTCACCGGTGGCGAGCCGCTGGATGACGAAGATGCGGCCCCGCGTCAGAAGGTCGTCGTCGAGGTCGGTGGCCGTCGCGTCGAAGTGTCGCTGCCCGGTGATCTGGCCATCGGTGGTGGCGGCGGTGCCGCTGCGGCCGGTGTCATCAAGAAGAAGCCGAAGCCGCGCAAGCGTGGCGCTGCCGGTGGCAAGGCCGCCTCGGGCGACTCCGTCACCGCGCCGATGCAGGGCACCGTTGTGAAGGTCGCCGTCGAGGAGGGCCAGCAGGTCTCCGCGGGTGACCTGATCGTCGTGCTCGAGGCCATGAAGATGGAGAACCCGGTGACCGCGCACAAGGACGGCACCGTGACCGGCCTGTCCGTCGAGGCCGGCGCCGCCATCACTCAGGGCACCGTCATCGCCGAGCTGAAGGACTAGTTCTTTCGCCTCCGCCGGGTGGCCAGTTCTCTGGTCACCCGGCGGATTTTTTCATCATGGAACCCATCGAGATCAATGCCGGCGCCTGGTATCTGCGCGCGCTGCGGGCCGACGACCGCATGGATGACCGGCCGTCCCTGGCCGACTTGGGTGAGCACTCCCCCGATCACGTGGAAACCCGTGCGACGCAATGGGAATCCGACACGCTGTATTCGTGGGCGGTGTGCGAGCCGACGACCGGCGAACTGCTGGCCGAGATCACCCTGGACCCCGGCACGCGCGAGATTTCTGTACGGACCCGCGCCGGGTTCGACGAGGCCGCTGCGACGGGAGTCGAGTCAGTGCGCCGCTTCGCGGCCGCGATGCTGGGCTGACAAGTCACTAGAACAGCAGCACCGGCAGGCTCATGGTCAGCACGATGGACATGAGCAGCAGCAGGAACCAGCCGGCGCCCTGCCAAGCCCACCAGACCTTGTCACCCCGCCAGGCCCGATAGGTCCGCACGAAGGCCCACACCCCGCTGCCGAACAGGAACAGCGGACCGGCCAGGGCCAGCACGGTGCGGTACGGCATGGTGCATGCCGCGGTGTCGAAGCCATTGCAATGCCGGACCCAGACGGCGGCGAGGACCATGAACCCGACGCCGACGCTGCCCATCACCAGGCCGAATCGCGCGGCCTCATGCACGCTGGGATCGTCGTCGCGGAATCTGTCAGTTGTCGGGCTGAGCATCGTTATCACCGCCACCCCCAGTATGCGCCCGATCGCCGCTACGGTGCCAGTCCACCCTCGGCAATCCGCTTGATCGCCGCCAGGCGCCGATCCCATTGTCTGCCAATGGTTTCCAGCTGGTTGCCCAACGCACTCAGTTTGGCACCCAATGCGCGATAACGAATCTCGCGGCCCACCTTGACCGGTTCCACCAGCCCCGCCTCGGCCAGCACCGTCAAATGCTTGGCGATGGCCTGGCGGCTCACCGGCAGCCGGCCGGCCAGCGCGCTCGCCGACAGGTCGTCGGCGCCCAGTTCGGTCAGGATGCGCCAGCGGGTCTCGTCGGCGAGCACCGCCAGCACCGCCTGCATATGGGTGTCGGTCACACCGACGCCTGCAGGTACGCCACCAGGTCGTCGAGCTCAGCCGTCCAGCCACCGCTGTTCTCCGCGTGTGCGGTCTGCGGATCGGCGAGATTCTCAAAGCCCGTCTCGCGCAGATCAAGTCGGGTGCCGCCGTCGATCTCGGTGAGGACGAAGCGGACGACGGTGGAGTTCCCGGGCGTCGGCTCGGCATCGACTTCGCGGTGCGCCCACCGATAGACCAGCGTATGCGGCGCCTCGGCGCTTTCGACGACGACCCGGAACTTGCCGTGGGCGTTCCAGCCGAAGAACCCGGTGCCGCCCGGGATCGGCTCGAGTTCGGCTGCGTCACCGAACCATTGCGCGATGAGCTCGGCTTTCGTCAGGGCATCCCAGACCCGCTGGATCGGCGCGCTGATGTCGATGGTGCGGGTGATGTCCAGCGTGTCCATGATTCCCCTTCGAGTGGCGTTAAGTGCAACTCCACAGTTGCATACGCCAACCTGTACTGCAACCCTCAGATTGCACTTGGCGTCGCGCGCCGCTCTCGCACCAGCATCAGGCCGATGGTGCCGAATACCAGGTTGGCGGCGATCTCCAGAATCGCGGTCACCCACGAGAACGCCGTCACCCGTGCCCACGTCGGCGCATTGATGAAGCTGTCGCTGAAGAATCCCCATTTCGGAAGCAGATGCGCCGCAGTGAATCCCACCGCGCCGGCGTAGCCGATGCCGACTGCCGCAAGCGGCGCCCACCGGTTCCGCTTGAACACCAGCCCGATCGTGACGGCCGCGAGGATCAGCTGCACCGTGCCGCCCACCATCACCGCCGGCGGGATGACGTTCATTCCCCGCCTCATGTGGTCAGCGCCGTGCAGTAGCAGCGCGACGGCCAAAAAGCCTGCGGCCCAATCGAAGTTACGTTGCCAATTCCTGGAGTCACCAGTCATTCTGATCACCTCTACTACGCACGGTAGTAAAGCCGCGGCATCCTGTAAAGACCTGTCAGAGGTTGGCCCTACGATGCCTGGCGTGCGGATGAAACTCTTGGGCGCGGCCGGGCTGGCCTCGGGCGGCGCGGCGTATCTGCACGGCTGGACGTGGGAACCGGCGCTGGGCGTGGCCCTCGGGGTGCCGCTGCTACTCGCCGCCGTTCCGCACGTTATCACCGGAATGCGCACTCCGAGCCGCCACGAAGATCCCATCCACGATATGTCCGGCACCGAGTTCGAGGATTACGTCGCCCGGATCGCCCGGTCGTGCGGCGTCCCGGTCATCATGACCGAGCTGTCCGGGGACTGGGGCGTCGACCTCATCGTCGGGACGCGGCCCAATCGCCTTGCCATTCAATGCAAACGGCTGTCCCGGCCCGTCGGCCCCGGTGCTGTGCAGGAGGTGGTCGCCGGCGCGCCCATGCAGGACTGCACCCACACCATGGTGGTCACCAACAACGACTTCACGCCCGCCGCACGGAAATTGGCCGAATTGCACGACTGCACGCTGGTCAGCGGCACCGAGCTCACCCGGCTGCGCGGATTGATCCGGCAGCAGGTCCTAGAGCGCCGCTAGTACGTCCCGCACCGCCTGCACGGCTTCATCGATCTCACTGCGCGACACCGTCAGCGCCGGCCGGAACCGCACCGAGTCTGCGCCACTGGCCAGCAGGATGACGCGGTGCTGCCACAGCCGCCTGATCACCTCGTCGCGCTGCGCGGCCGACGGCATGCTGAACGCGCACATCAGCCCACGCCCGCGCGGGTTGAGTACCAACGCCGGGAATTCAGTTGCCAGGCAACGCAACTGACCCACCAGGTACCAGCCCATGCGCACGGCGTTGTCGATCAGCCCGTCGGCTTCGATGACCTCGAGGATGCGGCGGGCCCGCACCATGTCGGTGAGGTTGCCGCCCCAGGTGGAGTTGATCCGCGAGCTGACGTGGAAGACGTTGTCCGGAACTTCGTCGACCCTGGTCCTGAATTGCTCCTCACGTGCGCGGCCGCCGGCCATCACGCCACACACCTGGGCCTTCTTGCCGAACGCCACCACGTCGGGAGTGACGCCCAATTGTTGGTAGGCCCAAGGGGTTCCGGTCATGCCGACGCCCGTCTGCACCTCGTCGAAGATCAGGAGCGCGTCGAACTCGAGACACAGATCCCGCATCGCGGCGAAGAACTCGGGCCGCATGTGCCGGTCACCGCCTTCGCCCTGGATCGGCTCGGCGATGAAGCACGCGATGTCGTGCGGATACGCCTCGAAGGCCGCGCGGGCCTGCCGCAGCGATTCCCGTTCCAGCGCAACGATGTCCACACCAGGGGCAACCACCGGGGCGTCGATGCGCGGCCAGTCGAACTTCGGGAACCGGGCGACCTTGTTGGGGTCGGTGTTGGTCAGCGACATGGTGTAACCACTGCGACCGTGGAACGCGCCACGCAGGTGCAGGACCCGGGTGCCCAGCGCCGGGTTGATGCCGCGCGACTCATTGAGCCGGCTCTTCCAGTCGAAGGCGACCTTCAACGCGTTCTCCACCGCCAGCGCCCCGCCGTCGACGAAGAACAGGTGCGGCAGCGCCGGGTCACCGAGCACACGCGCGAACGTCTGCACGAAGCGTGCCATCGGCACGCTGTACACGTCGGAGTTGCTCGGCTTGTTCACCGCCGCCTGGGCCAGTTCAGCGCGAAACGCCTGGTCGGTCAGCGCCGGATGGTTCATCCCCAGCGCCGACGACGCGAAGAACGTGAACATGTCCAGGTACCGGGTGCCGTCGCGCGCGTCGACCAGATACGAGCCGCCGGACCGGTCCAGATCGAGCACCAGATCCAGACCGTCGGTCAGGATGCTGCGCCCCAGCACGTCGCGAACGTCGCGGGCGCTGCCCGCCGACAGCCCGTCACCAGATGTCAGAACAGCAGTCATGCCGCCATCCTAACGCAATATTTACAGTATGCATGGCCAACAACAGGAACTATTCCGGTAGTGCCACCTGATCATCGTAAAAAGTCTGTAAGATGATGGTGCTTCGCGTGCGAACGTTGGCGACTGTCCGGATCCGCTGCAGCAGTCCTTCCAGCGCCCGCGCCGAGGTGACACGCACCAGCAGGACGTAGCTCTCGTCACCGGCCACCGAATGGCAGGACTCGATTTCGGGGAACGGCTGCAGCCGCGCCGGGGCATCATCAGGTTGGGAAGGATCGAGTGGGGTGATCGCGACGAACGCCGACAGCATGTGGCCGACGGCCTCGGGGCTGATCCGCGCCGTGTATCCGGTGATCACGCCACGGGATTCGAGCCTGCGCACCCGCGACTGCACGGCCGACACCGACAACCCGGCCGCCGACGCCAGGTGCGCCAACGTCGCCCGGCCGTCGGCTATCAGCTCCCGCACCAGGATTCGATCGACGTCGTCAAGCTCCGCTTCGGCCATGCGCGGAGATTACCCGTGACGGTCCAGACCTGGGAGCTGCGCGCCGCGTTCGCCGCCGCACTGTCACGCATGTACGGCACCGAGGTCCCGGCCTACACCACGTTGGTGGAGGTCAGTACCGCCGTGAACAGGGGCTGTGCCACCGACGGCCGGCTCGGTTCCCTCGACCGCGTCACCGCCGAACGCCACGGCGCCATCCGGGTCGGCAGCCCTGCCGAACTGGCCGACGTCGCAGCCCTTTTCGCGGCCTTCGGCATGTATCCCGTCGGGTTCTACGACCTGCGCGACGCCGCCTCACCCGTGCCGGTGGTCTCGACCGCGTTCCGGCCCATCGACACAGAAGAGCTGGCCCACAACCCGTTTCGGGTGTTCACCTCGATGCTCGCCACCGAGGACGCCCGGTTCTTCTCCCCCGACCTGCGCGCCCGGGTGCAACGCTTTGTCGGGCGACGTCAACTGTTCGACCCCGCACTGATCAGCCTGGCTCGTCGCATCGCCGCCGACGGCTGCCCGGACGCCGATGCCGACGACTTCGTGCGGCGCGCCGTCGCGGCGTTCGCGTTGTCGCGCACACCGATCGACAAGGCCTGGTACGACGAACTCAGCGATGTGTCGGCCGTCGCCGCGGACATCGCCGGCGTCAGCACCACCCACATCAACCACCTGACGCCGCGCGTGCTCGACATCGATGAGCTCTACCGGCGGATGACGGCCCGCGGCGTCACGATGATCGACGCGATCCAGGGGCCACCGCGGACCGACGGGCCGCCGGTCCTGTTGCGGCAGACGTCGTTTCGGGCTCTGGCCGAACCACGCACGTTCCGCGCACCGGACGGCACCGTGTTCGACGGGAGCCTGCGGGTGCGCTTCGGCGAGGTCGAGGCCCGCGGGGTGGCGCTGACCCGCTCAGGCCGGGAACGGTACGACGCCGCCATGGCCGATCAGGAACACTGGGACAGGTACTTCCCGGCCACCGACGCCGAGATGGCGGCGCAGGGCCTGGCCTACTACCGCGGCGGCGATCCCGCCAAACCCGTTGTCTACGAGGATTTCCTACCCGCCTCCGCGGCCGGTATCTTCCGGTCCAATCTCGATCGGGACTCGCACGCGGCCGACGTCGACGACCACTCTGACTACAGCCTCGGCTGGATGGCCGACGCGATCGGCCATCACATCCACGATCCATACGATCTCTACGAGAAAGCGGCATCATGACTTCCGTGCAGAATCTCTTGCCCACCGCCGATCAACTCCGCGACCGCGTACGTACCGCCCTGCAGGCCATCGGGGCCCACGTCACGCTGGGTGCGCCCGGCGAGCACGGCTTACATGCCAGCACGCCGATCACGGGTGAGGTGCTTTTCACGCTTCCCGAGAGCACCACCGACCAGACCGATACCGCGATCGCCGAAGCGGCACAGGCGTTTACCACCTGGCGCACCACCCCGGCACCGGTACGCGGCGCGCTGGTGGCCCGCCTGGGTGAGCTCCTCATCGAGCACAAGGCCGATCTGGCCACCCTGGTGACCATCGAGGCCGGCAAGATCACCTCCGAGGCCCTCGGCGAGGTGCAGGAGATGATCGACGTCTGCCAGTTCGCGGTCGGCCTGTCTCGTCAGCTGTACGGCCGCACCATCGCCTCGGAGCGTCCCGGGCACCGGCTCATGGAGAACTGGCATCCGCTCGGGGTGGTCGGCGTCATCACCGCGTTCAACTTCCCCGTCGCCGTCTGGGCCTGGAACACCGCCATCGCGTTGGTGTGCGGTGACACCGTGGTGTGGAAGCCCTCGGAGCTCACCCCACTGACCGCCGTCGCCTGCCAAGCGCTGCTGGAGCGCGCCGCGGCGGACGTCGGCGCCCCGGCGCATGTCGGCCGGTTGGTGCTGGGCAGCCGCGAGATCGGCGAGCAGCTGGTCGACGACCCCCGCGTGGCACTCCTGAGCGCGACGGGATCGGTGCGGATGGGTCAGCAGATCGGGCCGCGCGTGGCCCAGCGGTTCGGCAAGGTGCTGCTGGAACTCGGCGGCAACAACGCCACCATCGTCACGCCGTCGGCCGACCTCGACCTCGCGGTGCGCGGCATCGTGTTCGCCGCCGCCGGCACCGCGGGACAACGCTGCACGACGCTGCGCCGCGTCATCGCCCACCGCAGCGTCGTCGACACCTTGGTGCAGCGCATCGTCACCGCGTACCAGAGCCTGCCCGTCGGCGACCCGTCTGCCGAGGGGACGTTGATCGGGCCGCTGATCCACGAGCGGTCCTACCGCGACATGGTGGGCGCACTCGAACAAGCCCGGGCCGAGGGCGGCGAGGTCACCGGCGGCGAACGGGTCCAGCTGCATGCCAGCTCGTACTACGTCACGCCGGCGGTGGTCCGGATGCCGGGGCAGACGGCCATCGTGCACCAGGAGACGTTCGCACCCATCCTGTACGTGCTGACCTACGACACACTCGACGAGGCCATCGCCCTCAACAATGCGGTGCCGCAAGGTCTTTCGTCGGCCATCTTCACCACCGACATCCGGGAGGCCGAACGGTTCATGGCTGCCGACGGGTCGGACTGCGGCATCGCCAACGTCAACATCGGCACCTCCGGCGCGGAGATCGGCGGGGCGTTCGGCGGCGAGAAGCAGACGGGCGGCGGACGTGAATCGGGCTCGGATTCCTGGAAGGCGTACATGCGCCGGGCCACCAACACCGTCAACTACTCATCCGAGCTGCCTCTGGCCCAAGGGGTCCAGTTCGGGTGAGGTAGACATGAGCCCGTGAAGATCGAAGGTGCGGTGGCTGTCGTCACCGGCGCGGGCTCGGGCATCGGCAGGTCCATCGCGACGGCACTGGCCGCCGCGGGCGCGGCGGTCGTGGCCGGCGACATCAATGCCGAAGCCGCCGCCGAGACGGCCGCGGGCTACGGCGGTGTCGGCATCGGCGCCGACGCGTCGTCGGTCGACGGCATCGCGACGCTGCTCGACGCCGCCCGCGCGGCGTACGGACCCGTCGACATCTACGTCGCCAACGCCGGCATCACCGGCGAACCCGGGCTGGGCGACGACGAAGCCGCCTGGGACCGCATCATCGACATCAACCTGCGCGCGCACATCCGGGCCGCGAAAGCCGTTGTGCCCGAATGGGTTGAGCGCGGCGGCGGGCATTTCGTCGCGGTGGCCTCGGCCGCCGGCCTGCTCACCCAGCTCGGCGCGGCCGGGTACAGCGTCACCAAGCACGCCGCCGTCGGGTTCGCGGAGTGGCTGACCATCACCTACGGCGACCAGGGCATCGGCGTCAGCTGCGTCTGCCCGATGGGCGTCGACACGCCCCTGCTGCGCGGCATGACCGACTCCGCCGACGCCGCGATCCGGGTGGCCGGCAACGCCGTGACCCACGCGGGCAACGTCGTCGGGCCCGATGATGTCGCGGCCCTCGTCCTCCAGGCCATACAGGACGGCACGTTCCTGGTCCTCCCGCACCCCGAGGTGCTGGAGATGTACCGCCACAAGGGTGCCGACTACGACCGCTGGCTCGCCGGCATGCGGCGCTACCAGCGGACCCTCTGACCTGCGATTTGTGCACGATTTTCCGCGCTGACCGCGGATTTTCGTGCACAAATCCCTCGGGCATGTCAGACCCGCCGGGCAGTATGGACACGTGAATCCACTCGACAGGTTCAGTGACCTGACCCGGGAGTGGTTCGCGGCTGCCTTCAACACGCCCACCCCGGCCCAGGAGCAGGCCTGGCAGGCCATCGCCGACGGCCACAACACGCTGGTCATCGCCCCGACCGGGTCTGGCAAGACGCTGGCCGCGTTTCTCTGGGCCATCGACCAGCTGGCGCAGGAGCCTGACGGCAAGGGCACCCGCGTGCTCTACGTCTCGCCGCTGAAGGCCCTCGCGGTCGACGTCGAACGCAACCTGTCCACGCCGCTCACCGGCATCACCCGGGTGGCCGAGCGGGTGGGCGCACCGGCGCCCAAGATCACCGTCGGCGTGCGGTCGGGTGACACCTCTCCGGCGCAGCGGCGCCAGCTGATCGCGACGCCGCCGGACATCCTGATCACCACACCCGAGTCGCTGTTCCTGATGCTGACGTCGGCTGCGCGGGAGACACTGGCGACGGTGCGGACCGTCATCGTCGACGAGGTACACGCCGTCGCGGCCACCAAACGCGGTGCGCACCTGGCCCTGTCACTGGAACGTCTCGACGAGCTGCTGGACAAGCCGGCGCAACGCATCGGCCTGTCCGCGACCGTCAAGCCGCCCGAGGAGGTCGCCCGCTTCCTTTCGGGAGCCGCGCCCACCACCATCGTCAAACCACCCGCTACCAAGACCTTCGACCTGAGCGTCGAGGTACCGGTGCCCGACATGGCCAACCTCGACGGCGGCACCATCTGGCCCGACGTCGAGGAACGCATCGTCGACCTGATCGAGTCGCACAATTCGTCGCTGGTGTTCGCCAACTCCCGGCGGCTGGCCGAACGGCTCACGGCCCGGCTCAACGAGATTCACGCCGCCCGTTCCGGCATCGAGCTACCGAACGAACGCAACCCACAGATCGGCGGGGGCGCGCCGGCCACCATCATGGCCAGCGGGCAAACCTTCGGTGCGCCGAGCCTGCTCGCCAAGGCCCACCACGGCTCGGTCAGCAAGGAGGCGCGGGCGCAGGTCGAGGACGACCTCAAGAGCGGGCGGCTCAAGGCCGTCGTCGCCACGTCCAGCCTGGAACTCGGCATCGATATGGGCGCCGTCGATCTGGTCATCCAGGTCGAGGCGCCGCCGTCGGTGGCCAGTGGTCTGCAGCGCATCGGCCGCGCCGGCCACCAGGTCGGCGAGATCTCCGAGGGCGTGCTGCTGCCCAAACACCGCACCGACCTCATCGACTGCGCCGTCACCGTGCAGCGGATGCGCGCCGGAGAGATCGAGACCCTGCAGGTACCCACCAATCCCCTCGACGTGCTGGCCCAGCACACCGTCGCGGCGGCCGCCCTCGAACCACTCGATGCCGACCGCTGGTTCGACGCCGTCCGCCGCAGCGCACCGTTCGCCGCGTTGCCGCGCAGCGCCTTCGAAGCGACGCTGGACCTGCTGGCAGGCAAGTACCCCTCCACCGAGTTCGCCGAGCTGCGGCCACGGCTGGTCTACGACCGGGACACCGGCACCCTCACGGCCCGGCCCGGCGCGCAACGGCTGGCCGTCACGTCCGGCGGTGCGATCCCGGACCGCGGCATGTTCACCGTCTACCTGGCCACGGGCGACGAAAAGCCTTCGCGGGTAGGCGAACTCGACGAGGAGATGGTCTACGAGTCGCGGCCCGGCGACGTCATCTCCCTGGGCGCCACCAGCTGGCGCATCACCGAGATCACCCACGACCGGGTGCTGGTGCTGCCCGCGCCCGGCCAGCCCGCGCGGTTGCCGTTCTGGCGCGGCGACGCCGTCGGCCGTCCCGCTGAGCTGGGTGCGGCCATCGGCGCGTTCACCGGGAAGCTCGCCGGGCTGCCGCGCGCCGAGTTCGACGAATACTGCAGCACAATGGGTTTCAACGACTACGCCACCGACAACCTGTGGCAGCTGCTGGACGAGCAACGGCAGGCCACCGGCACGGTGCCCACCGACACCACGTTCGTGGTGGAACGGTTCCGCGATGAGCTCGGCGACTGGCGGATCGTCCTGCATTCCCCCTACGGGCTGCGGGTGCACGGGCCGCTGGCGCTTGCGGTCGGCCGGCGGATCATGGAGCGGTACGGCATCGACGAGAAGCCCACCGCGTCTGACGACGGCATCGTGCTGCGGCTGCCCGATACCGGCGAAAACCCGCCCGGCGCAGACATTTTCGTGTTCGATGCCGACGAGATCGAGACCATCGTCACCGCCGAGGTCGGCGGGTCGGCGCTGTTCGCCTCCCGCTTCCGCGAGTGCGCCGCACGGGCGCTGCTACTGCCGCGGCGCCATCCCGGCAAACGGTCGCCGCTGTGGCATCAGCGGCAACGGGCCGCCCAGCTGCTGGACATCGCCCGCAAGTACCCCGATTTCCCCATCGTGCTGGAGACCGTGCGGGAATGCCTGCAGGACGTCTACGACGTCCCGATGCTCATCGAGTTGATGCGCCGCGTCGCACAGCGCCGCGTCCGGGTACTCGACGTGCAGACCGCCACTCCGTCGCCGTTCGCCGCCTCGCTGTTGTTCGGTTACGTCGGCGCGTTCATGTACGAGGGCGACAGCCCGCTCGCCGAACGTCGGGCTGCCGCACTGTCGTTGGACGCCACCCTGCTGGCCGAGCTCCTGGGTCGCGTCGAACTGCGCGAACTGCTCGACCCCGACGTGGTGGCAGCCACCATCCGGCAACTGCAGCACCTGACCGAGGACCGCGCCGCGCGCGACGCCGAAGGCATCGCCGACCTCCTGCGACTGCTCGGGCCGCTGACCACCGACGAACTCCGGCAGCGGAGCACCGCCAGCGATGTCGAGGCCTGGTGCGCCACGCTGCAGGCCGCCAAGCGCGCCGTGGCGGTGACGTTCGCCGGGCAGAGCTGGTGGGCCGCCGTCGAGGACATGGGCCTGCTACGCGACGGTCTCGGCGTCGCGGTGCCGGTCGGCGTGCCGGCCAGTTTCACCGCTGCGGTATCCGATCCGCTGGGCGAACTGCTCGGCCGCTACGCCCGCACCAACGGGCCGTTCACGACGACCCAGGCCGCCGCCAGGTTCGGCCTGGGCCACCGGGTGACCGCCGATGCTCTGAGCCGGATGGTGTTGGACGGCAAGCTCATTCGCGGCGAGTTCACCGATCTGCCGGACAGCGTCGACCAACAGTGGTGCGACGCCACGGTGCTGAAGATCCTGCGGCGCCGGTCACTGGCTGCGCTGCGGGCCCAGATCGAACCGGTGAGCACCACCGCGTACGCGCGCTTCCTGCCGGCCTGGCAGCAGTTCGGTGACGCCCGCGGCATCGACGGCCTGGCCTCGGTCATCGAACAGCTTGCCGGCGTGCCGATTCCGGCATCCGCCGTCGAGCCGCTCGTGTTCGGCCAGCGGGTGTCGGACTACCAACCGGCGATGCTCGACGAACTACTGGCCTCCGGTGAGGTCACCTGGTCGGGTGCCGGCCAGATCGGCGCCAACGACGGCTGGGTCGTCTTCCACCGGGCCGACACCGCGCCGCTGTCGCTGGCGCCGGGTACCGAGATCGAGTTCACCGACGCGCACCGCGAGCTCCTGGACACCCTCAGCAACGGCGGGGCCTACTTCTTCCGGCAACTGGCCGCAGAGGACAGCTCCGATGCGAAACAGGCCCTGTGGGAACTGATCTGGGCCGGCTGGGTCACCGGCGACACGTTCGCCCCGGTCCGAGCGCTCCTCGGCAATGCGGGACGCAAACCCGGTGGATCGCACCGGCAGCGGCAGCAGCGCCCGCCCCGGCTCAGCCGCTACAGCGTCGCCCGGCCGCAGGCCCGCGCGGTCGACCCGACGGTCGCCGGCCGGTGGTCGGCCCTACCGCCCGCCGAACCGGAATCCACGACGCGGGCGCACTTTCAGGCCGAGCTGCTGCTGGGCCGCTACGGCGTCGTCACGCGCGGTGCCGCCGACGGTCTGCCCGGCGGATTCGCCACGTTGTACAAGGTCCTGACGGCCTTCGAGGAAGCCGGCCGCTGTCAGCGCGGGTATTTCATCGAATCCCTTGGCGGCGCTCAGTTCGCGGTGGCGTCGACCGTGGACCGGCTGCGCACTTATCTCGACGGCGTCGACCAGAGCAGCCCCGACTACACCGCCATCGTGCTCGCCGCCACCGACCCGGGCAATCCCTACGGAGTGGCCCTGCCGTGGCCCGAGGCCGCCGGGCATCGACCGGGCCGCAAGGCGGGCGCACTGGTGGCGTTGGTCGACGGCGAGTTGGTGTGGTTCCTGGAGCGGGGCGGAAAGTCGTTGTTGTCGTTCGGCGCCACTGCCGAACAACAACGCGCGGCGGCCGGTGCGCTGGCAGAGCTGGTGAGCACCGGGCGATTGCAGTCGCTGTTGATCGAGAAGGTCAACGGAGAGCCGGTATTGGCCCCCACCCCCGACGCCCCGCAGGCCGAGGTCCACGCCGCGCTGGCCGACGCCGGATTCTCCCGGACCCCGCGGGGCTTGCGGCTGCGCTGATCCGGGTTCTCCATCGGTGACGGCCGCCGCTGTCCTCCTGGCAGCGGGCAACCAAGCGGATCTGCTAGAGCCTGCACGCTCCCGATCCACTGCTTACGATGTCGATGAGCTCGGAAATCACCGGCCGGCGCCCCACCCGCCGGTCGATGTGACGAGCGTCGCCACCAGCTGGCCGACCTTCTAGTTAGGTTGACCTAAGCTAATTGATCGCGTGGGCTGCCGGCCTGGCCGCGTCGGCCATGGCGGGTCGCTCAATGACGAGAACCCACAGGACACGCCGCTATGCGGCACGAAGGGTTTGAGGAGACGCGATTGCCCGGACTGTACGACCCGGATCAGGACAAGAGCAGTTGCGGTGTCGGATTCTTGACCCGGAAGGACGGCGTCCAGACCCACGACGTCATCCGCAAACTTCACGAGGCGTTGTGCGCCGTACCGCACCGCGGTGGCATGTCCTCCGAAGGCGTGGGCGACGGCGCGGGCGTCAACCTCGATCTGTCACTGCGATTCTTCTCCGAGCTCACCGGCCGCCCCGATCTACGCCTCGGCCAGTTCGGCGTGGGCAACTTCTTTCTGCCGAATGATCCCGCCCACCATGACGAGGCCGAGGCGGTTATCGAGAAGGCGCTCCTCGACCAAGGTTTCGACATTCTGCTCAAGCGGGATGTCCCCGTGGACGATTCCGCAATCAGGGCCGCCGCGACGAAGTATCAGCTACCCATCCGGCAATGGGTGTTCCTGTCGGATTCGGATCGCAAGATTCACGACGCCCTCATGGCCATCGAGGCCATTGCCTACACCCGGCCGGAGCTACTCGGCCTGTACCCGCTCTCCCTGAGTGCGCGCACGCAGGTGCTCAAGGGCCGTCTCAATTCGAACGAAGTGGTGCCGTACTTCCGCGATCTGTCCGATCCGCGGATGGAGGTGCACTCGATGTTCTTCCACACCCGCTTCTCCACCAACACGGCGCCCAATGCCACCATGGCCCAGCCGTTCCGGTTGATGGCGCACAACGGCGAGCTCAACACCGACAAGAAGAACCGGCTCTCCGACAACGCGATGGCACGGGCGCACAACCGCGCCATCATCCGCCCCGCCGGACAGTCGGACAGCTGCCGGCTGGACCAGACGCTGCAGCACCGGGTGCTCGAGGACGAACTGGACCTCGTCACCGCCGTCGTCGCCATGATGCCGCCGGCGTGGGAGAACGACACCACCCTCTCACCCGAAGTCCGGGCCATGCTCGAGTACTTCAGCCTCTACGAGGAGAAGAACGACGGTCCCGCCGCGCTGATCTTCGGCGACGACAGATTCATCGGCGCCCGCCTCGACCGCTTGGGGTTGCGTCCGCTACGCACCGTGGAGACGGCCGACTATCTCGGCGTGATGTCCGAAGCCGGACAGGTGTACTTCCCGCCGGAGGAGGTGATCAAACGGGGCCGGATCGAAGCCGGCGGAATGCTGTACTACGACCATGAAGAGCAGCGGTCGTACGGCTCCACCGAAGCCCTGGAAATGCTTGCCGCACAGCATGATTACCCCGCAATGCTGGCGCAGGCCCGGGTCAACCTCGCCGACCTGCCCGCCGTGCCGGCGGAAAGTCAACTCTCCCCCGCCCGCTACAACGGCGACCTGAACCGCTATCAGCGCTACGTCGCATATTCCATGAGCCAAGAAGATTTCAAGTTCCTGATGGACCCGATGCTGGCCACCGGGCAGGAGAAGATCTCGGCGATGGGTTACGGCGCGGCGATCAACGCGCTGTCCAACCACGAGGGCGGCATTGCCCGCTATTTCTCGCAGCGGTTCGCTCAGGTCACCAATCCACCGCTGGACAGCATTCGCGAGGCCGACGGAATGACGCTGCGGGTGGCACTCGGCGCCAAGCCGGGTAGCGGCGGCACGCCGGCGCCGCAAATCGTCATCCCGTCGCCGATCCTGTCCCACCTGGACATGTTGATGATCCGCGACCAGACCCACACCCCGGTGCGGATATTCGGCATGCGGTACCGGGTCGACTTGGAAGGCGGACCGTACAACTCCGAGGTCCTGGTGCATTCCATCGACAAGCTCTGCGATGAGGTCGAGGCGTTCGCGCGCGAGTCGGGCGGCATCGCCATCATCTCCGACCGCCACGTCGAAAGTGTCCGCGCACCGATGCCCCTCACCATCGTGGTATCGGCGATCAATCAGCGGCTCATCGAAGAAGGCCTGCGGTTGCGGGTGTCGCTGATCGCCGAGAGCGGGCAGCTGGCGTCCTCGCATCACATCGCGACGGTGCTCGGGTTCGGTGCATCCGCGGTATATCCGCTGACGGTGCAGATGCGCGCCGAGGAGAAGTTCGGGCCCGACGAGCAATCGGTTGCCGCCGCCTACAAGCGGTTCGCCAAGGCCGCGGAAAAGTCGTTGATGAAGACCATGGGCCGCGTCGGCCTGTGCACCGTCGAAAGCTACATCGGCGGCGAGTTCTTCGAGCCCAACTACCTCGACACCGCAGGCCCGGTGCTGCGCAAGTACTTTCCGAACGTCACCGCCGTCGTCGGCGGCGTCGGCTTCCGCACGCTGTCCGATACGTCGGCCGAATGGCATGCCCGCGCACTCCAGGTCGAGACCGAAAAGGACGTACCACTACTCGGTCTGTTCAAAGAACGCGCGGAAGGTGCGGGCCACTCCTACGGCACCACGGCCGTGCGGGGATTCGTCGACATGACCGAGGAAACCATCTCGTTCAGCGACGACGCTCGGCCCAAGAATCCAGAGATGGCCGACCCGCTGTTCCTGCGGACGCTGCCCTTGAACCAACTCGAAGGTGCCTTCGGTCTGAACGACGAGGCGTACCGCAACAACAGTTTCGCGGAACTGACGCCGCGAGATATCAACAGCTTCGACATCACTCCCGGCTACCGCAACTTCGTGTTCGCCATGACCGCCGAACGTGCCCGCCGGCCCGCGGCCCTGCGTGACGTGCTGGCGTTCCCCGCCGATGTCACGTTCGCCACCACGGCCGACGAATTTCGTTCGGAGATGGGTAAATTCGCGCGCTTCGGTAACAACTCCTACCTGGTGCGCGGGCTGACGGTGGACCGGGTGGGAGACGAGTTCACGCTGCGGCTGAGTCACTCCTCACCGGAGCGGCTGCAGGCACTCGCGGACTCGCTGATTCAGCGGTTCGGTGACGAGATCATCGACTACCGGGTCACCGACGACCGGCTGCGGCTCGTCGCTCGTGCGCGTGCCAGGCATTTCCTGGGAATGACCCTGACCGCACCGGCAGCGATTCCGCTGGACTCGGTGCAGCCGGCCGACGAGATCGCGGCAACGCTCACCTCCGGCGCCATGAGTCACGGTGCGCTGGTGGCGAACGCCCACGAGGCCGTCGCGCACGGCACCAACATGGTGGGTGGCTTGTCGAACTGCGGCGAAGGCGGCGAGCACATCAGCCGCTACGGCACCATCCGCGGCTCGCGCATCAAGCAGTTCGCATCGGGCCGGTTCGGGATATGGGCCGGCTACTTGGCCGATCCGATGTTGCGTGAGCTGGAGATCAAGATCGGGCAGGGCGCCAAACCCGGTGAGGGCGGCCAACTCCCGGCACCCAAGGTGACGGTGCAGATCGCCGCCGCGCGTGGCGGCACCCCGGGCGTCGAGCTGGTATCGCCGCCGCCGCACCACGACACCTATTCGATCGAGGACCTGGCGCAGCTGATCCACGACTGCAAGGCCGCACGGGTGCGGGTGATCGTCAAGCTGGTGTCGAGCGAAGGCATCGGAATCATCGCCGCCGGTGTCGCCAAGGCCGGCGCCGACGTCATCAATGTGGCCGGCAACACCGGTGGCACCGGCGCGGCCGCCGTCACGAGCCTCAAGTACGCGGGTCGCTCGGCGGAGATCGGCGTTGCCGAAGTGCATCAGGCCCTGGTGGCCAACGGGATTCGGCAGAAAGTCGTCCTGCGATGTTCAGGCGCGCACCAAACCGCCAGTGACGTGGTCAAATCGGCGCTACTCGGAGCGGACAGCTACGAGTTCGGCACCACCGCCCTGATGATGCTCAAGTGCGTCATGGCGAAGAACTGCAATATCAAATGCCCGGCAGGCCTGACCACCAACGCCGAGGCGTTCGAGGGCGATCCTCGTGCCTTGGCGCAGTATCTGCTCAACATCTCCCATGAAGTCCGCGAAATTCTCGCCACCCTCGGTCTGCCGTCATTGCAGCATGCCCGCGGCCGCAGCGACCTGCTGCACCTGCTGGATCACCCGTCGAGTATCGGCCGACTTGATCTGCGGGCAATGCTCGCCCCCGCAGAGGGTTTCGTCCCCGAAGACCCGATCTACATGGAACGGGACTACTCCGTCGACGACGCGTTCCTGGCCCAGCTCGACCTGGCGGGCGTGGCGATGGAACCGGTGACGCTGTGCAACCGGAACAAGAGCGTCGGCGGACAGTTGGCCATTGACATCGAACGCATGCTCAACCACGAGGGTGCCGACGGTCCGGCGGTGGCGACCGACGATCGCGGCCGCCGCTTCCTGAAGCCGGACAGCGTCATCATCACCACATCGGGATCGGCCGGACAGAGCTACGGCGCGTTCTGCAATGACGGAATGCTGTTGACGCACACCGGAACCTGCAACGACGGCGTCGGCAAGAGCGCCTGTGGCGGCACCATTGCGGTGCTGTCCCCCGGCGGCGGATCGGACGAGCCCGGTGGCAATGTGCTGATCGGTAACTTCGTCCTGTTCGGAGCATCGGGCGGCCGGCTGTTCGTCGCGGGTGAGGCTGGTGACCGGTTCGCGGTGCGGAACTCCGGCGCCACCGCAGTGGTCGAAGGCGTCGGCGAATTCCTCTGCGAGTACATGACCAACGGCGCGGTGTTCAACATCGGCGAGTTCGGCAAGGGTGTCGCCAACGGCATGAGCGGCGGATTCCTGTACCAGTACGACCCCGACGGCGAGCTGCCCTCGAAGGTCAGTACCGACTCGGTGGTCGTCGCCCCGATATCGGAGGCACCGTTCCACGAAGCGGCGGCACTCACACTGCTGCAGTGGCATCTGGAGGCCACAGGTTCGGCGAAAGCGCGGCAGCTGCTGGATGATTGGCACGTCACCCGCCGGCACGTGGTGTACGCCATGCCGCGAGCGCTGCTGCAGTACCAGGACGCCGACGCGATCCTGGCGGCCAAGACCCGCAAGGAACTGCTCGACGAGCTGGCCTCGGCGCTGGCCGGCCACCAGGTGGCCAAATTCAAGCGTTCCTACCGCAACAACGAAACAGTGCTCGGCGGTGCGGTGCCCGGGTACGGCGATACCGACACCGAGGAGATGTACGCGCTGCTGAACACCTACACGGTGCTGAACATGGCGCAGCAACTCGCCATGTCCCGCACCCCCGGGGTGACCGAAGTGACCGATGCACGGATCGGAAAGACCGTGCGCAACCTGGTACTCACTGAGGACTTCTTCCTCATCCAGAAGCTGCAGCGCTACGCCCGCGAGGCCATCGACGGGTTCAGCGACGAGGACCTCGCGGTGTTCGTCGCCAACAAACGGATCAACGACTACAAGGAGGCGCTGGCCCAACGCAACGTGCTGTCCATGGACAGTCCCGGCACCTACGGCTGGATCCTGTACCAGGATGCGAAGAACATCGAGAAGATCGGCCGACTGCCGTCCTTCGAGGAACTGTTTGCCGCACAATCTGTTCCGGATGTCGCCGCCTCGTTCGATTCCCTGGAGGGCGCACAGTGAAGATCGCCTACATTCCCGAAGACGCCCCGTTCAACGAGGACCAGCGTGCCTGGATCTCCGGCTTCCTGGCCGGTCTGCATTCCCGGCTGGCGATCAATGTCGCTGCCCCGCCGCCCGTGGTCGTCGGTGACCAACCGGCCTCGCTTCCGCAGCTGCGTATCCTGTACGGCACCCAGACGGGCAACGCCGAGGGTGTCGCGAATGATGCTGCGGCAGCGGCCAAGTCGCAGGGTTTCGACGTCAAGGTCAGCGGACTCGACGAGATCGAACTGGGCGAGTTCGCCGGCCTGAAGTTCGTGCTGATCGTCACCTCGACCTATGGCGAGGGCGAGATGCCCGACAATGCCGAATTGTTCTGGGAGGCCCTGTCGGCGTCGACGGCGCCGCGGCTGGAGGGTGTCTCGTTCGGTGTGCTGGCCCTCGGCGACACCGGCTATGACGGCTTCTGCCAGGCCGGCAAGCTGTTCGACATGCGCCTGGAGCAACTCGGCGCGTCCCGCGTCGTCCCGCGCACCGACTGCGACGTCGACTACGAGGCACAGGCCGCCGACTGGATTCAGAGTGCACTGATGGCGCTGGTGCCGACGTCCGGTGCCAGTGGGCGGCCGTCGGCGCCTCCGCCCAGCGCGGTCGCGCGCTCCGGATGGACGCGGAAGAACCCGTTCGTCGCGGGGCTGGCGGTCAACCGCCTGCTGTCGGGCTCGGGCTCGGACAAGGAGATCCGGCATTACGAATTCGCCTTGGCGGACAGCGGTATCGAATACGAGGCCGGTGACGCGCTGGCCGTGCTGCCGCAGAACAATCCTGCCCTGGTGGAGGCCATCGCCGAACATTTCCGGGTGTCCGTCGACACGATGGTCGACGGCGAGCCGCTGAGCGAGCTCCTTGGGAATCGCTACGAAATCAGTGCTCCATCAAAGGATTTGCTCGGCGAGGTGGAAAGCCGCGCCGAGAACGAAGAACTGTCGCACGTGCTGCGCGGCGGCGTGAAGGAGAGACTGGACCGCTGGCTGTGGGGTAAGGACATCCTCGACGTGCTGCGCATCGCCGGCGACGACCTGAGCGTCGAAGAATTCGTCGGATTGCTCAAACCCCTTCAGCACCGGGCATATTCGATCTCATCGAGTGCGCTCGCGCATCCTGATCGGATTCACCTGACGGTGGCCAGCGTGCGCTACGAAATGGGTGGGCGCATGCGCGGCGGCGTGTGCTCGACGTTCCTGGCCGACCGCAGCGAGTCGGCGAAAATCTTTCTGCAACCGAACAAGTCGTTCCGGGTGCCGGCCGATAACGACGTGCCGATGATCATGGTCGGTCCGGGCACCGGCATCGCACCATTCCGGGCGTTCCTGCAAGAACGCGAAAAGCGCGGTGCCGGCGGCCGCAACTGGCTGTTCTTCGGCGACCAGCATCGCGCAGACGACTTCGTCTACGAAGACGAACTGACGGCGTGGCAGGCCTCCGGCCTGCTGGACCGGCTGGACCTGGCATTCTCGCGCGATCAGAGCGAGAAGATCTATGTGCAGCACCGGATGCGCAAAAACGGCAAAGAACTGTTCGGCTGGCTCCAGGACGGTGGCCACTTCTACGTCTGTGGCGACGCGTTACGGATGGCCAAAGATGTCGACCAGGCACTGCACGATGTGGTCGCCGAACACGGCGGGCTGGATCATGACGCCGCTACCGAGTACGTCAACGAACTCAAACGCGAGAAACGGTACGTGCGCGATGTGTACTGACGGCCGACGTTGCCCCAACTGCCACGCACAACGGCTTGCGGCCGGCAGCCGCGCACTGTCCGAAGCGCTGCCCGCGCTGGGCACGGTAGTCACGGTGACCGCCAATGATGCTGCGCTGCTGTCGCATACGGGCGAATACGGCGCGGTCGCGCACCCCGGTGAAGCGCTCGTGTACGACGAGGATCGGATCGCGCTACGGATTTCGCCCAGTGTGGTCGGGTACCGGACGTCGCGGGCACTGACACTGCTCGACGACTTCGGCACGCACCGCGCCTACCTGACACCGTTGACGGACCAGCTTGTGGTGGAGGCACTCTCGGCTGCACCGGTCGATGCATCGGAGCCTGCCTCGCCGGTCGACTGGGGTGCTGTGAACTGGGACGACACCGATCAACTCGACCATCTCGACGATCTGTCACAGGCGCGCTACCAGGTGCTCCCGTTTCAGGGCGCCCGGCGGATTGTTCTTGCAGTGGTTCCCCACCTCTTGGCGTACCTGGTATCCGAGGGGCTGGATTTCACGGTCGCTGTGCGCGGCGGCGGGTGTGTGCAGCTACACCGCGGCCGGGCGTTGATGGCAGATGCGGCGAACCAACATTTCGCGGTGATATTCGGAGCAGCACGATATGCCGTTGATCCCGTGCAGCTTTCGGAATGCTGGGTGACCCGCGCGCATGGAATCTCCGGGCCGACGTCAGCGATCGAGCTGTACGACCACAGCCGCCACTGCGTGACGGTTCTGACCCAGACCGGAGCCGTGTGCGAGCGCGTCCAGAAAACCTGGGAAGCCCTGGTGGCATCGTTGCCGACCTGCGCGGACTAGAAAGCTCAGACCGCAGAAGGGTTTTCGATCACAATCGCGACGCCCTGACCCGAGCCGACACAGACTCCGATGGCTCCGTACCGGGCGTTGCGCTCGCGCAGTTCGGTGGCCAGGGTCAGGACGTACCGGGCACCCGTGGCACCGAAGGGATGGCCGATCGCGACGGCACCGCCGTTGGGTGTGAGCTTCTCGTCGGGAACGACGAACCCGTCGAGCTGATTCGGCAGCTCCCGCAACACCCCGAGGGCCTGCGCACTGAACGCCTCGTGGACTTCCCAGACGTCGATCTGTTCCGGCGTCAGCCCGGCACGCTTGATCGCGAGAGGTAGCGCCCACGCCGGCGCGAGACCCATGAACAGCGGATCGATTCCATACACCGCCGAGGACACCACCCGCGCCAACGGCTCGACGCCGAGTTCCGCCGCGCGCTCCCCCGATGCCAGCACCAGTGCGCTGGCGCCATCGGTGAGCGGTGTCGAGTTGGCCGCCGTCATCTGGGTGGTGCCCGGCTGCGGGCGCAGCGCCGCCAGCTGCTCGGCAGTGGTCTCGTCGCGGATGAACTCGTCGTGCTCGAACAGCCGCGCCGGTGACTTCTTCGTCGCGGCGATCTCGACAGGCATGATCTCCTTGGCGAGACGCCCGGAATCACGCGCCGCCTTGGCATTTCGCTGCGTTCGCAGCGCGAAGGCGTCGATCTCCTCGCGCGTCAGACCGTAGCGATCGGCGACCTTTTGCGCGGTCTCGATCATGCTGATGTACGCGTTGCGCGCCAGCAGCGCGGGGTTGGGCGGGCCGCCGGCACCGGCCCACATGGTGTCGAGCAGGATGACCGGCCCGCGCGGCGCGAACGGCGCGTCGCCTTTCATGTAGGCCCAGCCCGATCGCGACATCGACTCGACGCCGCAGGCCATCCCCACGCCCAGATCGCCGGCCCGGATTGCGTGCGCGACGTTGATCGTGGCGCTCAGTGACGACCCGCAGAACCTGTTGATCGTCGTCCCGGCGACGGTGTCGGGAAATCCGGCGGCGAGCGCCGCCCAGCGCGCGACGTCGCCCATCCCCTCGTGCGCGGGATTCACACAACCAGCGACGATGTCCTCGATGGCTCCGAGATCGACGCCGACGCGTTCGCACGCGCCCTTCATCGTCATCCCGAGGAGGTCGTCGGTGCGGATGTGCGACAGCGAACTGCCGTACCGCGCAAATGGCGTGCGGACACCACCAAGCACAAATGCTTCTGTCATCAACCGTCTCCCGCTCGATGTCGAGCCGAGCGTACCGCTGACGACACATCGCGACCAGAAGCGGCCGCGACCGAGTCCTAGAGTGAAGCCATGGCGCTGCACACCCCGCTGACCGAGTTGTTCGGCATCGACCACCCGATAGTGCTGGCTCCGATGGGCGACGTATCCGGTGGCCGGCTGGCGGCCGCGGTATCGGAGGGCGGCGGGCTGGGCCTGATCGGCGGCGGCCGCGGCGACCTCACGATGCTCGCCACCGAATGCCGGTTGGCCAAGGAGGGCACCGAAAAGCCCTGGGGCGTCGGCCTACTCACCTGGGCGGTGAACCGGGAGATCATCGATTGGGTGATCGCGCAGCAGCCCGCCGCCATCATCTTGTCGTTCGGCGACCCCGCCCCCTTCGCCAAGGCCATCCACGACGCCGGCATCCCGCTGCTGTCCCAGGTGCACAGCCTCGATGAGGCCAAGCAGGCGCTCGACGCCGGAGTCCAGGTACTCGTCGCGCAGGGCCGGGAGGCCGGTGGCCATCACGGCGGCCGCTCCACGCTGCCGTTCGTCCCCGCCGTCGTCGACCTGGCACACGACACCCCGGTACTCGCGGCGGGCGGTATCGGCGACGGCCGCGGTCTCGCCGCCGCACTTGCGCTCGGTGCCGCGGGTGCCATGATCGGCACGCGATTCGAAGCCACCCACGAGTCCCTGCTCAGCGCCGCTGAGTCGAAGGCCATGCTGAAGGCGACGGCGGAAGACACCACCACCGGCCGCGCCATCGACATCGCCTCGCGGCCGATCGAAACGCGTTGGCCGGCCCGGTATCCGGCGCGCACGTTGCGCAGCGTCTTCACCGACGAGTGGCAGGACCGCGACGCCGAGCTCGACGCAGATCTCAAGGCACAACAGGAGTTCCGTGACCGGGCGGCCAAGATGGATATGGACTACGTGCCGATCTGGGCCGGCGAGGCCCTCGACCTGATCGACGAGCTGGAGCTGGCCGCTCCGCTGGTCCAGAAGATCGCCCACGACGCCGAACAGGCGCTCACCCGAGCCACCGCCCACATCCGCTGATGCCCGAAGGCGACACCGTCTTTCACACCGCAGCGATCCTCCACGAGGCGCTGCAGGGAAAGACGCTGACCCGGTGCGACATTCGCGTGCCGAAGTTCGCCACCGTCGACCTCACCGGCCAGACGGTCGACGAGGTCATCAGCCGTGGCAAGCACCTGTTCATCCGCACCGCGGCGGCCAGCATCCACTCGCACCTCAAGATGGAGGGCAAGTGGCAGGTCAACACCCGGCCTCGCCGACCCGACCACAAGACACGAATCATCCTGGAAACGAATGACCTTCAGGCGATAGGCACCGAGCTCGGCACTCTGGAAGTCCTCCAACGGGACCACGACGAAGAACCCGTCAAACATCTCGGACCGGATCTCCTTGGCCCGGAATGGGATCCACACAGAGCGGCGGCCAACCTCACCCAGGACCCCGAACGACCGCTGCACGCAGCACTACTCGACCAGCGCAACCTGGCGGGCGTCGGCAACGTCTACGCCAATGAGCTGTGCTTCATCGTCGGGCGCCGCCCGACGGCCCCGGTCAGCACAGTGAAAGACCCGCTGCGGCTGGCGCAGCGGGCCCGGGACATGTTGTGGTTGAACAGAAACCGATGGAACCGCACTACAACGGGCGATACCCGACCCGGCCGTCAACTCTGGGTGTACGGCCGGGCCGGGCAGGCATGTCGCAGGTGCGGGACGCTGATCGAATCAGGCGACCGGGACCGGCACGAGAACCTCGACGTCGTCGGCCACCTCGACAACCTCACGGACCGGATCACCTTCTGGTGCCCGCTTTGTCAGCCATGAGTCCGGCAGAGCCAGGCGGCAGATCTTCTTGACCACCGAGAAGAACTGCTTGTGGATCGGGCCCGTGTTGTAGGGCAGGTCGTACTTCTCGCACAGTGCCTTGACCTCCGGCGAGATTTCCGCGTAGCGGTGCGCCGGGATGTCGGGGAACAGGTGGTGCTCGATCTGGAACGACAGGTTGCCGCTGAAGATGTGGAACCACTTGCCACCGGACAGGTTCGCCGAACCCAGCAGCTGGCGGTAGTACCACTGGCCGCGGGTCTCGCTCTTGGTCTCCTCGATGGTGAACTCGTGGGTGCCCTCGGGGAAGTGACCGCAGAAGATGATCACGTACGACCACACGTTGCGCATCAGGTTCGCGGTCATGTTGCCGGCGAACACGAACGGCAGGAACGGGCCGGCCAGCAGCGGGAAGGCCACGTAGTCCTTGACGGTCTGCTTGCGGACCTTCGCCCACATCTCACGCAGCATGTCCTTCTTGTCCCGCAGCTTGATCTCGCCGGTGCGGATGCGCTCGGTCTCCAGTTCGTGCAGCGCGACGCCGTACTGGAAGAACACCATCAGCAGGAAGGCGTAGACCGGGTTGCCCAGGTAGTACGGGCTCCACTTCTGGTCCTCGCTCATGCGCAGGATGCCGTAGCCGATGTCGCGGTCCATGTCGACGATGTTGGTGTAGGTGTGGTGCATGTAGTTGTGCGAGTGCCGCCACTGGTTGGACGGGCAGGCCGAATCCCATTCGAAGTTCTGGCCGCGCAGCGCCGGGTCGCCCATCCAGTCGTACTGGCCGTGCATGACGTTGTGGCCGATCTCCATGTTGTCCAGGATTTTCGACAGGCCCAGCATCACAGTGCCGACGGGCCAGGCCGGGGGCAGGAACAGCAGCGCGCGGCCACCGATCTCCAGCTTGCGCTGCATGGCGATGATGTTGCGGATGTAGTCCGAGTCGCGGTCGCCGAGGTCGGCGAGGTGGCGTTCGCGGATGGCGTCGAGCGCGCGGCCGAACTCGTCGAACTGCTCGGGGGTCATGGGGGCGGGACGTTGAGCCATGGTTCGCCTCCTTTGTGCGTGTGGGCTGGTGGGGTGGTCTAGAGGTCGATCTCGACGTCGCCGTACGGGGCGGTCACGCAGATTTCGATGTTTTCGTCGGGGGCGGTCGATACGGCGCCGGTGATCAGGTTTTTCACGGGGCCGCTGATCTTCTTGCGGGTGCAGGTGTGGCAGATGCCCATCCGGCAGCCGTTGGTCGGGTTGAGGCCGGCGGCCTCGGCCTGCTCGAGGATGGAGCGGCCGTCGTCGACCACGTCGACCTTGCTTTCGGTGAAGGCGACGTTGCCGCCGGAGGCTTCGGTCGGGACGGCGATGACCGGGGGCACGAAGCTCTCGGACTGTGCGCCCGGCAGCAGGTCCTTGACGGCGTCGACCAGGGCAGGCGGGCCACAGACGAACACCGCGTCGGGGTTGGGCATCGCGGCGGCCAGGTGGTCCGGGCTGAAGTGGCCGCTGAGGTCGCCGCGGTTGGAGCGGGTGTAGCTGTGCAGGACCTTCACACCCGGGGTGGCCGCCAGCTCGGTGGCGTACGCGGCCTCTTCGGGGTTGCGGGCGTAGTGGAGGAAGGCGACCTCGCCGTCGAAGTTCTCCTCGCGCAGGGTGCGCAGCATGGACAGCACCGGGGTGATGCCGCTGCCGCCGGAGACCAGCAGGATGCGCCGGGGCCGCGTATCGGGCGGGCCGCCCGGAAGAGTGAAGTCACCACCGACAGAGTCGAGGTGCACGACCATGCCGGGCTCGGCGTTCTCGAACAGATGGGTGGAGACCAGGCCGCCGTCGTGCAGGCCGACGGTCAGCTCGATGACCGGGCTGCCTTCGGAGTTGGCCGGCGAGTAGCACCGGGTGCGGCGACGGCCGTCGATCTCGACGGTCAGGTTGATGTGCTGGCCGGCTTTGAATCCGGTCCAGGCGTCATTGGGCTGCAGGGTCAGGGTGACGCTGCGGGGCGTCTGCCGACGGACAGCGACGACCTTGGCGCGGGCGTCGTTGACGGTCCAGGTGCGGTCGAAAACCTCGGTGTACCGGTCCACGCCGTGCGGGCCGGTGAGGATGCCAACCAGGGCGGAGCGCCGTACTCGGCGGCTCAAAGTTTCGGTGAACATGTGTACACAGTGACCGACTCCAAGCGTTCGCGTCAAGACCTAAACCGCAGGTTGTTGCTGGGATCACACAGTGAACATCCGTATGCATTCGCCATACACAATCGTTCCAAACTGCGGATTCGCCGCGCTGTGTAAACTTTGTTCGGTGAACAGTCGTACCCCTGGTTCACGCGACCGGAGGTCCAGCCGCTCATCGAGCTCTCGCGTCCAGGACAACCTGTCGCGCGAAGAACGCAAGGAAGCCACCCGCCGCGCGATCATCACGGCTGCCCTCAAGCTGCTGGAAGAGGACAGTTTCGGCGCGCTGAGCCTGCGCGAGGTCACCCGCGAAGCCGGCATCGTGCCCGCCGCCTTCTACCGGCACTTCGAAACCATGGACGCCCTCGGCCTGGTCCTGATCGACGAGTCGTTCCGCGCCCTGCGGGAAATGCTCCGTGGTGGCCGCGCCGGCCAACTCGACCCCAAACGCATCATCGAGTCGTCCGTCGACATCCTGTTCAACAGCGTCGCCGAACGCCCCGAGCACTGGCGCTTCATCAGCCGCGAGCGCAACAGTGGCGTCACCGCGCTGCGCTACGCGATCCGCACGGAAATCCGGTTGATCACCTCCGAGCTCGCGATCGACCTGGGCCGGCTGCCCGGGCTCACCACCTGGAGCGCCGAGGACCTGAACATCGTGGCCGGGCTGTTCGTCAACACGATGATGACTACCGCCGAATCCATCGACGACGCCAATGACGCCAAGGCACTGGACGACGTCAAGCGGACCGCGCGCAAGCAGCTGCGCATGATCGCCGTCGGCGTGGCCGGGTGGCACAGCGGCTAACGTCAGCCGCATGACAACGCTGTCGCTCGCCTATCCCCGTCCCGATATCGCCGTCCTCACCCTGGACCGGCCGGACAAACTCAACGCGCTGAACCTCGAACTCGTCGAGGCGCTGCACAGCACTCTCGAGGAGATCCACCGGAACAACGAGTGCCGCGTCGTCGTACTCACCGGCGCGGGCCGCGGATTCTGTTCGGGCCTGGACCTTTCCGACCCCAACCCGCCGGAAGCCGGTGGCGGACTGGAGTTTCCACGGTCGGGTATGCGCTGGCAGGAACGGATCGCCGAGCTGACCACCCGCATCCAGAACCTGCGCCAACCGGTGATCGCGGCGGTCAACGGACCAGCCTACGGTGGCGGTTTCGCGCTCGCGCTGGCCTCCGACATCCGGATCGCCGGACCCGGTGCGCGATTCTGCACCCAGTTCATCAAGCTGGGCATCGGCGGCTGCGACATCGGGGTGAGCTACACGCTCCCCCGGATCGTCGGCGCCGGCCAGGCGTTCGACCTGATCCTCACCGCCCGGACGGTGGCTGCCGACGAGGCACTGCGCCTGGGGCTGGTGTCGCGACTGTCTGAGGACGACGTCGTCGCGGACGCGCTGGCCATCGCCGAAACCCTCTGTGGCTACGGAAAGTTCGGTCTCGAGTCGACCAAGCAGGTGTTGTGGGCCAACCTCGAGGCCCCCAGCCTGCAGGCCGCGCTGCATGTCGAGAACCGCAGCCAGATTCTCGCCGCCGCGGGCCACATCGATTTGGCGGCAAAGGCGTTCGGCAGCCGGTAGCTAGGGCACGCGCTTCTTCAGTCGTGCCACCCGGTGCAACTGCCCGAAGATGTTCAGCGAGGTGAGCATCGGGATGCCGCCGATGAAGGTGCGAAACGAGGGGTGGCCGCCGTGGACCTGGAGTTCGTACATACAGCCGACCACGTAGAAGAAGCCCATGGTGAACAGCAGCGCGGGTATCGCGTAGGCCAGCGGCGAGCCGGCGTCCGACACCAGTTCATTCGCGTAGTCGATCTCGTCCTGCGACATCGGTTGGCCCTTACGTACTTTCGCCAGTACGGCCTTGTGGGCGCCTACCTGCTCACCCAATGGTGCGGGTGGTCGTCGTTCCAACCCGCGTACGTACACGAAGACGCACGTGATGAGGATCAGCGCCAGCATTCCGGCGAGGATTGTCAGCCCGCCCCACAGCTCCATGTCCGTCATGCGTCTCCTCCGTGGCTTCGCGAACCCACACCCGACCCGCTGACCGCGGGATCGCCGTCCTCCCACAGCAGCAGTTGACGCACCGATTGCCGCGATCCGTACGGCTGCAGCATCTGGCTCGCAGGGCGCGGCCGCACCTTCAGCGGCCACCAGAACCACCGACCGAGTAGCACCGCGATGGCCGGCGTCATGAACGACCGCACGATCAGCGTGTCGAACAGCAGGCCGAGGGCGATGGTCGTACCGATCTGGCCGAGGACCCGCAGATCGGCAAACAGGAAGGACGCCATGGTCGCGGCGAACACCAGCCCGGCCGACGTCACCACCGCGCCGGACCCGGCCATCGCGCGGATGATGCCGGTGTTGATGCCGGCGTGGATCTCTTCTTTGAACCGCGAGATGAGCAGCAGGTTGTAGTCCGACCCCACCGCCAGCAGCAGAATGACGGCCAGCGCCAACACAATCCAGTACAGGTCGATGCCGAAGATGTCCTGCCAGATCAGCACGGACAGCCCGAAGGAGGCGCCCAGCGACAGCGCCACGGTACCGACGATGACCAGGGCCGCGACGATGCTGCGGGTGATGAACATCATCACCAACAGAATCAGGCTCAGCGCCGCGATCCCCGCGATCATGAGGTCGTATTTCGCGCCCTCCTGAATGTCCTTGTACGTGGCCGCGGTACCGGCAAGGTAGATCCTCGATCCACCCAGGGGCGTGCCCTTCACCGCCTGCTGCGCGGCGTGCCGGACGGCGGCGATGTGCGAAATGCCTTCGGGCGTGGCGGGATCGCCTTCGTGCGTGATGATCATGCGGGCGGCCTTGCCGTCCGGCGACATGAACAACTTCATGCCGCGCTGGAACTCGGGGTTCGTGAACGCTTCCGGCGGCAGATAGAACGAATCGTCGGTTTTCGACGCGTCGTAGGCCTGCCCCAGTGCGGTGGCGTTCTGCAATGACGCGGCCGCCTGGTCGTTGAGACCTGAGTTCGTGGAGTAGTTCGTCATCGTCAGATCGCGGTTGGTCTCCTGGCTCGCGATCTGCGGCGGGATCAATGCGAGCAGCTTCGGTTGCAGCGCATCGAGTTTGGCGATACTCCCGGCGACATCACCCAGTTGGTCGGTCAGGTCATCGATACCGTCGAGCGAATCGAAGACCGAGCGCAACGCGGCGCAGATCGGGATGTCGTAGCAGTGTGGTTCCCAATAGAAGTAGTTACGGATCGGCCGGAAGAAGTCGTCGAAATCGGCAATCTTGTTGCGCAGGTCCTGCGCCGTGGCGACGGTCTGCTGAAATGCCTTGGCCTGCTCGTGGGTGAGTGCCCCGGATTGCTGCTGCAGCGAATACTGCTGGCGCAGAATGTCTATCGACTTGTTGATCACGTCGACCTGCCTGAGCAGGTCAGCACTGCGCGCCTGCTGGAAGGGCAGGTTGTTGATCTGCCCGGCGTTTCCGGCACTGATCAGGAACGGTATCGACGAGTGGTCCAGGGGCGTGCCCAGCGGCCGGGTGATCGACTGCACCTGCGCGATGCCGTCGGTGTGGAACACCGCTTTCGCGACGCGCTCCAGCAGGATCATGTCGGTGGAGTTGCGCAGATCGTGGTCGGCTTCGATCATCAGCAGTTCGGGATTGAGTCGGGCCTGAGAAAAGTGCCGCTCCGCGGCGGCGTAGCCGATATTGGCCGGAGCGTCGGCGGGCATATACGGGCGGGTGTCGTAACTCGTCTTGTACCCGGGCAGAGCGATCAGGCCGATGAGGGCCACCGCGACGGTCACCACGAGAATGGGGCCGGGCCAGCGCACGATGGCCGTGCCGATGCGCCGCCAGCCTTGCGTCTGCAGCTGACGCACGGGTTCGAAGAGGCCGAAGTGCCGGCCGATGCACAGCAGCGCGGGCGCGAGCGTCAACGCGGCGACGACCGCGACGAGAACGCCTGTGCCGGCCGGGATTCCGAGGCTCTTGAAGTACGGCAGCCGAGTGAACGTCAGACAGAACACCGCGCCCGCGATGGTCAGGCCCGACCCCAGGATGATGTGCGAGGTGCCGTGATACATCGTGTTGTACGCCGTGACCCGATCCTGACCGGCGTATCTGGCTTCGTGGAACCGGCCGAGGATGAAGATCGCATAGTCGGTGCCAGCGGCAATGACCAAGAGCGTCAACAGGTTTGTCGAGTACGTGGAGAGTTCGATGATGCCGGCGCTGGCGAGCGAGGCAACGACGCCTCGCGACGCGGTCAGCTCCATCATCACCGTGAAGATCACCATGATCACCGTGGTGAACCGACGGTAGAGCGAGAACAGCATCACCATGATGACGCCGATGGTGATCAGGGTGGTCTTGAGCGTGCCGTGGCGGCCCACCTCGAACTGGTCGGTGATCAAAGGTGCCGCGCCCGTGAGATACACCTTGAGACCTGGTGGCGGTGGGGTGTTCTCGATGATCCTGCGGACGGAGTCAACCGATTCATTGGCCAGCGATTCGCCCTGATTGCCGGCGAGGTACACCTGTACCAGCGCGGCCTTGCCGTCGGCGCTCTGCGACCCGGCTGCCGTCAGCGGGTCGCCCCAGAAGTTCTGCACGTGTTGGACGTGTTTGGTATCGGCGGTCAGTTTGTCGATCAGGCCGTCGTAGTAGTGGTGCGCGGCCGCCCCGAGCGGCTGGTCGCCCTCCAGGACGATCATGGCCGAACTGTCGGAATCGAACTCCTGGAACACCTTGCCGATCCGTTTCGCCGCCTGCAGCGACGGCGCGTCGGTGGGGCTCAGTGACACGTTGTGGGACTCGGCCACCGTCTCCAGCTGCGGCACAAAGACATTCGTGACGACGGCCAGCGCCAGCCAGAAGAAGGCGATGAACACCGAATACCGCCGGATGAAGTCCGGAACCCGGCCCCCGCTCATCCGGATTTGTCCAGACAGTAGGTGAATGCGTGCACGGTGTTCACCGTTCTCTCGTCTTTGATGGCGTCATCGATCGTGATGCGGCAACCGATCGAATCACTGTCGCCCTGGGCCTGGACGTTGACGAACACCGCCGGCTGAGTGGTGGTCGTGTCGTAGGCCCATGGCAACCTGACGGCGTCGGCGCGCTGCGGCTGGGCGTTCACGTCCAGATAGGTGACGGTGGCGACGGTGCCCGGCGGCCCGAAGACCTCGATCAACACATGCTTGGGGTTGAACGGCACGATGTCATTCACCGCGCCGCTCGGCGTCGACGTGACGTCATGGGACGCGAAGATGCCGTGCAGCCGAAGCACCGCGAAGCCGGCAACCACGATCACCACCGCCGCCACCATATACATCCAGTGGCGACTCAGCTGGCGTCTGATCGAAAACCGCTGCATCCGTTACCCTTTCGCACCGGCAGGCGTGGTCTGCGCGGTACGTCTCCCTAGCGTGGCTAATCAAGAAGGTTGACGGTATGACATTAAACCCGGTGGGGCTATAATTCAACACGTAAAGAATTCTGTGAACCAGGGAGTCGAATGACCCAGCGACCCTCCCGCGGTGGCCGCCGCCCGGGGCCCAACGGCACCCGCGAGGCGATCGAAGAAACCGCACGAAAGCTGTTCGCGGAGTTGGGATACGAGCGAACGTCCCTGCGACAGGTCGCATTGCAGGCCGGCGTCGACCCCGCACTGGTCAGCCACTTCTACGGCAAGAAGCGGGACCTGTTCCTCGCGGTGGTCGAACTTCCCGTCGAACCCGCTGTGATCATCGACCGGGTACTCGACGGCGACAAAGACGGGGCAGGTCTACGCCTGGCAACGTTCATTCTCGACGTTCTTGAAGACGAAGTGCGGCGACAACCCATGATCGGCATGGTGCGCGCGGCCACGGCCGAACCGGAAGCCGCGAAGCTGGTCCGGGACTTCCTGGCGCGCAAAGTCATTGCACCCATCGCTGAAGGACTGGGCTCCGCCGATGCCGACTACCGCGCCGCGCTGGTCATGTCACAGGTCAACGGTTTCGCCATGGCCCGGTACGTCATCGGGCTGGAACCGCTCGCCAACCGCTCGAATGCACAACTCGCCGCTGACCTCGGCGTCACGCTGCAGCGCTACCTGCTCGGAGAGCTCGCACCAGGCGGGTAGCCCCGGATTCACACGTGACTGTGCGCCGCGGTCCACGCCGGCAGCGGATCCGCGTACCGCAACCACGCGCTTGTTCCGGCGGCAATTTCGTCGTCGGTGAGCAACGCTGAGTCGAGAAGCGCTCGTACCTTGGTGGTTTCGAGGCGGATGCCGATGAAGACGATCTCCTGACCGGGCTCGATATCGGTGCTCGTCCAGTACTGGGCGGGTTCGATGGTGAGATTGGGGCCGGCCTGCGACCAGATGGCGGCAATGTTCGGCCGGGTGGCGATCCAGCAGAAACCCTTGCTGCGCAGCAGGCCTCGCACCTGATCGAGGGCCTCCGCGAGTCGCTGCGGATGGAACGGACGATCGGCACGGAACGTCATACTGCTGATGCCGTATTCGTCCGTCTCCGGCACGTGCCCGTTGGCGATCTCCTCATCCCACCCGGGCGCCTCCGCGGCGAGTTCCGGATCGAACAACCCGGTGTCCAAAACGGTTGCCAGCGGCACGATCCCGTGATCGGTGTGCTCGATCCGCGCGTTCGGGTTGAGCCGCCGCGCGACAGCCTCCACGGTCGCAACGGTTTTGGCGCTGACCAGGTCAGTCTTGTTGATCAGGATGACGTCGGCGAATTCGACCTGATCGACGAGCAGGTCTGCGATGTTGCGCCCGTCGCCGTCGGCCACCGCGAGGTTCCGGTCGGTGAGCGCGTCCCCGCGCGCCAACTCCGGCAGGAACGTGCACGCGTCGATGACGGTGACCATGGTGTCCAGACGGGCGAGCTCGGACAGGACGAAGCCGTCCTCGAACTCCCAGCTGAAGGTCGCCGCCACCGGCATCGGCTCGGAGATGCCCGTCGATTCGATCACGATCTGGTCGAATCGCTTCTGCCGGGCCAGATCCGCGACGGCGGTGATGAGGTCTTCGCGCAGGGTGCAGCAGATGCATCCGTTGGTGAGCTCGACGAGCTTCTCTTCGGTGCGGTCGAGGTGACCCTGGCCGGCGATCAGGGCCGCGTCGATGTTCACCTCGCTCATGTCGTTGACGATCACCGCAACGCGGCGGCCGTCCCGGTTGGCGAGGATGTGGTTGAGCAGCGTGGTCTTGCCGGCCCCCAGGAAACCCGAAAGCACGGTCACAGGGATCAGGTCAGCTGAGGTCGAGGACATGCCTTAACGATAATCATTTTCATTAAGGATTGCGAGTCATGCCTGGAAATAATCCGGACTACGGTCCGGTTGGAGCTCATCAGAGGCCGGACAAGCCGGCCCTCGAACCAACAAAGGACAGGTACATGACCACCGCCACCACTCCCCTCAGCGTCGGCACCTGGGCAATCGACACCGCTCACTCCACCGTCGAGTTCTCGGTACGCCACCTGATGGTCAGCAAGGTCCGCGGCAAGTTCGAGAACTTCAGTGGCGCCATCACCGTCGATGCCGACGGCACCCCGTCGGTCACCGCCGAGATCGACGTGACGTCCCTCAACACCGGCAACGAGCAGCGCGACGGACACGTCAAGTCGGCCGACTTCTTCGACGCCGAGAACCACCCCGTCGCGACCTTTGTGTCGACCGCCGTGCGCCCCAAAAGCGATGCGTACCTGCTCGACGGCAACCTGACCATCAAGGGCAACACCCGCCCGGTCACCCTGAACCTGGAATTCAACGGCGTGAGCCCGGGCATGGGCAACGGCGAGGTCTCCGGCTACGAGGCGTCGGTTGTCATCAACCGCAAGGACTTCGGCGTCGACCTCGACCTGCCGATGGAGACCGGTGGCGCCGTCGTCGGCGACAAGGTAACCATCACTCTCGACATCGAAGCGGTCAAGCAGGCCTGATTCGAAGGCACTGCCGGGCCGGGTTCCCCCGCGTCCTGTCGCCCGGCCCGGCATTGCCCATCGCTACTCCGGCCAGGCGTTGTTCTGGATGAGATCAACCATGTTCGTCCGCACGAACGACGGGTCGAAGTGCGCGAGCACGTCGTCGTTCATGGTCCCGAACGTGGTATCCGGGCGATGGGCCATGCCGTCGTTGAACGCCCGCAGGATGTGGTTCTTGAAGTCGGGACGCGGATGGGCGGCAACCACTTCGGCGCGCTGCTCTTCGCTGATCTCGTCGAGACCCAGTCCGATGACGTCGGTTTCGACGCCCAGAATCACCACCGCGACCTCGGGCGCCAGGTGGTGCGGAACCTCTGGCGTGGTGTGCAACGCGATCGCCAGCCACACATTCGTCGCCTCCTGCTCGCTACGACCGAAGTCCAGCAACAGTTTTCGAGCAAGGTCGGCCCCATCGATCTCGAATCGTTGATGCGTGGTGCCATACTCCGTGGTCAGGCCCAGGTCGTGGAACATGCCGCCCACGTAGGCGAGTTCCGGGTCGACGTCGAGGCCTCGTGCGGCCGCCTTCAACGACCCCCACAGGAACACCCGGCGGGAGTGGTTGAACAAGGTGTCGTCGGTCGACTTCCGCACGATCGAGGTGGCCTCCCGGACCAGCTCGGTGTCCGGAATGGTCACTCCTGCAATAACTTCGGGCATGGCTCGCAACTTCCGTCGGACTTGATTGGACACAGTCCATTTTGTCCGCGGATCGGCCGTACCTACAGAGCGCGCGGAGCCATGCATCCCACAGATCAGGACACGGTCAGACGTACTTCTCGTGCACGTAGCACCACCGCCAGTTCTCACCCGGCTCGAAGGACTGCACGATCTCGTGACCCGGCGTCTTTGCATGCGCACTGGCGTGTTTCATTGGCGACGAATCACAGCAGCCAACGTGCCCGCACGTGAGGCACAGCCGCAGATGAACCCACCGGGTGCCGGCCGCGATGCAGTCCTGGCAGCCCTTCGTGGTCTGCGGGGTGACCAGGCGGACGTTCTTCAAGTGCGAGTCGCCGAAGATGGATGCCACGACATCCACGGTAGCCCCGTTGCGCCCGGATCAGCGGGACGCGCCCGACTGGACGGCCTCCGCCAGCAACATCTCGGCCAGTTTCGCGCTCGCCGGCCTGGTGTGCGGCGGCTCAGCCGAGGCCAGATAGATCTTCCAGAGAATCGCCGGGCGAATCTCGATGGCACGCAAGTCCGGAAAGAGCAGCGCCTCACTGCCCGGCATGATGATGGTGCCCAACCCGTGTCGGACGAGACGGGCAGCGACCGAGTACTCCAGCGCCACTTCATGTGCCGTGCGCGCGGTGACATTGGCTGCCGCGAAAGCAGCCTCGACAAGCCGTCGGAGCCCGAATTGGATCGGGAAGCCGATGAGGTCCTCGTCCGCGAGTTCGGCGATACCAACATGATCGCGATGCGCAAGCGAATGATCGCGGCGGCAGACGAACACCATCGGTTCTTGACACATCAGCTGCATCTGCAGTTTCGATGGAAATCGCTCGGGCGCGGACACGAGCGCCAGGTCGAGTGAACCCTCCGCGATCGCGGAAAGGTAAGCAGCCGAACCTGTTTGACTCTGTCGCAGTCTGATCTGCACAAACGGGTAGGTGCGATGGAAGTCCCCCAACACCTTTGGCACGTCCAAAGTGCCGAAGGACACGAGCGATCCCAGATCGACCGTTCCCGACAGCTCGCCGCGGTAGTCGCTGAGCGAATCCTTGGCCAGTTGCGCTGTGTGAATGACACGTCGGGCGTGTTCACGAAACAACTCACCGGCCGGCGTGATCTTGATCTGCTGCTTGGACCGATCGAACAACTCGACTCCGAGCTCTTTCTCCAACTTGCCGATCGACATCGAGAGGGCCGACTGCACGACGTGCGCTCGCTGCGCCGCGCGCGAGAAGTTCATCTCGCCGGCAACGGCGAGGAAGTACTCGAGCTGACGGAGTTCCATCTCCAGAAGCTATCACCGATGCTGATCATTCAGATCAAAACTCCTCATTGGACTTGATTGGTGGGAGTCACTGAAATGGACGTATGAACAAGTCCACCTTCACGGTCGCCGTCACCGGCAGCTTGGCGACCATCTACCTCACCGGGTCCGCCCTAGCCGTCTCCGCCGCCGCACCGACGACCACCGACGTGCAGACGCCTTTGATCGAGCAGGCGCTTCCCAACGTGCCTGGAAAGACGTTCACTTCGTCGATCGTCGAATTTCCGCCCAGTTTCCGCGCATTGCCGCACCGTCATGGGGATGCGTTCATCTACGCCTATGTCCTCGAAGGAAGCATCCGCAGCCAGGTCGACGACGCCCCGGTACGCACGTATCTCCCGGGCGAGAACTGGATCGAGCAACCGGGGGCCCACCACGTCGTCACCGAGAACACCAGCCAGACCGAACGCGCCAAACTGCTGGTCGTCTTCATCTCCAACACCGGAGACAACTTGAAAATCGATGACCCGCATCAGTAATCCGTCACCACCGAGCCCACAGACACGGTAGAGAGAATCATGACCACCACATCGCGAGTCGGCGCCAACAAGCAGCACCCCGCCGCCTACCAGGCACTCATCACGTTGTCCGGCGAGGCGGAAAGCGCCACCGCGGCAGCAGGTTTGGACCCAAAGCTGGTCGAGCTGATCAAGATCCGGGTCTCCCAGATCAACGGCTGCGCCTTCTGCCTGCGCATGCACACCCGCGACGCACTCAAGCTCGGCGAGCGCACTGACCGGATCGCCGTACTACCGGCGTGGGAGGAGACCGGCTACTTCTCCGAGGTCGACCGTGCCGCCCTGGGACTGGCCGAGTCGATCACCAGGGTCGCCGATGGGCACGTCAGCGACGCCGACTACGACGCCGCCGCAGCCTCACTCAGCCCAGACCAGATATCGGCCGTCACTTGGCTCGCCACGGTGATGAATGCCTTCAACCGCATCGCGATCACCAGCCGGTACCGGGTCGGCTGATCCACATCATCACAGTGTTCTGAAACGACGAATTAGGGCACCGAGCTGGTCGACAAGCGGCGTGCGGCGTGTCGTTTGAGCTAGCGAGGATCGCTCCCCACCGCCGCCTCAAGCGCCGATGCGACTGCTTCGAACTCTGCAAGCGCCGCGGTCAAGTCTTCAACGATTTCCCTGGCAATCACCTCAGGCGCGGGAAGGTTGTCCGCATCCTCAAGTGACTCGTCGCGCAACCATGTGATATCGAGGTTGACCTTGTCGCGGGCGAGGAGATCGTCGTATGAGTACGCGTGCCAGCGAGTAGATTCGACCCGCTCGTCGCGGGGCTTGCCCGATAGATATGACTCGACAAAGTTATCAAGGTGGCTGCGCCGCAGCGGATTCTGTTTGAGCGTGAAGTGCTCGTTGGTACGCAGGTCGTACACCCAGAGTTTACTGGTCCACGGGTGCTCCGACGCTGGCTTCTTGTCGAAGAACAGCACGTTGGCCTTCACGCCCTGCGCATAGAAAATGCCTGTCGGCAGTCGCAGCATGGTGTGAAGATCGAAGTCTGCCAGGAGTTTCCGGCGCAGTGTCTCCCCTGCGCCGCCTTCAAACAACACATTGTCCGGCAGGACAACCGCCGCGCGGCCATTGATATCCAGGATCGTCATGATGTGTTGCAGGAAGTTGAGCTGCTTGTTGCTCGTGGTGACAACGAAGTCCTGCCGTTCAATTTCGATGTCGTCGCGAACCTCGCGTCCGTCCGCGCCAATCATCGTCAGCGACGACTTGCGCCCGAACGGAGGGTTGGATAGCACGACCGACCAGCGACGGCCGGGGTCAGCGATCAACGCGTCGCGCACCTCAATCAGCGACGCACCGTCAGCAGCGCCGATGCCGTGCAACAGCAGATTCATCGCAGCCAACCTGGCAGTACCATCGACGAGTTCGTACCCTGCGACGAAGTTGTCGCGAAGATGAGTCCGCTGCGTCGGGGTGAGCTTGCCCGCCGCTTCGGCCACATGTTCGTGCGCGACAAGGAGAAATCCGCCTGTGCCGCACGCAGGATCGACGACGGTGTCTGCCACCGACGGGTCGACGACGTCGACGATGGCACGGATGAGGTCACGTGGCGTGAAGTACTGCCCGGCGCCAGAACCCTTGTCCGAGGCACCCTTGGCCAGTAATTCCTCATATGCGTCGCCTTTGAGGTCCGTACCCGACGCGGACCAGTTCTCTTTGTCGATGAGGTCAACAATCAATCGCTTGAGCTTGGCTGGGTCCTGAATCCTGTTCTGCGCCTTGCGATAGATAGTCCCCAATGTTCCCGGCCGCTGACCGAGCCCGACGAGAATCTTGGTGTACTCGACTTCGAGATCGGTTCCCTCGGCATCAAGGAGCTTCTGCCAGGAGAACTCGTTGGGGACGATCTTCTGTGGGTTCAGTTTTCGTGTCGCCCGCTCGTGCGCCATTTTCAGGAACAGCAGGTATGTCAGCTGCTCGGTGTACTCGATGACACCGACGCCGTCGTCGCGCAACACATTGCAGTACGACCACAGCTTGTCGACGAGGCGACGCGATTCAGACATGCGTTCCTTTGAAATCAGTTGAGAACATCGAGGTTTGGCGCACCGTGAAAGATAGCGTCTCCAGACAACAGTTCGAATTGCTTGGCGATAGCGCAGGCTGCGATCCAGCGATCGGCGGTGTGAATCTTGTCGTGGAGCGGGTGGCCCCCGGCGCGGCACTCTGCTGAGAGCTTGGCATACGCCCCGACTACGTCGACATCTGCATAGATCGTCGGCGTGCGTTGAAGCACTTCGAGCAGACGCGCCATCCGAGAAGCGCCCCAATTCGCTTGGCGGGCACCGCTGAGGACCTCGCCTCGAGTCTGAAAGGAGATGACCGTGGGCCGCCCAGCCAAGACGTCACGCCATTCTTGCGCGCGCGAATCGGCAGCTACCGGATTGACGTAGACACGACTAAACACGTCGGTATCTACGACCGTCGCTCCCGGCCAGCTCATGAGCGAATTGCCTGTAGGAACGCGGCCCATTCCTCCTCTGTCGGGTCAACACCGCCGGTCGGATCCGGTCCCGGAGCACTCGCAAGGATTTCGTCCGGCGAAACGACGTGGTGCTGCCGGAACTCGGCGGCCGGATCGACTGTTTCGTGTACCCGTGCGTCATCCAAGATCACTACCCGTCCAGACGGACTGAGCGTTGCCGTGCCCTCGGCGTGAACCCATTGTCCGACGAGCCGCGCAGCAGCTGCATCATCGGCGACGCGGCGCAATTCGACGGTGTTGCCGACGTCATCGCGGAGTCGAAACTTGTGGGAATGCAGGTCCACCTTCTCCAGCCGCCCAGCCGCAGTGCCGGCGCCACCAGCAGTCTGTCGGGCCGTTGCCCAAGTCTCGGGATGGGCGTTTGAGGCCTCGATACGAATGTCACCGCGGGACGGCGAGGCTACGACGACGGTGTCCGCGGCAGCCCTCATCGCGAGAGTCAGCTTGCCTGCCGACTCGGCGATCAATTCACTGACCCAGTCCGGCCGATGGTCGGTGCTGATCGCCGTCAGTACCTCCCAGAACCTGTCGTCGGCATCGGCCAGCCCGGGAACCTCGACGTCGAGCTTGTCGGTCGGTCCTTTGCTGAACTGGAGCACCGTGCTCCCCTGCTGAATGGCGCCCAACCGCAGTTCGGCGAACTCCTCCACGTACTGCTTGGATCGCCCAGGGCCGGCCGCATCTGCTGCATCACGGCTGAGTCTGGTGACGAGCTCCTGCAACGCAGCCGATATCGCGCTCAGGTCCTTCAGTGTGATCTCGCCGCTGGGCGCAGAGCCGCCGACGAGGCGCAGTTCGATCTGCTTGATCATGATCATCGCCTCCCATCTGCGATTCGATGAGGCCGGTCAGTTGCCTCCCGACCATTCTGCCGTGCGAAGCCGCTCTCGCTCACCGAATAATTGCAGTGCCCACCGACAAGCTGCTCGCCACTACTCGACGCCGCGACTCTCCCAATCGCCAAACGTTGAACCGTCCGAGGCGATCCACTCGCGGCGGCCATTGCAGGAGTGTCCCCATGCCACAGCGCCCGCTGTGGAAGGTGAGCTGAACGGGATGCTCCGGGTGACCACGCCCTTCCCAGCTTCGATGACGATGGCCCCGTCGGCGATCAACTGCTCATGGTGCGCACGGTACGACGCATACGACTTAATCGTGCTCTCAGCCTTGCCGATGCCCTGCCAGACCGCCACGACAATCGACCCGGCGAGCATGGTGAACTCGCCGTCGATCTGCTGGGCCTTAGCGTCGACGCCTTGCTTGGTGTTGCGCAGGTGAAACACCGGCGAATCCGAGTCCACGTTCTCCCGGGTTCCCGGCTTCGGGAGCGGGATGCGGATGGCATTGACGCCAAGAACCGGCAGCACAATCTCAAGTTGTGACACGAAGTAATCCATGTCGGAGGCATCCGCTTCGGGCAACGCCGGCGGCGCCGGAGCCGTGCCGTTCTCCACCTTGACGCGGCCGGCTCTTGTCGCCAGATCGATGAGGCGTGACTCGAGATAGCGACCGTGGGCCTTCGTCAGATTCGCGTCCTTCGACGTGATCACGACGACGCGATCCCAAAAGTCCTTCTCCCGTTGGTGATAGCGCAAGCGCTCAGCGACGACGTCGGCCTCGCCGATGTAGCAACGAGTGTTTCCGACAACAGCTTCGTCTTCGCCCATCAAGAGGTACGCGCCGGTGCGTTGAGCCTCCTCACGTTTGAGGAGATCGGCCAACTCTGACCGCGGTGCAGAAAGCACATGCCCAGTCCAATTGGTGATCTCAGCGGTGGTGAGCCCACCGGCACTACCGTCGACGAGAAAGAGCTTAATCTGCTTGCCGCTCATACAGTTTCGAGTTCTCTCAACTCGGTCGAGGAACCGGTGAGGCGGCCGGAGAAAGCTGCGGACAATATTGCCTTCCGTAGTTGCTCCCGACGCGACTTGGCGATAGCAAGCTGCACGCGCTGACGCTCGACCGCTTCAAAGGACCGCTGGGCGGACGCGACGATCGCCGCTTGTTCGGCGAGATCGGGAATCGGGAATTCAATCGGTTTGAGCCGAGAGGCGGACAAATGCGCAATGTTCGTGGTGATCCGTGACTCACGCTTGAACCTACCAGCTCGCATGTGGCGTCTGAAAACGAGGAGTGCGAACTCGGGTAGGACTCGATCAGATGCAACGAAACGGAGCAGGCTGTTCGTGAAAGCAACCTCCGCCGGCTCACCCCGATACAACGCCGGGCGTCCGAGCAGATCGGGTGTCTGCCCTTCATTCAGGAGAACATCACCCACACGCAGTTTGAACCGATCGAACGTCTCGGCAGGCCAATGCATCTCCATCACATCGCGAGTATCGATCCTGTCCTCGAATACATTCGCCACACGCAAATAGGGCTTCATATTCGGTCCTGAATGCCAATCAGGGTGACGCTGACGCCCCAGTTCTACGACACCGGCATCGCCGACGCAGCTTCTCTCCCACTTCGCCGGATAGTCGTCAACATCAGGGATCAGGTTCATGAGAGTGGCAGTCAAAAAGGTGTCGAGTCGGCGTTCTGCTGCGCGAATGTAATCGGCCGCAGCATCGAGGCGCGATAGGTGATCTTCGAGGATCTCGACGATGCGTCGTTCCGTCACATCGTCAAACCTCGGAACCCGAAAACCCTTGATACTTGCCAAGGTAACGTGAGGAAGCTGCGTACCAGTCGCGGTCGCCTTGAGATGTCGGACAAAAGCGTCCGAACTTAGCCAATGGTACAAAAATCGCGAGTCGATATCCATCGCGCGAATTCTCGCGACCCGCTGAACGAGCAGTGCGGGTATGTCCGCCGTGGCCACCCTTGCCAACTTCAAGCCGGACGAGATGATCGGGCGGTCCATACCGAGAATGATGTCTTCTTCCTCGACCGCGAGATGCTGGTAGCCATCGATCAAATGACTTGGCCACGTCTTAGTCCGAGTCCAGCGCAGAGCGCCGGGTTCAATGTTGTCTCCACGGAGCAAGCGGATACCTTCACCGGGTTCGCCGAAATGAGCGCTCTTGAAGGCAGGTCCAGAGTCCACGGCAGCGACATCGTTCACCGTGACGTATGTCGGCCAGCTCACGCCGTCAACTCCGCGTTCAACTCGTCAATCAACTCCGCCGCCCGATCGCCCAAATCCCTTATCGCCCCGTCAGTTCCGCCACGTTCCGTGAAAGGCGCGTCATCGAGGTCTTCAACGCGGATACCCGCAGAACTCGCAATCACCGACACCATCCGGTCCAGCCACCACCGCTCGGTCTCGGTGAAGACTGCACCCGACTGCTCCTGTTGCGCCAGCCAGGCGGCATATCGCTCACGCACCCGCTCACCGTAGGGCACCAGCTCGTCATCAACACCAGTGGCATACCGGATCAGCGACACCAGGTCGGTCACCGTGTGGGTCGCACTCTTGCGCACCTTCGACCCATCCACCGCGGCGTAGGCGTTCCAGATCACATCAGTTGTCCAATTATGAGGTGGTCGTGAGATTCTCGCCGCCAGTCCTTCGATGACCGCGAAGTCGATGCGCCGTTCGCCCGCCTCATAACCGACTTGCAATGCGGTGATCTCGTCACGGTGTTCAGCCAGATAGGCGGCCCACGACTCCACCACCGAGCGAGCCTTGTCCGTGTCGACCACACCCCCAGCTTCGATCAATTCGTCGCGGCTGACCTCGTCGATCACTCGATCATGCGCGGCCCGGAGCTCCAAAATACGGTTGCGCAACTCAGGATTCGAGGCGAGCGGCTCAATCGCACGGTCAATGGCTTCTCGTGTCGTGGTTGCTGGTTCCACGGCATCAACCAGGTTGCGGATGATGTCACGAACCGAACCGGATGCGACGTCATCGAGTTCAAACCGCTCTGCGACGGTGAGGTCAAGCTCCAATTTGGCCAGACGCGAAGCAAGCGTGGCTGCTTCATCCTCGGTGATCGTTAGATTGGCCGCTTTCTCCAGCAGCTTCTTGAGCGGAACCGACCGTTGCCGGTTCAGTGGCGGCTCCACGAAGTCGTGCTCGGTGACACCGACGGCGTCGACGATCACAAACCGCGTCTTCGTCTGCGCATCCGGTGTGACTGATTGAAAGTCAGCATCCGGAATGGTACGTGCCCCACGACCTTTCATCTGCTCGAAGTACTGCGCTGAGCGCACATCGCGCATAAAGAACACACATTCCAGCGGTTTGACATCGGTGCCGGTGGCGATCATGTCGACAGTGACGGCGATGCGCAGGGTCGGGCTGGTTCGCAGGGCTTGCAACTGCTCCTTGGCGTTTCGCGCGTTGTAGGTGATCTTCGCAGCGAAATCGTTGCCCTTACCGAATACTTCACGTACCTGCTTGACGATCTCCTCCGCATGGTTGTCATCCTTGGCGAAGATCAGCGTTTTCGGCACAGTGCTACGTCCGGGGAAAATGTCAGTAAAGAGCCGGTCACGGAAGGTTTCGAGCACTGTCCGGATCTGATCGGTCGCGGTCACTGCGCGATCGAGCTGTGCTGCACCGTAATTCAGATCATCGTCGAGCGCCTCAAGCCGCTGTTCACGAGTACGCCGGTCAACCTTCGGCACGATGGTGCCTGCCTCGATCCGCGATCCTACATCGCTGATCTTCGTGCGGATCCGGTACACGTCGAAGTCGACGTTGACTCCATCAGCGACGGATTCGGGATAGGTGTAGTCCGACACCAGGTTCTGCCGGAAGAACGCGAACGTCTGTTTACCAGGAGTGGCCGTCAGCCCGACCACGTGGGCGTCGAAATACTCGAGGACACCCCGCCAAACCCCGTAGATGCTCCGATGAGCTTCATCGACAACGATGAGATCGAATGTCTCCGGTGGGATTTCACCGCTGTACGAAACAGTCACCGGCACTTCCGGAATGTAATCGTCGATGTCCGGGTCGTCGGTGTCGCTGACTTCGCCAACCTTGATGGCCTTGAAAACCCGCTGAATCGTCGAAATCGATACCTTCGTCGACCCCAACAATCCCGCCTTGGACAGCTTGGCGACGTTGTACAGCTCCGTGAAACGCCGACCGTCGTCAGGCGTGCGATAGTTTTGGAATTCAGCAAGTGTCTGGTCGGCCAAGTTGTTTCGGTCGACCAGGAACAGAATCCGATTGAAACCACCGTGTTTGAGCACGCGGTACGACTGCGTCACCGCGGTGTACGTCTTGCCGGCGCCAGTCGCCATCTGGATCAGCGACCGATCGAACTGCTGTGCAGCCAAACTCTTTTCGACGCCATTGATGGCCTCGATCTGGGCCGGGCGGAGCGGAGCAGTATCGAGCGCAGGCAGGTTCTGCACCTTGGCCCGCCATGTCGGTCGGTGTGGGTCCGCTTCGGCGTCACGCAGAATGCGGGCCAACGTCCCGGGCCTAGGCACATTGAAGATCAGCCGGGCGCGCGGTTCCGGATCGAAACCGTTCGTGAAATGAGTTTCGACGCCCGAAGCCTCGAACACGAATGGCAAGCGCCCTTCACGTGTCTTCGCGGCGATCCGCACATCGGCGGGCAATCCGTCGGCATACATGGCGGACTGCCACTCCACACCGGTCAACGGCGTGCCGACCGGCTTGGCCTCGATGACGCCGACCACTGCCTTATCGACGTAAAGCAGGTAGTCGACCCGTCCGTGGCCTGGCTTCATCACCACTTCGCGAACAGCAACACCCGAGCCCGCGAAGAGGTTGAGGTCCTTCTTGTCTTGGACTACCCAGCCCGCCTGGGTGAGCTGCTCATCGATGAGCCGTCGGGCACGCGCCTCGGCCGGCAGCCGAGAATCGTCCCCCACGTGGCTCATTAGCACAGCTTATCGACTTCGATCGTCTGGAAAGCGAGTATCAGACGAGTCATACCCACGCCGGAATTCAAAGTCGTGCCTGCGAGCCATCCAACCGAGAGCGCTACGCGTTAGCGCGGCGTCCCGCCGCCATCGACGATGACGACCTGCCCGGTGATGTAACTGCCTGCGCCCGAACACAACAGCAGCGCGGCGCCCACCAATTCGTCGGGGTTGGCCAGCCGCTTCATCAGCGTGTTGGAGGCCATCGCGTCGATCATCGGCTGCGGGTTGTTGCGCACCATGTCGGTGTCGACCGGACCGGGCGCGATGGCGTTGACCCGGATACCGTCGGCCGCGTAGGCGGCGGCCATCGACCGGGTGAACGACAGCAGCGCCGCCTTGCCCGCGGCGTACATCGACACGAACGGCGCGAACTGGAAGGCGCCGATCGATGACATGTTCAGGACGGCGGCGGCCGGGCTGGTCTTCAAGTGCGGCAACGCTTTCTGGATCAGGAACACCGGACCACGCAGGTTGGAGTCGTACGACTTGGCCCACGCCTCGGGCGTCATCTCCCCCAGCGGCTGAGCCAGCGCGTTGGCCGCGTTGTTGACGAGGACGTCGATGCCACCGAACTCTGCGACGGTGGCGTCCACCAGCCGGTCGAGGTCGTCGAGGGTGCCCATGTTGGTCGGCACGCCGATCGCCTTGCCGCCCAGCCCGCGCAGGTGCTCGGCCGCCGCCTCGCACGCGTCGGACTTGCGGCTCGCGACCACCAGACTGGCACCGGCCAGCGCGAACCCCTCGGCCATGGCGAGGCCGATACCGCGCGTCCCGCCCGTCACGATGACGGTGCGGCCGGTCATGTCGAACAGGCGGTCAAATGTGGTGCGGTCCATGGCTAGCAGTAGAACACAGGGGTTTGGGGCGCCGACCGGGCCACACCATTGAGCGGGCACGGTGTCACGGTGCCCGCCTCGGCGTGTCGCCGGGCGGCGTGTCGGCTCTGCTGTGGCACTTGCGATTTGGCGCGTTCAACTTTCCTTGACGCGTCAGGGAAAGTTGACGGCTTCAGATCGAACATGCCAAGGGAGAGGCGACGGACTACTGAAATTCGCGCCCGCTCACGAACTCACGCTCCGCCCCCGTCACCGGATCGACGAACGCCAGCCGATGGGCCAGCAGCTGAAGCGGCGTCGAGAAATCGCCGGCGGGCACGTCAAGCACCGTGGGATACAACGGATCACCGTCGATGGGCAGCCCGAGCGAGTTCATGTGCACCCGCAGCTGATGGGTCCGGCCGGTGGCGGGTGTCAACCGGAACAGCCCATCCCCCACCGGCTCGACCACCGTCACCGCATTCACCTCACCGGGCTCCACGACCGCCTGTAAAGACCCGCGCCGCTTCATAATTCGGTTGCGCAGCTCGACCGGCTCGGCCAATGTCCCGGCCGACGAACGCGCCAGATACGTCTTGGACACTAAACCCGACGCGAACATCGTCTGATACGCCCCACGGACCTCGCGCCGTGCGGTGAACACCAGGACACCGGCCGTCAGCCGGTCCAGCCGGTGTGCCGGCGAGAGCTCCCACAATCCCAAGGCCCGGCGCAGCCGCACCAGGGCCGTCTGCACCACGTGCCCGCCGCGCGGCATGGTGGCCAGGAAGTGTGGCTTGTCGACCACGACGATGTTCTCGTCGCGGTACAGCACCGGCACGTCGAACGGGACGGCGACCTCGTCGGGCAGGTCCCGATACCAGTAGATGAACGCACCGGCCGGCAGCTCGGTCGCCTCGTCGACCACTGACCCGTCAGCGCAAACCACCTCGCCGGCAAGGACTTTCGCGGCCGCGTCGTCGCCGAACCGCGCCCGCAGCTCAGCCTGCACCGGCCCGCCGTGCACCCGCAGCCGAGCAGGCCCGATCCCCTCGTATCCGGGACGGACGGGCAGGCTCAATCGAGCGGAACCGGCTCAAGGATCTCCGAACGGGCCTCGGGAGCCGCCGCGCGCAACGCATCTGCCGATTCGTCGTCGGGCTGCGTCTGTGACAGCACCTCGGCTTCGACGCGGGCCAGGTACGTCGCGACCTCGCGGTCGATGTCCTCGGCACTCCAACCCAGCACGGGCGCAACGACTTCCGCGACCTCGCGGGCGCAGTCGACGCCGCGGTGCTGGTACTCGATGGAAATCCGCATGCGGCGGGCCAGGATGTCCTCGAGGTGCAGGGCGCCCTCGGCCGCGGCCGCGTACCAGGCCTCGACCTTCAGGTACACCGGCGCCTCGGTGATGGGCTCCAGCAGCTCGGGGCGGTCGGCCGCCATGTCCAGCACCTCGCCGATCAGCGAGCCGTACCGGTCCAGCAGGTGCCGCACCCGGTACGGATGCAGGCCATAGTGCTGACCGACGTGTTCGGTCTGGTTGATCAGCGCGAAGTAGCCGTCAGCGCCCAGCAGCGGCACCTTCTCTGTGATCGACGGTGCCACCCGCGTCGGCACGTACTCGCTGGCCGCGTCGATGGCGTCCTCCCCCATGACGCGGTACGTCGTGTACTTACCGCCGGCGATGGCCACCAGACCCGGGGCCGGCACCGCGACCGCGTGCTCGCGGGACAGCTTGGACGTCTCCTCGCTCTCACCGGCCAGCAGCGGGCGCAGGCCCGCGTAGACGCCGTCGATGTCGTCGTGGTTGAGCGGCGTGGCCAGCACCTTGTTGACGTGCCCGAGGATGTAGTCGATGTCGGCCTTGGTCGCCGCCGGATGCGCCAGGTCCAGATTCCAGTCGGTGTCGGTGGTGCCGATGATCCAGTGGGTGCCCCAGGGGATCACGAACAGCACCGACTTCTCGGTGCGCAGGATGATCGCGACCTCGCTGACGATGCGGTCCCGCGGCACGACGATGTGCACGCCCTTCGAGGCGCGCACCCGGAAGCGTCCGCGCTGCTTCGACAACGCCTGAATCTCGTCGGTCCACACGCCCGTCGCATTGACGACGACGTGGCCGCACACCTCGGTGACGGCGCCGGTCTCGGAGTCGCGGACCCGGACGCCCGTGACCCGATCACCCTCGCGCAGCAGTGCCACGACCTGCGTCGAGGTGCGGACGACGGCGCCGTAGTGCGCCGCGGTGCGGGCGACGGTCATGGTGTGCCGCGCGTCGTCGACGACGGTGTCGTAGTAGCGGATCGCGCCGATCAGCGAGCTGCGCTTGAGTCCGGGAGCCAGCCGCAGCGCGCCGGCCTTGAGCAGGTGCTTCTGGGCGGGGACCGACTTGGCCCCACCCAGCTGGTCGTACAGGAAGATGCCGGCGGCGATGTAGGGGCGCTCCCAGATCCGCTTGGTCAGCGGGAACAGGAACGGCAGCGGCTTCACGAGGTGTGGCGCCAGCGTCGTCAGGGACAGTTCGCGTTCGTACAGTGCCTCGCGCACCAGACCGAACTCGAGCTGCTCCAGGTAGCGCAGGCCGCCGTGGAACATCTTGCTGCTGCGGCTGGAGGTGCCGGAGGCGAAGTCGCGCGCCTCGACCAGGGCGACCTTCAGCCCGCGCGTCGCCGCGTCGAGCGCCGCACCGGCGCCGACGACACCGCCGCCGATCACGATGACGTCGAACTGTTCGGAGCCCAACCGATTCCACGCGGTCTCGCGCTGCGCGGGACTCAGCAGGGTCTGCCCATTGCCCGGACCGGGAATCGGGTCACTCACTGCGGAACTCCTCGTGGTTACTCGTCGGTAGGCCTTGCGTGACCGAGCCTACGTGGTCGGCCCTGTTCGCGCGTCAGTCCAGATCGTCGTGAGCCATGAGCCGGCGTGCCGCCTCGACGATCGAGCCCGAGAACGACGGATACACCGACAACGTCTGAGCGAGGTCTGTCACCGAGATGCGGTTCTGCACCGCGAGCGCGATCGGCAGGATGAGCTCGGAGGCGATCGGTGCCACCACGACACCGCCGATCACCACACCGGTGGCGGGACGACAGAAGATCTTGACGAAACCCCTCCGTACCAACGACATCTTGGCGCGGGCGTTGGTGGTCAGCGGCAGCATCAGCGTGCGGGCCGGAACCGTGCCGGCGTCGATCGCGGATTGCGGCACCCCGACGGCGGCGATCTCCGGGCGGGTGAATACCGCGGCCGCGACCGTCCGCAGCTTGATCGGCGAAACCCCTTCACCCAGAGCGTGATACATCGCGATACGGCCCTGCATGGCGGCCACCGACGCCAGCGGCAGCAGGCCCGTGCAGTCGCCGGCCGCGTAGATGCCCGGGGCCGAGGTGCGCGACACCCGGTCGACCGTCAGGTAGTTGCCGGCGCCGAGCTCGATGCCGGCCTTCTCCAGCCCCAGGCCCGAAGTGTTGGGCACCGACCCGATGCTCATCAACGCATGGCTGCCCTCCACGACGCGGCCGTCGGCCAGGCTGACCTTGACGCCGGTTTCGGTACGGACCACCGAATCGGCGCGGGCGTTCTTGACCAACGTCACACCACGCTCGGAGAACACCTCCTCCAGCACCGCGGCGGCATCGGAGTCCTCGTGGGGCAGGATCTGGTCGCGGCTGGCCACCACCGTGACCTTGACGCCCAGTTCGGTGTAGGCGTTGCAGAACTCGGCACCGGTGACACCCGAGCCCACGATGACCAGGTGCTCCGGCAGGTCGGTCAGGTCGTACAGCTGACGCCAGTTCAGGATGCGTTCGCCATCGGGCACCGCGTTGGGCAGCACCCGAGGGCTGGCGCCGGTCGCGATCAGCACCACATCGGCCTTCAGCACACCCGAGCGCCCGTCGGGGGTCGTGACCTTGACCCGGTGGTGCGCCATGCCGGGGATGCTGTCGACCAGCTCACCGCAGCCCGCCACCACATTGACGCCGGCCCGCAGCAGCTGCCCGCCGATGTCGACCGACTGGCTCCGCGCCAGCGTCTTGACCCGGTTGTTGATCTGCGGCAACGAGATCTTGGCGTCCTCGATCTTGATGTCGAAGCCCAGCCCGTCGGCGCGGCGCAGCTCGGTGCGCACGCCCGTGGAGGCGATGAAGGTCTTGGACGGCACACAGTCCCAGAGCACGCAGGCACCGCCGATACCGTCGCGGTCGACGACGGTGACTTCTGTTGCGTCAGGGCCGTAACCGGCGGCAACCAGGGCTGCCTCATATCCGGCGGGACCGCCGCCGATGATCACGATGCGGGTAACCACCGCTACATCTAACCCCGAGTTGGGTGTTGGTCGTCGGACAACAAGCCGTAGGCTTGCCGAGTGCCGCTCTACGCCGCTTACGGATCGAACATGCATCCGGAGCAGATGCTTCAGCGGGCCCCTCATTCCCCGATGGCGGCCACGGGGTGGCTGCACGGCTGGCGACTGACGTTCGCCGGCGCCGACATCGGCTGGGAGGGCGCGCTGGCGACGCTGGTCGAGGATCCGCTGTCGAAGGTCTTCGTCGTGCTCTACGACATGACGCGCGAGGACGAGGAACGCCTGGACCGCTGGGAAGGCTCCGAACTGGGGATCCACAAGAAGATCCGGTGCCGGGTGCACCGGGTGTCGTCGGACACCTCGACCGAGCCCGTGCTGGCGTGGTTGTACGTCGTGGACGCCTGGGAAGGCGGGCTGCCCTCAGCCCGGTACCTGGGCGTCATGGCCGAGGCCGCCGAGATCGCCGGCGCCCCCGCGGACTACGTCCACCACCTCCGCACCCGCCCCTCCCGCAATATCGGTCCTTAACCCGCGAGCGGCCGTGTTTGTACAGCGACACACCGTGTTTCGCGTACTTTTTGGGGCCCCTCACGCGGCGCGAGCGCGACCAAACTGCCCATTGATGCGCGCGACGAGTTCGTCCGGGCGGTAACGGACGTCCTCGAAGACCATCGAGATCGCGGTCCAGCCGACATCCATCAGCGCCGACGTGCGCTCGCGGTCGGCCAACATCGCGTCTGGTCCGCTGTGCCAGTCCAATCCGTCGTACTCGGCGGCGACCATGTACTGCGGCCACGCGAAATCCAGTCGCCGCAGCTTGCCGCGGCCGTCGATGACCTCGTACTGCAGCTCAGGCATCGGTAGGCCGCCGTCGATCATCACAAGGCGCGCCTCACTCTCCATCGGCGAATCGGCGCGTGGATCCGCGATGGGCAGCAACTCCCTCACGACGACGATGCCGCGACGTCCGGCCTGCTTGGTCACCGCCCGCGACAGCTCCACCCGGTCGCAGGTACCGGAACGCAACGCGGCATCGAGCGTCGCCAGTACGCGCGGCCTTCGCAGTGAGCGAGCCACTTCGATCGCAGTCCACGCCGGCGCGGTGGCGGGCCGGCCCTGTTCAACAACCATCGGTGCGCCGTCGCGGCGATGGATCACCAGACCGTCGGCGTGCCGAAGGTGCGAACCCACTGGATTGAGGACGTGCAGATCCTTCGGATTCTCGGTGTCGAATCCGTAGAGCGCCGCCGCCGTCCCCAGACACACCGGGACCGCCTTGCCGGCCGAGAGGTCCAGGCCGCGCAGCCGCGTCCAGTCGTCGGGCTCACCGCGTGAGTAGATGCCCTGCCAGATACGTTCCAGGGCACCTGTTTTCAGGTGTGCATCAAACGTCCTTCGCGACATGGTCTGCAGAATTTGGGCGCTGGTCGCAACACCATACTGGCGGTCGAGCAGCGCTTGTAGGTCGGCGTTCACACCATCGATGCTCGGTATCGACGGCGGCCGCCGAAAGACGGTTCAGGCGATCTGTGGATCAATCACGAACTGTGGAATTCCGCGGGTACGTGGCTGACTGCTTAGTTCGCGGCCGCTCGACGCGCGTGAGTGGCCCCGAAATGCACGCGAAACACGGCGTGTCGCCGTACAAACACGGCCGCTCGCGGGAGGTGGCCCCCACGCACGCTCGCGGTTAGAACTGCGCGGCCTGCTCGATGATGTTGACCAGCACCCGGACGCCGACGCCGAGGGCGCGTTCGTCGAGGTCGAAGGTCGGCTGGTGCAGGTCGAGCTGGGGGCCGACGCCGGGCCACACGCCGAGACGGGCCATGGCTCCCGGCACCTCTTCGAGGTACCACGAGAAGTCTTCTCCGCCACCGGATTGCTTGGTGTCGGCCAGAGCATCCGGGCCCAGCGCCTCGATGGCGTGCGTCATGATCCGCGTGGACACTTCCTCGTTGACCACCGGCGGGACGCCGCGACGGTACAGCACCGTGTGATCCACGTTCAGCGGCGCCAGCAGCGACGAAACAATCTCGCGGACAATCGATTCCATCTCGATCCAGGCGTCGCGGCTCGCGGTGCGGATGGTTCCGGCGAGAGTCCCGGTCTGCGGGATGGCGTTCGATGCAAACCCGGCATTGACTGCGCCCCACACCATCACCGTGCTGTGCCGCGGATCGACGCGACGCGACAGCACACCGGGCACCCCGGTGATCAGTGTGCCGAGCCCGTACACCAGATCACCCGTCAGGTGCGGGCGCGACGTATGCCCACCCGGTGAGTGCAGTGTGATCTCGATCTGATCGGCGGCCGATGTGATGGGCCCCGGAATGGTGGCGACCGTACCGACCTCGAGCCGCGGATCGCAGTGCAGCGCAAAGATTCTCGACACGCCCGACAGCGCACCGGCGGAGATGGCATCGAGCGCGCCGCCGGGCATCAGTTCCTCGGCAGCCTGGAAGACGAGCCGCACACCGACCGGCAGCGTCGGCGCCGAAGCCAACGCCAACCCGGCGCCCAGCAGCACCGAGGTGTGGCCGTCGTGCCCGCAGGCGTGCGCGACGTTGGGGACCGTCGAGGCGAACGGCAGGCCGGTGCGCTCATCCATCGGCAGCGCGTCCATGTCGGCGCGCAGGGCGATCCGTGGCCGGTCCTCCGGGCCGAAATCACAGGTCAAACCGGTGCCGCCGGGCAGAATCTTCGGGTTCAACCCGGCCTCGGCCAGCCGCGTCGCGACGAACTTGGTGGTCTCGAACTCCTGCCGGCCCAACTCCGGGTTGGCGTGCAGATGCCGCCGCCACCCGACCAGGTCACCGTAGTTCGTGGCCAGCCAGCGCTCGGCGTGGTCCGAGAGGGTCATCCGCGCCCTGCCTTCACTTGTTGCTGAACCGCCGCCCGGTCCGCCATCTTCTGCATAACCCGGGCCCGCTCGTCAGGTGCCTGCGCCAGCGCAACGACCGTGCGCGCCAACATGATCGCGCCCTCGGTCACGGCCTTGTCCGCACTCGGCCCCGCCGCCGCGGCGGTGAACTCCGGCTGGTGGATCGATGCGCCGTTGGCCTCGATCCCGACCACCGGATGGATACCCGGCATCACCTGCGTGACGTTGCCCATGTCGGTACTACCAAGGGGCACAGACACTTCCAGGTCCACCGGCAGCGGGGTACGGCCGAGGCGCTCCATCTCGGCGCGGAACACCGTCGTCAACCACGGATCGGGTGTCAGCGCGTCGTACCGCGGCGACACCTCCGTCACCTCGTGAGTGCAACCGGCCGCCAGCGCCCCGGCCGCGAAGCAGGAGAACATCCGCACTTCCAGCTCGTCCAGCGACGCCGAGTCGGTGGCCCGCATGGTGTACAGCAATTCCGCATGCGCCGGAATGACATTCGGTGCCTGTCCACCGTCGGTGACGATGCCGTGCATCATCTGGCCGGGCGTCAACTGCTGCCGCAACAGCCCGATGGCCACCTGGGCGACCGTCACCGCGTCGGCGGCGTTGACCCCCAGATACGGGGCGACGGCGGCGTGCGACTCACGCCCGCGGTAAGCCACCGACACCTCGGACAACGCAAGGGACCGCGCGCCCGCGATGTCCACAGGACCGGGGTGCAGCATCACCGAGGCGGCGACGTCGTCGAACACACCGGCGCCCAACAGCAAGGCTTTTCCGCCGCCGGCTTCTTCGGCGGGGGTCCCGATCAATGCCACCGTGAGCCCGAGTTCGTCGGCCACCTCGGCCAGGGCCAGCGCCGTGCCGACGGCCGACGCGGCAATGATGTTGTGCCCGCATGCATGTCCGATGCCGGGCAGGGCGTCATATTCGGCGCAGATGCCGATCACCAGATCGCCGCTGCCGTAGTCGGCACGGAACGCGGTGTCCAGGCCGCCGGCGGCCGCGGTGACCTGAAAGCCCCGCTCGGCGACGAGCGCCTGGGTTTTGGCGCAACTGCGATGCTCGGCGAAGGCCAGTTCCGGCTCGGCATGAATCGAGTGGGACAGCTCGATCAGATCGGCACCGTGACGCGCGACGGCATCGGTGACCGTCTGCAGGGCGTCGCCAGTAAGCATCATGGAAGTATCGCACCGGCCTGTTCGCCCGCGGTTGGCAACTAAGGTGGACGCCGTGACCGATCCGCAGGCCACCCCCGACGCCGCCGCAGCTGCGGCGGCCGCCGCCATCCGTGACCGCACCGGAATCACCGGCTTCGACGTGGCCGTCGTGCTCGGTTCGGGCTGGGCACCGGCCGCCGCCGTGCTGGGCGAGCCCACAGCCACCATCGCCATGGGCGACCTGCCGGGATTCACGCCACCCACCGCCTCCGGCCACGGCGGGCAGGCGCTGGCGCTGCAGGTCGGCGGCCGCGATGTGCTGGTGCTGCTGGGGCGCATCCACGCCTATGAGGGCCACGACCTGCGCCATGTCGTCCACCCGGTACGCACCGCCATCGCGGCCGGCGCCCGGACGGTGGTGCTGACCAACGCCGCCGGCGGCCTGCGCGCCGAGTACTCGGTCGGTCAGCCCGTGCTGATCAGCGACCACCTGAACCTGACCGCCCGCTCGCCCCTGGTGGGTGCCCAGTTCGTCGATCTGGTCGACGCCTACTCACCGCGGCTACGGGCGCTGGCGCTCGAGGTCGACCCGACCCTGACCGAGGGCGTCTACGCCGGGCTGCCCGGCCCGCACTACGAGACGCCCGCCGAGATCCGGATGCTGCGGACCCTCGGCGCCGATCTGGTGGGCATGTCGACGGTGCACGAGACCATCGCGGCCCGCGCCGGCGGAGCCGAGGTGCTCGGCATCTCGATGGTCACCAACCTGGCCGCCGGCATGACCGGCGAACCGCTCAGCCACGCCGAGGTCCTCGAGGCCGGACGCCAGTCCGCGACCCGGATGGGGACGCTGCTTGCCGAGGTGCTGGCCCGGCTGTGACCGTCACACCCCTGACCTTCGGCACCGCCGGCCTGCGCGGGCCCATGCGGGCGGGCCTCGACGCCATGAACGTCACCACGGTCAGCCGCGCGACGTGGGCGGTGGCGAAGGTGCTGAAGGACTGTTCACTGGGCGGGTCGACGGTCGTCGTCGGCCGCGACGCCCGGCACCACTCCGACGAATTCGCGACGGCCACGGCGGAAATCTTTGCCGCCGAAGGGTTTTCCGTCTTCCTGCTCCCCCATCCGGCGCCCACCCCGGTCGTGGCGTACGCGGTGCGTCGGCTCAATGCTGTTGCGGGCGTGCAGATCACCGCATCGCACAACCCGCCGACCGACAATGGCTACAAGGTGTATTTCGACGGCGGCATCCAGATCGTCCCGCCGACCGATCGGGACATCGAAACCGCGATGCGCCAGGCGCCGACGGATATTCCCCGTCACCCCGTCACACCGGCCGACGAAGCCCTGATCGACCAGTACGCGCAGCGCACCGGATCGCTGCGCAAGACCGCAGGCGACGTGCGGGTGGCATTGACCGCCATGCACGGCGTCGGGGGCGCGCTCGCGGTCGACGTACTGAACCGTGCCGGCATCACCGATATCCGGACGGTGGCAACACAATTCGACCCCGACCCGGACTTCCCCACCGTCACATTCCCCAACCCCGAGGAACCCGGCGCCACCGACCTGCTGCTCGCGCTTGCCGCCGAGAACGGCGCCGAGGTCGCCATCGCCCTGGATCCCGACGCGGACCGCTGCGCCGTCGGCATCCCGACCACGCAAGGCTGGCGCATGCTGTCCGGCAACGAAACCGGTTGGCTACTGGGCGATCACCTGTTATCGAACCTGACCCCCGACGAGGCCAGGAACACGGTCGTCGCCAGCTCACTCGTCTCGTCGCAACTGCTCGCGAAGATCGCCGCCGACTACGGAGCCCACCACGTCGAAACCCTCACCGGCTTCAAGTGGCTGGCGCGCGCCGACAGCACCATGCCGGGTAAAACACTGCGGTACGCCTACGAAGAGGCCATCGGGCACTGCGTCGACCCCGATGCCGTGCGCGACAAGGACGGCATCAGCGCGGCCGTGGTGTTCTGCGATCTGGTTGTGGCACTGCGCGATCAAGGCCAGACGGTGCAGGATCGCCTGGATGTCCTGGCCACGAAATTCGGCGTCCACGTCACCGGCGCGGTGTCGGTGCACACCGACGCCGACGCGGTGATGGCCCGTCTGCGCGCCGAGCCGCCGGCCCAGATCGCGGGTATCTCGGTCAGTCTCGAGGACCTGGCCGGGCTCCGGGGCCGACGGCGCACCGATGCGCTGATCTTCACCGGCCGTGGCCTGCGGGTGGCGGTGCGCCCGTCCGGAACCGAGCCAAAGATCAAGTGCTACATCGAGGTCGGCAAGCCACCGGCTGCCGATCCAGCGGCCGACAGGACGTCAGCCGCAGCCGAACTAGGTGACATCGAGGCCGCGGTCACCGGCCTGTTGGCCCCGGCCTGACGACAAACCGTAGGGAGATCCCCTATATCCGGCAGGCTCCTGTTCGACCTAGCCTCGATTCATCGGAGGAAAGAGGTGTCGGCATGTTGGACAACGCATTCGCTCGACGCTGCGGTGGCGCCGCGACGGTCCTGATCGGCGGAATCGGTACTGCCGGCATTGCTCTCGCACCCCCTGCGGCCGCGGTCCACGCCGAGCAGTACATCTCGACGTACTGTCGGCCTGCCACCGTCCAGGACTGCCGGCAGCCGGCGGTGCTCCGCTTCGACCTTCCGACCGACGACTGGGTGCAGCCGTCCTTCACGAATGCCGCTGACGGCTGTTCCGACATCTCGGTCCGCTTCTCGGTCAGTCCGGCGGGCACGCCGGGCACCCTCAGCAGCAGTTACCGGCTCAGCCCCGGCCAGACCGCGGTGGGCCCGCATGCCCACATGTCGGCCGGCGCGATGCAGGTGAGCGTCTTTGCCACCGGAATCGAAGGCGGCTGCAACACCGGTGCTCTCATGGCCTGGGGCGGCACCGTGTCCGTCGACTCCACCGGCAAGCCCAACCTGCCCGATGCCGGTCCGCGGCCGACACAATCGCCGTTACCGACCCCGACCGGGCCGGTCGTCCACTAACGCGGGCCGAACTGCCGGTCCCCCGCGTCGCCGAGGCCCGGCACGATGTACGCGTCGGTGTTCAGACAGTCGTCGATGGTGGCGGTGAACAACTTCAGCGACGGAACCGTCTTCTCCACCAACGCAATTCCGTCCGGCGCGCACACGACACACACCGCCGTGATGTCGTCGGCGCCGCGGTCGAGCAGCAGCTGCAGGGTGTAGGCCAGCGACCCGCCGGTGGCCAACATCGGGTCGAGCACCATCACCGGCCGGCCACTCAAATCCGCGGGCAGCGACTCCAGGTACGGGGTCGGCTGATGCGTCGCCTCGTCGCGGGCCATCCCGACGAAGCCGACCTGTGCCTCCGGAATCAGCGCGTGCGCCTGGTCGACCATGCCCAGGCCGGCCCGCAGCACCGGAACCAGCAGTGGCGGGTTCGACAGCCGCGACCCGGTGCACGCCGCAACCGGAGTCTGCACCGGCAGCTCTTCGCTGGCCAGGGAGCGAGTGGCCTCGTAGACCAGCATCAGCGTCAGGTCGCGCAGCGCAGCCCGGAACCCGGCGTTGTCGGTGCGCTCGTCGCGCAAGGTGGTGAGCCGCGCGGCGGCAAGCGGATGATCGACGACCCGGACGTCCATGCGCGCCAACATTAGTGGAACCGAACGGGCCTGACGGCCGTCTTATCGACATGACGCCAAACCTCACAGTGGACACCTCGGCCCTGCACACCCTGGCCGCGGACTACCGCGGTCACAGCACCGAACTCGCCGCGCACGCCGCGGATCTGGCCGCGATCGCCGGGCAGTTCAACGTGTTCGGACCGGTCGGCGCAACCTTCGCGGCTGCCCTGGTAGAGGCGACGCAGCACCAGGCCCAATTGGCCCACCGCCTCAGTGCGCATCTCGACACCGGCGGCGCGACCGCCATCGGCACCGCGTCCGGTTTCGCAGAGACCGACCACGACGCGGGCCACCGGATCGGAGCCTGGTGATGACGGGCTCGCTGACCGCCGCGCTGGCCGCGCCGATCCGAGAGGTGCGGGCGTTGGTCGGCCCGGCCGGACCCGATCCGTCCGGCGCCCTGCGCGCGGTGCAGTCCGGGCTCGACGGCGTCGCCGCAGCTGCCGACGGCGCGTGGCAACAGGCGCAGGGCCAATGGACGGGCGCCGCGGCCGGTGGCGCGGGTCAGTTCGCGAACGCGACCGTCACGGCCATCGTGGCAATGGCGATGACCGCGGGACAACTCAGCGCCCACACCGCGCAGGCGACCGCCGCAGTGGCCAGGGCCCGCGAACGGCTCGACACCATCCTGCGCAATTTCGAAACCACAGCCGCCGAACTCGAAGCCACCCTCGAATCCCCCGCCGACGCCGCGGCACTCGTCGACGAGGCGACCCGCGCCCTCAACGAGGCCATCGCGGTCGTCGACGACCTGCACGCCGAACTCGCCGGCCAGGCAGAGCAGATCACCACGGCAAGCCCGCCCGCACCGCCGAGTCACGGATCACCCTGGACCGCAAGCGGATTGAGCGCGGGGCCAACCGGCAGCCCCGGCCTGAGCCCGCCGAGCCTCCCCGGCCTGGCGAGCGGACTCACCGCACCCGCCGCCCACGCGGCCCAGACCGCTCTCACCGCACGAACCCACCGCCGGCCACCCGATCCGGAGAGATTCGGCGCGGGCGAAGCCGTGACGCTGCCCGACGGCAGCACCGCCACCGCACCCAACAAGGTCGCGGCCGACGCCGTCCGGCACGCCCTCACCCAACTCGGCGTGCCGTACGTGTGGGGTGGCACCACACCCGGCGTCGGGCTGGATTGCAGCGGCCTGACGCAGTGGGCGTATCGCGAGGCCGGGCTCGACCTGCCGCGGCTGGCGCAGGAGCAGGACATCGGTGCGTCCATCGACCGCGGCGCACTGCGCCCCGGCGACCTCGCGGTGTGGGACGGCCACGTCGCGATGATCGTGGGCAACGGCCTCATGATCGAGGCGGGCGACCCCGTCCAGCTGTCCCCGATCCGAACCACCAACCTGGATCAGGGTTTCCACGGCTTCTTCCGCCCGACGGCATGACACCGCCGCATGACGATCAAGCAGCGAGGAACGAGCGGGACGAGGAATGCGGCCCATAGATGAAGTCTGAATACGACGACGCGATGGGCCGCGCCCGCGCGACGCTCGCGGTACTGAAGCGCGCCGCCGCCGAGCTGTCCAAACCAAGCGACGACACCGAACATGCCGCAACCGTCCTGCACAACCTGCGCGACGATCTGCACCGACAAGATGCCCCCAACGAGGCCCAACCCGCGCGTCGATAGGCTGTGCCGCATGGCTGCTGACATCGTGCCGGTTCGGCTCGGGTTGACCAATGGCGATCTGTACACCCTGTGGGCGCCGCTGTGGCGCGACGCCGACGACGAGTGGGAAGCGTTCCTCGGCCACGAGGAAGACCTCTACGCCTTCGAATCCGTCGCGGACCTGGCCGCTTTCGTGCGGACCAACACCGACAACGACCTCGCGGACCACCCGAAGTGGAAGGCGCTCGGCGAGGCCAACGCCCACCGCCTGAACCCGGACGAGAACCACCTCCACGACCTGGTCGGGGTGCCCGAACTGGTCGCCGAGAAGCCCACCGAGGAGTCCGTCACGTCGCTGCGGCGCACCCTCCAGGTGGTCGGTGCGCTCGGCTCGGTGTGCGACCTGATCGCGGTCGCCAAGTTCTTCAACGGCAACCCCGTGCTGTCGACGCTCGGCGGCGGCGCCGAGGCCTTCTCGGGCCGGGCCGGCCGTAAGCGCTGGGCCGATATCGAGGCCGCCGTCGGCCGCAGCTGGGACCACGTGCTCGATGCCATCGATGCGCTCGTGACCACCCCCGAGGTCGACGCGGAGGTCGCCGCCAAGGCCCAGGCCGAGCTCGACGAGCCCGCGCCGGAGCCCGAGGAAGACGAACTCGAAGCGGCCGACGAGACCGACGTCGACGACGTCGTCATCGAAGGCGAGGTCGACACCGACCCCGAGGAGGCGGCCCTCACCGCGCAGGCCGAGCGCCAGCTACTCGGCAGCGACGAGGACTTCTGGGAGCGCGTCGGCATCGACCCGATCCGCATCATGACCAACGGCGGCACCTTCTACACGCTGCGCTGCTACTACAACGACCAGCCGCGGTTCCTCGGCCGCAACGGCCGCATCAGCGTGTTCGGTTCCGAACGCACCCTGGCCCGCTACCTGGCCGACGAGCACGAGAGCGACCTGTCCAGCTTCGAGGCCTACAGCGACATCCGCACCGCGGCCACCGACGGCTCGCTGCAGATCCGCGTCACCGAGGACAACATCTACGTGCTCAGCGGTCTGTCGGACGACATCGCCGACGGACCCGACGCCGTCGACCGCGAACAGCTGGACCTGGCAGTCGAGTTCGTCCGCGACGTCTGCGACTACGCCGAGGACGGCACCGCCGACAAGTCGCTGACCACCAGCGCACCGCTGGGCAAGTTCGTCGGTCACGTGCTGGAGCCCGAGACCGTCGGCGCGCCGTCGAAGCCCTACGCCGAGGCCGTCGCGCAGTGGGAGACGCTGGAGCGCTTCGTCGAATCGCGGCTGCGGCAGGAATAACGGCACCGCCGTTGCGGCAGGAGTAGCCCGCCCAGCGATGAGTTCCGGGTACCGCGCCGGTCTGCACTGACATGACCCAGACCAGCACCCAGCCCCTCATTCGCCGTCTCGCCGTACCCGGCGCCACGCTGCACTACGAGGTGCGCGGCAGCGGGCCGGTGCTCGCTGTCATCGGCTCACCGATGACAGCGTCCGAGTTCGGCCCTGTCGCCGACGCGCTCGCCGCCGACCACACCGTCGTGACGTACGACCCCCGCGGGCTCGGCGCCAGCCCCATCGACGATCCGAACCAGGACTCGACGCCCGAACTGCGGGCCGCCGACGTCGCCGCGATCCTCGACGACCTCGGACTCGGTCCGGCCGACGTGTTCGGCTCCAGCGGCGGTGCGGTCACCGGTCTGGCACTGACCGCCGAATACCCCGGCCGGGTGCGCACCCTGGTGGCGCACGAGCCACCACTGCTGGAGTTGCTGCCCGCCTCGGAAGCGGCCAAGCAGCGCGCCGCGACGCGGGACATCATCGACACCTTCCACAGCGACGGACCGGGCGCGGCCATGGCGAAGTTCATGGCGACGGCGGGCTTCGATCAGGCCGACGACGGTGCTCCCGTACCGCAGGAGCCGCCCGCACCCGACGAGATGGCCAAGCAGCTCGCCGACCTGGCCCGGTTCTTCAATCACGAATTGCTCTGCACCACAACGTATGTACCTGATGCCGAGGCGTTGAAGGCGAGCCGGGTCGTCGTCGGCATCGGCGCCGAGTCCGAACACCTGATCACCTACGGCACGTCCATGGCACTGTGCCGGCTGCTGGGCGTCGAGCCCGTCATCTTCCCCGGAGATCACGGTGGCTTCATGAGCGCGCCCGGCGAATTCGCCGACGCGCTGCGGGCCGTTCTGTCCGACTGACACGCCACGTCACCCGACCACCGCCCGCGTTCACAGCCGACACACAACGACGCCGCGTTGCAAAATTAGTTAGCAAGGCGTAAGAATTTCCCAAGAATCCGCTGAGTGAGCGGAACCGCCTGCTGCGCAGGCGAGGGCAGCAGCCTGATCGTCGGGGTTTCGGTCAGCGGGTTGAACGAAAGGTGGTCGGGTGCGGTCGTTCTCGATGGGCCTGCTGAAGAAGGTGTGGATACCGCTTCTTCTGGTGGCCGTGTTGGCGGTGTCGGGCCTCGTGGTGTCCCGGCTGCACACCAAGTTCGGGTCGCAGAACCTGAACGCGAATGCCGGTGCGGGCATCGAGATCGTCCAGTTCAACCCCAAGGTCGTGGTGTACGAGGTCTACGGACCGCCGGGAAGCTCGGCCGACATCAGCTACTTCGACCCGGATGCCAACGTGCACGCCGTCAACGCTTCGCTGCCGTGGTCCGTCACGTTGTCCACCACCCTGCCCACCGTCAGTGCGAACCTGATGGCCCGCAGCAACAGTGAGCGCAGCAGCGGCCACATCGGTTGCCGCGTCACGGTCAACGGCACCGTCCGCGAAGAGAAGTCAGCCGACGGCGTCAACGCCCAGACCTACTGCCTGGTGAAGTCCGCATGACCGAAACACTTGAGACACAACACAAGACTGCGGAAAAGCGACCCAAGTTCGCCCACGCGCTGCGCATCCTGTCGGTGCCGATCATCCTGTTCTGGCTCGGCATCGCCGTTCTGGTGAACGTCATCGCGCCGCCGCTGGAGGTCGTCGGCGAGCTGCACGCCGCACCGATGGCGCCCGAGGACGCCCCCTCGATGCACGCGATGAAGTTGATGGGCGCCAACTTCCAGGAGTTCAACTCCAACAGCACCATCATGATCGTCGTCGAGGGCAAGGAACCACTGGGCCCGGACGCCCACGCGTACTACGACGAGATCATCCGCAAGTTGCAGAAGATCCCCGAGCACATCCAGCACATCCAGGACTTCTGGGGCGACACGCTGACGGCGGCCGGCGCGCAGAGCGCCGACGGCAAGGCGTCGTACGTGATGATCAACCTCGCCGGCGAGCAGGGCATGACGCTCGCCAACGAAGGCGTGGACGCCGTCCGCAAGGTCATCGAGGAGACCAAGGCCCCGCCCGGGGTCCAGGCGCACGTCGCCGGTCCTGCCGCACTGACCGATGACATGCACGTCATCGGCAACGCGAGCCTGGTCATGATCACGCTGATCACCCTTGCCGCCATCGCGGGCATGCTGCTGGTGGTCTACCGCTCGATCCGGACCACCCTGGTCCAGCTGTTCCTGACGTTCCTCGCGCTGCTGACGGCGCGCGGCGTGGTCGCGGTGCTCGCCACCCACGACGTCTTCGGGCTGACGACCTTCGCGGGCAACATCCTGACCATGCTGGCCATCGCCGCGGCGACCGACTACGGCATCTTCATCTTCGGCCGGTACCGCGAGGACCGTGGCATGGGCCTGGACCGGGACGACTCGTACTACGCGACCTTCAAGTCCGTCGCGCCCGTCATCGTGGGTTCCGGACTGACCATCGCCGGCGCGACGTACTGCCTGAGCTTCTGCCGTCTGCCGTACTTCACCACCATGGGCGCCCCGGTCGCCATCGGCATGCTCGTCGTCGTGGCCATCTCGGTCACGCTCGGCCCGGCCGTCCTCTACCTCGGCAGCCGGGTCGGCATGTACGAGTCCAAGCGGCCGCCGCAGAGCCGCTTCTGGCGCCGCATCGGCACGGCCGTGGTGCGGTGGCCCGCACCGATTCTGGTGGCCAGCCTGTTCGTCGTGCTGGTCGGCATCGTCGCCATCCCGGGCTACAAGCCGGCGTACAACGACCGCTACTACCTGCCTGAGGACGCCCCGGTGAACGTCGGCTTCGCCGCCGCCGACCGGCACTTCACGCAGGCCCGCATGAACCCCGACATCCTGATGGTCGAGTCCACGCACGACATGCGCAATTCCGCGGACATGCTGGTGCTGAACAAGATTGCGAGCAACGTGATGCACACCGACGGCATCGCGATGGTGCAGAGCATCACCCGGCCGCTGGGCATCCCCATCCAGCACAGCTCGATCCCGTTCCAGACGAGCGTCTCGGGCCAGACCAGCAACATGAACCTGCCGTTCCAGCGCAAGCAGCTGGAAGACCAGCTACGGATGATCGATGCGACCAACGTGTCGATCAGCATCCTCGAGAAGCAGTACGCGCTCTCGCTCGAGCAGACCAAGCTGACGCAGGACTCGGCCCGTAAGTCGCAGGCGCTCCTCGAGGTCACCGAGGAGATGCGGAACAACATCGCCAACTTCGATGACCAGTTCCGGCCGATGCGCAACTACTTCTACTGGGAACCACACTGCTTCGACATCCCGATGTGCGCGGCGATGCGGTCGGTGTTCGACTCCCTGGACGGCATCGACGAGCTGACCGACCGGACCGGCGACGTCCAGGTCAACACCGACAAGCTGGCCGACCTGGCACCGAAGCTGACGGCGCTGCTCCCGCAGTCCATCGCGTCGATGAAGACCAGCCGCGATCTCTCGCTGGCGTCGTACAACTCGCAGAAGGCCCTCATCGACCAGACGCAGGCCATGAACGACACCGCGCTGTCGATGGGCGCCGCCTTCGACGGCGCCAAGAACGACGACCTGTTCTATCTGCCGCCGGAGGCCTTCCAGAACCCGGACTTCCAGCGCGGGCTGAAGATGTTCATGTCGCCGGACGGCAAGTCGGCGCGCATGTTCATCACGCATCAGAGCGACCCGGCAACCGTCGACGGCATCAACCGGGTCGCGTCCGAACGCAAGGCCGCACAAGAGGCCCTGAAGATGTCCTCGCTGTCGGACGCCAAGATCTACCTCGGCGGCGTCGCGGCGACCTACCGGGACATGGCCGACGGCGCCCGTTACGACCTGATGATCGCCGTGATCTCGTCGCTGACGCTCATCTTCATGATCATGCTGATCCTGACGCGCAGCGCCGTCGCGGCACTGACCATCGTCGGCACCGCCGCCAGCTCCATCGCCGCGTCGTTCGGCATCTCGGTGCTGCTGTGGCAGGACCTGTTCGGAATCCAGGTGCAGTGGCTGGTCATGCTGATGTCGGTCATCATCCTGTTGGCCGTCGGCTCGGACTACAACCTGCTGCTGGTCTCCCGGTTCCAGGACGAGATCCACGCCGGGCTGAAGACCGGCATCATCCGGTCCATGGCCGGCACCGGCGGCGTCGTCACCTCCGCGGGCCTGGTGTTCGCGGCCACCATGGCCGGCATGATGGCCAGCAAGCTGATCGTGCTGGCGCAGATGGGGTCGACCATCGCCATCGGCCTGCTGATCGACACCTTCATCGTGCGGTCGCTGCTCATGCCGTCCATCGCGGTGCTGCTCGGCCGCTGGTTCTGGTGGCCGCAGGTGGTGCACCCGCGCGGCAGGTACAACACCGAGAAGTTCGTGCCCAAGGCGTTCCAGCAGCCCGCTCAGCAGGAGCCGGTGTCCGCGGGCGCGGCCGGCCGGTCCGGCTTCGTCGACGACGACCCGACCGACAGCTACCCGACCAGCACGGCGTAACGCGGTTTGATGATGTCGTCGATGATCGCCAGCCGCTCATCGAACGGGATGAACGCCGACTTCATGGCGTTGATGGTGAACCGCTGCAGGTCGGTCCAGCCGTAGCCGAACGCGTCCACCAGGTGCGCCATCTCCTGCGTCATGGTGGTGTCGCTCATCAGGCGGTTGTCGGTATTGACGGTGACGCGGAACCGTAGCCGGGCCAACTGGTCGAACGGGTGCTCGGCGATGCTCGCCGCCGCGCCGGTCTGCACGTTGCTGCTCGGGCACATCTCCAGCGGAATTCGCTTGTCCCGCACGATGTTTGCCACCCGGCCGAGCCGGAACGCGCCGTCGGGCAACGCCTCGACGTCGTCGACGATGCGCACACCGTGCCCCAGCCGGTCGGCGCCGCAGTAGGCGATGGCCTCATGGATGGACGGCAGGCCGAAGGCCTCACCGGCGTGAATCGTGAAGCGCGCGTTGTTGCCTCGCATGTACTCGAAGGCATCGAGGTGGCGGGTCGGAGGGTAACCGGCCTCGGCACCGGCGATGTCGAAGCCGACCACGCCCCGGTCGCGGAACCGGATCGCCAACTCGGCGATCTCGCGCGACCGGGCGGCATGCCGCATGGCGGTGACCAGACAGCGGACCGTCGTCGCCTGCCCGGCCGCGGCCGCCGCCTTCTCACCGTCCGCGAATCCGGCCAGCACCGCGTCGACGACTTCGTCCAGCACCAGTCCGCCGGCGATGTGCAGTTCGGGCGCGAACCGCACCTCGGCGTAGACGACGTTGTCGGCCGCCAGATCCTCGACGCATTCGTACGCGACGCGGTACAGCGCGTCGGTGGTCTGCATGACACCGACGGTGTGCGCGAACGGCTCCAGGTAGCGAACCAGCGACCCGCTGTGCGCCTGGGTCCGGAACCACATGGCCAGTTCATCGACGTCCATGGTGGGCAGGTCGCCGTAGCCGCTCTGCTCGGCCAGCTCCACCACCGTGGCGGGGCGCAGACCGCCGTCCAGGTGATCGTGCAACAGCGCTTTCGGGGCCTGCTTGATCTGATCCAGCGTCAGGATGGTCATTCGTCCATCTTGCGCCGGATGACGGGTTTTAGCCCGCGGGTTCCGTCGCCGTCAGCAGCCGTGTCCGGAACAGGTCCAGCACCTGGTCCAGAGCGGCTCGCGTGGGCTGGCCCGGCTCGTCGATCAGGTGCTCGGTGACCACCGAGTGCGGTGGCAGCCGGGCATCCGGATTGGCGTCGGCGTCGTCGAGCTCGACAGCGATGAAGGCGTCGCCCAGCTGCTCACGCAGGAAGTCGAAACGCTCTGCCGGAACCAGCTTGTCGCCCTTGAACCGCATGCCGATGACGTTGAGCCCGCGGGCACACCGGCCTTTGACGACCTCCAGGTCGGCCGGTGAGATGTCGATGTTGCGGCGCTGTTTGGCGGTCAGGCCGATCGGCATCGACGGCTGCGACAGCACCGGGGCCAGGATGACGTCGTCCGTCGCCATCGCCAGGGCGTAGCCGCCGGTGAAGCACATGCCGATGGCGCCCACGCCGGGGCCGCCGCAGCGTTCGTGCTCGGACCGCGCCAGTGCCCGCAGCCAGTCGACCACAGGCGACGTCTTACCGGTGGCGAGGAGGGTGAACTCCTTGCTGACGCACGCCGGCACCACTGACGCCATGCCCTTGAGCGCGGCCAGATTGCTGGCGTTGGGGTCCAGTCCCGGAATCCCGAAGAGGTGCGGCAGAACGGCGGTACATCCCAGGTCGGCGACCTTGCGGGCGAAGTCGAGAACCTTGGGTGTGATGCCCGGGATCTCGGCGATCACGATGACGGCCGGACCGGTGCCGCGGCGGTAAACGGTGCGGGTCGTGCCGTTGTAGGTGAAGTCGGAGCGTTCGAAGTCGAGCAGAGCGTCGTCAGCCATGCGGATGACCCTAGCGGCGGACACGTCACAGGGCCATGAATGGCGTTTTCACCCACCGCGAATCAGCTGAGGCCGTCCAGATTCCGGGAAATTTACCGGTATGCACAATCCTGGATGTTGCCTGTGCGTAAATCTAGCCGAGCTGATCAATACAGCGGGTAAGCGAGATTCTCGAACTGAGGGGGAAGCAGTGGCAGGTGCACATCGGAAGCAGCGCGAAGTACGGGCGTTGCCGGTGACGGGATGGTTGAGTGCCGGCGCCGCGGCAGTCGGCATCGGGGCAGCACTGCTGGCTCCGGCGGCCATGGCGTCAGCGCAGACCGGTGGCAGCGACGGTGGTGGCTCCTCGTCCTCGTCGTCTTCTTCGTCCGCCCCGTCCGGCCAGGGGCCGGGCTCTGCTGCACCGTCGAAGGCGGGCGACGGCTCCGGCGCCTCCGAGTCGCCGAAGCCCAAGACCACCAAGCGCATCCAGAAGAACAAGAACTCACCCGCCAAGGACAAGTCATCCGCGCCGTCCGCGCAGCAGCCCGGCAGCACTGCGGCGACCAAGCCGACGTCGTCTACTCCGAAGACCAAGCCCGCGACCAAGACCGGAAGCCCCGCGCCGACAAAGGCTCCGGCAGCCGCGCCGGCAGCGGATGCCGCCCCGGCCGGGGCAACGTCGCCGAAGCCGACGGCAGCTGCCCCGACCGCCGCGGTCTTCTCCGCGCAGCCGGCCGGCGCCACCGCGAACTTCGGTACGCGCACCGCGACGTCCCTGGCCGCCACCCCGTTCACGGCACCGAATCCGTTGGCGCCGATGGTCGCGATGACCACCGGGTTGCTGTCCTCGATCGGCCGCGATCTGCGCAACTCGGCACACACCGTCGTCACCGAGGGCGGCCGCGTCGTGTCGTTCTTCATCGGCAACGGCACCGCCGACCATCCCAACGCGGGCATCCTGCTGGGCAACGGATTCAGCTACACCGCCGCCACCTGCGCCACCATCTGCAACGGCGGACGCAGCGGCCTGTTGGGCAACGGCGGCAACGGTTTTGGCGGTGGCAGCGGGGCCAGCGCAGTGCTGTTCGGGCACGGCGGCAACGGCAGTAACGGCGTGGCGCCCGGCGCCGACGGCGGTGACGGCGGCAACGGTGGCCTCTTCTGGGGCAACGGCGGCCACGGCGGCAACGGCGTCTCCGCGACCGCACCGGGCGGAAAAGGCGGCGACGGCGGCTGGGGCGGCAACACCGGCCAGTGGGCCTGGCTGAGCACCGGCGGCAACGGCGGCAACGGCGGCAACGGTGTCGCCGGCACGGCAGGTACCGCCGGAGTCGGCGGCGGTACCGACGCCGCAGCCAATGGCGGCAACGCCACGAAGGGCGGCGACGGCGGGGCAGGCGGCCACGGCGGCAGCGCCGGAGCCAACAGCTACATCTCGAGCGGCGGCAAGGGCGGTAACGGCGGCGACGCCGGCGCCGGGGCGGCGGGTGGCGCCGCCGCGACAGCCGCCAGCGGCAACGGCGGCAAGGGCGGCGACGGCAGCAACGGCGGTGCCGGCGGCTACGGCGGCTGGGGCGGCAACTCGTCGGTCTTCCTGGGCCGCAACGGCAGCGGAGGCAACGGCGGCAAGGGCGGCAACGCCGGCCTTGCCGCGAATGGTGCGGACGGCGCGGACGGAACTGCCGGCAATGTCAACGGCGGCAAGGGCGGCGACGGCGGCACGGCCGGTCTGAACGGAGCCGGCGGCGCGCTCGGCTACGAGGGCTTCGGCGGCGGCCTCGCCGGCAACCGGGGAACGAACGGCGCGAACGGCGCCACGACCGTCCTGAAGGGCAACGGCAGCGGCGGTAAGGGTGGCAACGGCTACAGCTTCAACGGCACCGGTACCGGCACCGCCGGCGGCAAGGGCGGCGCCGGCGGCAACGGCGGCAAGTACGGCAACGGCGGCATGGGCGGTAACGGCGGCAATGCCGACTCCGGTTCGGGCAACTCCGGCGCGGGCCAGCTCGCGGGCAATGGCGGCACCGGCGGCACCGGCGGCAACGGTGGAACCGGCGGGTCCATCGCTGGCGACGGCGGCAACGGCGGCAACGGCGGCAAGGGCGGTAACGGAGGCAACGGATCAAACGGCGCCACCGCAGGCGCGGCCGGCACGGGCGGTCCCGCTGGAACCGGCGGGACCGCTCCCAAGGGCACTCCGGGTGTCGCCGGCACCCCGGGCCAGAACGGCCAGCCGGGAATCCAGAGCTAGCTAGACGATCCGGTCGAGCACCAACGGCCTCGAGGATGGCTGGTCGTCGCTGACGGACCAGCCACCCTCGAGTTCCGCCAGAGCTGACGGCAGCCGCTCGGGGGTCTCGGTGTAGAGCGTGAACAGCGTCTCCCCCGCGGCGACGGGCTCGCCGCTGCGGCGGTGCAGGTACAGCCCCGCGCCGGCCTGCACCGGATCGCCCGGCTGGGCCCGCCCCGCGCCGAGGCGCCACACCGCCATCGCGACCGCCATGGCGTCGATGTCGCCCATGACCCCGCCACGCGTCGCGACGACGGTCTCGGTGTGGGCTCCCAGCGGCAGCGGCGCCTCTGGGTCACCGCCCTGCGCGGCGATCAACTCCCGGAAGCGGTCCATCGCGGTGCCGTCGGTCAGGGTCTGGGCCGGGTCGACGCCGTCGATGCCGGCCACGTCGAGCATCTCGCGAGCCAACGCGATGGTCAGCGCGACCACGTCCTCCGGGCCACCGCCGGCCAGCACGTCCAGTGACTCGGCGACCTCGACCGCGTTGCCGACGGCGCGGCCCAGCGGCCGGTCCATGTCCGTCAGCAGTGCCCGGGTCGGGACGCCGTAGGCAGTGCCGAGGTCCACCATGGTGCGCGCCAGCTCCCGTGACTCCGCCTCGGTCTTGAGAAACGCGCCGCGACCGACCTTGACGTCCAGCACCAGTGAGCGGGCGCCCTCGGCCAGTTTCTTGCTCATGATCGAGCTGGCGATGAGGGGCAGGGATTCCGTCGTACCCGTGACGTCGCGCAGGGCGTAGATCTTGCGGTCGGCGGGCGCCAGGTCCCCGGCCGCGAAGATGGCAGCACCCACGTCGCAAAGTTGTTGGCGGATACTGTCTTTGGACAGCTCGGCGGTGAAGCCGGGGATTGCCTCCAGCTTGTCCAGAGTGCCACCGGTGTGTCCGAGGCCGCGGCCCGCCGCCTGCGGGACGGCGCCACCACAGGCCAGGATCACGGGCACCAGCGGGATGGTGAGTTTGTCGCCGACACCGCCGGTCGAGTGTTTGTCCACCAGGGCGAGGGGGCGCCCGTCGCGCCGCAGGTCGGTGAAGTCGAAGCGCTCCCCCGAGTCGACCATGGCCGCGGTCCAGCGGGCGATCTCGGCCGGTGTCATGCCGCGCAGGAAGATGGCCATCAGGAGGGCCGACATCTGCGCGTCGGCGACCCGGCCGTGCGTGTAGCCGTCGATCACCCAGTCGATCGCGGCGTCGGACAACACGCCGCCGTCGCGTTTGGTCCGGATGACGGTCGGGGCATCGAGGTGCGACACACCCCGCATGCTAACCAAGTTACTCGTCGGTAACCAGAAGTGTTGGCCCGCTTGGCGTTACCGGCGGTTCAGGTCATCCGGCCCGAAGGCGTCGGGCAGCAGTTCGGCAAGCGGCCGCGGACCCGACGCATGGTCGATCAACATGGTCGGCCCACCGTGCTCGAGGAGCACTTGCCGGCACCGTCCACATGGCATCAGCACCGCGCCGGAACCGTCCACACACGCCAGCGCGAGCAGCCGCCCGCCACCACTGGAATGTAGGGCGCAGACCACAGCGCACTCGGCACAGAGGCCAAGCCCATATGAGACATTCTCCACATTGCAGCCCACCACGATTCGGCCGTCGTCAACCAGCGCCGCCGCCCCGACCGGGAACTTCGAATAGGGTGCATAGGCACCCCGGGAAACACCTGCTGCCTTGTCCCGCAACAGGTTCCAGTCAATTTCCGGCATCGTCGACACCCCGCTCCCAGCGCCCCGACACCGCCCCGAGGCTCGACTCGACCACTCAGTAAGTAAATGTAGGCAAACCTAATTTCCGACGCGGGTTCACCATTCCCCCCACACGGTAGTTCTGACTGTGCGCAAATTGGGATTAGAGTCGCCCCGAGGTTTGGGCTCGGCACGCGAAAAAGTTGCTGCCGAGTCATGCGTCCACCGACGGCGTTGGAGGTCGAAATGAGTACAGCGGCAGCCGCGGATTCCGCCATACCCGCGCCGCGTTCATCCCAGAAGCGACGGAGCCTGTATCGCGGAGACCCGGGCATGTGGTCCTGGGTGCTACACCGCATCACCGGTGCCACCATCTTCTTCTTCTTGCTGGTCCATGTTCTGGACACGGCACTGGTCCGGGTCAGCCCCGAGGCCTACAACGAGGTGATCAACACCTACAAGACGCCGATCATCGGGTTCATGGAGATGGGCCTGGTCGCGGCGGTGCTGTACCACGCCCTCAACGGCGTGCGAGTCATTCTGATCGACTTCTGGCAGCAGGGGCCCAAGTACCAGCGGGTCATGCTGTGGACCATCCTGGCCATCTGGATCGCGGTCGTCATCGCCGCAGTTGGGGTAGAGGGCATGCACATGGTTGAGCACTACGGGTGGCTCAAGTGACCACTCATACCGATTCCGGCGCCGCTGAGGCGCGCCGCGGGGGCCGTCCGGCCCCGGTCATGGAGCGCGAGCACGACCGCCCCGCCGCCCTCGATCACCCGCGCGCGCCCCGGCGCGCCCGTGGCATCCCTTACTTCGAGAAGTACGCCTGGTTGTTCATGCGCTTCTCCGGCGCGGCGCTGGTGCTGCTCGCCCTCGGTCACCTGTTCATCGGGCTGATCTGGCAGAACGGCGTCTACCGCATCGACTTCAACTACGTCGCACAGCGCTGGGCCTCCCCGTTCTGGCAGATCTGGGACATGGCGCTGCTGTGGCTGGCGCTGGTGCACGGCGCCAACGGCATGCGCACCATCATCGGTGACTACGCCCGCAAGAACACCACCAAGTTCTGGCTGAACTCGATTCTGCTGCTGGCCACCGGATTCACCCTGGTGCTGGGCAGCTACGTGCTCGTCACCTTCGACGCGAACATCAAATAGGGGCTCGCAGGATGATTCAGGAACATCGCTACGACGTCGTCATCGTCGGTGCCGGTGGCGCAGGCATGCGCGCGGCAGTGGAAGCCGGCCCGCGCGTGCGCACCGCCGTGCTGACCAAGCTGTACCCGACGCGTTCACACACCGGCGCCGCGCAGGGTGGCATGTGTGCTGCGCTCGCCAACGTCGAGGACGACAACTGGGAGTGGCACACCTTCGACACCGTCAAGGGTGGCGACTACCTCGCTGACCAGGACGCCGTCGAGGTCATGTGCAAGGAAGCCATCGACGCCGTGCTGGACCTCGAGAAGATGGGCATGCCGTTCAACCGGACGCCCGAGGGCCGCATCGACCAGCGTCGCTTCGGCGGTCACACCCGTGACCACGGCAAGGCCCCGGTCCGCCGCGCCTGCTACGCCGCCGACCGCACCGGCCACATGATCCTGCAGACGCTGTACCAAAACTGCGTCAAGCACGACGTCCAGTTCTTCAACGAGTTCTACGCGCTCGACGTGGTCCTCACCGAGACCGCCGGCGGCCCCGTCGCCACCGGCATCATCGCCTACGAGCTGGCCACCGGCGACATCCACATCTTCCACGCCAAGGCGATCGTCTTCGCCACGGGCGGCTCGGGCCGGATGTACAAGACCACCTCCAACGCCCACACCCTCACCGGTGACGGCCTGGGCATCATCTTCCGCAAGGGACTTCCCTTGGAGGACATGGAGTTCCACCAGTTCCACCCGACAGGTCTGGCCGGCCTGGGCATCCTGATCTCGGAAGCCGTGCGTGGTGAAGGTGGGCGACTGCTCAACGCCGAAGGCGAACGCTTCATGGAGCGCTACGCCCCCACCATCGTCGACCTGGCGCCGCGTGACATCGTGGCCCGCTCGATGGTGCTCGAGGTCCTCGAGGGCCGCGGCGCCGGACCCAACAAGGACTACGTCTACATCGACGTGCGCCACCTCGGCGAAGAGGTGCTGGAGGCCAAGCTTCCGGACATCACCGAATTCGCCCGCACCTATCTGGGCGTCGACCCCGTCACCGAACTGGTGCCGGTGTACCCGACGTGCCACTACGTCATGGGCGGTATCCCGACCACCATCAACGGCCAGGTGCTGCGCGACAACGTCAACATCGTGCCGGGCCTGTACGCCGCCGGCGAGTGCGCCTGCGTCTCGGTGCACGGCGCCAACCGCCTGGGCACCAACTCGCTGCTCGACATCAACGTGTTCGGCCGTCGCGCCGGCATCGCGGCCGCCGAGTACGCGCAGAACCACAACTACGTCGACCTGCCGGACAACCCGGCCGACATGGTCGTGGGCTGGGTCGGCGACATCCTGTCCGACCACGGCAACGAGCGCGTCGCCGACATCCGCACGGCGCTGCAGCAGTCGATGGACAACAACGCCGCCGTGTTCCGCACCGAGGAGACCCTCAAGCAGGCGCTGACGGACATCCACGCACTGAAGGAGCGGTACAGCCGAATCACGGTGCACGACAAGGGCAAGCGCTACAACAGCGACCTGCTCGAGGCCATCGAACTGGGCTTCCTGCTCGAGCTGGCCGAGGTCACCGTCGTCGGTGCGCTCAACCGCAAGGAATCACGTGGCGGCCACGCCCGCGAGGACTACCCGGACCGCGACGACACCAATTACATGCGCCACACCATGGCCTACAAGCAGGGCGCCGACCTGTTGTCCGATATCCGGTTGGACTACAAGCCCGTCGTCCAGACCCGGTACCAGCCGATGGAACGGAAGTACTGACATGACTGCTGTTCTCGACAAGCCCGAAGCCGGCGATCCGCCGCTGCCCCCGGTGCCCGATGGCGCCGTCATGGTCACGCTCAAGATCGCCCGGTTCAACCCGGAGAACCCGGACGCCGCCGGCTTCCAGAGCTTCCGCGTCCCCTGCCTGCCCAGCGACCGGCTGCTCAACCTGCTGCTGTACGTGAAGGGCTACCTGGACGGCACGCTGACGTTCCGCCGGTCCTGCGCGCACGGTGTGTGCGGTTCGGACGCCATGCGGATCAACGGTGTGAACCGGCTGGCCTGCAAGGTCCTCATGCGCGACCTGCTGCCGAAGAAGCCCGGCAAGGACCTGACCATCACCATCGAACCCATCCGCGGCCTGCCCGTGGAGAAGGACCTCGTGGTGGACATGGAGCCGTTCTTCGACGCGTACCGCGCCGTCAAGCCGTTCCTCATCACGTCGGGCAACCCCCCGACCCGTGAGCGCATCCAGTCGCAGACCGACCGCGCCCGCTTCGACGACACCACCAAGTGCATCCTGTGCGCCTGCTGCACCACCTCGTGCCCGGTGTACTGGAGCGAGGGCTCGTACTTCGGCCCCGCCGCCATCGTCAACGCGCACCGGTTCATCTTCGACTCGCGTGACGAGGCCGCCGCCGAGCGGCTCGACATCCTCAACGAGGTCGACGGGGTGTGGCGCTGCCGCACCACCTTCAACTGCACCGAGGCCTGCCCCCGCGGCATCCAGGTGACCAAGGCGATCCAGGAAGTCAAGCGCGCCTTGATGTTTGCCCGCTAGGGCGTTTTGCGTCGAGCGTTGGCTTGTGTTCGAGATTCATCGAAATTCTCGAACACAAGCCAACTTTCGTTAGCGGGGCCAACCCGCCGCGCGTAGCTCAGCCTGGGTCCGGGCAATGATGGTCCCCGGACGGGCACGCAGCAGGTCGGCGCCGACACGAACAATGCGCCACCCGAGATCCCGGTACTCCACGTCTTGGTCGATATCGCGGGTCCGCCGACGCGGATCTTCCCAGTGCTGAATGCCGTCGTACTGGACGCCGACCTTCCATTCCGGCCAGCCCATATCGATACGCCCCACCAGGTATCGACCGTCGAACACCTCGATCTGCGTGCGCGTCGGACGCATGCCCTCGGCCGTGAACAACAGTCGCAGCCGAGTCTCCTGCGGCGACTCCCCGCCATGGTCGGCAAGGTCAAGCACCTGCTCTAGTTGCCTCAGTCCTCGAACTCCGGGATGGCGACCGGCGAGTGCTTGCACTTCAGGGATTTTCAACTCGGTGGCCTGGAGCAAGGCGTCTACCCGGATTACGGCGACCGTCTGCCCTTTTCGTCGCCCGAGGTCGAATGCCGTCCTTGCCGGCGTCGTGAGGTTGATGCCCCGCACTTGGCATATCTCGTCGTCAGCCAACGTGTCGCTGCGGATGAGAATGCCAGGTGGCCGCGTTCTGCTCGCCTGGTTGAGCTCTGCGGGATGCCTCGCATCGATCCACAACGAACCGTGCAGGGCGGCGGCCGACAGCCCGACAGCGGTTGCCCTGCGCTCGGACCACAGCCAGGCCGCGACGGCCTTGTCGACGGGCGTGAGCTTCTGACCACGGGCAACGTAGACGTTGCGGTGCACTGTGTCATATCGGGTCCTGAGCTGGTATCGATTGACCCTGCCCGCAGCGAGCGCCTCGGTCCCCAGAAAAGGCATACCGGATATGACGGCCGCGGGACGCTCCCGGTTCCACCTCGGTCGAGTGTTGGCCTGTGTGCGACAAATGTGCGAAATCTCGAACACAACCCAACACTCAGCTGACGAAAGTCAGGTATTTACTGGGACCGCTGTTCCCGGTAAATTGGCGGCATGACTCAGGCAATGGAGCCCGGTTACCAGAACCTCCTCGACGTGTTGTCCGAAGGCTCGGTCCGACGCCGCTTCGACCCCTACCTCGACATCGCGTGGGATTCGCCCGATATGGCGATCGACCCGCACGATCCGCGGTGGGTGCTGTCCCCCACCATCGACCCGCTGGGTGCCACGGAGTGGTACCAGAGCCAGCCGCTGGAGCGGCAGATCGAGATCGGCCGCTGGCGCACGCTCAACACCGTCAAGGTGGGCGCGGCGTTCGAGAGCATCCTGATCCGCGGGCTGATGGCCTTCATCATGAAGCTGCCCAACAACTCCCCCGAGTTCCGGTACGCGCTGCACGAGATGACCGAAGAGTGCAACCACATCCAGATGTTCCAGGAGTTGGTCAACCGCTCCGGGACCGATGTACCGGGCATGCGCAAGCTCTTCTTCAAGCTCTCGCGGCTAAGTCCCCTGGGGTGGTGGGAATTCGGGGACGGGGCTGAGGTG
>NZ_JMHT01000010.1 GCF_001905655.1 Mycobacterium sp. ST-F2
GTTGCTGAAAACCATCCCATCCCCGAATTCCTGCCCCGCCGCTGAACTCCAGGATACGGCGGGTCAGGACCGACGAAAGACTAGTGTTCTTGCTCTTCGAACCGGGCGATCGAGCGGGCCAGCTCTTCTTCGGCCTCTTTACGGCCGACCCAGTCGGCAGCCTTGACGAACTTGCCCGGCTCCAGGTCCTTGTAGTGGACGAAGAAGTGCTTGATGGCGTCCAGCTCGAACTGCGAGATGTCGCTCAGGTCCTGGACGTTGTCCCAGCGCGGGTCACCGGCTGGCACGCACAGCAGCTTGTCGTCGCCGCCGGCCTCGTCGGTCATCTTGAACATGGCGACCGGGCGGGCGTCGACGATGCAACCCGGGAATACCGACTCGGTCAGCAGCACCAGCGCGTCCAGCGGGTCGCCGTCCTCGCCGAGGGTGTTCTCGAAGAACCCGTAGTCGGTGGGGTAGCCCATGGGGGTGAACAGGTAGCGGTCGAGCTTCACCCGGCCGGTCTCGTGGTCCACTTCGTACTTGTTACGCGAACCCTTGGGGATCTCGATGACGACTTCGTGCTCCACCGGGAGACTCCTTAGCTCTGTGCTGATAACCGGCTACACCTTAGACGAGCGATACCCTGCTGAGTGACCCGTACGAGTTCAGGAGCAATATGCGGCCCACCCGGTGGCGCCGATCGACCCACGTGGTGATCGGTGTGGCAGTTCTGGTGCTGGTTGCCGCGCTGGTGGCAGCGGCCGCGGTGATGACGCGGCACGAGGCCACCCCGGCGGCCGGTGCGAGCGTCAGGCCGCAACCCGCGCTCGTCACGGCGCAGCCCAGGGTGCAGCCGGTGTCCGATGCGGCCGCGCAACCGGTGCCCGCGCAGCTGGCCGCCGTCCTGGCGCCGCTGGCGGCCAACCCGAATCTCGGCCTGCTCGGGGGCCGTGTCACCGACGCCATCACCGGCGCGCAGCTGTGGGCGCTGAGCGAGAACGTTCCGCTGCAGCCCGCCTCGACCAACAAGACCTTGACCGCGGCCGCGGCACTGCTCACCCTCGATCGCAATGCCCGGCTGACCACCACGGTCCTGTCCGGCGATGCTCCGGGCGTGGTGGTGCTCAAGGGCGGCGGCGATCCGACGCTGTCGGCGGCGCCGCCCGGTACCGACACCTGGTACGGCGACGCGGCCCGTATCTCTGATCTGGCGGACCAGGTCCGCAAGGCCGGGGTCACCCCGCGCGCCGTTCAGGTCGACGTCAGCCTCTACTCCGGCCCGACCATGGCGCCGGGCTGGGACGTCGCCGACATCGACGGCGGCGACTTCGCGCCGATCCAGTCGGTGATGATCGACGCCGGCCGCATCCAGCCCACCACCGTCGAGTCCAGGCGCTCGACCACGCCGGCCCTCGACGCCGGGCGGGCACTGGCCATGGCGCTGAAGATCGACCCGGCGAACGTGACGGTCCGGACCACGCCGGCGACCGGTGGCCAGCAGCTCGGTGCGGTGCAGTCCCCGCCGCTGATCGAGCGGCTGCGCGAGATGATGTGGGCGTCCGACAACGTGATGGCGGAGTCGATCGGCCGCGAGGTCGCCGCCGCGGTGAACCTGCCCCAGAGCTTCGACGGCGGGGTCCGCGGCGTGCTCGGGCAGCTGTCGAAAGCGGGCCTGACGACGTCGGGCGCGACGCTGTTCGACGCCAGCGGCCTGTCGGTCAACGACCGGCTGACCGCGACGGTCCTGGACGACGTGGTCAACGCCGCCGCGGGCAACAGCGAGCCCCGGCTGCGCCCGCTGCTCGACGTCCTGCCGATCGCCGGTGGCAGCGGCACGCTGTGGAACCGCTACGTCGACACCCCGTCCGCCGGGTACCTGCGGGCCAAGACCGGCTCGTTGACCGGGACCAACGCGCTGGCGGGCGTCGTCACCGATCAGAGCGGACGGGTCCTGACGTTCGCGCTCATCTCGAACAACGCCGGTCCGGAGGGACGCACCGCGCTGGACGCCCTGGCTGCGGCGTTCCGGTCCTGCGGGTGCGGCTCGTGAGCCGGACCCCGACCGTCGGTCGCTCCGTCGACTGGGGCTTCGCCGCCACCGTCGGCGTCAAGCTGACCCGGCCGGAACCGGCGACCACCGACTACACCCGCAACCAGGTGCGTGAGCAGCTCGCCGATTCGGCCCGCCGTGCCGAGCTTCCGGTACGGGAGGTGACGCTGCTCGGTGAAGGCGAGCGGGTGCCGTCGGCCCGCGTCGTCGACCGGCAGGACTGGGTGCGCGCCGCGACCGAGTCCATGCGGGTCATGACGGGCGGTGAAACCTCAAGTGCCACAGGCCTTGCCGCCATGGTCACCGGGCGGATCACCGGCGCGCAGACGGGCGCGGTGCTGGCGTTCGTGTCGTCGGCGATCCTCGGGCAGTACGACCCGTTCGCGGCCGGCGGCGGGACGTTGTTGCTCGTCGCGCCGAATGTGCTTGCCGCCGAACGGCAATTGAAGGTCGACCCGGCCGACTTCCGGCTCTGGGTGTGTCTGCACGAGGTGACGCACCGCGTGCAGTTCCGCGCGAATCCGTGGCTCACCGACCACATGTCGCAGGCGCTGGCCGTCCTGACCGATGACTCCGGCCTGGACACCGGTGACGTCGTCGCCCGGTTGGCCGAGTATGTGCGGGCGCAGCGTGACGGCGAATCCGACCCGAATTCGCAAGGCATCCTGGGCGTCATGCGGATCATGCAGTCCGACGAGCAGCGGCGTGCGCTCGATCAACTGCTGGTGCTCGGCACCTTGCTGGAAGGCCATGCCGACCACGTGATGGACGCCGTCGGCCCGGCGGTGGTGCCGTCGGTCGCCACCATCCGCAGCCGGTTCGACGAGCGTCGGCATCGCAAACAGTCTCCGCTGCAACGGATCGTCCGTGCCCTGCTGGGCGTCGACGCCAAGGTGGCCCAGTACACCCGTGGCAAGAAGTTCGTCGACGAGGTCGTGGCGACCGTCGGCATGAAGCGGTTCAACGCGATCTGGACCGACGCCGAAACCCTGCCGCTGCCAACCGAAATCGATGAGCCGCGGCGATGGATCGATCGAGTGCTCTGACGCCGCTGCGCGCGGCTGTGGCCGACTTCGCGCGCCGGCACCCGGCAGACCGGTGGTGCGTCGGGCTCTCCGGAGGGGCCGACTCCCTTGCTCTGACAGCCGTCGCCGCCGCCCTCAAACCGACCACGGCGCTGATCGTCGACCACGGTCTGCAATCCGGATCGGCGGAGGTCGCGGCCGTTGCTGCCGCGCAGGCCCGACAACTGGGTTGCGTTGACGCCCAAGTGGTTTCCGTCAGTGTCGGTACCGACGGCGGCCCGGAAGCCGCTGCCCGCAGCGCCCGGTACGACGCCCTGAACGGCGCCCGCGACGGTGCGCCGGTGCTGCTGGCGCACACCCTCGACGACCAGGCCGAGACCGTGCTGCTCGGGCTGGGGCGCGGTTCGGGACCGAGATCCATTGCCGGCATGCGGGTTTGGGACCCGCCATGGGGCCGGCCCTTCCTCGAGGTAAGGCGCGCCGACACCGAAGCCGTCTGCGCCGAGCTGGGACTCACGCCGTGGCAGGACCCGCACAACACCGATCCCCGTTACACCCGGGTCCGGCTGCGCACCGAGGTGCTGCCGTTGCTGGAGGACGTCCTGGCGGGCGGCGTCGCGCCGGCCCTGGCCCGCACCGCCGCGGCGCTGCGGGAGGACAACGACGCGCTCGACGCCCTGGCCGCCGGTCACCTGGCCACACTGCGCACCGACGACGGACTGACTGTCGCCGGACTCGCGGACCTCCCCGCGGCCCTGCGCCGCCGGGTGATCCGCGGCTGGCTGCTGGGCGTCGGAGCGACCGCACTCACCGACGTCCAACTGCGCGCCGTCGATGCGCTGGTCTCGGACTGGCACGGGCAGGGCGGGGCGGCGGTGACCTCGCGTTTGCGGTATCAGCGCCTCATCGTCAGCCGTCGCGCCGGGCTGCTCACGGTGGCCGTCCGGCCCGTGTGAGCGACCGGCAAGCGGGACGGTCTTGGTACTGGGCCAGGCGGCATGGCACGCTTGTGCCGTGGAGCTGTATCCGGGTGACATCAAGTCGGTTCTCCTGTCGCAGGAGCAGGTTCAGGCGCGCATCGCCGAGATGGCGGAGCTCATCGCCGAGGACTACCGCGCCGACTCCGGCGACCAGGATCTGTTGCTGATCACCGTGCTCAAGGGCGCGGTCATGTTCGTCACCGACCTGGCGCGCGCCATCCCGCTGCCGACGCAGCTGGAGTTCATGGCCGTCAGCTCGTACGGGTCGTCGACGTCGTCGTCCGGCGTGGTGCGCATCCTCAAGGACCTCGACCGCGACATCAGCGGCCGTGACGTGCTGATCGTCGAGGACATCATCGACTCCGGCCTCACCCTGTCGTGGCTGCTGCGCAACCTGGCCACCCGCGGCCCGCGTTCGCTGCGCGTCTGCACGCTGCTGCGCAAGCCCGACGCCATGCGTGCCGAGATCGACGTCGCGCACATCGGGTTCGACATCCCCGACGAGTTCGTCGTCGGCTACGGCCTCGACTTCGATGAGCGCTACCGGGACCTGCCCTACATCGGCACGCTCGATCCGAAGGTGTACTCAGGGCACTGAGCCGGAGCAGAATCGCAGGCATGCCTACCGCGCTCCGGATCTGCCCCTTCTGTGAAGCCACCTGCGGCCTGACCCTCACCATCGACGACGGTCGTGTGACGGGCGCCCGCGGTGACCACGACGACGTCTTCAGCGCCGGATTCATCTGCCCCAAGGGCGCCAGCTTCGGTGAGCTCGACAACGACCCCGACCGGCTGACGCGCCCGCTCGTACGCCGGGACGGCGTGCTGACCGAGGCCACGTGGGACGAGGCGTACGCCGTCGTCGCCGAACGCCTCGGTGCGGTCATCGCCGCGCACGGCGGTGCATCGGTCGGGGTGTACCTCGGCAACCCGAACGCGCACACCATCGCGGGCGCGCTGTATGCGCCGCTGATCGTCAAGGGCCTGGGCACCCGGCAGGTGTTCAGCGCCAGCACGCTCGACCAGATGCCCAAACACGTTGCGCTGGGCCTGATGTTCGGCAGCCCGGGCGCGTTCGCGGTGCCGGACCTCGACCGCACCGACTATCTGGTGATCATCGGCGCGAATCCGCTGGTGTCCAACGGCAGCGTGACCACCGCGGCCGACTTCCCCGGCAAGCTGCGGGCGCTGAAGAAGCGCGGCGGCACGCTCGTCGTCATCGATCCGGCCCGGACCCAGACCGCCAAGCTCGCCGACCGGCACCTGGCCCCGCGGCCCGGGACCGACGGGGCGCTGCTGCTCGCCGTCGTGCACGTGCTGTTCGACGAGGGTCTGGTCGATCTCGGCGGGAACGCCGAGCACGTCGTCGGCGTCGAGCAGGTCCGGGCCCTGGCCGCCGACTTCGCGCCCGACGCGGTCGAGCAGGCCTGCGGGATCGGCGCCGACGAGATCCGGGAACTGGCCCGTGAGCTGGCGGCGGCGCCGACGGCGGCCGTGTACGGCCGGATCGGCACCTCCACAGTCGAATTCGGCACCGTCGGCAGCTGGTTGGTCGACGTGATCAACGTCCTCACCGGCAACCTGGACCGGCCCGGTGGCGTGATGTTCCCGCTCGGTGCGGCGGCCCCGGCGCCGCGGCCGCCCAAGCCCGGCCGCGGGTTCCGGACCGGACGGTGGGCCAGCCGGGTCTCGGGCCATCCCGAAGTGATGTCCGAGCTGCCGGCCGCCGCGCTCGCCGAGGAGATCGACACCGCGGGCGACGGGCAGATCAAGGCCATGATCACCGTCGCCGGGAACCCAGTGCTCTCCGCACCGGACGGCGACCGGCTCGACAAGGCTTTGGACAGCGTCGAATTCATGCTGTCGGTCGACCCCTATCTCAACGAGACGACGCGGCACGCCGACGTCATCCTGCCGCCGCCCCCGCCCGCGCAGAGCCCCCACTTCGACGTGCTGCTGAACAACCTCGCGGTGCGCAACAACGTGCGCTATTCACCGCCGGTGCTGCCGCTCGACAACCGGCCGGACGAGGCCGAGATCCTGTCGCGTCTCGCCCTGATCCTGTCCGGCCTTGGGGCACAAGCGGATCCCGCGCTGGTCGACGCGCAGGTGATCGCGATGACGCTCGCCAAAGAAGTGGCCGACCCCGATTCTCCGGTCGCCGGCCGGGATGTCGACGAACTGACCGCCATGCTCCCCGCGGGCCCCGGCTACGAGCGTCGGCTCGACATGATGTTGCGCCTCGGGGCATACGGTGACGCGTTCGGCGCCAAGCCCGGCGGGTTGACGCTCGAGAAGGTCAAGGCCAATCCGCACGGCATCGACCTGGGCGCGCTGCAGCCGCGCATCCCCGAGGTCCTCCGAACCCCCAGCGGCAGAATCGAACTCGCGCCCGAGCCCATCGTCGCCGACGTGGTGCGGCTACGCGAGGCGCTGAGCCGCTCGGCCGGTGGCTTCCTGCTCATCGGCCGGCGGCACCTGCGCTCCAACAACAGCTGGATGCACAACCTGCCGGCGCTCTCGGGTGGGTCCAACCAGTGCACCCTGCAGATTCACCCCGACGATGCCGCCGACCTGGGCCTCACCGACGTCGCGATCATCAAGGGCCCGGGCGGTGAACTGCTGGCCCCCATCGAGGTGACCGACGTGATGCGGCGCGGCGTGGTGTCGCTGCCGCACGGCTGGGGCCACAACCGCGGCGGCACCGGTCAGCAGCTCGCCAGCAGCCATCCGGGCGTAAACGTCAACCAGCTCAACGACGGAACCAGTTTGGACCGGTTGTCGGGTACCGCGGTGCTCAACGGCATCCCGGTCGAGATATCGGCTGCCGGCTAGCCGAGTTCCCAGATCACCGTCACCGAGAAGCTGACGGTCTGCTGGCCGGGGGACAGCGGCACGGCTTCGGCCATGGCCATCCGCGGCGCCGGCATGGGCGTCGGGGTGGTGCCGGCGGTCGCCTCGGAGATCGAGACCACCTTGCCCAGGTTCAATCCGGACAGCTGGGCGTACTGCTGGGCCCGGTCCTTGGCGTCGTTGAAGGCGCGGGTGCGGGCGTCTTTCACCAGCTGCGAGTCGTCGTCGATGGAGTAGGCGACGTTGCTGATGCGCGTGGAATTGCCACCGGCAGTGACGATCTTCGCCAACACCTGCGACGCGGTGTCGAGCTTGCGGATCTTTATGTCGATGGTGTTGCTGGCCCGGTAGCCGGTGATGACGGAGTCGCGATAGTCGGGCTGCAGCTCGACCTGCTTGGTGGCGATGTCCTTCTTGTCGATACCGGCCCCGGCCAGCGCGTCGATCACGGCCTGCTGCCGGCTGCTGGTCTGATTCATGGCTGCGGTGACGTCTGGCGCGGTGGCCTCGACCGATGCGGTGACGTTCAGCGTGTCCGGCGTGCCCTGCACCTTGCCGTTGCCGACGACGGTGACCTCGCGGGTGGTCGGTTTGCCATCGGAGTCGGAGCCGCACCCGGCAACGCCGACGGCTGTGGCGATCGCGAGTCCGGCAAGGGTCAGGGCAGCGGTACGTGACATGTTTCTACCGTACCGACGTGTCGCTGACGTGCTCGGCGATCGCGTTGCCCACCGCCTCGCCGACCCGGCCGAACATCTGATCCCGCAGGCCTTTTGCCCATTCGTGCGAGGCGTGCGGCGCGGTGAGCTGGCCCTTGAAATGGGGGATCACCTCGCGGGCGAACAGGTCGTAGGAGTGCATCGTGGCCGCCGGCGAGGCCCAGTCGTGGCCCAGCATCAGGAACCCGCCGAAGCCGCCGGACCGGTCCAGCATGCCCTGGATGTACTCGATGGCGTCGGCGGTGGTGCCGATACAGCAATTGCCTTTGGCCGCATAGTCTTCGACGAACTGCCGGGGCGTCGGTGCGGGGCCGGTCCGGCTGCCCAGCGGCACGAAACCTGCTGCACCGAAGTAGTTCGAGAAGTCCTGCAGGCCGTAGGTGCAGTCTTCGATCGCCTGATCGCGGGTATCGGCCACATGCACGGTGCCGAGCACGCGCCAGCCCTTCCGGTCGGGCTCGGGGCGGCCCGCTTTCGCGGCCTGGTCGCGGACGACGTCCCATGCGGTGTCCAGCGCGGCATAACCGCCCGGCACCGACATCGACAGCGACAGCAGCGACGTGCCCAACTGCCCGGCCAGCCGCGGCCCCGACGGGGAAACCATTGCCGCCGTGGATATCTCGGGGTAGGGCCAGGTGTACGGCCGGATGTGCAGGGCGGCGTCGCGCAACGTGAACCAGTCGGTCTCGCGCGTGATCCGTTCATCGGGTCCGGCGCGGAAGAGGGACAGGATGGCTTCCAGGGATTCCTGCTGCATGCGGCGCTGATCCACCGGGTCGATGCCCATCATGTAGGCGTCCGACGGCAATGCGCCCGGGCCGGTGCCGAACATCACCCGGCCGCGGGTCAGGTGATCGAGCAGCACCCAGCGGTCGGCGACCATGAGCGGGTGGTGGTACGGCAGGGACACCACACCGGTGCCGAACCGGATGTTCCTGGTGCGTTCGGCCGCCGTGGCGATGAACACCTCGGGGCAGGCGATCAATTCGTAACCGCCGGAATGGTGTTCGCCGTACCAGACCTCGTCGTAGCCGAGCCGGTCCAGCCGGACGGTGCGCTCCAGGTCGTATTCCAGTGCGGTGGTGACCGATTGGCCGGTGGGGTGGAACGGGGTGAGGAAGACGCCGAAATCCAGTGGGCGAAGCGTCATTTCAGTCCTTCGATGAACTCGATGAGTACGGCATTGACCTCGTCGGGCCGCTCCTGCTGCAGCCAGTGTCCCGCGCCGGGGATCATCACCTCGCGGTAGTCACCGGCGACGACGTCGCGGACCCGGTCTCGTGGGGTGAAACTCAGCACCGGGTCGGCGGTGCCGGCCAGGAACAGCGTCGACACCGTGATGGTCGAGGCGGGGGTGGTCTCCGTCAGCTCCCAGTTGCGGTCGAAGTTGCGGTACCAGTTCAGCGGCCCGGTGAAGCCACTCTCGGTGAAAGCTGTGACGTACGGCTCGAATTCGTCTTCGCTGAGCCAGTCCGGTAGCGGTGGCAGCGGATTGTCGACGAGCGTGTCAGGTGGGGCGGTGAAGCCCTCCTCCGCGAGCATCCGCCGCATCGAGGCCCTGACGTCGCGTCCCAATGCCGCGTCGGCGGGCCCCGGTTCCTGGAAGTAGAGCATGTAGAAGTAGTTGTCCCCGACCCGCCGGCGCCAGATTTCGGTGGGCGGCGCCGAGGCCCTCGGCACCGGCGGCACACTCAGCGCGGCGACGGCCGTCACCCGGTCCGGGTGCAGCAGCGCGAAGTTGCACACCACCGGCGAGCCCCAGTCGTGCCCGACGACCACCGCGCGCTCGGCGCCGACGTCATCGAGCAGGCCGGCCAGGTCCCCGGTGAGGTGGACGATGTCGTAGTCCTCGATGGCAGCCGGCCGGGACGAGCCGGCGTAGCCGCGTTGGTCGGGGGCCAGCACGTGGTAGCCGGCCGCGGCGAGGGCGGGAATCTGGTGCCGCCAGGAGTGCGCCAGTTCGGGGAAGCCGTGCGCCAGCACCACGACCGGGGCGCCACGGTCACCGGCTTCGGTGACCCGCAGTCGCACGCCGCCCGTTTCGATGAACCGCTCGGTGGACGTCATCACCGTTTCACCAAAGCACAGGTTTCCCTCCGGGAACTGCCGATCGTTTGCATAGCGGTAACCTGTGAACTATCCCGCATCTGTGTCTCGGAAGGACCTGGCCGACGAGTATTCGCCGGCCGAAATATGTCGATGAAGCGAAAAAACGTCATCCGCACCCTGACCGTCGTCGCGGTCGTGTTGCTGCTGGGTTGGTCTTTCTTCTATTTCAGTGATGACACGCGTGGTTATCACCAGGTCGACACGTCTGTGGCGGTCGCTCAGATCAACGCCGGGAACGTCACCGGCGCCCAGATCGACGATCGCGAACAGCAGGTCCGGCTGGACCTGAAGAGCGTCAGCGCCGACACCGACAACAGCAACAAGATCATCACGTCGTTCCCGACGGGCTATGCGGTGCCGCTGTTCGACGCACTCAACGGCAAGAACGTCAAGACCAAGACCGTCGTCAACCAGGGCAGCATCCTCAGCTCACTGCTGATCTACCTGCTGCCGCTGCTGCTGCTGGTCGGCCTGTTCTTCATGTTCTCCCGCATGCAGGGCGGCGGCCGCATGGGCTTCGGCTTCGGCAAGTCCAAGGCCAAGCTGCTCGGCAAGGACATGCCGAAGACGACGTTCGCCGACGTCGCCGGTGTGGACGAGGCCGTCGAAGAGCTCTACGAGATCAAGGACTTCCTGCAGAACCCGAGCCGCTACCAGGCCCTGGGCGCCAAGATCCCCAAGGGCGTGCTGCTCTACGGCCCGCCCGGAACGGGTAAGACGCTGCTGGCGCGTGCCGTCGCCGGCGAGGCCGGGGTGCCGTTCTTCACCATCTCCGGTTCGGACTTCGTCGAGATGTTCGTCGGTGTCGGTGCCTCCCGCGTGCGCGACCTGTTCGAGCAGGCCAAGGCGAACAGTCCGTGCATCATCTTCGTCGACGAGATCGACGCCGTCGGCCGCCAGCGCGGCGCCGGCCTGGGCGGCGGCCACGACGAGCGCGAGCAGACACTGAACCAGCTGCTGGTCGAGATGGACGGCTTCGGCGACCGCCAGGGCGTCATCCTGATCGCCGCCACCAACCGGCCCGACATCCTGGACCCCGCGCTGCTGCGTCCCGGCCGTTTCGACCGGCAGATCCCGGTATCGGCGCCCGACCTGGCCGGCCGCAAGGCCGTGCTGCGGGTGCACTCGGCCGGCAAGCCCATCGCCCCCGACGCCGACCTCGACGGCCTGGCCAAGCGCACCGTCGGCATGTCCGGCGCCGACCTGGCCAACGTCATCAACGAGGCCGCGCTGCTGACGGCCCGCGAGAACGCCACGGTGATCACCGGACCGGCGTTGGAGGAGGCCGTCGACCGTGTCGTCGGTGGTCCGCGCCGCAAGGGCCGCATCATCAGCGAGCTGGAAAAGAAGATCACCGCGTACCACGAGGCCGGACACACGCTGGCCGGCTGGGCCATGCCGCACCTGGACCCGGTCTACAAGGTGACCATCCTGGCCCGCGGCCGCACCGGTGGGCACGCCGTCGCCGTCCCCGAGGACGACAAGGGCATGCAGACCCGCTCCGAGCTGGTCGCACGTCTGGTCATGGCGATCGGTGGCCGCGCCGCCGAGGAGCTGATCTTCCGCGAGCCCACCACCGGCGCGGTGTCCGACATCGAGAACGCGACCAAGATCGCCCGCGCCATGGTCACCGAATTCGGGATGAGCGCCAGGCTGGGCGCTGTCCGGTACGGCACCGAACACGGTGACCCGTTCCTGGGGCGCACCATGGGCACGCAGGCCGACTACAGCCATGAGGTCGCACAGCTCATCGACGACGAGGTGCGCAAGCTCATCGAGGCCGCGCACACCGAGGCGTGGGATGTGCTGACGCAGTACCGCGACCAGCTGGACGCCCTGGCAGGCGAGCTGCTCGAGAAGGAGACGCTGCACCGTCCCGACCTGGAGCGCATCCTGGCCGACGTCGAGAAGCGGCCCCGGCTGACGATGTTCGACGACTTCGGTGGCCGGATTCCGTCGGAGAAGCCGCCCATCAAGACGCCCGGCGAGCTGGCCATCGAGCGCGGCGAGCCGTGGCCGCCGCCCGTCAAGGAGCCGGCGTTCAAGGCGGCCATCGCCGCGGCCAGCCAGGCAGCCGCGGGCGTGAACGGCACCAACGGCGCGCACGCCGCGCCGAACGGGCAGCCGCAGCCGCAACATGGTCAGACCCAGCCGAACTACGGCGCACCCGCGGGCTGGCAGGCCCCGGGCTGGCCGCCGCAGCATGGCCACGGCCAGCAGGGCCAGTGGTACCCGCAACCGGGCTGGGGCCAGCCCGGTCCGCCGCCCGGCTACCAGCCGTATCCGCAGCAGCCGGCACCGCCGCCTGCCAAACCCAACGACGAGTAGGCGCATAGATGACGCGGTCGCAGATCCATTCGGCCAGGCTCACCCCGCCGAGGTTCGATCACGATCGAGCCGAAGCGGCGGTGCGTGAGCTGCTGCTCGCCGTGGGCGAGGACCCCGACCGGGACGGGCTCCGGGACACGCCAGGCCGCGTTGCCCGTGCTTTCGAAGAGATCTTCGGCGGCCTGTACACCGACCCAGATTCGGTGCTCGACACCACGTTCGACGAGGGTCATGACGAGCTGGTGCTGGTCAAAGACATCCCGATGTACTCGACCTGCGAGCATCACCTGGTGTCGTTCCACGGCGTCGCGCATGTCGGGTACATCCCGGGCGAAGACGGCCGCGTGACGGGGCTGTCGAAGATCGCCCGGCTGGTCGACCTGTACGCCAAGCGGCCACAGGTGCAGGAGCGCCTGACCGGCCAGATCGCCGACGCCCTGATGCGCAAGCTGGACCCGCAGGGCGCCATCGTGGTGATCGAGGCCGAGCACCTGTGCATGGCGATGCGCGGGGTGCGCAAGCCCGGCGCGGTGACCACCACGTTCGCGGTGCGCGGCCAGTTCAAGACCTGCGCGTCGTCGCGAGCCGAGGCGCTGGATCTGATCTTGCGGAAGTGAGTCCACTTCACACCGGCGGCCATCCCGTCGCTCCGCTCGCCCCGGTGGTGATGGGCGTCGTCAACGTCACCGCCGATTCGTTCTCCGACGGGGGACGCTTCCTCGACCACGATCGCGCCATCGAGCACGGGCTGGCGCTGGCGGCGCAGGGCGCACAGATCATCGACGTCGGCGGGGAGTCCACCCGGCCCGGTGCGGCCCGGCTGGACCCCGATGTCGAGCGCAGCCGCGTGCTGCCGGTGATCAAAGAGCTTGTCGCCCAAGGCATCACCGTCAGCGTCGACACCATGCACGCCGACGTGGCCGAGGCCGCGCTGGAATGCGGCGTGCACATCGTCAACGACGTGTCCGGCGGCCGGGCCGATCCCGACATGGCCCCACTGCTTGCCGGCGCGCGGGTGCCGTGGGTGCTGATGCACTGGCGCGAGGTCGACGCCGCCGAGCCGCACCGGATTCCGGAGTACACCGACGTGGTGGCTGATGTCCGGGCCGAGCTGCTCGCCGCGGTCGACGCCGCCGTCGCCGCCGGGGTGGAGCCGGGCAACCTGATCATCGATCCGGGTCTGGGTTTCGCCAAGTCGGCGCAGCACAACTGGGCGCTGCTGCGGGCCCTGCCGGACCTGGTCGGCACCGGGATTCCGGTGCTCGTGGGGGCGTCGCGGAAACGATTCCTGGGCAGCCTGCTGGCGGACGCCGACGGCACGCCGCGCGAGCCCGACGGCCGGGAGACCGCCACCGCGGTGATCTCGGCGCTGGCTGCGCAGCACGGCGCATGGGGAGTGCGGGTGCATGATGTGCGAGCTTCGGTGGATGCGGTGAAAGTGGTGGGAGCCTGGCATGGCTGATCGAATCGAATTGCGCGGCTTGACCGTTCGTGGCAACCACGGGGTCTTCGACCACGAGCGGCAGGACGGTCAGGACTTCGTCGTCGACATCACGGTGTGGATCGACCTGGTCGCCGCCGCAATGAGCGACGAGTTGTCGGACACCCTGGACTACGGCGCGCTGGCGCAGCAGGCGGCCGACATCATCGCCGGGCCGCCGCGCAATCTGATCGAGACGGTGTCCGCCGAGATCGCCGATTCGGTGATGACCGACCAGCGGGTCCATGCCGTCGAGGTGGTGCTGCACAAGCCCAGCGCGCCGATTCCGTTGACGTTCAACGACGTTGCGGTGGTGGCGCGCAGGTCCAGGCGTGGTGGTCGTGGCTAGCGTCGTCCTTTCCATCGGCTCCAATCTGGGCGACCGCCTCGCCCACCTGCAGTCGGTGGTCTCGGGGCTCGGTGGTGCGGTCCGGACCGTCTCACCGGTCTACGAGACCGACGCCTGGGGCGGCGTCGAGCAGGGGCCGTTCCTCAACGCCGTCGTGCTGGCCGACGACCCCAGCCTCGACGGCCCGGGCTGGCTGCGCCGGGCCCACGACTTCGAGAACGCGGCAGACCGGGTGCGCGAACAGCGTTGGGGCCCACGCACTCTCGATGTCGACATCGTCAGCTGCCGTGACGGCGGCGTCGAACTGCGCTCTGACGATCCGGTCCTGACATTGCCGCACCCGCTGGCGCATCAGCGCGCTTTCGTACTGGTGCCGTGGCTGGCCGCCGATCCGGAGGCGGAGCTGCGAGGTGTTCCGGTCGCCGAGCTGCTGGCCGGACTCGATGCCGACGAACGGGACGGCGTCCGGCCGAGCGATCTGGTGCTGGTGCCCTGATGGGACCCACCCGCAAGCGCGACCTGGCGATCGGCACGGTGCTGGCCACCATCGCCGCGTATGGCCTGGTGGTCCTGGTGTACGGCTGGCTGCCGCCCATCACGGTCTGGACGGGGTTGTCGCTGTTGGTTTTTGCCGGTGGGGAAGCCGGGTGGGCGTTCTACGTGCGCGCCAAGATCCGTGCCGGTGACATCGGGGTGGGCGGCGGACGGATCCATCCGCTGGCGGTGGCGCGATCGGTCGTGGTGGCCAAGGCGTCGGCGTGGGTGGGCGCGATGGCGTTGGGGTGGTGGCTCGGCGTGCTGGGCTACCTGCTGCCGCGGCGCGCACATTTCGCCTATCCGGCGGCCGCGACTCCCGGTGCCGTGGTTGCGGCGGTCAGTGCGCTGGCGCTCGTGGTGGCGGCGTTGTGGCTGCAGCATTGCTGCCGTGCCCCGCTGGACCCGCAGGAGAAGCCTGACGGGGCAATCGAATAGGTAACGATCGGGCCGGATGCGGTGTCGCTCGACCTGCGAGGGGAATGCTGAACGGTACAGTCAGCCCATGATCGATCCGACCCGGGCGGCGCGCGGCAGGCGTGCAAACCGCAGGCCGGGTTGGTTGCTGCTGACGGCGTTGCTGGTGCTGGCCATCGTGGCCAGTTCCGCGCTGGTGTTCACCGATCAGGTCGAGTTGCTGAAGCTCGCCGTGGTCATCGCCCTGTGGGCCGCGGTGGCGGCGGCGTTCGCGTCGTTCGTGTACCGGCGTCAGGCCGATCTGGACCAGGCCCGGGCCCGCGATCTCAAGCTCGTCTACGACCTCCAGCTCGACCGCGAGATTTCGGCGCGCCGCGAATACGAACTGTCGCTCGAATCGCACCTGCGCCGCGAGCTCGCCGCCGAGTTGCGTGCCCAATCGGCCGACGAGGTCGCCGCGCTGCGCGCAGAACTGGCCGCACTCCGCGCGAACCTGGAGTTCTACTTCGACACCGATCTGGCGCACCGCCCGGCGCTCGAGACCGACCGCAGTGGCCAGGCCGTGCCCGTCGGCCGCGTCGTCGCCAGCCGGATCGACACGGAGGACCGGCCCGACCTGATGTCGGAGCCGAACACCGAGGAGAGCCCCATCATCGACGTGGCGGCCGAACCTCATGTGCCTCCCGACCCGTGGGCACCGCCGCCCCCGCAGCCGCCTTTCGGCGGGGCACACCGTCTGCCCCCGCAGCCGGCGCCGTCGGACTGGCAGCCCACCCCGGCCGAAGGCCAGTGGATCCCGGCGGGCCAGCCCGGCAGCAACTGGGCCCCTGCGGCGCCGGAACCGGCGCAGCCCCCGGTGCCGCCCGTCGAGGAGACCATGACCCTGCCGGTCGTCCCGCCCGTTCCCGAGCCCGAACCGCCGCGCCGGGGCCGTCACGGGGCCCCCGCGGAGCCCGCGCAGCCAGAGACCCCTGTCACATCCGGCCGTCGGCGCCGCGCTGACCCCGACGACGAACCTGCAGGTCAGCACGTCGGCGGACAGCCGGCGGCCGAATTGCTGGCGCGGCTGCAGGCCAACACCGGAGGCGGTGGCCGTCGACGTCGCCGCGAGGACTGAGCTACGCTCTGCGGTGACCGTCCGGTACCTGCCAGGCAGGACTGGAACGACTGTGAACACCACTTGTGAGGTCGCTGCAATGAAGCAGCTCGACGGACTGCGTCCGGCCCGGCTCACTGTCGGAATCATTTCGGCAGGGCGGGTCGGCAGTGCACTGGGGGTTGCGCTGGAGCGCGCCGACCACGTCGTCGTCGCGTGTAGCGCGATCTCCCACGCGTCGCGCGGCCGCGCTGAGCGGCGGCTGCCCGACACGCAGATACTCCCCGCGCACGACGTCGCCGCCAAGGCCGAACTCCTGCTGCTGGCCGTGCCGGACGCGGAGCTGACGTCCGTCGTGGCGGGCCTGGCGGCCACCGGATCGGTGCGTCCCGGCACCATCGTCGTGCACACCTCGGGTGCCAACGGCATCGCCGTGCTGGCCCCGCTGACCGAGCAGGGCTGTATTCCGCTGGCCATCCACCCGGCCATGACGTTCACCGGCTCGGACGAAGACATCGCCCGGCTCTCGGAGACCTGTTTCGGGATCACCGCGGCCGACGACATCGGCTACGCGATCGCCCAGTCCCTGGTCCTCGAGATCGGCGGCGAACCGTTCCGGGTTCGCGAGGACGCCCGCACGCTCTATCACGCGGCGTTGGCCCACGCAGGCAATCACGTCATCACCGTCGCCCTCGACGCCGTTGAGGCCCTGCGCGGCGCGCTGGCCGGTCAGGAACTGCTCGGCCAGGAACTGGTCACAGGCGACCCCGCCGGTATCGCCGAACGCATCCTCGCGCCGCTGGCGCGGGCGTCGCTGGAGAACGCGCTGCAGCGTGGGCAGAGTGCGCTGACGGGCCCGGTGGCCCGCGGCGACGGTGCTGCTGTCGCGGCCCACCTGCACGCCTTGGACGAAGCGAATCCTGAACTGGCGCAGGCATATCGGGCCATGTCGCTGCGCACCGCACAACGTGCCCACGCACCCACCGAGGTTTTCGCCGTGTTGACATCGTCCGATTCAGGGAGCGCTCAGTGACCGATCGCAGGCCGCCGAAGTTCACCGCCGGCGAGCTGAACCTCTACACCAACCCGACCGACGTGTCGGACGTGTCGCGGGTGCTGCGCGCCACCGGGCGCCGGGTCATGCTCGTGCCGACCATGGGTGCGCTGCACGACGGCCACCTCGAGCTGGTCCGCGCCGCCAAGAAGGTGCCCGGCGCCGTCGTGGTGGTGTCGATCTTCGTCAACCCCCTGCAGTTCGGCGCCGGCGAGGACCTGAACGCCTACCCGCGCACCCTGGACTCCGACGTCGAGCAGCTGCGCGGCGAGGACGTCGACATCGTGTTCGCGCCCAGCGCCGCCGACATGTACCCGAATGGCCAGCGCACGACGGTCATGCCGGGTCCGCTCGGCGCGGAACTGGAGGGCGGCTCCCGGCCGACGCACTTCGCCGGGATGCTGACGGTGGTGCTCAAGCTGCTGCACATCGTGCACCCCGACCGCGCGTTCTTCGGCGAAAAGGATTACCAGCAGCTGGTTCTGGTGCGCCAGATGGTCGACGACTTCGACCTCGACGTGCGCATCCAGGCAGTGCCGATCGTGCGTGAGTCCGACGGACTGGCCATGTCGTCGCGCAACCGCTACCTCGATGCTGAACAGCGCGAGCAGGCCGGGGCGTTGTCCGCGGCGCTGCTCGCCGGCAAGTACTCCGCGCCGCACGGCGCGGCCGCCGCACTCGATGCGGCCCGGGCGGTCCTCGACGAGGTACCCGCCATCGACGTCGACTATCTGGAGGTCCGGGACCCCTGGCTGGGTCCGGCACCGGCGACGGGCCCGGCCCGGATGCTGGTGGTGGGCCGGCTCGGCAAGACCAGATTGTTGGACAACATCGCCATCGACATCGGCGCATCCGCAGGGATCGACGGTCACCCCAATGTGGGGTCTGCCCTCGGCAATGACGGGGCCCCGGACGGCAACCACGAATTACCTTGGAGGAATTGATGTTTCGCACCATGCTGAAGTCCAAGATCCACCGGGCCACGGTGACGCAGGCGGACCTGCACTACGTCGGCTCCGTGACCATCGACGCCGACCTGATGGATGCCGCCGACATCCTCGAGGGCGAGCAGGTGACCATCGTCGACATCGACAACGGCAACCGGCTGGTCACCTACGCCATCACCGGTGAGCGCGGTACCGGCATCATCGGGATCAACGGTGCCGCAGCGCACCTCATCCACCCGGGTGACCTGGTGATCCTGATCGCCTACGCCACCATGGACGACGCCGAGGCCCGCACGTACCAGCCGAACGTCATCTTCGTCGACGCGCAGAACAAGCAGATCGACTTCTCGCACGACGCCGCGCACGTCCCGGACGGTGTCGACGGCCTGCTGTCGCCGCGGTAACGCCGGTGCTGCTGGCAATCGATGTCCGCAACACCCACACCATCGTCGGGTTGATCTCCGGCTCCGGGGATCACGCGAAAGTGGTGCAGAACTGGCGGATTCGCACCGAGTCGGAGGTGACGGCCGACGAGCTCGCGCTGACCATCGACGGTCTGATCGGTGACGACGCCGAAAACCTGCTGGGCGCAACGGGTTTGTCGACGGTGCCGTCGGTGCTGCACGAAATCCGGGTGATGCTGGACCAGTACTGGCCGAAGGTGCCGCATGTCCTCATCGAGCCGGGTGTGCGCACCGGCATCCCGCTGCTGGTCGACAACCCCAAGGAGGTCGGGGCCGACCGGATCGTCAATTGCCTTGCGGCGTACCACAAGTACGGCACCGCGGCCATCGTAGTCGACTTCGGGTCATCGATCTGCGTCGACGTCGTCTCGGCCAAGGGTGAGTTCCTCGGCGGCGCCATCGCCCCGGGCGTCCAGGTGTCCTCGGACGCCGCGGCGGCGCGGTCGGCGGCGCTGCGCCGCGTCGAGCTGACCCGGCCCCGTTCGGTCATCGGCAAGAACACCGTCGAGTGCATGCAGGCCGGTGCGGTGTTCGGCTTCGCCGCGCTGGTGGACGGTCTGGTGAACCGGGTGCGTGAGGATGTCGAGGGCTTCGACGGAAACCACGTCACCGTGGTGGCGACCGGGCATACCGCGCAACTGGTGCTGCCCGATCTGCGGACCGTGCAGCACTACGAGAGGCACCTCACGCTCGACGGCCTGCGCATGGTCTTCGAGCGCAATCAGCGCAACGCCCGCCGCAACCAGTGATTTGTGCACGATTTTCCGCGGTCACCGCGGAAAATCGTGCACAAATCACTCAGAAGAAGGTCCGGACCAGCTCGACCACCCGGTGGTCGGCGTCGAGCACCGGGATCAGCTGCCACTTGTCGAACACCGTGCAGGGGTGCGAGATCCCGAACTCCAGCCAATCGCCAACCTCGACGCTCTGGTCGGCCGGTGCCAGCCGCAGGTAGGCGTGCTGGTCGTTGAGTTTCTCAACACGGCTGTCGGGCCGTCCGTACGGCATGGGCAGGTCCTGATCGAACGACACGTCCCGCCGGCCCATGCCCACGATGGCGAGGTCGGGCTCGGGTCGCGACAACACCTGCGCCCACACGCTCAGCGCGGGCTCCAGGTGGCCGTCGTCGGTGCGGCCCAATGGCGACGTGCGGGCATAGAGGCCGTCATCGTGCGTCAGGTAGCAGCCGCTGCGCACGACGGTGCGCACCGTCATGTCGTCGGGCCAGCCGGTGAGGATGTCGGCGACCAGGTCGAAGTAGGTGCTGCCGCCGGCCGTCACCAGAATCTCGTCGGTTTCGAACAGCGGCCGCAGCCGGATGACGGCGTCTCGCATCGTCTGCAGGTACGCGGTCACTGCCGCCACGGCCGTTTCAGTGATCTCATGGCCCGTGGCCGCTTCGTATCCGGCGACGCCGACCAGCCGCAGCCGGTCGGATTCCACCACCGCCCGCGCCACCGCGTCCACCGTCTCGGCGTCCCGGCAGCCGGTGCGGCCCCCGGCCTGCCCGACCTCGACGCATACGTCCACCTGGCGGCGTCGGCCCGTCAGCGCGGACGTCATGAGCTGTACCCCGCGGACCGAGTCCACCCAGCACGTCAGCTCGAAGTCGGGGTCGGTATCCAGCTCGGCGGCCAGCCAGCGCAGCCCGGTGACGTCGACCAGTTCGTTGGCAAGGATGATCCGGCGGACCCCGAAGGCCCGGAACACCCGGACCTGGCTGATGGTCGCCGCGGTGACGGCCACTGCGCCGGCCCCGAGCTGGCGGGCCAGCAGCTGCGGGGCCATGTGGGTCTTGCCGTGCGGCGCGAGTTGCACGCCCCGGCGCCGGCACCAGCGCGCCATCGTGACCATGTTGTGCACCAGCGGTTGGGTGCGCAGTGCGGCGATCGGAGACACCGCGCCGTCCGCGAACAGGCTGGGCCGCCGGCGGCATATCTGGGCAGGGGTCTGACCCCACCAGGAGGACGGCAGGCCTTTGAATTTCCAGTCGATGGGCTCGTGGTCCAGCGCGTCTACGGCGGACTGCTCCAAACCGGTTGCCATGGGTCCTAATTTAGAGCGAGTCGCGGATTGCCTTGACGGCGGCACGGCCCGCGCTGGCCAGGTCCAACCCGCTACCACCGTCACGCTCACGTGCGAAGTCGACGTCGCCGAGATTGTCCTGGAGGACGGCCACACTGATCGAAAGCCGTTCTGACTCTTCGCCGTACGTCGGCGTTTGATCGGGGCGGGTGACGGCGCCGAGTAGGCGTGCCGCGGCCGAGTACGCCCCGACAGCCGTCAACGTCGGGACCAGATTGCGCAGTGTGGTGAGCAGATGCGACCACGATCCGACCTCCAGCCAACGGTCGATGACAGCGGCATACAGCGGCAGGGCGTCGCCGGCCGGGGCATGGCGGGCTTGCAGCGTCACCGCGGAGACCCGCGCAACCCCACCGACGTAGTGGCTGCCGGCCGCGTCGGCCAGATCGACGGCCCGCGCGAACGCCGCGAGCGCAGTGTCCGGGTCATCGTCCAGCCACACCTCGCCGCGTAGGTATGCCAGCCAACTGCGGTGCGTATTGCTCAACGGTGCCGCGACGAACTGTCGTTCCACCTCGGCGAGGTACCGGCGGGCCGCTTCCTTTTCACCCTTGTAAGCCAACGACATACCGGTGCCGACGTGGCCGATCAGGTCGTAGTACAGCTGACCCGCGCGGTGGCCGACTGCCGCGAGTTCGGACCAGTAGGTGAGACCGCGTTCGAGATCGCCGAGGAACAGGCTGGTGTCACCGAGTGCTTCCAGAGCACGACAGCGGGTCTCGTCATCGGCGGCTTCGGCCAGCGCGCGTCGGGCAAGGTGCTGTGCCGTGTCGAGGTCTTCGGCGATGACGGCGCGGTAGGCGAGGGTGGAATCGACCGCGGCCCGGAGCTCAGGCTGGTCGCCGACCAACGGCTCGACCATGGCCGCCCACCCGAGCATCTCGGTGTGCAGACGGGATACCCCGAACCGGTGCAGCGACATGGACATTCGGATAGCGGCCGCAACATCGGTGCGGCGCGCCCGGCTATGCGCCAGGCGCAACTCGTCGATAGCGTCGACGATGCGCAGGTGCGCACTGGGCTCATCGGGCGTTTCCAGTGCGGCCGCGGCCTCTGCCGCCAGGTTCACGAAATACTCCGTATGCCGCTGCTCGGTCTTCGGCGAGGGTGGCCCGACAACCGCGCGAACGGTCTGCAGCATCCGGTAATAGGTTCGCCCGGAACGGATTTCGACGCTGAGCAGCGAGCGCCGGGCCAGCTGATCAATGACCTGCGGGGTCACCTGTAGCACCGCTTGAGCATCGGCCAGGCCTACCGATCCGGCGAAAACAGTCCACTGCGCCAGCGTGTGACGCGCGTCGCCGGGCAGGAGTTGCCGCGACCATTCGATCGCCGCGCGCAGCGTGCGGTGCCGCGGCTCGCCGCCCCGGCGAGTCAGCCGATCGAGTGACGCGTCGACCTGTTCGGCGACATCGGCAATGCCCATGGTCGCCACCTGGGCGGCGGCCAGTTCAATCGCCAATGGCAGCCCGTCGAGGCGGCGCACGATGGCCGTGACCGTATCCGGGTCGGCCGCCGCCCCCGCGCCGGGGCGGGCGGCGTCGGCCCTGCGCCGCAGGAATCGCTGGGCCGGCGAGTCGGGGAGTGCGGTGTCGAGCGGTCCGAGCGGCCAGGAGTGCTCGTTCGGCATCCCGAGCAGCTCCCGGCTCGTCGCGATGACCCGTAGCGCCGACGGCTCCGGCCCGACCATGGCATCCAGAACCTCGCAGACGGCGTCCAGCGCGTGCTCGCAATTATCCAGCAGGACAACAAGGTCCATGAATCGCGCTCGGCGCAGCAGGGTCAGGGGTGAGCTGCCGTCGCTGGTCAGGCCGAGGGCGGTCACCACGGCGTCGGCAACGGCGGCGGGCTCGGTGACGGCGGCCAGCTCGACGATCCGGATGCTGCCGCTGTGGGCCGTACCTCGGCGCATGGTGACCTCGCGGCCGAGGGCGGTCTTGCCGACTCCGCCGGGTCCGACAATTGTGACGAGGGCGTGCTGATCGACGATGTCGGCCAGGGCGGCGAGGTCCTGATCTCGGCCGAGTAGATCGGTATCGGCTACGGCCGGCGGAACCGCGGGCGGCGCGTCGAAGGCTGCACTTTCGGCGTGGCGCAACCGTTCTGACGGTTCGAGCCCGACGGCGGACAGTTCGTCGTACGCCCGGCGGTATGCGGCCAACGCGTCAGCGGTGCGTCCCGCCCCGCTGAGGGCCCGGATCAGGGTTTCCCACGCGGCCTCGTCGAGCGGATACTCGGTTACCAGAGCTTCGGATTCGACTACTGCCGAAGCGAATTCGCCGCACCGCAGCAGTGCATCGGAGAGCTGGCGACGGGCCGTCACCCTGCGTTCTTCCAACGAACGGGCAGTTGTGCTCACAGCATCGAGGTCGGCGAACTCACCGAACGCGCCGCCGCGCCACAGCCCGATGGCCGATCGCAAGGCATCGGCCGCAGCTTTGGGCACGAGTAGTTCCGCCGCGGTCACGCGGTTTTCGAAATCGGCAGAATCGAGCCGAATGGTGTTGGTGCGCAAGCACAATCCGCCGCCACCGGCGACGACGGCAGTGCCCAGGACGGTGCGCAGCCGGGACACGTAGCTGCGCAGGGTGCGTTCTGCGGTCGGCGGCGGATCGTCGCCCCAGAGAGCGTCGACCAGTGTGTCGGTGCGGACGTATTGATCGGGATGAGAAGCGAGTACGGCCAGCAGGATGCGTTGGTTGGGACTCGTCGGCGTGACGTCCCTACCCTCCTGGCGCACCTCAAGGGGACCGAGGACCCGCACGTCCATGGGCAAACAATACGGCGCAATCGAGCTGCAACCACCCTGCAATGCGCCGGCGGATTCTGGCCACACCAACCACAGAGGAGAGCACCAATGAAATTTCGATCAACCCGGGCCGTCGCGGCGGCGCTAGTCACCGGCTCCGCCATCTTCGCCGCGGTCGCACCCGCCGTCGCAACCCCGGATAGTCACAATCACTTCACTGCGGACCAGGTCAAGGCGGGGTGTGAGAAAGCCGGTGGGACGTACTTTCCGCCGGACAAACAACATCCCGGCTACGGTTGCTACACCCGCAAGGCGGTTATGAGCTGCGCTCCAGATGGCGATTGCCTGACCATCTACCCGCGTGCCGTCACACCCGGCGAGGCGACGCTGCCCGACCTCGTCGGCTTGTCCCGGTGATCCCATGACACACAACGACTTTCCCGCGCAGCAGCCTGGTCTGAACTACCTGACCGAGGGCGGCACCGAAACCGAGATCATGTACAAATACGGGTTTGATCTGCCGCATTTCGCGATGTTCCCGTTGCTCGACAACCCACGGGCCGTCGCGGAACTGCGCCGGATGTACGACCGCTACTTCGACACCGCCGCCCGGCACGGCTTCGGCGTCATCGTCGGTGGTCTCGACTACCGGGCCAGCCGGGACTGGGGCTCGCTGCTCGGCTATTCGACCGAGTCATTGGCCGAGATGCAGTTGCGCTCAATCGATTTCCTGCGCGATGCGGCAAAACCCTTTCTGGGGCAGCTGCCCGACGTCAGGTACGCCGGCATCGTAGGACCGCGCGGTGACGCCTATGGGACCGACCGGGCGATCACCGCCCCCGAAGCCGAGGACTACCACAGCGAACAACTCGCGACGCTGGCCCGCGCGGGCGTCGACCTGGTGGAGGCCATGACATTCAACGGCATTCCCGAAGTGATCGGATTGGCCCGCGCCGCAGCCCGAGCCGGGCTGCCGCTCTCGGTGTCGTTAACCCTCGATCACGCCACCAATCGACTGCCTTCCGGCCCCAGCCTGAAGCAGGCGATCGAGACCGTCGACAACCAACTGGGACAGGACCGACCCGCGTTCTACGGCGTCAACTGCAGCCACCCGCTGGAGTTCCTGCCTGCGATCGAGCCTGGTTCGTGGTTCGAGCGGGTACGGTGTCTGCGGCCCAATGCCGCCCTGATGGACAAGATTTCGCTGTGCTCGCTCGGGCATCTGGAATCGGGTGACCCACACCAGCTCGGTGAGCTGATGGGTGGGCTCGCGCACCAGTACCCGCACATCGATATCTGGGGTGGTTGCTGCGGTACTTGGGACGCCCACCTCGACCAGATCGCTGCCCGGGTGCGCGCAGAGCATGACCCGGTCTGAACATTAAGCTGGCATTTCGTGAGCGAAGCCGACAGCCCCGACATTCCCGAGCAGTTCCGCATCCGCCAGGCCAAGCGTGAGCGGCTGCTCGCCGAGGGGCGCGATCCGTATCCGGTCGAGGTCCCGCGTACCCACACCCTCGCCGAGCTGAGGGCGGCGTACCCGGAGCTCGTCGCGGACACCGCCACCGGCGATATCGTCGGCGTGGCGGGGCGCGTCGTGTTCGCCCGGAACTCGGGGAAGCTGTGCTTCGCCACGCTGCAGGAGGGCGACGGTACCCAGCTGCAGGCCATGCTGAGCCTCGACAAGGTCGGCAAGGAATCGCTGGACGCCTGGAAGGCCGACGTCGACCTGGGCGACATCGTGTTCGTCGAGGGCGAGGTCATCAGTTCCCGTCGCGGCGAATTATCTGTGCTTGCCCAGAACTGGCAAATTGTGTCGAAGGCCCTGCGACCGCTTCCCGTCGCGCACAAGGAATTGAATGAAGAGACCCGGGTTCGGCAGCGTTACGTCGACCTGATCGTGCGTCCGGAAGCCCGCAATGTGGCCCGGCAGCGCATTGCGGTGGTGCGTGCTTTGCGTTCGGCACTGGAGCGGCGCGGTTTTCTCGAAGTCGAGACGCCGATGCTCCAGACCCTGCCCGGTGGTGCGGCGGCGCGCCCATTCATCACCCATTCCAACGCGCTCGATGCGGATCTGTATCTGCGCATCGCGCCGGAGTTGTTCCTGAAGCGCTGCCTGGTCGGTGGCTTTGAGAAGGTTTTTGAGCTCAATCGGAACTTTCGCAACGAGGGCGCCGATTCCACGCATTCCCCGGAATTTGCGATGTTGGAGACATATCAGGCCTACGGCACATATGACGATTCCGCGATTGTGACGCGTGAGCTTATTCAGGAGGTTGCCGACGAGGCCATTGGTACCCGAATGGTGCCGCTGCCCGACGGCTCCACCTATGACCTCGATGGTGAATGGGCGACCATCGAAATGTATCCGTCGTTGTCGCAAGCCCTTGGCGAGGAGATCACGCCCGAGACCTCGGTCGAGTACCTGTGGAAGGTGGCCGAGCGACTCGGCGCCGAGATTCCCAGGGACCGTGGATACGGACACGGGAAATTGATCGAGGAACTGTGGGAGCACACCGTCGGTGATCACCTTTGGGCGCCGACCTTCGTCAGGGATTTCCCGGTGGAGACCACTCCGCTGACCCGGGCCCACCGCAGTATTCCGGGTGTTACAGAGAAATGGGATCTGTATGTCCGGAAGTTCGAGCTGGCGACCGGATATTCGGAGTTGATCGATCCGGTGATTCAACGGGCACGTTTCGAGGACCAGGCTCGTGCCGCTGCCGCCGGTGACGACGAGGCAATGCGACTCGATGAGGATTTCCTTATCGCATTGGAGTATGCGATGCCGCCGACCACCGGAACAGGAATGGGACTCGACCGCTTGCTGATGGCGTTGACGGGGTTGACGATTAGGGACACGGTTTTGTTCCCGATTGTGCGCCGTCAGGCCGACTGAACAGTGCCCTAACCACGGACTTGTTGAAGGAATTGCGGTCCTATGCCAGCATTGTTGTGGCAGAGTCGTTTCTGCGTGTTTAACAAGGCAGAAGGGTTAGTGTGGGCCGATGGCAAAGAAAGTGACTGTCACGCTCGTCGACGATTTCGACGGTGAAGGCGCGGCGGATGAGACGGTCGAATTTGCTCTCGACGGGGTGAACTACGAGATCGACCTCACCACGAAGAACGCCACCAAGCTCCGTAATGATTTGAAGAAATGGGTCGAGGCCGGCCGTCGTGTCGGCGGTCGTCGTCGCGGCCGGGCCAGCGCCGGTTCGACGGGGCGCGGCCGCGCGTCCATCGATCGCGAGCAGAGCGCTGCGATCCGGGAATGGGCCCGCCGCAACGGCCACAATGTGTCCAGCCGCGGTCGCATTCCCGCCGAGATCATCGACGCGTTCCACGCCGCGACCTGAATCCTCCGGGCAACATAATCAGGGATTGCCTGTTCGCTTTCGGCGTAGCCCGGTCGAGTTGATTCGGGAAACGTTTCGTAGCCGCAGCGCGTTGGCCTTTTCGCAGCGCTGAGTGGCCTTGCGAGCTAGGGGATACCGCAGGGCACGCATGGTCGCCGCCCATTAGAGTGGACGGTAGGCGCACAGCGTTGCGACGTGCGCTACGAGGGAGAGCAGGTAACCACCGATGTTTGAGAGATTCACCGACCGGGCCCGTCGGGTCGTCGTCCTGGCTCAAGAAGAAGCCCGGATGCTCAACCACAATTACATCGGCACCGAGCACATCCTGCTTGGCCTCATTCATGAGGGCGAGGGCGTAGCCGCCAAGTCGCTGGAATCGCTGGGCATCTCGCTGGAGGGCGTGCGCAGCCAGGTCGAAGAGATCATCGGCCAGGGTCAGCAGGCCCCGTCCGGCCACATTCCGTTCACGCCGCGTGCCAAGAAGGTGCTCGAGCTGTCGCTGCGCGAGGCGCTGCAGCTCGGACACAACTACATCGGCACCGAGCACATTCTGCTCGGCCTGATCCGTGAGGGCGAAGGCGTCGCCGCTCAGGTGCTCGTGAAGCTGGGCGCCGAGCTGACCCGTGTGCGTCAGCAGGTCATCCAGCTGCTCTCGGGCTACCAGGGCAAGGAGACCGCCGAAGCCGGCACCGGTGGCCGCGGTGGCGAGACGGGCAACCCGTCGACGTCGCTCGTGCTGGACCAGTTCGGCCGCAACCTCACGGCCGCCGCCGCCGAGGGCAAGCTCGATCCGGTCATCGGCCGCGAGAAGGAAATCGAGCGGGTCATGCAGGTGCTGAGCCGCCGCACCAAGAACAACCCGGTGCTGATCGGTGAGCCCGGTGTCGGTAAGACCGCGGTCGTCGAGGGCCTGGCCCAGGCCATCGTGCACGGCGAGGTCCCCGAGACGCTCAAGGACAAGCAGCTCTACACGCTGGACCTGGGTTCGCTGGTCGCCGGCAGCCGCTACCGCGGTGACTTCGAAGAGCGTCTGAAGAAGGTGCTCAAGGAGATCAACACCCGCGGCGACATCATCCTGTTCATCGACGAGCTGCACACGCTCGTCGGTGCGGGTGCCGCCGAGGGCGCCATCGACGCAGCCAGCATCCTGAAGCCGAAGCTGGCCCGTGGCGAGCTGCAGACCATCGGTGCGACCACCCTCGACGAGTACCGCAAGTACATCGAGAAGGACGCCGCACTCGAGCGCCGGTTCCAGCCGGTGCAGGTGGGCGAGCCGACCGTCGAGCACACCATCGAGATCCTCAAGGGTCTGCGCGACCGCTACGAGGCGCACCACCGCGTCTCGATCACCGACGGTGCGCTGGTGGCCGCTGCCACTCTGGCCGACCGGTACATCAACGACCGGTTCCTGCCGGACAAGGCCATCGACCTGATCGACGAGGCCGGTGCCCGCATGCGCATCCGCCGGATGACCGCTCCGCCAGACCTGCGCGAGTTCGACGAGAAGATCGCCGACGCCCGCCGGGAGAAGGAATCGGCCATCGACGCGCAGGACTTCGAGAAGGCAGCCCGGCTGCGCGACTCGGAGAAGACGCTGGTCGCCCAGCGCGCCGAGCGGGAGAAGCAGTGGCGTTCGGGTGATCTCGACGTGGTCGCTGAGGTCGACGATGAGCAGATCGCCGAGGTCCTGGGCAACTGGACCGGCATCCCGGTCTTCAAGCTCACCGAGGCCGAGACCACGCGCCTGCTGCGCATGGAAGACGAGCTGCACAAGCGCATCATCGGCCAGGTCGACGCCGTCAAGGCGGTCTCGAAGGCCATCCGGCGTACCCGCGCCGGCCTGAAGGACCCGAAGCGTCCGTCGGGCTCGTTCATCTTCGCCGGCCCGTCCGGTGTCGGTAAGACCGAGCTGTCGAAGGCGCTCGCCGAGTTCCTGTTCGGTGACGACGACGCGCTCATCCAGATCGACATGGGCGAGTTCCACGACCGCTTCACCGCGTCGCGGCTGTTCGGAGCCCCTCCGGGCTATGTCGGCTACGAAGAGGGCGGCCAGCTCACCGAGAAGGTGCGCCGCAAGCCGTTCAGCGTGGTGCTGTTCGACGAGATCGAGAAGGCCCACCAGGAGATCTACAACAGCCTCCTGCAGGTCCTCGAAGACGGTCGCCTGACCGACGGTCAGGGTCGCACCGTCGACTTCAAGAACACCGTGCTGATCTTCACCTCGAACCTCGGTACCAGCGACATCAGCAAGGCGGTTGGCCTCGGCTTCACCCAGGGTGGCGGCGAGAACAACTACGAGCGCATGAAGCTCAAGGTGCACGACGAGCTGAAGAAGCACTTCCGCCCGGAGTTCCTGAACCGTATCGACGACATCATCGTGTTCCACCAGCTGACGCAGGACGAGATCATCCAGATGGTCGACCTGATGATCGGCCGGGTCGGCAAGCAGCTCAAGGCCAAGGACATGGAGATGGAGCTGACGCCGAAGGCCAAGGCTCTGCTGGCCAAGCGCGGCTTCGATCCGGTGCTGGGTGCCCGTCCGCTGCGCCGGACCATCCAGCGCGAGATCGAGGACCAGCTCTCCGAGAAGATTCTCTTCGAAGAGGTCGGGCCCGGTCAGCTGGTCACCGTGGACGTCGACAACTGGGACGGCGAGAGCGGGAACATCGAGGACGCGGTGTTCACCTTCGCCGGCCGTCGCAAGGAATCGGCCGACCTGGCCGAGGCCGGAGCGACCGCCTCGGAGTAGTTACGCAACGCGAAAAGCCCCCGATTCGTCGGGGGCTTTTTGTGTTGATCAGCCGCCGAGGAGGAACTTGTCCTGCCATTCGAACAGCGGGCGGTACTTCGCGTCGCAGTTCTTGAGCGCCCAATTGTTCAGGCCTTTCATGTTGTCCGTCACCGCGTCCAGGTTGCCGGGGTCGGCGAGGGCGTCCAGGTAGCGGCGGGGCTCGGCGGGCGCGGCCGCGGCGAGATCGCTTTGCGTGACGGGTGCGTCTTTGAGCAGATCGTCGACGATCTGGCTCTGGTTGGCCGTCTCGCTGCCGAGAGCTGCGCTCAGGTCGTGTTGCTTGCGCGCGACCAGCTTCGCGTCGAGGGTGCAGAAGTCGCTGGCGCTGCTGCCGCCGCCGGTCGCGGGTGGGACTGCTGCGCCGCCGGCGCTCGAGCTCTGGCCGGATCCGCCACATCCGGCGGTCACGAGCACGGTGGCGGCCGCGGCGCAGGCCAATTTGGTTGTGGTGACCAGGAACATCGCTGTGCCTTTCCGTCGCTGTGGGGATGGCCTGAGATTGACGGTATGCGCGCAGCGCAGCCGCCGATATCAGGGAAGTCCCTACAGATCTGCGCGGCCCGGGAAGTCGTCGGTGTATGTTGATCCCGTTACGACGGTGCATGGAAGCCGGTGAGAATCCGGCACGGTTGCGCCACTGTGAGCCCTCTGCGGCGAGTCAGATCTTTCGCCGTCGTGCAGAACCGAACAAAGTAGGGGCGCGTGACCCCGTAGGAGGTTTGACCATGACGAGTATTGCGGTTGCGAAGCCGGGTGTATCGACCAAGGCGCTTTCGGGCGTCCGGGTGGCGGTGTTGCTCGGGGTGACGATCTTCCTCGCGATGCTGGCGTACTACCTGGTCGGTATCGACGAGGGCATGATGTCGCTGTTCGGCAAGACCGTCGTGGTCCACGAGTGGGTGCACGACTCGAGGCACTTCCTCGGCTTCCCCTGCCACTGACCCACGGGACTTCTTGTGGAGATCCGCGTCATCGGGCGCGGAGCCCTCGCCGGCCTGATCGCCGGCTTCGTGGGGTTCCTGTTTGCCTGGATTTTTGCCGAGCCCACCATCGACAAGGCCATCGACTACGAGTCCGGCCGCATGAACGTGCTCTCGACCGTCCACACCGCCATGGGGCATCCGGTCGAACCGGACGGGCCGGAGCTGTTCAGTCGATCCATCCAGTCGGGAGTCGGTGCGGCGACCGGCATCATCGCGTTCTCGGTGGCGATGGGTGCGCTGGTGGCCGTCGCGTATCTGGTGCTGCACGGCCGGTTCGGGGTGCGGCCGAAGGTGCTGGGCTGGACCGTCGCCGGATTCGGCTTTCTCGGCGTCTACCTGCTGCCGTTCGTGAAATACCCGTCGAACCCGCCGGCCATCGGCCACGAGTTCACCATGGAGACCCGCGGCTTCCTGTACCTCGGCATGGTCTGGGGCTCGCTGACGCTGCTGGGGCTCGCGGTGTTCGTGGCGCGCAGGTTGTCCGGCAAGGTCGGCTGGGGGCGCGCGGTGGGGATCGCGGTCGTCGGGTTCTTCGTCGTGTACGGCGGTCTGCTGGCGGCCCTGCCGTCGCTGGGTGATCTGTCGGCCAACGTCGAGCACTCCGGCGACTTCGGCTTCGCGCGCGCGGCAACCGAGACGCCGCAGCCGATCACCAACACGTTCTCCACGCCGGTCACGGTCGACGGCAAGGTCTACGCGCCCGGACAGCTTATCTATCCGGGTTTCGACGCCGACCTGCTGTGGAAGTTCCGGTGGTACTCGCTGATCGATCAGGCGTTGATCTGGGCGGTCCTCGGGCTGGTGTTCGGTTGGCTGGTCGAGCGCTACGTCGGCGGGCACTACAGTTCGAGCCGTACCGACACAGAAAGGCTGCAGCATGCTGGTTGTCACGACAAATGACCTGCCCGGGTGGGAGATTCAGCGCGTCTGCGGTGAGGTCTTCGGCCTGACCGTCCGGTCCCGGAACGCGTTCGCCCAGATGGGCGCAGGCTTCAAGGCGATGTTCGGCGGCGAGCTGCAGGGCATGACCAAGAACCTCGCAGAAAGCCGCAACGAGGCCATGGGCCGGCTGCTCCAGGAATGTCAGGCCCGCGGCGGCAATGCCATCATCGGGATGCGGTTCGACACCACCGAGATCGGCGACGTGTGGACCGAGATCTGCGCGTACGGCACTGCGGTGCAAGCGGTTCCGGTCACCGACGCCGCCCGCTACACCGCGCAGCAGTTGGGTTACGGCGGTGGCCCGGCCGGCCCGGGCCACACAGGGTAATCGGCCCCGGTAGCCGGCCCGCACGGAACAGATCGGGCCGGCCATGTTCAGGGCAAGCTCGTCATCGTGCCGTAAGCCACTTGCCGAACCAGTTGGTTCGGATTTAGAGTCGGTCCTTGTGGACATTGCTACCGCCCGTGCCCGATTCACTGAACTGCGGGGCCACACGAATGTCGATCCGGCCGAGCTGGACGAAATCTGGGCTGCACTGGAACCGGTTCGCGCCGACGACATGATCGGGAACTGGAAAGGCGACGAGTTCCATACCGGCCACAAGATGAACGGCCAACTTCAAGCTGCCCGGTGGTACGGCAAGACGTTCAAGTCGATCAACGACGTCGAGCCCATCGTCTGCTACGACGAAGCGGGACAACTGTTTTCGAACCGCGACTTGAGTCGCGGTGGAGCGACGTTGTGGGACATCGAGTTTCGCGGCGAGGTGACCGGAACCATGGTCTACGACGGCCAGCCCGTGTTCGACCATTTCAAGCGCGTCGACGACGACACCCTGATGGGCATCATGAACGGCAAGCGTCAGCGCGCCGACGGTCAGTTCCTCTACTTCCTCCTCGAACGTGACCGGTGAGAGCCGCTGGGCATGCGACACGTGAGCGCATCATGGCTGCGGCGAAAGCGGAGTTCTCCGCGTTGGGATTCGCCGGCGCCCGGCTGAATCGTATTGCGGCCGAAGCGAATGCCAGCAAGGAACGGCTGTACAGCTACTTCCAGGGCAAGCAGGACCTGTTCGAGGCCGTGATCGAGCAGTGGATTCAGGACGCGCCTTACGACGCCATCTTCAAGCCGGACGACGTTCCCGCGTATGCCGTTGCGCTGTTCGACTACATGGTGGCCGATCCGGTCGGTGCGCGGCTGCAGCGGTGGATCGAGTTGGAAGCCGCCGGCGGGATGTTCGGAGACCACGTGCTGCGCCGGATTTTCCAGTCCAAGCTGGACCGGATCGCCGAAGCGCAGCGCAGTGGGATCATCGACCCATCGTGGCGCCCCATGGATCTGCTGGTACTGCTCAACGACATGACCTACGCGCTCGCCGCGGGCGGGTTCGGTATCGACCGCATCGTCGACCAGCCGCTGTCCCCGGAAACCGTTGCCGTGCGTCGGTCCGCTGCCGCCGAAGCCGCCCGCCGACTGGTTCAGCAGCCCGCCGGTGCCTGACGACCTGGCCGGGTTCGGCCCGTTCTTTGCCGCCACGCGGCATCAGGATTCGCCGGCGCCGCCGTGGCGCCCGATGAGCGAGCTGACGGATCCCGACGTGCTGTTCGCTCGCGTGCAGAAGGTGCGGTCTGCGTTGATGGGCAACGGGGAGCCGGAGATTCGCGTCGCCGCGTCGGTCGCGCACCTCGGGCTGGTGGCGCGGTTGATCGCCCCGATGATCGGTGCCGCCGCTCTCGGTGAACCGGTGTCGTGGTCTTTGGCGGACCTGTTCTGGCAGGACCAATTGGGTGGGCCGTATCCGTTGTCGGTGTCGGCTGCGCCTGCTGGTGGGCGGTCCGCGGTCGAGGCCATCACCGAAGCCTTCGGGCCATTCGGCGTCAGCCCGAAAGTGTTGTGGGGCAATGTGGGATCGGCCGCCAACAGTGCGGCTCAGCAGATCACCCGGGCGCAGCCCGACTTGGCCGAAACGGCTGCCGCGGCGGCCGACCGGGTGCTCGCCGATCCCCGGGTCGACGGGGGAGTGCTGCGCTCGGGTCCGGAATTCCGGCGGAACAGCTGCTGCCTGATCTACCAGCTGGCGGGCGACCGGGAGGCGTGCTGCGGCGACTGCGTGCTCACCGCACCGGGATCAGGTCGAACGCCTGCTTGATGATGCTCAGCAGCCACTGCGCCGCGGTCTGCCCCTTGAATGTCGGCCAGGTCAACTGGAAGTTCACCACCCACGGCTGACCGGTGCGGTCGACGGCATACCAGCTGAAACCCAGGTCGCCCGGCAGGTTCCCGCCTTTGGAGCCGAGGTACGGCCACTTGTCGCGGTCCAGGTCGATGCCGGCGACCTTCGACATGATGTCGCGCACCGGCGCGGCCGGGCCGGTGGCGGCGGCCTGCACCGCGACATGCTCGCGACAGATGTCGGCGGCGCTGCCGTACCACTCGGCCCCGATGCTGGAGGCCGGTGTTCGCGTGCGGTACGGATCCGGTTCGTAGGGGCGTGAACTCACCTGCTGCAGCAGCGCCGTGCGTTGCGCCTTGTCGCCGTTCTTCCACTGGTCGCGGACATCCGGTTTACCCCAGCCGATGGAGAACAGTTCGTGCATGGTCGGGTAGGGCGTCAGGCTCGCCGGGTCGTGATGTCCGGCCACGACCAGCGCCTCGTCGACCGCGGCCGGCCCCACCTTGTTGATCAGCATGTCGGTGGCCATGTTGTCGCTGACCGAGATCATCTGCTGGGCCGCCTCGTGGACCGTCACCTGCGTACCCGGCGCCAGGTTGTCCAGGCCCGCCGAACCGAGCTTCTTGCCCTCGGCGGTGACGGTGACCTTGTCGTCCCAGCTGAGGGTCCCCGCCGACACCGCTCGCGCAACGGCAAGCAGCACATAGACTTTCATGATCGACGCCAGCGGCATCGGCTCGTCCACGTTGGTGCCGGCGACCTTGACGCACTTGCCGTCGACGACCTTGGCGATCTGATACGAGTAGTGCGCGCCGGACTTCGCGATCGCCGCGTCGACGTCGGCCCAGGACTTGACGGGCGGCGGACGCAGCGAGACCTCCATGCGGTCGACGGTGCCCTTGCTGTCGACGTGTAGCTCGATGTCCTGGTTCACGCCGTAGGAGTTGGTGACGTGCAGCGTCGAGTGCCCGGCGCCGATGTCGATGCCCGTGAGCTTGAACGGGCGGTCCCACCAAATCCACTTCATCCGGTAGGTGATGTCGTCCACCTGATCGGGCGCTGCCAGCGTCTTCACACCGGCCGGCTCGATGGACCAGTCCGAGTTGAGCATGTCCATGGTCTGCCGCGACCGCATGCCCTGAGGCGTGCTCATGTCGATCAGCGCACCGTAGGCAGCGCTCGATAGCGGCGGGGCGGCGGCAGGCGTGCTGCAGCCACCGAGGACGACGATGACTGCGCCGGCCGTGGCCAGCGCAGTGCGGGTCCTACGCCTGCTGGTCGGAACCAGCAACGTCCAACACAACCTCGAACTCGAGCAGGGATGCGCCGGTGGCGACGGGGTTGGCCCGCTGCCCGGCGTGCGCCTCGACGGCGGGGCCGGTGGCCCAGGCCTGGAACGCTTCGTCGGACTCCCACGTCGTCACGACGAAGTAGCGATCCTCGCCCTTGACGGGGCGCAGCAGCTGGAACCCGAGGAAGCCGGGCTGGCCGTCGACGGCGTGAGCACGGTTCGCGAACCGCTTCTCCAATTCCGGGCCGGCGTTGGGCGGAACTTCGATGGCGTTGATCTTCACCACAGGCATGTGGTTCAGGTTACCGCGCTAGTCGACAGGCAGGATGGGGCCATGACGACCGACCTGCTCACCGCCCGCGGCGGCGCCGGCGAGCCGATTGTGCTGGTGCACGGATTGATGGGCCGCGGTACGACGTGGGACCGGCAGCTGCCGTGGTTGACCGAACTGGGCGAGGTCTACACCTACGACGCGCCGTGGCACCGCGGCCGCGATGTCCCCGATTCCGAGGCCATCAGCACCGAGCGCTTCGTCGCCGACCTGGCCGACGCGGTCGGCTCGCTGGGGCGTCCGGCGCGGTTGATCGGGCACTCGATGGGCGGGCTGCACAGCTGGTGCCTGGCTGCGGCCCATCCGGAACTGGTCACCGCGCTGGTGGTCGAGGACATGGCCGCGGATTTCGTCGGCTTCACCATCGGCGCCTGGGACCCGTGGACCCACTCGATTCCCGTCGAATTCGATTCGGCGCAGCAGGTTTTCGATCTGTTCGGACCTATCGCCGGCCAGTACTTCCTGGACGCGTTCGACCGCACCGAGACCGGCTGGCGGCTGCACGGCGAGGCCGGGCACTGGGTCGCGATCGCCGCGGAGTGGGGCACTCGGGACTACTGGCAGCAGTGGGCCGCGGTGCGGGTGCCGACGCTGCTCATCGAAGCCGGCAACGGGGTCGCGCCGCCCGGACAGATGCGCAAGATGGCCGAAATCGGCTATCAGACAACATATCTGGAGGTTCCGGGCGCCGGTCACCTGGTACACGACGACGATCCGGACGCCTACCGCCGCGCGGTCGAGGGTTTCCTCGCGTCCGTGTGACTACTCGAATCGGGAGCGCACCGCGGCGAGGTCGTGCACGGCGCGGTCCAGGTCCCGGGAGTCTCCTACGTCGGTCCAGTTGAAGTTGCCGAAACCATTGCGCGCACCGGGATTTCGGGTGATGGCGCTCAGCGCGGCGCCGAGTGCGAATGGGGCGACCATGATCGCGATCATCGCGATCAGGGTCAGGACGGTGTTCATGTCTTTCATTCTCGGTTCGCGGGCAACCGAATAAACAGTGGCAGTACTGACGGCATTCGATAAAATACAGCCATGATCAAGAGTGTCTCGGTCCTGGTGATGGACGGGGTCGCACCGTTCGAGTTCGGAGTGGTGTGCGAGGTGTTCGGCATCGACCGGTCGGGTGACGGCGTGCCGAACTTCGATTTCAAGGTGTGCGGTCCGGAGGCCGGGCGGCCGGTGCGCACGTCGGTCGGTGCGTCACTGATCCCTGATCACGGGTTCGACCAGCTCCTGGGCGTCGACCTCGTCGCAATTCCGGCGGTGGCGGGTCCGGGCTATCCGCAATCGGCGCTGGACGCCGTGCGTAATGCCGCGGACTCCGGTTCGATCATCCTGACCATCTGCTCAGGGGTGTTCGTTGCCGGCGCCGCGGGGCTGCTCGACGGTCGTGCGTGCACCACGCACTGGATGCACGCGGACAAGCTGGCCCGCATGTTTCCCACTGCCCGCGTCGATCGTGACGTGCTGTTCGTCGACGACGGAAATCTCATCACCAGCGCGGGGACGGCTGCCGGTATCGACGCCTGCCTGCACCTGGTGCGCCGTGAGATGGGTAGCGAGATCACCAACAAGATCGCGCGCCGCATGGTGGTGCCGCCACAGCGCGAGGGCGGGCAGCGGCAGTTCATCGAGCAGCCCATCCCGGTGCGGTGCTCGGAAGGCTTTGCGCCACATCTGGATTGGATTCTGACCAACCTGCGTCAACCGCACACGGTGGCCAGCCTGGCCAAGCGGGCGAGCATGTCGGGCCGCACCTTTGCGCGGCGGTTCGTGGAGGAGACGGGCCGGACGCCCATGCAGTGGGTCACCGATCAGCGGGTGCTCTACGCGCGAAGGTTGCTGGAGGAGACGGACCTCGATGTGGACCGGGTGGCCGACAAGGCCGGATTCGGTACCGCGACTCTGCTGCGGCACCATTTCCGGCGCGTTGTCGGCGTCAATCCGTCGGATTACCGGCGGCGCTTTGCCTGCCCCAATTTGGTTGCGGCACAACCGATCGACTAGTCCTGTGGCTGGCACGACACGTTGACGTGCACGGTGTCGAACTGTCCGGAGTTGATCCGGTGACCCTTGCTGTCGAAGTTGGTGCCGGACAACCCGTGTACGTCCGTGACCGAGCACTGCGACAGAGGCGCGGTGTTGTTCTTGTTGAGCTGGACGTGATACCCCCGGGCCTGCAGCTCGTTGATGGTTTCGACTGCTGAGCCGCCGCCGGTGGGCATTGCTGATGCCGTGGCCGGGGCGATGGCCACGGCGGCAAATGCGGCCGCGGCGGCTCCGGCGATAACGAGGCCGCGTCGGTAGTTGTTTGCTTTCTGTTCACCTGAAATTCGGTATGCGGTCATGCTTCCGTTCTAGCCAAGGATCACGGCGCGTGGTAGGAACTCATGCCGTTCTCATGGAAACGGGGTTTCAGCGCTCGCCCTCACCGGCCAGCGCATACCGATCGTCGGCGGTTTGCTCGATCAGGCCGTCGATCAGCAGTGAGTCCAACGCCCGGTCGCGTTGCGCGGGATCGGTGAGCCACGCCACATCCAATTGCGCCCGCGTCACCGGAGTTGCACTGCCGCGCAAGACATCCAGCAACCGGCCGCGGACCTGCCGATCGGTGCCTGCGTATTTCTGCACGGGCCGAGTGGGCGCATCCACCTCCGGGTGGCCGGCGTTCCGCCAGGCGCACGCGGTCAGCGGGCAGATCCCGCATTTCGGCGCCCGGGCGGTACAGATGATGGCTCCGAGTTCCATCAGCGCAGCCGAAAACACATGCGCCGTGCCATCTTTGGGCAGAAGGGCGGCGACGTCGTCCAGATCCCGGGCACGTGCCGGGGTATCGGCCACACCGCGCACGGTGCGTGCCACCACCCGGCGGACATTGGTATCGACCACCGGGACGTCCTGCTGATAGGCGAAACAGGCGACGGCCCTTGCGGTGTAGGCACCGATGCCCGGCAGTGTCAGCAGGGTCTCGACGTCGCGGGGCACCTCACCGCCGTGCTCGGTGCTGATGACTTCGGCGCATTCGTGTAACCGCTTGGCGCGGCGCGGATAACCCAATTTGCCCCAGGCCCGCAGCACGTCCGCGGCGCCGGCTGCGGCGGTCGCGGACGGGGTGGGCCAGCGGGCGATCCAGTCGCGCCAGATAGGTTCGACCCGCGACACCGGGGTCTGCTGCAACATGAATTCACTGACCAGGATTTGCCACGCGGTCACATGCGGGGCGCGCCATGGCAGGTCCCGCTGGGCGGTGCGGTACCAGCCGAGAAGCTCGTCGGCGGGGATGAGAATTTGCCCTGAACTCATTGCGCCGCGGCTATGTGAACAGGGCAGAATGAGCGGCATGCCCAACTCGAACCCGATAAACGCCTGGAAAGCACTCAGAGAGGGTAACGACCGATTCGTTGCCGGCGAGTCGCTGCACCCCAGCCAGAGCATCGAGCGCCGTGCCGAGCTGACCGGCGGGCAGAAGCCGACCGCCGTGCTCTTCGGTTGCGCCGACAGCCGCGTCGCCGCCGAGATCATCTTCGATCAGGGCCTAGGCGACATGTTCGTGGTGCGCACCGCCGGCCACGTCCTGGATTCCGCGGTGATCGGATCCATCGAGTACGCCGTGGCGATCCTCGAGGTACCGCTGATCGTGGTGCTCGGCCACGACAGCTGTGGGGCGGTGAAGGCCACCATCACGGCTCTGGACGACGGCGCGGTGCCGGGCGGATTTGTCCGGGACATCGTGGAGCGCGTGACGCCGTCCATCCTGGTCGGCCGCCGCGAGGGACTCTCTGAGGTCGACGAGCTCGAGGCCAAGCACGTCAACGAGACGGTGCGCCTGCTGAGCGAGCGGTCCAACGTGATCGCCGACAAGCTGAACTCGGGCAAGGTCGCCATCGTCGGCGCCACCTACCACTTGGCCGAGGGGCGCGTGACCAAGCGCGACCACGTCGGCGACATCGGGGAGTAACCAGAGGCCCAGTTCACAGACGACACGCCGCACCGGGTCAGGGCGCACCACGTTTTGTGCCCTTACCGTGACAATGTGCCGGATCTAGAACCACATGGCCCGCTGCCATCCCAGATCTATTGGCGACGGCGGATGCTGGCCATCGGTGTCGGCGCGGTCGTCGTGCTCCTGGTCGTGATCATCGGGGTAGTGGTCTTCAGCAACAGCACGGGCGATTCCAAACAGACTCAGCCCACCGCGAAGACGTCGACGTCCGCGACCCCGCTGCCGGGTGAGACGCCCGGGGTGAAGAGTCCGATCGCACCGCCGCCGAACGCGTCTCCGGCCCCGACGCCCACGCCGACCACCGCGGTCACCCCGCCGCCGGTGCTGAAGGCGGGCGACGACTGCCCGGACACCACGCTGGCGGCCAAGGGCATCACCAACCAGCCCACCTACGTCATCGGCGATCAGCCGAAGTTCACCATGGTGGTCACCAACATCGGCCTGGTCGAGTGCAAGCGTGACGTCGGCGCCGCCGTACTCGCCGCCTACGTCTACTCGCTGGACAACAACCGGCTGTGGTCCAACCTCGACTGCGCGCCGTCGAACGAGACCCTGGTCCGGGGCTTCAAGCCGGGCGAGCAGGTGACCACCGAGGTGACCTGGACGGGTATGGGCTCGGCGCCCAACTGCCCGCTGCCGCGTCAGGCCATCGGGCCGGGCACCTACAACCTGGTCGTCCAGCTCGGCAATCTGCGGTCGGCTCCGGTGCCGTTCGTCCTGTCCGAGGCGCACCAGCCCGGACCGGGTGAGCCGCCGGCGGGCGAAGCACCGCCGCCGCCACCGGCCGCACCTGTTCCCGGCGAGCCCACGCCGCCCGGACCGGCCAACTGATCTCAGGCCAGCCGGTCGGCGATCGTCGACTCGGCCAGTAGCGACAGCCCTTCACGGATGTGCCGGGCCCACATGGACCCGATGCCCTCCACCGACTGCAGGTCGTCGGCGCTCGCGGCCAGCAGGCCCTGCAGCGATCCGAACGAGCGCACCAGCAGGTCGACGTGTGCGAACTGCAGCCGCGGAATGCCCGCCATGGCCCGGTAGCCGCGCGAACTCATCGCCGAATCCTGTGCCTCGGGCGTCGACGGGTAGCCGAAAACCCTTGCCAGCGTGGTGAAGTCGAGCAGCTCGTTGTCGCTCAGTGCGTCGAGCTCTTCGAGCGTCGCGGTCACCTGGTCGGCCGTCGGCGGGTCGGGGTTGGCGTGGTAGTCGCGGACGATCAGTTCACGGGCAGCGTCGTTGTCGCCGACCAATTCGTCGAGCTGGAGCTTGAGCTGCCGGCCGTCGGTACCGAGCTCGACCACGTCGGCATCGATCTCCAGGCTGATCCGGCGGACCATCTCCATGCGCTGTACGACGGTCATGACGTCCCGCAGTGTCACGAAGTCCTCGATCTCGGCCATCGAAAGCTGCTTGCTGACCTCGTCGAGCCGGAACTTGTAGCGCTCCAGCGTGGCGATGGTCTGGTTGGCGCGGGACAGGATGGTCGCCGATTCCGGGACGACGTGCCGCTCACCGGCCACGTACACGGTCACGATGCTCATCGAGTGGCTGACGGACACCACCGGGAAACCGGTCTGGATGGCAGCACGTTCGGCCGAGCGGTGCCGGGTGCCGGATTCGTCGGTGGGGATCGACGGATCGGGCACCAGCTGCACATTGGCCCGCAGGATGCGGGTGAGATCGCTGGAGAGCACCACCGCGCCGTCCATCTTCGACAGCTCCCGCAGCCGGGTCGGTGCGAACCGCACGTCCAGCGGGAAGCCACCATCGCAGATGGCTTCGACGCTGTCGTCGTAGCCCAGCACGATCAGGCCGCCGGTGCGGCCGCGCAGGATGCGTTCCAGGCCGTCCCGCAGAGGAGTGCCGGGCGCCAGCTTGCCCAGCGTCTCGCGCAGCGTCGGCCGGGTCAGATGCACCACGTTGCCGCGCCCGGCCCGGGTTCCTGCTTTCACCGACATGAATGCACTCCTGCTCTACCTGTTTCGGTCCACATTCTCTGTGATCTTGCGTAACACCCGCAACGCCGCGGTGATGTTCTCGGCCGGCAGCACCCGCAGGCCCCGCGGTGGCGACTCGATTCCGGCGGGGACCACGGCCGTCGTGAAACCGAGCCGGGCGGCCTCGGCGAGCCGGCGTTCCATGCCCGTGACCCGGCGCAGATCGCCTGCCAGGCCCACCTCACCGATGGCGATGGCGGTCGCCGGCAGCGGCAGGTCGGTGTACGCCGAGGCGATGGCCAGTGCCACCGCCAGATCCGACGACGGGTCCGTCAGCCGCATGCCGCCCACCGTGGACAGATAGATGTCGTTGGTGCCGACGGGCAGGTGTGCCCGTTTCTCCAACACCGCGGTGATCATGGCCGCGCGGGCCGAGTCGATGCCACTGACCGCGCGGCGCGGCGACCCGGCCGACGGTGAGCCGATCAACGCCTGTACCTCGCCGATCATCGGTCGTTTGCCGTCCAGGCTCACCGTCACCGCGGTGCCCGACACCGGGGCCGGCCGTTGGTCGAGGAACAGCCCCGACGGATCGGCTACGCATTCAATTCCGTTGTCGTGCAACATGAAACAGCCGACCTCGTCGGCCGCGCCGAAGCGGTTCTTCACGCCGCGGACCATCCGCAGTGCCGACGCGCGGTCACCCTCGAAGTGCAGCACCACGTCCACCAGGTGCTCCAGGGACCGTGGCCCGGCGATGGCGCCGTCCTTGGTGACGTGGCCGACCAGGACCATCGCGATGCCTGTCGTCTTCGCGGCCATGGTGAGCGCCGTGGTGACGGCGCGGACCTGCGTCACGCCGCCGGTGACGCCGTCTGCCTCGGTGGTGGACATGGTCTGCACCGAATCGACCACCACCAGCGTGGGCTGCACGGCCTCGATGTGTCCCAGTGCCGTCTGCAGATCGGATTCGGCGGCGAGATAGACGTTGTCGTGGGCGCAGCCCGTGCGTTCGGCCCGCAGCCGGATCTGGCCTGCCGACTCCTCACCGGACAGATACAGCGCCCGGCGACCGGACATGGCCCAGCGGTGCGCGACCTCGAGCAGCAGCGTCGACTTGCCGACGCCGGGATCACCGGCCAGCAGCGTCACCGAGCCCGGCACCACGCCGCCACCCAGCACGCGGTCCAATTCGCTGATGCCGGTGTGGAAGTGCCGCGTGGTGCCCGGATCGATGGAGCTGATCGGCACCGCGGGCGACGCGGGTGCGACGGCGCGGTGCGTCGCCGGCGTCAGAGAGCTCAGAACCGCGACTTCGTTGACCGTGCCCCAGGTGCCGCAGTCCGGGCAGCGACCCACCCACTTGGCGGTGGTGTGCTGGCATTCCGAACAACGGAATTGCGAACGTACTTTCGAACCGGTTCTGGCCATGCCGCGAACTTAGTCGTCGGCACCGACAGAATCGGGCAGGCGCAGCGGGAGGTTAGTGGTGTCCCTCGCCACCGCCGGCCGGGGCGGGTGCTGCCGCACCCTCGCCGACCTCGCGGCGCGGGGCCTCACCAGCGGAGATCGGCACCGCGATGGTCTTCTCGCCGGCGTTCTGGAACTTGAACGTGAAGTTGTAGTTCAGGCCGTTGGTGATGGGCTTGGTCAGCGCCACCATCGCGATGGAGGTCGTGGCGTCCTCGGACCGCGGCAGGGTCTGCTTCTGGCCGTCCGGGGTGCCGACCAGCAACACGCCGCCGGCGGGCACGGTGGTGCTGCCGTTCAGCAGCACCTCACCTGCGTCGGAACTGATCCCGACCAGCTTGTCGGCGTTGTCGGGCGACTTGTTGGTCGCGACGAAGAGCAGCTCGACCATGGTGCCGGGCTTGACGAAGTCGCGGGTCTGCGGCGCGCGCAGGTACACGTTGCGCAGGTCGACGCCGGCCTTCTCGTTGCCGAGGGTGGCGGCCGTGCCGTTTACCGCGGGCAGCTGGTTGGCGCTCTGCGAAATCTGGCCGCTGCTGCAGCCGGTGAGGGTCACCGCGGTGGCCAGCCCGAAGGCGGCCAGCGTGACGGCAGAAGCGCGCGATTTCATGCGGTTCACTCAAGCCTCCTGCTTGTGCTCCCGGACTGCTCCGGCGTTCGACTATGCAGAGTAGTAGGTGGCGTTGGGCGGCGGTAGCGGAGCCCCGCTATCGGCCCGGTTCAGGCGGCTTTCGGCTGCGCAGAGCCTGATCGGGGAGTGGTCCGGGGGCCGCGAATGGCTGGTGAATACGACGTGAATCGGGCGCAATTCGACCGTATTGTGGCCCTCGCCACTGCACGTAAACGCTGCGCTGTCAACCCCTTTCGCGCATCTGTATGGCCCCTGACCTGCATCGTTGATCCGCAGGTGTCCGACCCCCGTGCTAACATTGCTATGTGAAAGGGGCCCGAATCTGATGATTTTCAAGGTCGGAGACACCGTCGTTTACCCACACCACGGTGCAGCATTGATCGAGGCGATTGAAACCCGGACCATCAAAGGCGAGCAGAAAGAATATCTCGTCCTCAAGGTTGCGCAGGGCGATCTGACCGTTCGAGTACCCGCAGAAAACGCTGAATACGTCGGTGTTCGCGACGTGGTGGGTCAGGAAGGCCTCGACAAGGTGTTCCAGGTGCTGCGCGCCCCGCACACCGAGGAGCCGACCAACTGGTCCCGTCGTTACAAGGCGAACCTGGAGAAGCTGGCGTCCGGTGATGTGAACAAGGTCGCCGAGGTCGTTCGCGACCTGTGGCGTCGTGATCAGGAGCGCGGTCTGTCCGCCGGCGAGAAGCGCATGCTGGCCAAGGCTCGTCAGATCCTGGTCGGTGAGCTGGCCCTGGCCGAGAACACCGATGACGCGAAGGCCGCGACCATCCTGGACGAGGTTCTCGCCGCGGCGTCCTGAACGCCGCAGTGAATTTCCGTATCGGTCTCGGGACCGATGTTCATCCCATCGAGGCAGGGCGGCCGTGTTGGCTGCTCTGCCTGTCCTTTGACGATGCCGACGGCTGTGCCGGTCATTCCGACGGCGACGTCGCTGCGCACGCACTCTGTGATGCCCTGCTGAGTGCTGCCGGCCTCGGTGACCTGGGCAGCGTCTTCGGTACCGACCGTCCCGAATGGCGCGGTGTCACCGGCGCCGACATGCTCAAACATGTCTCCACGCTGCTGGCCGGAGCCGGTTTCCGGGTGGGCAATGCCGCGGTCCAGGTGATCGGCAACCGCCCGAAAATCGCGCCTCGCAGGGAAGAGGCCCAGCAAGTGCTGTCGGCGCTTCTGGACGCGCCTGTCTCGGTTTCGGCGACCACCACGGACGGCCTCGGGCTGACCGGCCGGGGCGAGGGTCTGGCCGCGATTGCGACGGCGCTGGTGGTCTCGCTCGATTAGGCCGGTAAGCTGGCCCGTCGTGAGCGGAGCGAACGGTCGGCGAGAGTGACCGACAACTTACGGCTCTACGACACCATGACCGGTGCCGTGCGGGACTTCACCCCGGTGCGGCCCGGACACGCATCCATCTATCTGTGCGGCGCGACTGTGCAGGGCTTACCGCACATCGGCCATGTGCGCAGCGGCGTCGCCTTCGACGTCCTGCGGCGCTGGCTGACGGCCAAGGGCTACGACGTCGCGTTCATCCGGAACGTCACCGACATCGACGACAAGATCCTCAACAAGGCCGCCGACGCCGGCCGGCCGTGGTGGGAGTGGGCCGCCACCTTCGAGAGGGCGTTCACGGCCGCCTACGACGCGCTGGGCGTGCTGCCGCCGTCGGCTGAGCCGCGGGCGACCGGGCACATCACGCAGATGGTCGAGGTCATCGAGAAACTGATCGAGCGCGGGCATGCCTACGCGGCTGATGGCGACGTCTACTTCGACGTGCTGAGCCTGCCCGACTACGGCAAGCTCTCCGGGCACCGCATCGACGACGTGCACCAGGGCGAGGGCGTGGCGACCGGCAAGCGCGATCCACGCGACTTCACGCTGTGGAAGGGTGCCAAGCCCGGTGAGCCGTCGTGGCCGACGCCATGGGGCCGGGGCCGCCCCGGCTGGCACACCGAGTGCGTCGCGATGTGCCAGGAGTACCTGGGCTCCGTGTTCGACATCCACGCCGGCGGTATGGACCTGATCTTCCCGCATCACGAGAACGAGACCGCGCAGGCCAACGCCTGCGGCGACGAGTTCGCGCGGTTCTGGCTGCACAACGGCTGGGTCACCATGGGTGGCGAGAAGATGAGCAAGTCGCTGGGCAATGTGCTGGCGATCCCGGCTGTGCTGCAACGGGTTCGTGCCGCCGAGCTGCGCTACTACCTGGGCAGTGCGCACTACCGGTCCATGCTGGAGTTCTCCGAGAACTCGCTGCAGGACGCCGCCAAGGCCTACACCGGCATCGAGGAATTCCTGCACCGGGTCCGCACCCGGGTGGGTGCCGTCGAGGTCGGTACCTGGACCGAGAAGTTCGCGGCCGCATTGGATGACGACCTGGCGGTGCCCGCGGCACTGGCCGAGGTGCACGCCGCCCGCGCCGACGGCAACCGCGCACTGGACGCCGGCGACCACGCCGGCGCGATGGCCGCAGCGACGTCCATCCGGGCCATGATGGGCATCCTCGGGTGCGACCCGCTCGACGAGCGCTGGGAAAGCCGTGACGAGACGTCGGCAGCGCTGAATGCTGTTGACGCCCTGGTGCAGTGGGCCCTCAAGAGCCGCGCCGAGGCCCGGGAGAACCGGGACTGGGCTGCCGCCGACGCGATCCGCGACCAGCTGAAGCTGGCCGGCATCGAGGTCACCGATACCGCTGATGGCCCGCAATGGGCCCTGACTGATGGGGCCTGACCATGGCCGGAAACTCCCAGCGCCGCGGCGCAATTCGTAAAGAGGGCACCAAGAAGGGCCCGACCGTCGGCTCCGGCGGTCAGCGTCGACGTGGGTTGGAGGGCAAGGGGGCAACCCCGCGTGCCGACCAGCGCCCGAACCACAAGGCGTACAAGATCGCGCAGAAGAACGCCCGGTCGAATCAAGGGCGGCACAAGAAGACCGACGACGTCGAGGTCGTGGTCGGCCGCAACCCCGTCCTGGAATGCCTGCGGGCCGGAGTGCCCGCCACCGCGCTGTACGTGGTGCTGGGGACCGAGTCAGACGAGCGGCTGACCGAATCCGTCACTCGCGCAGCCGATGCCGGCATGGCGATCCTCGAGGTGCAGCGCCACGACCTGGACCGCATCACCAGCAATGGCATGCACCAGGGCATCGCGCTGCAGGTGCCGCCGTACCAGTACGCGCACCCGGACGACCTCCTGAAGTCCGCGACCACGGACTCCACCCCGGCGCTGCTGGTCGCGCTCGACAACATCTCGGACCCGCGGAACCTGGGTGCCATCGTGCGCTCGGTGGCGGCGTTCGGCGGCCACGGCGTGGTGATCCCGCAGCGGCGTTCGGCTTCGGTCAGTGCCGTGGCCTGGCGCACCAGCGCTGGTGCCGCGGCCCGGCTGCCGGTGTCTCGGGCGACGAATCTCAATCGGACACTGAAGGATTGGGCCGACGCCGGGCTGACGATCGTCGGTCTGGACGCCGGCGGCGACACCACCCTGGACGAACTGGACGCCTCCGGGCCGATGGTGGTCGTGGTGGGCTCCGAGGGCAAGGGGCTCTCCCGCCTGGTGCGGGAGAACTGCGACCACATCGTCTCGATCCCCATGGCCGGACCCACCGAGTCGCTCAACGCGTCGGTGGCCGCCGGTGTGGTGCTGGCCGAGATCGCCCGGCAGCGGCGCTGATTCAGCGGCGCCGCAGTTCGACGACCGGGATGACCCGGTCGGTCTTCTTCTCGTACTCGGCGAACCCGGGAGCCTGCTCGACGATGCGGGCGTAGGCTGCGTCGCGTTCTTCGCGGGGCAATTCCCGGGCCACGACGTCGTATTCGTCGGTGCCGATCTCGATGTGGGCGTTGGGATTTGCCCGCAGGTTGTGTACCCACGCCGGGTCGGCGTCCGCGCCGCCGGCAGACCCGACGATCAGCCGCTTCCCGTCGATGACGAAGGTGGCCGCCGGGTTCACCCGCGGCTGACCACTTTTGGCGCCGGTGGTGTGCAGCACGAGCAGGGTCAAGTTCGCGAACTGGCCGCCGACCTTGCCGCCGTTGGCCCGGAATTCGTCGATGATCTGCTGATTCCAGCTGTCGGCCATGTTGTGCAGCCCTTCCGTCAGTTCATCCCCAACACCGAACAGCCCAACCATAATCCGGAGACGGCCAAAACCAGAGTGACCGGCACCGTCGCCAGCCCGATGACCGTGAACTCCCGCGCCGACGCGCTCATCTGGCCACGGACCACGTTGCGCCACAACAGGTTCGACAACGACCCGGGGTACGTCAGGTTCGGCCCGATGTTCACCCCGATGAGCACGGCGAGCACGGCGACCGGGCCGCCGGCCGCGACCAGCGGCAGCAGTACCAGCACCGCGGGCAGGTTGTTGATCAGGTTGGACAGCACCGCGGCCACGGCGGCGATGGCGAGCAGGGCCGGCAGTGTGGTGCCGTGCGGTAGCAGCTGGGAGAGCCAGCGCCCCAGCCCGAGGTCCAGTACCACGCTCACCAGGACGCCGAGCGCCAGCACGGCAATCAGGAACGGCACGTTGGCCGCCCGCACGATGCCCAGGGGCGTCTCGTGACCGCGCACGACAGCCCGGATCGCGAGCACTGCCGCGCCGGCGAACGCGGCCCAGGCCGGCGCCAGGCCGAGCAGTGACGTCACGCCGAAGCCGATGAGCGTCAGGACCAACACGGTGAGGACGAAATAGGGGATCTCCGGCGGGGGCGGGGCGTCCCGGTCACTGGTACCGACCCGCAATTCGCGCCGGAAAAGCCAACGCAACACCGCGTATTCGGCGGGGACGGCGAACAGCCAGGGCAGCGTCATGGCTGCGGTGAACCGGGTGAAACTCAGGCCCGCGGCCGAAAAGGCCAGCAGATTGGTCAGATTCGACACCGGCAGTAGCAGCGATGCGGAATTGGCGAGGTGGGCGGCGGCGTAGCCGTGGGGCCGCGCCGGCACGCCCAGTGTGCGCGCGGTCGACAGCACGACGGGTGTGAGCAGCACGACGGTGGCGTCGAGACTCAACACGGCCGTGGTGCCGGCCGCGATCAGGAACACGGTGGTCAGCAGCCGTCGGGCCGCGGATTGTCCTGCGCCCCAACTGTGCCGGGCCATGTAGACGCCGGCGGCGTGGAAGAGTCCTTCGTCGTCGGAGAGTTTGGCGAGGACCAGGACCGCGGCCAGGAATCCGACCACGGGCAGCAGTCGACCGACCTCCTGCAGTGCGGTGCTCACAGCCAGGGGTCGGCGCTTTGCCAGAGCGTCGGAAGATGCAGCGGCAGGCCGTCTTCGGCGGCCAGCCGGCTCAGCACCCGCATCGAGACGTCGAGGTCGTCACCGGCGTACGGCAGGGCGCGCAGCGGCTCGTGCAGCGGTCGGAAGAAGTCGTCCCAGTGCGTCAGCACCACCCGGCGCGCACCGACGGTCCGGACCGTCTCGTTCCAGTAGTCGACGAGGTACTGCTCGTGCTGCAGACCGAGCTGCCCGATCCCGAGATACACGACCTCGGCGCGTTGCCCGGCCAGGGCACCCGGTACGAAACCGGCGCTGCCGACGGCGAGCAGACGGCGGCCACTGCTGCGGTGATGGATGAGCGTCGACCACGCCTCGCCACATTTGTACGCCGACGCCCGCACGGGCGGCACCACCGGCGCGGTGATGGTGCCGGGGAAGCGGTCGGGTGGGCAGTGGTGTCCGGTGAACAGCGTTACGTCGAAGGCGCCCAACGTGATCGGCTCGCCGGGAATGGCCACCGTCAACTGCGAGTCGGGGAGCCCACCGCCCCGGCCGATGTTCGCGGCCGACGTGCCGCCCACCAGTTTCGCCCCGGTGCGCGCGGCGACCGCCGCGGAGTCCATGGCGTGGTCGAAGTGTGTGTGGACCGGCAGCACGGCGTCGAGCCGGTCGATGCCGAGCCGGTGTAGGCAGCCGTCGATCCTGGGTACCGACGGCGTCAGCCGGCCCAGTCCCACCGACAGCAGGCTGGGCCGGGAGAAGAAGCCGTCGGTCAGCAGCGCTGACGAGCCGTCAGACACCAGCATGGTGGTGACGCCGGCCCAGGTGACGGTCAGCGGGGAGTCGGACCCGGCCGCCGGCTGGTCGAAGTAGCGGGTGTAGGCGGCCAGGTCGGGCCGGCCGAGTTTGGGTCGCATCAGCAGAAAGCCTCGATCTGTACGTTCTCGGCGGTCAGCCGGTCGCGGACCGCCCGGGCGATGTCGACGGCGCCGGGCGAATCGCCGTGTACACAAATTGATTTCACGGTGATCTTGATGGTGGAACCGTCGACGGCGCCGACGCGGCCCGCGGTCACCATGGACGCCACCCGGTCGGCGATGGTCGAGACGTTGTGCAGCACCGCATTACGTTGCGTGCGCGGCACCAGCTGGCCGTCGGGGCGGTAGGAGCGATCGGCGAAGGCCTCGGGAACGGTGCGTAACCCGAGTTCGTCGGCGGCGGCGAAGAACGCCGAACCGGCCAGCCCCAAGACGGGCAGCGCCGGGTCCACGGCGTGCACCGCGGCAGCCACCGCCCGCGCCTGCACATGATCGGTGACGATCGTGTTGTACAGGGCGCCATGGGGTTTGACGTAGCTGACGGTCGACCCGGCGACCTGTGCCAGCGCCTGCAACGCGCCAACCTGATAGATCACCTCGGCGGTCAGGTCTTCCGGGCTGACGTCGATATAGCGGCGGCCGAAGCCTGCCAGGTCGTTGTAGCCCACCTGCGCGCCGATGCGCACGCCGCGCTCGGCGGCCGCCCGGCATACCCGCAGCAGGCCGGCCGGATCACCGGCGTGGAAGCCGCAGGCGATGTTGGCGCTGGTGACCAGATCGAGCATCGCGTCGTCGTCACCGAGGCTCCACACCCCGAAGCCCTCGCCGAGATCGGCATTGAGATCCACCACCGCCATGGCAGCCAGCCTAGGCTCGACGCCATGTCCACTCGTGACGACATTCTGATCACCGCCTTCGGTCTCGCCCAGCTGATCGCCGCCGGCGACGTGACGCTGCTCGATGTGCGCTGGCAGCTGGCCAAGCCCGACGGCCGCGACGACTACCTGGACGGGCACATCCCCGACGCGGTCTACGTCTCGCTGGAGGACGATCTGTCGGATCACACCGTCACCGGCCGCGGCCGTCATCCGCTGCCGTCGGGCGCCGCCGTGCAGGAGGCCGCGCGCCGCTGGGGCGTGCGGGACGGCGTGCCGACCGTCATCTACGACGACTGGAACCGTGCGGGCTCCGCGCGCGCCTGGTGGGTGCTGCGCGCCGCGGGCGTCGAGAACGTCCGCATCCTGGACGGCGGGCTGGCCGCCTGGACCACCTCGGGTGGTCCGCTGGACCGCGGTGACGTCGAACCGGCACCGGGCGACGTCACCGTCACGCACCAGGACCTGTATGCCGGCGCCATGCCGACGCTGACCGCCGACGAGGCCGCGGCCCTGGGCCCGCGCCTGGGCGACGTCCGCGCACCGGAACGGTTCCGTGGCGACGTCGAACCCATCGACCCCATCGCCGGGCACATTCCGGGGGCGATCAACCTGCCGAGCGTGCTGGCGGCCGACGGCACCCTGCGCACCGATGCCGCTGCAGACGTGGACGGTGTCTACTGCGGTTCGGGCGTCACCGCGGCGGTGGCGGTGGCCGCACTGGCGGCGGCGGGTCGGGACGTCGCGCTGTTCCCCGGTTCGTGGTCGCAGTGGAGCAACGAGCCGGGCCGAGCGGTCGGGCGAGCGTAGCGACGGGTGGTCGATCCCGCTACCGGCGACTGAGCCTTCCCGCGCCCCAGCACAGCAGGAAGATGCCGAACGAGATCGACGTGACGAACACCGAGACCGGCACACCCGGCGCCAGCGACAGCACGATGCCGCCGACCGCGGCGATCTCGGCGAACACCACCGACGCCACGATGGTGGTGACGGGGGAACTGAAGACCCGGCCCGCCGCGGCGGCCGGGGTGATCAACAGCGACATCACCAGCAGTGCCCCGACGATCTGCACGCCCTGGGCGGCCGCGACACCGACCAGCGCGGCGAACACGATGCCCAGCGCTCGCACCGGAACCCCGCGGGCGGCAGCCACTTCCGGGTCGGCGGTGGCGAACAGCAGCGGCCGGTAACAGGCTGCGAGGATCGCGACCACCAGCACGGTGACGACTGCCAGCAGCGTCAGTCCCGAATAGCCGACGCCGACGATCTGCCCGGTGAGCAACGCGAAACTGGTGCCGGTGCGGCCGGGGTACAGGTGGATGAACAGCACCGCCAGACCCAGGCCGAAGGCCAGGACCACGCCGATGGCCGAGTCCCGCTCGCGTGAGCGCTGCCCCAGGATGCCGAAAAGGATTGCCGCCAGGGCACTTCCGACCAGGGCGCCGAGGCCGACGTTGAGCCCGGTCAGCAGTGCGAACGCGGCGCCGGTCAGGGACAGCTCACTGGAGCCGTGCACGGCGAACGACATCTGCCGCATCACGATGAACGGTCCGATGAGGCCACCGAGCAGCGCCAGCAGCGCCGCGGCGAGCACGGCCTGCTGGACGAAGTCGCGGCTGAGCAGGTCCGCGGTCAGTGCCGTGTTGAAGAAGTTATTCACAGCAGTGTCCGCTCGCGTGCTCGGAGTTGTCGACGCCGGCACCGTCCTGGCCGACGACGACGTACTGACCGCCGATCCGGGCGACCTCGATGTCGGCGCGGTAGAGCGCGGACAGCGTCTCGGAGGTCATGACCTCCTCGACGGTGCCGATGCGGAAGCGGCCGTCGACCAGGTACAGCACGCGGTCCACATACGGCAGCACGGGATTGACCTCGTGCGTGACGAACAGGACCGCGGTACCGGCCTCCCTGCGACGCTGGTCGATGAGGCTCGACACGAGTTTGGCGTTGGCGGGATCCAGGTTCAGCAGCGGCTCGTCGCACAGCAGCAGCGCGGGGTCGGAGGCCAGGGCCTGCGCGATCCGGACTCGCTGCAGTTCGCCGCCCGACATCACCGACACCGGGACGTCGGCCAGCCGGGCGCCGTCCACCTGGCTCAGCGCCTGGGTCACCACCGCTCGCCGTTGTGAGCGCTTGCGTGGACCGGCGAAGCCCCAGCGATGCCCGTCGCAGCCGAGGCCGACCAGATCGCGGCCGCGCAGCGTCAGGCCGGTGTCCAGTGAGCGGTGCTGCGGCACGTAACCGATGGCACCGGTGGTGGTCATCCGCCCGGCCGTCAGCAGCTGTTGGCGCAGCAGCACCTTGAGCAGCGAGGTCTTACCGGTGCCGTTCGGGCCGAGCACCGCGATGAACTCGCCGCGGCGCACCGTCAGATCCAGCCGGTCCCACAGGACACGGTCACCGAATGACAGCCGCGCGCCGGTCAGTTCGGCGACTGCTGGGGTGGGATCTGGGGGCACGGCTATCGATTATCGCGACGGGGCCGACGCGGTATCCAACTGGTGTGCCAGTGCCTCGGCGGTCTGCCGTTGCCAGGTCAGGAAATCCTGCCCCGCGGGCAGCGTCTCGGTGACCTCGACGACGGGCACAGCGGCCTTGCGGGCGGCATCCTGCAGCTGCGTGGTGACGGCGGTCTCGGTCTGCTTGTTGACCACCAGCGCGTCGATCTTGTGGCCGCTGATCAGGTCGAGCACCGCGGCCACGTCGGCCGGAGCGGGGTCGTGGCCTTCTTCGGCGGCCGCGGCGAACCCGTGCGGGGTGAGGTCGACGACGCCCGCGGCGGACAGGAGGTAGTGCGCGACGGGTTCGGTGGAGACCACCGCGGCGCCCGGATGCTTCTGGCCGATGGCGTGCTCGGTGGCGGCGATGGCGTCGGCCTTCTTGCCGAACTCAGCGGCGTCGGTGCGGTAGGCGTCGGCGTTCGCGGGGTCGGACTTGGCCAGGTCGTCCGCGATCTTGGTGGCGACGGCCTTGGCCACGGCCATGTTGTAGAAGACGTGTTCGTTGGCCTCACCCGGGGCGCTGTGCGGCAACAGCGAGTAGGCGTCCACGGTGGTGACGTTCTTGTGGTTCTTCAGCACGTCGTCGGCCCAGTGGTCGTAGCCGCCGCCGTTGATGACGACGAGGGAGGCGTCGGCGATGGCGGCCGCGTCTGCCGGGCTTGCCTCGAACGAGTGCGGGTCGGCGGCGTCGTTGTTGAGGATCGACTTGACGTCGGCGTGCCCGCCGGCCACGGCGGTGGCCACGCTGGCCCACACGTTGGTGGTGGCGACGACCTTCGACGAGCCGGTGGCGTGCCCGGAGTCGCCTTGCGACCCGCAGGCGGCCAGCCCGCCGACGGTCAGCGCGGTCAGGGCGGACAGTGCGATCAGCCTGGTCCGGGTCATGGATGCTCCTGCGGATTAGTGTTAATGAAAACCGTTTGCAATAAATCTAGTGCACTGTTGCCGTGCAGCGCGAATCGGATGCGCTAGCGTCACAACATGCCGAGGAGCCCCAACCCGAGGCGTCGGGCCACCCTGGCCTCACTGGCTGCCGAGCTGAAGGTCTCGCGCACCACGATCTCCAATGCCTACAACCGGCCCGACCAGCTGTCGCCGGAGCTGCGTGAGCGAGTGCTCGCCGCGGCCAAGGAGATGGGCTACCCGGGACCGGATCCGGTGGCACGTTCCCTGCGCACCCGAAAAGCCGGTGCCTTCGGGCTGATCATCACCGAGCCGCTCAACTATTCGTTCCGTGATCCGGCTGCGCTGGATTTCGTTGCCGGGCTTGCCGAATCGTGCGAGGAGGCCGGGCAGGGCCTGCTGCTGGTGGCGGCCGGGCCGAACCGCTCGGTCGAGGACGGCACCGCCGCCGTGCTGTCGGCCGGGGTCGACGGGTTCGCGGTCTACGCGGCGTCGGACGACGATCCGTATCTGCCGGTGGTGCAGCAGCGGGGCGTGCCGATCGTCGTCGTCGACCAGCCGAAGGATGTCGAGGGGGCCTCGCGGGTCTGCATCGACGACCGGGCGGCCATGCGCGGGCTCGCGGAATACGTTGTCGGCCTTGGGCATCGCGAGATCGGTCTGCTGACCATGCGGCTGGGGCGGCACTGGCCGCACGGCGACGCGCAGTCGGCCGTCGCGGACCCGGAGCGGTTGACGTCGCCGCACTTCCACGTGCAGCGCGAGCGCATCCTCGGTGTCTGCGACGCGATGTCCGCCGCCGGGCTGAACCCCGAGGCCCTCACCGTGGTCGAGACCTACGAGCACCTGCCGAGCTCCGGCGGGGCCGCGGCTGATGTTGCACTGCAAGCCAATCCGCGCATCACGGCGCTGATGTGCACCGCCGACGTACTCGCCCTCTCGGCGATGGACCACCTGCGGTCGCGCGGCATCTACGTGCCGGGCCAGATGACCGTCACCGGATTCGATGGCGTCCCCGAGGCGCTGGCGCGCGGACTGACCACCGTGGCCCAGCCGAGCCTGGAGAAGGGCAGGCGGGCCGGCTACCTGCTGAACAATCCGCCGCGGTCGGGGATCCCGGTGATCGAGGTGCTCGACACCGAACTGGTCCGGGGCCGCACCTCGGGCCCACCGGCCTAACCGGCCCGGCGCCGGGCCAGGTAGGCCAATGCCTCCGCGACATCCTCGGGGGAGTCGACGCGGTATTGCGCGGCCGACGGCCCGGTGCCGACCTTCACCCCGACGTCGCCGTCCCGCAGCCGGGCGAACGCCTTCTCGTCGGTGATGTCGTCGCCCAGGTACACGACGGCAGTGGCCCCCGCACCCCCGAAGTCGCGCTCTCGCAATGTGTCAATCGCCGAACCCTTGTTGGTGGTGATCACCGCGAACTCCAGCACCGCCTTGCCCTCGGTGGTTTCGGCGGGCCACTGCTCGCCGGCCGTCCGCGCCGCGGCCAGCGCCGCGTCGCCGTCGGCCTCCGAGGCGTTGCGCACGTGCAGGGCAACGCTGGCGGGTTTCGTCTCGACCGCGACGCCGGGGTACCGGCTTGCGATCTCGGTGAGCGAATCCACGATCTGGGCCAGCAGTACACCGTCGACCGTCTGGGTGAACCCGGTGTCGAACTCGGCGCCGTGGCTGCCCACCAGTTGCACTGACGAAGGCATGCCGGACAGTTCGCGCAGTACGCCCAACGCGCGTCCCGATACCAGCGCGACGAACGTGTCCGGCAGGTCGGCCAGCGCCAGCAGCGCAGCCGACCCGGCCGGTAGTGCCCGCGCATCGGCAGGGTTGTTGACGATCGGCGACAGGGTGCCGTCGAAATCGGAGGTGACGAGCAGTCGGGGCGTGGCGGCGACGGTGTCGAGCGCCGCGATCAGATCAGCCGGGAGCACCGGTCAGACTTTAGGGTGTTCCCCGTCGCCGATCAGCAGACGCACCGCAAGATCGAGTCGCTTGCTCACGTCGGTGGCCGACGCCCGGCGGGTCAGCCAGGCCAGCAGGTTCGACAGCCACACATCGGAGATGACGCGGGCGATGTGGTACTGGTCCTCGGTGGGCTCGCCGTCGCTCATGGCGCGGGCGAACATCGAGTCCATCAGCTTGCCGACGTGATCGACCTCACCGGCCGCGGAGGCGTCGGCGAACACGAAAGCGCGTGTCATGGCCTCGGTCAGCAGGGGGTTGCGCTGCATGGACCGGTTGAGCTTGCCGACCATCACGTTGAGCCGCTGGTATGGCGTGCCGCCTGTCAGCGAGGCCCGGTCGGTCTTGGCGTCGATGCGCTCGAACTCGCGGCCCAGTGCGGACACCAGCAGGTGCACCTTGGACGGGAAGTAGCGGTACAGGGTGCCGACGGCGACGTCGGCGCGTTCTGCCACCGCACGCATCTGAACTGCCTCGTAACCGCCCTTGGACGCGATGGCCAGCGTCGCATCCAGGATGCGCTTGCGGCGCTCACGCTGTGCTTCGGAACCCAGCTCGGATTCGGTGAGTACGGCCATGTTCGTCACCTCCCGCGGGCGGACGGCGGAATCGGACTCGGGTGTAGCTGGCAGGGTTGTGTCGCGGGCCATGCGGCCATCAACTCCTTCGGGTAGCGCATTGGGTGAAAACGATACGCAAAGTGATCGGTAATTTCCCACCTCCAGGCGCCCCGGGACACCCAAGTGTCCTGCTGTAATGGCGATCGACTTGACGTCAGATTGCTGTCACCATTAGAACACGTTCTAGTGAGAAGCGTGTTCTTCTCGCCCAAACGCTAGGAGCGCATGGTGTCCATCACTTCCACAACTATCGACTCGGAGCGGGCCGAAGTTCGCGAAATGGTCCGTAGCTGGGCTGTCGCGTCGGGTTCCATTGCCGCGGTCCGTGCTTTGGAAGGCGGAGCGGAAGACGTCGGTGATTCGTGGCGGGGCCCGTACAACGGTCTGGTCGAACTAGGGACATTCGGCGTCGCGGTTGCCGAGGACCTCGGTGGCGCCGGCGGATCGATCGCCGATCTGTGCGTGATGGTCGACGAAGCCGCCGCCGCGCTGGTGCCCGGCCCGGTCGCCACCACCGCTCTGGCAACCCTGGTGATCACCGACGCCGCGCTGCTGGAGGCGCTGGCGTCCGGACAACGGACCGCCGGCCTGGCGCTGAGCGCCGACATCGCGTTCGACGGTCAGTCCGCGACCGGCACTGCCAAGTTCGTGTTGGGTGCGCTGCCCGACGGCCTGCTGATCCTGCCCGCCGGCGACACGTGGCTCCTGGTCGACGCCGCCGCGTCCGGCGTCACTGTCACGCCGCTCGAGGCCACCGACTTCTCCCGCCCCCTGGCCCGGGTCGAGCTGAGCGGCGCCGCCGCGACCGTCATCGACGCGCCGGTGGCCGACCTGGCTGTGACCGTGCTGGCCGCCGAGGCTGCGGGTCTGGCCCGCTGGCAGTTGGAGACCGCCGCCGAATACGCCAAGGTGCGTGAGCAGTTCGGCAAGCCGATCGGCAGCTTCCAGGCCGTCAAGCACATGTGTGCCGAGATGCTGCTGCGGTCGCAGCAGGTTGCGGTGGCCGCGAGTGACGTTGCCGAGGCCGCTGTCGAAGGTGACGCCACGCAACTCTCCATCGCCGCCGCGGTGGCTGCCTCCGCCGCCATTGATGCCGCGAAACACAATGGGCGCGACTGCATTCAGGTGCTGGGCGGCATCGGCTTCACCTGGGAACACGACGCGCACCTGTACCTGCGGCGCTCGTACGCCACCGCCCAGATCCTGGGTGGCCACGGCACCTGGCTGCGCCGGGTGGCCGCGCTGACCCGCTCGGGCCTGCGTCGTCAGCTGCACGTCGACACCGGTGCGGCCGAGACGATCCGTCCCGAGATCGCCGCCGTGGTGGCGCAGATCGCCGCGCTGCCCGCCGAGAAGCACCAGGCCGCCCTGGCCGAAGCCGGACTGATGGCGCCGCACTGGCCGGCACCGTACGGCCGCGCCGCGTCGCCGGGCGAGCAGTTGGTGATCGACGACGAGCTCAGCGCCGCAGGCGTTGTGCGCCCGGACATTTCGATCGGCTGGTGGGCCGCGCCGACCATCCTGGGGCACGGCACGCCCGAGCAGATCGACCGTTTCATCCCGGGCACCCTGACCGGTGACGTGTACTGGTGCCAGCTGTTCAGTGAGCCGGGCGCCGGCTCGGACCTGGCGGCCCTGCGCACCAAGGCCGTCAAGGTCGACGGCGGCTGGAAGCTGACCGGTCAGAAGGTGTGGACCTCCAACGCGCACCGCGCCAACTGGGGAATCTGCTTGGCGCGCACCAACCCTGACGCGCCCAAGCACAAGGGCATCACCTACTTCGTCGTCGACATGAGCTCGCCGGGCATCGACATCCGTCCGCTGCGCGAGATCACCGGCGAGGCGCTGTTCAACGAGGTCTTCCTGGACGACCTGTTCGTGCCCGACGACTGCGTCATCGGCCCCGTCGACGGCGGCTGGGCCCTGGCCCGCACCACGCTGGCCAACGAGCGCGTCGCCATGGCCGCCGGTGGTGCGCTGGACAAGGGCATGGAACACCTGCTCGACGTGCTCGGCGACCGTGAGCTGGACGCCGCCGAGGCGGAACGCCTTGGCGGACTTATCGTTGCGGCCCAGGTGGGCTCGCTGCTGGATCAGCTGACGGCGCAGATGGCGGTCGGTGGGCACGATCCGGGTGCGCCGTCGAGCGTGCGCAAGCTGATCGGTGTGCGCTACCGCCAGGCGCTGGCCGAGACCATCATGGACGCGCACGACGGTTCGGGTATCGAGGATTCACCGGACGTCCGGTACTTCCTGAACACCCGCTGCCTGTCGATCGCCGGTGGCACCGAGCAGATTCTGCTCACCGTGGCCGGCGAGCGGTTGCTGGGCCTGCCGCGCTAGTTGCCCCTGCGGAAGTCCCGCGGGGTCAGGCCGACGCGCTGCCGGAATGTCGTGGCGAAATGGTTGGGTGTCGAAAACCCAACCGCGGCACTGATTTCGGTGATGGACATCTTGGTCGAAGACAGTAGCGTCTTCGCGCGGTCGATCCGGCGGTCGAGCAGGAACTGGTAGGGCGTGGTGTGAAACGCGGCCCGGAACGCCTTGATGAACGTCGCCACGGACATATGGGCAAGGCGCGCAAGCGATTCCAGGTTGATGTCGGATTCCAGGCTGGTTTCGAGGAACTCGACGATGGACGCCCGTGCCGACGGCGGCAGGGCGTCACGCTCGGCTTCCGGTGGCGGTGCGACGGTGTAGGTGTCGCGGATCAGTAGTCGCAGTGTCTCACCGGCGGAATCGAGCAGCAGCCGGGCCAATGCGTCGTCGCGGCCTGCGACGCTGCGCATCTTGGTGATCAGCGCCAGGATCAGCGGATCGTGATGCTTGCGCCGGGGCACGTGCACGACCTCGCCCAGGGCGCTCTCGGGTATCGAGATCTCGCAGAAGCCTGAGATGTCGCCCGTGACCACCGACGTACAACGCACGCCCGCCGGCACCACCCAGGTATCGCCGATGCGTGGCAGCGTGCGATCGGTCGGGCCCCAGTCCAGGTTGGTCTCCATCGATCGGAGTTCGCCGTGGCGGTGTACGTAGATCAGGTGACGGCTCGGATCGTGGCAGCACCAGTCGGCGGGGCGCTCGATGCGCTCGGTGGCGAACCGCAGCGACATGCCACGACTCTCGATGGACCTCTCGCCCACCACGATGCGTGGCTTCATGGGGCGGTCGTCGTTCCACGGTTTCAGAGTCGGCGTGAAAGCCATGCACAACCTCCGGGTAACCCAGCGGGCCTGCTGACCATCCTGTGAAAAACCTGCGAGTCCGTCAATACCCCGGCGACAGAAATTAGAACTTGTTGCAGATTTCGAATGTTTGTTTTCGGCTTGGTCACTACCGTCTGCGCGGCCAGAAGTGCTGACACCTCAGAGTCCAAGGAGACCCTATGGCATTCGAGTTGCGCCGATATTCGACCGCGGGAATGGCGATGGCAACTGCCGGCGTCATCGCCCTCAGTCCTGTGACGGTGTCGCCGCCCGACCTTCACCTGCCGGCGCCGACCAGCGTCGTCGCGACGCGCAGCGTGGACCTGACCGGGTTCGTCAACCCGCTCGCCGTGTGGGGTGATGTGCTGACGACGACCGTCACCGACATCGGGAAGCTGGCGCAGACGTTCGCCGCCGACCCGTTCCCCCTGACGAAACAGGTCATCGCGAATCAGGTCCGCTACCTGACCGAGATCGCATCGATCGGTCAGGGCGTGGGCAACGGCGTGGTGAACTGGGCCAAGACCGTTCCGGAGTCCTTGCGGACCATGGCACAGCAGTTGGCTGCCGGCCAGATCTCCGATGCGGTGATGTCAGGCTGGGGCATCTTCGTCAATGGTGTTGTGGGTGTGCTGTTCCCGGTCCTGCAATTCGACATCCCGCAGCAGGTCACGCAGAACATCGCCAATGCGGTCAAGGCGCTCACCCCGGTGTTGGCGCAGGTTGGGTTCGCAGTGCTGAACACCATGTATCAGAGCACGGATGCCTTCGGCGACATCGCGCAGAATTTCTACAACGCGGTGAGGGCCGGGGATATCGTCACCGCCGCAAGCGAATTGATCAACGCTCCGGCAAACCTCACCGGGGCCGTGCTCAACGGGTGGGGCGAAGGCAGCAAGGGCGTGTACGGCATCTTCGGGTCGTTCGGGGTCGTCAACGCCGTCATGCAGGGGTTCAAGACCATCGCCGACGCCATCAAGCCACCGGCCCCGGAGGCTCCGGTGGCACCGGCAGCGGCCGACGACCCTGCCGCAGTGGCGAGCACGGCCGTCAAGGCTTTGGCGCCGGCCTCCGCCACCAAGCCGGTGACGACGGCCGCGGTCAAGGCCGATGATGCAGAGAAGGTGGCGACGAGCCCGGCCGCAGCGAAAGACCCTGTGGCCAAGGAGGATTCGAAAGTCGCAACCGAGCCGGCTGTTGTGAACGCGCCTGACGCCAAGCCGGACACCACCGAGCCTGCGACCAAGGTCGAGACGACCAAGCCGGCGGATGCGGCCACGTCGGATCCAGATTCGGCCGCCAAGCCGGAACAGCCGACCAAGGCGGAGAAGGCGCCGAAGGCCACCAAGGCGCCGAAGGCCAAGGCCCCGAAGCCTGCGAAGAAGGGCAAGGACGCAAAGAAGGCGTCGTCTGCGCAGCAGTCAGCCAACGCCGCTTAAGTGGGGGCCAGATCGGCGAGATGGTTGCGAAAACCATTTGGTCAGCAACCATTTCGTCGATCTCGGGGGTGCTTCAGCGCCGCACGCGCTGCGCGCCGGCAACCATCGCGTCGTGCAGCGCGATCTCGGCTTCCGACGGCGTGGTGCGGCGTTGCAGCAGAACGAATTCCAGGTGGCCGAGGTTCGGCAGCCGGCTATGCGGTGGCGGTACGTTTTTCCGGTGAACCTGCTGGCCAAGCTCCGCATCGACGGCTTCCTGCTGGGGCTGTTCGCCGCGATGGCGATCGGAGTGCTGCTCCCTGCCCACGGCGACGCCGGGCGGACGGTCGAGACGGCGACCAAGGTCGCGATCGCCGTGCTGTTCCTGCTGTACGGCACCCGGCTCGAGCCACGCGAGGCCCTCGAAGGACTGAAGCACTGGCGGCTCCACGCCACGGTGCTGGCCGCGACGTTCGTGCTGTTCCCGTTGCTCGGGCTGGCGATGAGGGTGTTGGTGCCGTCGGTCCTCACCAGCGATCTCTACACCGGCATGTTGTACCTGTGCCTGCTGCCGTCGACGGTGCAGTCGTCCATCGCGTTCACCTCGATCGCGCGTGGCAATGTCGCGGCGGCCGTCGTCAGTGCCTCGGCGTCGAACCTGCTGGGCATCTTCCTCACTCCGCTGTTGGTGACGCTGCTCATGCAGACCACCGGCGCTGCCACAGTGTCGGCGAACTCGGTCCTGGAGATCGTCGTGCAACTGCTGTTGCCGTTCCTCGCCGGGCAGCTGCTGCGGTCCAAGCTGCACCGGCTGCTGTCCCACACCACCCTCACCAAGGTCGTCGACCGCAGCTCGGTCTACCTGGTGGTGTACGCGGCGTTCAGTGCCGGGATGGCCGAACACATCTGGATGGGCATGGAGGTCACCAACGTGCTCGCGGTGATGGCCGTCAGTGTGGTGCTGTTGGCAGTGGTGCTCGGTATCACCGCAGGCGTGGCACGGTTCCTGAAATTCGACCGCGCCGACCGCATCGTGATCGTCTTCTGCGGCTCGAAGAAGAGCCTCGCGACGGGGTTGCCGATGGCCACCGTGCTGTTCGCCGGACACCCGGTGGGCCTGATCGTGTTGCCGCTGATGATCTTCCACCAGATCCAGCTCATCACCTGCGCGATGTTGGCTGGGCGCTGGGGACGGCAGGCCGACGCCGAGGCGCTGAACGTAGACCTCGCGGTCGCGCCGAAGGGGCGACCTCCGGCAAACGGTGGTCGTCAACGGATCCAAATCAATATGTTTCACAACTGATTTACATCACAACTTATTATTGGGTTATGGTCGTTCTACCGGGGCCTCTAATGTCGAGGCCATGGCTTCAACGGAAGATGCGTTAAACGGCGAGGAGGCCGATTGCGATCTGGGTTGGTCGGCGGCGATGCTGATGCGCCATTACCGGGCGCAGGTTCAGCCGCGTGTTGCCGACCTGCCCCGCGGCGAGCGTGGGTACCAGGTGCTCTACACCGTGATCTGCAAGAGCTTGCCCAATCAATTGCAGATGGCGGAGTACCTGGGCATCGACCGTACGGTTCTGCCGTACGTCATCGATGACTTGGTGAAGGCCGGACTGGTCGAACGGCAGCCGGACCCGGCGGACCGTCGGGCCAGGAAGGTTGTCGCCACCGCGCGCGGAGTCGAAACGTTCGAGCGGCTACGGGACGAGGTTGGCCCGGCCGAACGAGCGGTGCTGTCGGCGTTGGATCCTGAGGAGCAGTCGCTGTTCAGGTCGCTGTTGTCGCGGGTGGCTCGCCAGGCGCGCGACGAGACCAACGTACGTGCCATTTCCAGCGAAGACGTTTGAGATCAGAGGCGACCCGGTACCGAGAAATCGGCGGTTGAGAACAAACCGCCGCACATCAAGCGATGCAGCAAAGGAAACGGGTACACGACATGTCGCACAATCCAGCTGATCTCAGCAAGGAACCGACGCCAGATCCGGTCGAGGACAACGCATTTCTGCCCTCGCCGTATTCGTTGAGTCAATACACCCAGTCGAAGACGGACTTCGACGGCGTGAAGCATGAAAACGCCTACACCGGGGGCCGGTGGAAGGTGCTCATGATCGCCACCGAGGAACGATATGTGCTGTGCGAGAACGGCAAGATGTTCTCCACCGGCAATCATCCGGTCGAGATGTTGCTTCCCCTGCATCACATGATGGCTGCCGGCTTCGATGTCGATGTCGCCACGGTGGCCGGCTACCCGGCGAAACTCGAACTCTGGGCAATGCCCAACGAAGATGAGGCGGTCCTGCGGACCTACGAAGCGCTCAAGCCGAAGCTCAAGCAACCGAAGAAGCTCGCCGACGTCGTCGCCAACGAGCTCGGTGCGGACTCGGACTACATCGCGGTCTTCATTCCCGGCGGGCACGGGGCTGTTGTCGGCCTGCCGGCCTCCGAGGCGGTGGCGCAAACCCTGGAATGGGCGTTGGCCAATGACAAGTTCATCGTCACCCTGTGTCACGGCCCGGCCGCATTGCTGTCCGTCGGGCAGGGCGGCAAGGTCTCGCCATTCGAAGGCTATTCGGTCTGCGTGTTCCCCGACGCGCTCGATGAGGGCCCCAACCTCGAAATCGGTTACCTGCCAGGGCATTTGCAGTGGCTGGTCGCCGACCTGCTCGGCAAGCAGGGGCTGACCATCGTGAACGAGGATATGACGGGCAAGGTCCACCAAGACCGCAAGCTGCTCACCGGTGACAGTCCATTGGCATCGAACGATCTCGGCATCTTGGCCGCAGATGCGTTGGTGGGCGCCGTCCGGTCGCTCGAGAAAACGACGTGAAGTCCTGAGTCGGGGCAGTTGATCTGTCACACCCCGAAAACCCGGGCCGCATTCCCGCCGAGGTAGAGGTCGCGCGCCTCGGTATCGAGACCCAGGTCGTCCAGCCGTTCCAGGCACCGCTGCGCTGACAGCATCGGCCAGTTGGTCCCGAAAAGCACTCGGGTGCGGCCGGATCCGCGCATGTAGTCCACCAGCTCCGGCGGCAGCCGGTGCGCGGCGTAGGCCGAGGTGTCGATGTAGAAGTTCGGAAACTTCTTGGCCAGGAACAGCACTTCGTCGATCCACGGGGCGCCGACGTGGCCGCCGATGACCACAAGCTCGGGGAATTCGAGCAGGACGGTCTCCAGGTAGGGGATCGGGCGCCCGGGCTCGGACGGGCACAGTGGCCCGGTGTGCCCGATCTGTGTGCAGAACGGGATGCCGAGCTCGACGCAGGTCTGCAGAAGCGGATAGTAGCGGCGGTCATTGGGTGGCAGGTTCCACAGCCACGGGACGACGCGCAGTGCCACCATGCCCAGTTCGGTTACCGCCCTGCGTAATTCGCGGACAGCGTCGACCGGCCGGGCCAGGTCGACGGAGGCGACGCCGGCGAACCGGTCCGGGTGGGCGCGCACGTGTGCGGCCGTCTCGTCGTTGCCGATCAGCGCGCCGCAGGGCCCGACCCACGCGCACAACAACGACTTCTCGACGCCGGCGTCGTCCATCGCTCTCAGTGTGACGTCGATGGGCAGCGCCGGCAGGTCTTCTTGGCGGGTCCAGCGCAGCAGCGGCCGCAGCCATGGCTGGCGCATGAACAGCTCGTTCGGCTGCTGGGACCACGCGTCGATCACTCGTGTCATGCCATCAATTACTTCACTAGTGAAGTAATAATGCAAGGGTGGGTCCGAAGGACAGGTCGCCGGCTGGGCGGCGGCGCGCGTATTTCCATCTGCAGACCGTCGCGCAGCGGCTGCGTACCTCGGCCGACCGATTGTTCGTCGACGAGGCCGGCATCACCACGGCGCAGGCCGCGGCGCTGACGCTCATCGCGCGTCATGCCGGGTGCCGCCAGTCGCTCGTCGCGGCCGAGCTCGGCCAGCGCGAGTCGGCCGTCACGGCGATGGTCGGGCGTCTGGAGAGGGCAGGGTTCGTCGAAAGACGACCCAGCCGGAACGACGGCCGCGCCTGGGAGCTCTGGCCGACGGACTCTGGTACCGACGCGCTGCGCCGGCTCGAAGCCGCGCTGGCGACCGTGAACGGCTACATCGACGAAGCCATCGGGCCCGACGACGTCGACGGCGTCGTCGACGCGCTACAGCGGCTGAGCGATCTGCTCGACGCCGAGCACTGAGCCTTGACCAAACCTTGACTCCACGTTGAATCGCCGCACCGACGATTGCGGATGTGATTACTCTTCAAGCCGTGGAGCTGGGGGTTTTGGGACCTCTGCAGGTTCGGCGGGACGGTACGCCCGTCACGATCCCGGGCGCCAAGCCGCGCGCGATCCTCACGATGCTCGGCCTGCACGCCGGCTCCGTGGTGCCGGCCGACACCTTCTTCGAGCTGCTCTGGGGTGACGAGTCCCCACGCACCGCGGCGAAGGCGCTACAGACCCACATCTCGGCCCTCCGTCGTGCCCTGGGCGACGGATTGATCCTGACGGAGGGCACGGGTTGGACCCTGGCCGAGAGCGAGGTTGACGCCGCCCGGTACCGATCGGCTGCCCGGCTGGCCCGTGATGCCGTTGCCGTCGGTGATACCGGCCAGGCCCTCATCCGCTTCGACGAGGCGATCACCCTCTGGCGCGGCATCCCCGAGTTGCCCGACGGGCGCCGCGGCACGTCGGAGAAGACGCGATGGGTCGAAAGCCATGCCGCGCTGGTGGAAGATCGGGCCGACGCGCTGCTTGCGGCGGGCCGCGTCGCGGAGATCATCGGCGAACTCGAGGCCGCGGTCGCCGAGGCGCCATTGCGTGAAAGGCGTTGGGGTCAGCTGATGCTCGCGCTCTATCGCGCCGGCAGGCAGGGCGAAGCACTCGGTGCCTACCAACGGGCGCGGGCTCTGCTCGCTGATGAGCTCGGCGTCGACCCCGGACCGAGCTTGCGCCGGCTCGAAGCGGCGATCGTCGCGCAGGACAGTTCATTGGAAGTACCTGCGGTGCAGCATGTTCCGTCGATCACGCGTGCGGTCACCTTTCTCTTGACGGACATCGAGGGGTCGACGGCGTCGTGGGAGGCCGATGCCGACGCCATGGCGGTGGCACTGGCCAGACACGACGAGCTGGTCGGCCAGATCGTCACCTCGCACGGTGGGCGGCTGATCAAGACCCGCGGCGAGGGCGATGCCACATTTTCGGTGTTCGATCGGCCGTCGGCAGCGGCTGCGGCCGCCATCGAGTTGCAGCAGGCCATGTTTGGTGAGCCCTGGGCGCTGGCCACGCCGATGCGTATCCGCGTGGCACTGCACACGGGGGAGGTGGAGCTTCGCGACGGCGACTACTTCGGCCGGGCGGTGAATCGGGCGGCCCGGTTGCGGTCGATCGCCGAGGGCGGACAAATCCTCTGTTCCGGAGCGACGGCCGAGTTGGTGATCGATTCGCTGTCCGATGATGTGGCCCTGGTCGATCTGGGGATGCGCCAGCTCAAGAACCTGGCCCGCCCCGAGCACGTCTTCGAGCTCCGTCGCGACGCCACCGGTGGCACACCCGAACCGCCGACGGTCGAGACCTCCCTCGAGCGCCCGGCGCTACCTGCGGTGCTGACCGGTTCCGGACCGTTCGTCGGACGCGGTACCGAACTGGAGCGGTTGTTCACGGCGTGGCAGACCGCGCTGGCCGGGACCGCGAACTCGGTGCTGATCGCCGGCGAACCCGGCGTCGGCAAGACCCGCCTGGCCGGGGAGTGGTCACGCCAGGCATATGACCAAGGCGCCCTTGTCATCTACGGCCGCTGCGACGAGGACCTCGGCGCGCCGTACCAGCCGTTCGCCGAAGCCCTGCGCGCGCTGGTGCCGTGCCTCGGGGCCGACCGGCTACGGGGGTTGCGTGGCGTGGAAGCGCTGCTGGCGTTGGTGCCCGGCCTGGCCGACGTGCTGCCCGATGTGGCTGCGCCGACCCGTGCCGACCCGGACACCGAGCGCTATGCGCTGTTCGACGCCGTCGTCGCGGTGATGGGTGTGGCCTCGGCGAGTACGCCGGTGGTGCTCATCCTTGACGACCTGCACTGGGCGGCCAAGCCCACGCTGCTGCTGTTGCGGCATCTCCTGCGGTTCGGCGACCACGCCCGCGTGCAGATCGTCGGGACGTATCGCAGTACTGACCTGGACCGGTCTCACCCGCTGGCGGCGATGCTCGCCGACCTCAACAGAGACGGTACGGCCAGTCGCCTGTCGCTGAGTGGTCTCGACGTGAACGAGGTGACTGCGTACGTCGCCGAGACCGGCTACGACGACGAAGAACTGGCACGGGCGTTGGCCTCGGTAACCGGCGGCAACCCGTTCTTCCTCATCGAGGCGCTGCGACATGTCGAGGAGAGCGGCGGCCATTGGGATCCGAGCACCTTGCCGCAGGGCGTCCGTGAAGCGGTGAGCCGCAGGCTGTCCCGCCTGCCCGCGGAGACCAACAAGGCACTCGCCGCGGCCGCGGTTGTCGGGAGTCGGTTTCACGTGAATCTTGTCGAAAAGGTGGTCGGAGACGATCTGATCGATGCGTTCGACGAGGCGTGCCACGCCGGCATCGTGATCGAGGAGCCCGGCGGCTGCTACCGGTTCAACCACGCCATCGTCCGCCAGTCGCTGCTCGCCGAACTGCCGTCGGTGCGGCGTATGCGTTTGCACCAGCGCATCGCCGTCACCCTGGAGGATCAGCCTGGCGCCCACGACGAACTGCTCGGCGAACTGGCGCACCACTACTTCGAATGTGCGTGGGCGGGCAACGCCGCCAAGGCCATTGAATACTGCCGCCTGGCGGCGGACCAGGCGATGACCAGGCTCGCCTATGAGGGCGCCGCCGACCTGTACGACCATGCCCTGCACGCCCTGGAAGAACTCGACGACGAAGTGCCGGACCGGGACGAGCAGGTTGCCGACCTGTTGATCGCTCGCTGCGAGGCTCTGCTGGCGGCGGGGGACGTGGCGTCGGCCGCCGGCGTGGTGCCCCAGTTGCAGGCGGCGACAGTCGATTCCCCGCGTCGGGCGGCCTGGGCGACGTGTTTCGACGGTCAGCTGTCCATGCTCACGCACCCCGACCGATTGGACGAGATCGAATCGGCATTGGACGGGGCCGCCCGAAAGCTGGGCGAACTCGACGACGCGGCCGGAGAAGCCAAGGCGCACAACGTCCGTGCCGCGTGCCTGGCCCGGCTCGGCCGGATCGGCGACTGCGAGGTGGCACTCGACGAGGCGCTGACCGCGGCCCGTCGTTCAGGTGATCACCGCCGGGTCAACGCGGTCCTGGCGGGTGCGCCGCTGGCCGCGCTGTGGGGACCCAACCCCGTCCCGCGGGCCGGTGGACGGTGTCTGGATGTGGTTCGGCTGCTGCGCATCACGACCGAATCGCCCGCAGTCGAGGCCACCTCGATGCGGTGTCAGGCGGTGCTCGAGGCGTTCCGTGGGCGGGGCGCCGCGGCCCGGCGCATGATCGATTCGGCCCGGCGGACCGTCACCGAACTGGGACTGCGCCATGCCCTCCTCGAGGTTGAGCAGTTCGCCGGCATCGTCGAGTTGGTCGGTGGCGAACCCGACGCCGCCGAACGGTATCTACGCAAGGCCTACAACGGTTTTCGTCGACTACGGCTGGATACGGATACCGCGGAGACGGCTGCCCTTCTGGGCCGGGTCTGTTTGGTGCTCGGCCGTGACACCGAGGCCGACGAATTATGCACCGAGAGTGAGCGTCTCGCCGGCCATGCGTTGAAGGCGTCGATCGCCTGGCGGACCCTTCGGGCGCAGCTGCTGTCGCGCGGCGGCGATCACGCCGAGGCTCGGAAGATGGCCGAGGCCGCTGTCGCGCTGGCCGAACGCACCGACGCGTTGGTGGATCACGGTGATGCCTGCGATTGCCTGGCCGCGGTGTTGGCCGCCGGTGGTGACACGGCGGGAGCGCGCGCAGCGGCTGAGCGAGCCGCCGGTCTGTACGAGCGCAAAGGTGCTGTGGCGCTTGCGGAACGGGTTCGCCGACTCCTTGACGACCCTGGCCGCACGGGTGCACCGGCCGAACCTGAACTGCCCACGGTCCGGGTGCGCACGGCGGCGGTCCGATTGAGCGAACGCGTGATGGCCGCTCACGACCGTGCCGACTGGGACGAATTCGAGAGGCTGGTCGCGCCCGAGGCGTCTGTTGAGAGCCGGCGAAAGCTTGTCGGCTTCAAGCGCGGCAACTTCAGTCTGCCCGAGGTGACACGTCAGACGCGGAGCGATCTCGAGTCGGGGGCCGTGCGGGTGGCGCACGATGTCATCGCCGTGCGTGGTGAATGTCTGGCGCTCGCGCGGGTGCGGGTCGGCACCGCCGACGTGAGCGCTGGGGCGCCGCAAGATGAGTTTCTTCAGGTCTACGGCGTCGACTCCGAGGGTCGGGTCACATTCCAGGTGTGGTTCGACCCGGAGGACATGGACGCCGCGGTCGCCGAACTCGATGCGCAGTACCTCGCTAGTCACGCCGAGAGCCACTGGCGGCGGCCGGCAACCACAGCGAGCGATGCGTATGACCGCTTCACGGGATACTTCGCGGCCCGAAGTTTGGAAGCGATCGCCGACATGTTGACTGACGATTTTTCCGTCGAAGACCGTCGCCGGGTAATCAATGCCGGTCTGCGACAGGGGCGTGCCGCGGCGATGGCGGAAATCGCCGCGTACGCCGGCATCGGGACCGAGGCGATCGCGTCAGACGTCGTCGCAACCCGCGGAGAGCGTCTCGTCATGAGCCGTTGCCGCGCCATGGGCCGCGCCGCGGGACCTGAATCGTTCAGCAGCGAGGTGCTGGATGTGCTCGAGACCGACGCCGAAGGCCGCATCGTGGCGCGGGTCGTGTTCGACCTCGACGATCTCGACGCTGCCACCGCAGAACTCGATGCGCGCTATCTTGCCGGCGAAGCGGCTCCGCACGCGCACTGTTGGTCGACAGTCCTCCGTGCGTACGACGCGCTCAATCGGCACGAACTACCCGACACGACAGTCGATATGGCGAGCATCGACAACAGGCTGATCGCGTCATTCGCCCCCGGAGGCATCAAGGAGTACACGCTCCATGCCTGGGACCAGGTGCCGGACATCCGTTTTCGCATCGACTCGGTGCACCTGCTGACTGATTCCGGTGCCGTGATAACCCAGGCGCTGAGTGGGACATCGCGTGAGGGCTTCGAAGCCGAGTGGCGCGAAATCCACCTCATGACGATCGACGGTGACCAGTTCAGCCGCAGTGAGATGTTCGATGAGACCGACCTCGACTCAGCGCTGGCGAGGTTCGATGAATTGCATGTGCAGGCACGACCTTTGGAGAACGCGGCGACTCGAGCCAACGACAGGTTCACAAGGTATTTCGCGGACCGCGACTGGTCTTCGTTGGCTGGACTGTATGCCGATGGTGTCGTGCACGACGATCGCCGTGCAGTGGTCGGTACCGGTCTGCTCAGCGGACGCGACGCCGTCATGGCGAACATGCGGGTGACCGCCGAACTTGGGGTCACCCAAACCCGGTCGCATGTGATCGCCACGCGGGGGCAGCGGCTGGTTCTGGTTGTGGCCGACCTTCAGGTCAATGGCGAGGGACCTGAGCCGTTCTCGGCGACCATCTTGACGGTCGCCGAACTCGATGCGGACGAGCAGGTCGCGGCGTTCATCGTGTTCGACTCCAATGACCTGGAGGCCGCCGTCACCGAGCTCGATGCCCGCTACCTGGCTGGCGAGGCGGCCGCATACGCCCCCACCTGGTCGGCGATTACACGAGCCTATGCCGCGTTCAATCGACGCGAGCTCGCGGCCACGACGGCTGACTGGGTGAACGTGGATCACCGCCGGACAATGTCGTGGGAGCCGGGCGACCTGACTGCGTTCATCCGGGCAGGCTGGGCCAGCGAGCTGCGTAACACGCTCATTGTCGAGACGGTTCACGCGCTGAACAGCGCGGGTGCGGTCGTCACCCAGGTCGCGCACGCGACCGCAGCCAGCGGCCTTGTCGCGGAGTGGCGCGAGATCGCGCTCGTCGGAATCGCCGGCGACTTGCTCAGCCGCATGGAGATTTTCGATGAGGACGACCTCAACGTCGCACTCGCGCGTTCTGCCGAATTACCCTTGGAAGCAGGGTCTTTGGAGAACGCCGCAAGCCGTTTGTATGAGCGCTATTTCAGGTGCTTCGCAGCCCGCGATTGGGCAGCGATGGCCGAAATGTACGCCGACACGCCGGTACTCGATGACCGCCGTGCGGTGATCGGCACGGGGGTGCTTCGCGGTCGCGAAGCCGTCACCGCGAACATGCGGGCGGTCGCCGAGTTCGCGGTGACCCTGTCGGCTTCGAGTGTGATCGCCACCCGCGGACAGCGGCTCGCCTTGGTCTCGTCCCGCTTCGCGAGCAACATCGAGGTGGCTGAGCCGTTCTACGCCAACATGCTGACCGTGGCCGAAATCGATGGCGCCGAGCGGATTACGACGTTCGTCACCTTCGACGTCGATGACCTCGACGCCGCCGTCGCTGAACTGGATTCCCGCTACCTGGCGGGTGAGGCGGCCGCATATGCACGGACGTGGTCGGTGATCGCCAAGGCTTACGCCGGGTACAACCGCCACGAATTGCCGGCTACGACGACGGATCCGGCGTACATCGATCATCGATCTATCGTCGGAGTCGAGGGGGCCGAGCTGGCTGCATCGCTGAGTGCAGTGTTGGAACTCGTCCCGGACGCCCACGTCTGTATTGGGACGGTGCATCGGCTCAACGAACTCGGAGCAGTCGTTACCCAGGTTGTGCAAGGGAGCTCGCCAGAGGGGCTGTACATCGAGTCGAGCACGATTGCCGTGTTTACATTCGAAGGCGACCTGATCAGCCGTGCGGAGATCTTCGACGAGTCAGACCTCGACGCCGCGCTCGCCCGTTTCGACGAACTGAGCCGGCCAACACCGCAATTGGAAAATGCGGCGAGCCGGGCCAATGGGCGCTTCATCGATTCCTTCGCCGCCCGCGACTGGGAGGGCATCGTGTCGGTGCTCGCCGAAGAACATTGCAGCGACGATCGGCGACGCGTGGTGGGCGCCGGATTCCGCCGCGGCCGGGATGCCGATATGGCGAGCTTGCGGGTGATCGCCGATCTCGGGGGCAGCCTGACGGCCGAAGTCATTGCGATTCGCGGGGAACGCCTTGTTCTCTGTCGCAACCGCATCGCGATGGCCGACCGGCCGCAAGAGTCCTTCGTCGTCGATTCGCTCACAGTCGTCGAGATCGACACGAATGGCCTTGTCGTGGGCGTTGTTTCGTTTGATATCGACGATTTCGACGCCGCGTTCGAAGAACTCGAGGCTCGCTACCTTGCGGGTGAAGCGGCCGCGTATACCGACGTGTGGTCGGCACTCGCGGAGGGCTACGCTGCGATCAATCGGCATGAAGCACCCGCGGTGACGCCGGAGTTTGTGAGCATCGACCACCGGACCGGGGTTGCATTCGCACCTGGCGATTTGATGCCGTACATCCAGGCTTCCTGGGACGTGTCGGCTGATCTCAAGGGGCACATCGAGACGGTGCACCGACTCAGTAAGTTCGGCGCGGTCGTCACTCATGCGACATACGGGAGTTCGCGCGAGGGCTTCGATGCTGAGTGGCGAGAGACTGTGCTGTTCCTGGTCGACGGCGTGGTGAGCCGATGCGAGATGTACGAGGAGTCTGACCTCGCCGCCGCACTCGCGCGCTTCGAAGAGCTTGGCCAGGTTTAGCCCTGCTGGGGCGGCGCGCCGCCGGCTGTCCAGCGCTCAGTTGTAGTGAGTCGTCGCGCAGGCTGTCGGAGTTGTGAGGTTCACGCCGGGGTAGGTCACCTGAATGTCCGCGCAGGCAATGAAATTGGACTCGGTGTTCGGCTTACCGGTCCGCACGTCGAGCGTCAGCGAGGTGCCGTCGACCGCGAACTCCTCGAAGCTGCCGCCGCCGTTGAACGTCACCGAAACCAGTGCGCTGTTCTGCGACTTGAGCTGCCGCGAGTTCACCGGGCCGTTCCAGGAGCCGCGGTTGATCGGCGGGGCGCCGGTCGGCGCGCTGTACGAGACGTCCTGGTACACATTGCGGTTGGAGCTGCGCAGCGTGATGTTCTCTCGTGCCCAGGTGTTCGGCGGCAGCGGAACCGGGTTGCCGCCGACGACCAGGTTCGAGGCGGTGTTGAAGGTGCACGCACCGCCCGAGCACTGTGCCGTCACGTGAATCTGAATCTGGGTGCCCTCGTCGACCGGCACGAAGGCGTCGGCCGAATTGACTGCGGCAGCAGCCGTCACGGGGGACATCAGAGCGGTCGCGGACAGCATGGCGGCCGCACTTGCTGCAATAAGCCGGTTCACAGTCAAGAAAGTAATCCGTTCGCTACTCGTCGTAGGTGACTTCGACGGAATCCGTCTTGGGCACCGCTTGGCAACCGAGGATGAGGCCCTCTTCGAGGTCGGACGGCTCCAACACGTCGTTGATCGCCATGTCGACGTCGCCCTTCTTCATGAGCACCGCACACGCCCCGCAGTGCCCCTCGCGGCAGGAGAACGGTGCGTCCAGTCCCTTGTCGAGCAGCACGTCGAGCAGTACGGCCTTGCGCGGCCACTGCAACTCGTGGGTCTCGCCGTCGAGCGTGACGATTGCGGTGGCCGGGCCCTCATCGCTGTCATCTTCGGCGAGCACGACAGCGGCGAACGGGTCGGAGTCCAGTGACTGGAACACCTCGAGGTGAACTTTGTTCTTGTCGGCGCCGGACTTGAGCAGGGCCTCTTCGGTGGCGGCCATGAACGGTGCCGGGCCACAGATGAAGGCCTCGCGGTTGACGTAGGGCGCCAGCTGCGTGGCCAGGATGGTCGGGTTGGGCAGGCCCTGCACCGACTCCAGCCAGTGGACGACGGAGAGCCGGTCGGGGTACAGCGACGTCAGCTCGCGCAGCGCCTTACCGAAGATCACCGACTTCTCGTCGCGGTTGGCGTAGAACAGCGTCACCTTGCCGGTGCCCTCGGACAGTGCGGACTTGAGGATCGAGAGCATCGGGGTGATGCCGCTGCCGCCGGCCAGCAGGAGGAAGTCGGTGTCGAGGTTCTTGGGCACGAAGGTGCCCGACGGCGCCAGCACGTGCATCTTCATGCCGACGTGCGCGTTGTCGCACAGCCAGTTCGACGCGTAGCCGTCCGCGGTGCGTTTGACCGCCACGGTCAGCGCCTCGTCGGCGTACGGCGAGCTGCACAGCGAGTAGCAGCGGGCGACCGATCCGGTGCGGGTGCTCGGGACGCGCAGGGTCAGGAACTGACCGGGGGAGTACTTCAGGCGCTCCGGCGGTATGTCGCTGCCGTCGGGTGTCTTGAACACCAACACGCGCGCGTCGGTGGTCTCGGCGACGACATCGGCCACCACAAGTTCCAGTACGTGGCTGCCCAGCGGCTCGTCCACAACCATCACCCTTCGTTCGAACCGGCCTGACGGCCAGTAACTAGAACAGGTTACAAAAGTGCAGTTATGCGGGTCTACCTGCTGTAGTACCGCCGTGCTCGACACAAATCGTAACGTGTTCTAATCTTCTGTCTAGACGACCACTCCCCGGGAGGCAATCCGTGACGTCAATTGAACAACTCGACGTGCAGGCCGTGCTGGCCGGCATCGATGACCTGCTGCCGACACTGCGTGAGCGCGCACAGCTGACCGAGGACCTGCGCCAGGTGCCGCAGGAGTCTATCGACAGTCTGAACGAGATCGGCTTCTTCAAACTGCTGCAGCCCGCACAGTGGGATGGCCTTCAGGCTGACCCGGCTGTCTTCTACGAGGCGGTCCGCCGCATCGCCAGCGCCTGCGGTTCCACCGGCTGGGTCGCGTCGATCATCGGCGTCCACAACTGGCACCTGGCACTGTTCGATCAGCAGGCTCAGGAAGACGTCTGGGGCGACGACTCGACCGTCCGCATCTCCTCGTCCTACGCCCCGATGGGTGCGGGTGTCGTGACCGAGACCGGCGACGGCTACATCGTCAACGGCGCCTGGAACTGGTCGTCCGGCTCGGAGCATGCCACGTGGGCGTTCCTCGGCGGCCCGGTGATCAAGGACGGCCGCCCGGTCGATTTCGGCAGCTTCCTGATCCCGCGCACCGAATACACCATCGACGACGTGTGGAACGTGGTCGGTCTGCGTGGCACCGGCAGCAACACCATCGTCGTCAAGGACGTGTTCGTCCCGCGGCACAGGTTCCTGTCGTACAAGTCGATGAACGACGGCACCGCCGGCGGCTACCAGACCAACACCGCCCCGGTCTACAAGATGCCGTGGGGCACCGTGCATCCCACCACCATCTCGGCCCCGATCGTCGGCATGGCCTACGGCGCCTACGAGGCGCACGTCGAGCACCAGGGCAAGCGGGTCCGTGCTGCGTTCGCCGGTGAGAAGTCCAAGGACGACCCGTTCGCCAAGGTCCGCATCGCCGAGGCCGCCAGCGACATCGACGCCGCGTGGCGTCAGCTGATCGGCAACGTCTCGGACGAGTACGCCCTGCTGGTCGCGGGCAAGGAGATCCCGTTCGAGCTGCGCGCCCGCGCCCGTCGTGACCAGGTGCGCGCCACCGGTCGCGCCATCGCGTCCGTCGACCGCCTCTTCGAGGCCGCCGGCGCCACCGCACTGGCCAACGGCACGCCGCTGCAGCGCTTCTGGCGTGACGCCCACGCCGGTCGCGTGCACGCCGCAAACGAGCCCGAGCGCGCCTACCTGATCTTCGGCAACAACGAATTCGGTCTGCCGCCCGCAGACACCATGGTCTAAGGGAGACACCTGTCAATGAGTGTGATCAAGGCCCTCGGCTACATGCGCATCGAGGCCACCGATGTGGCCGCGTGGCGCGAGTTCGGGCTCAAGGTGCTCGGCATGATGGAGGGCGAGGGCACCAACCCTGACGCTCTCTACCTGCGGATGGACGACGTCGCGGCTCGCCTGGTGATCGTGCCGGGCGAGAAGGACCGGCTGCTGGCCTCGGGCTGGGAGGTCGCCGACGCGCCTGCCCTCGAGCAGCTGAAGGAAACCCTGAATGCCCACGGCGTCGCGTTCAAGGAAGGCACCAAGGACGAGCTGCTCGATCGCAAGGTCGAGGGCATGATCAGCTTCCAGGATCCGGCCGACAACACCCTCGAGGTGTACTACGGCATCCAGTACCTGGGTCGTCGTTTTGTCAGCCCCTACGGCCACAAGTTCGTCACCGCCGAGCAGGGCCTGGGCCATGTCGTGCTCACCTGCAACGACGATGCCGCGGCGCAGGCGTTCTACCAGGACGTGCTGGGCTTCCGGCTGCGTGACTCGATGCGGCTGCCTCCGCAGATCGCGGGCCGTCCGGCCGACGGCGACCCGGTGTGGCTGCGCTTCTACGGCTGCAACCCGCGCCACCACGCGCTGGCGTTCATGCCTATGCCGAACCCGACGGGCATCGTGCACCTCATGGTCGAGGTGGAGAACTCCGACGACGTCGGCCTCTGCCTGGACCGCGCCAACCGCAAGAAGGTCAAGATGTCGGCCACGCTGGGCCGCCACATCAACGACAAGATGCTGTCCTTCTACATGAAGACGCCGGGTGGCTTCGACATGGAATTCGGTTGCGAGGGACTCGAAGTCGAGGACGAGAGCTGGATCGCGCGCGAGAGCGTCGGCATCAGCCTCTGGGGCCACGATTTCAGCGTCGGGTTCAAGTAGGCTCCGGCCACATGACCGAGACACCACAGATCGACCCCCGCACGTTCCGCAATGTGCTCGGGCAGTTCTGTACCGGCATCACCGTCATCACCACCGTGAATGACGGTGTGCCGATCGGTTTCGCCTGCCAGTCGTTCGCGGCGCTGTCGCTGGACCCGCCGCTGGTCCTGTTCTGCCCGACGAAGCACTCGCGGGCGTGGCAGGCCATCGAGGCCAGCGGCAAGTTCTGCGTCAACATGCTGCACGAGAACCAGCAGCACGTCTCGGCGCAGTTCGGCTCCCGCGCCGAGGACAAGTTCGCCGGTATCGATTGGCGCCCTTCGGAATTGGGCTCTCCGGTGCTCGACGGCACGCTCGCGCACATCGACTGCGCAGTGCACTCCGTGCACGACGGCGGCGACCACTTCGTGGTGTTCGGCGCGGTGCAGTCGATGTCGGAGCCGCAGGCCATCAAGCCCCGACCGTTGCTGTTCTACCGCGGTGAGTACACCGGCATCGAGCCGGACAAGAACACCCCGGCGCAATGGCGCGATGATTTGGAAGCGTTCTTGACCACGACGACCGAGGACACCTGGCTATAGTCGCGCCATGAGCGCGCCGATCCAGTCTGGACTGCGTCGGGTTGTCCTGGCCTCCATGGCCGGCACCGTCGTGGAGTGGTACGAGTTCTTCCTCTACGGCACCGCGGCCACCCTGGTGTTCAGCAAGGTGTTCTTCGGGCAGAGCGGCAGCGATCTCGACGCCATCTTCGCGGCCTTCGTCACCTATGCGGTGGGCTTCGTCGCGCGTCCGCTCGGCGGTGTGGTGTTCGGCCATTTCGGCGACAAGTTCGGTCGCAAGACGCTGCTGCAGTTCTCGCTGCTGCTGGTCGGTTCGGCCACCTTCCTGATGGGCTGCCTGCCGACCTTCGGGCAGATCGGCTACTGGGCGCCGGCGCTGCTGGTGGTGCTGCGGTTCATCCAGGGCTTCGCGGTCGGCGGGGAGTGGGGCGGCGCGGTGCTGCTGGTCGCCGAACACAGTCCCGCGCAGAGTCGGGGATTCTGGTCCAGTTGGCCGCAGGCCGGCGTGCCGGTCGGCAACATCCTGGCGACCGTCGTGCTACTGACGTTGACGAAGACGTTGTCCGAGCCGGAGTTCCTGTCGTGGGGATGGCGGGTCGCGTTCTGGCTGTCGGCGGTGGTGGTGCTGGTCGGCTACTACATCCGGACCAAGGTGACCGATGCGCCGATCTTCGTTGCGGCGCAACAGGAAGCCGAGCGTGTCAAGGCATCGTCACTGAGCGTCATCGAGGTGCTGCGGTACTACCCCGGCAAGGTACTGACCGCCATGGGCCTGCGGTTCGCCGAGAACATCATGTACTACCTGGTGGTCACGTTCTCGATCACGTATCTGAAAGTGCATGCGGGCGTGAGCACTTCGTTGATCCTGTGGTACCTGCTGGTGGCCCACGCCGTGCACCTGGTGGCAATTCCGTTGGTGGGCAAGCTCTCCGACCGCATCGGCCGCCGGCCTGTGTACCTGATCGGGACGTTGCTCACCGCGGTCTGGGGCTTCGTCGCGTTCCCGATGATGGACAGCAAGCACTACTTCGTCATCATGAGCGCGATCACCGCCGGCCTGGTGGCGCATGCTTTCATGTACGCGCCGCAGCCCGCGCTGATGTCCGAGATGTTCCCGACCCGGATGCGCTATTCCGGTGTGTCCCTTGGCTATCAGGTGACGGCGATCTTCGCTGGATCCCTCGCGCCGATCATCGCGGTGCGGTTGCTGAAGGACTACCACTCGTCGGTACCCATCGCGATCTACCTGGCCGGGGCCTGTGTGGTGACGCTGGTGGCGCTGGCGTTCGCACGCGAGACCAAGGGCATCGACTTGGCCGACGTCGACCGCGCGGACAGTGAGCGTGCCGCGGTCGGCTAGGACTCGTCCTGCATCGCGGCTTCCCACAGCCCGCGACCCAGTTCCGACAGGCGCAGGGCCTGCTTCTCGACGCGCGCCGGGAACGGTCCGCGCGAGGCGTCCTTGATGGCCTTCAACACCATCGATTCCGCGCTGAGGATCTCGTATTCGGCCTTCAGGTCCGGGTCCTCGGGGACGGTCTCGACCAGCCCGAGAGCCAGCAGGTGGCTGACGTACTGCGGCACCATCAGCGGGAGGGCGACGTTGGCGGTACGGCCGATGAGGCAGGCGTTCTCCAGCGTCGCGACGCTACGGTTCCGCGGGTAGATGTTCACCAGCGGCGACGACTCGTTGTCCGACAACGCACCGATGATGCGGGCCTCGTCGGCTACCAGCTGATCGAGTAACCGGTGATAGAGCTCGGTCTTACCGTCAGCGGTGCTCTGGTCCAGGGCGCGGTCCAGCAGGCCGCCGAGCTTGCCGTGCAGGGACTCCTTGGCGGGCTGTTTCTCCGGTGCCGGCGCGGCCGCGCGATCCGGGGCCATCTCGATGGCTTCGACGGTGGTCTTGGTCGCGATGGCGATCTGTTCGCCACCCCAGGCGGCCAGCTTGAAGCCGAACTTCGCGACGCCGAGGGCGCGATTGGCCAGGCCGAGCGGGTCGAATCGCCTCGGGATCGCCAAACCACCGCGCGGCGTCGAGATCGCGATGGCGATCTCACCGATGGGCGTGGACAGCTTGATGCCGTGCCGTTCGAGGCCCTCGCGGTTCACCGGTAAGTCGTCGGTAACTTCCGGTTCTGGGTTGTCGGTTTCCTGGGACATTGCGGACCGATGGTACCGGGCTGCCGTTCGTTCTCGCCGCTTGTGTGGCAAACGCGACAGCGGCCCCGCTCAGTAGGCGGCGAGCCAGGGACCCAGGCGCCGCAGCGCTTCTTCGATGTCGGACTTCGGTCCGGCGAACGACAACCGGACGAATGATCCGCCGTGCTGGGTGTCGAAGTCCACGCCCGGCGCGATCGCCAGACCGGTGTCGGCCAGGAGCTTCTCGCAGAACGTGAGCGAGTCGGTGGAGTACTTCGAGATGTCGGCGTAGACGTAGAAGGCGCCGTCGGCGGGCGCCAGCTTGTCGAGCCCGACCTCGGCCAGCCCGGCCAGCAGCAGGGCCCGGTTCTCCGCATAGTGGTGCACCAGGGCGTCGGCTTCGGCGATGGCCTCCGGGGTGAACGCCGCGACGGCCGCGTACTGCGGCAGCGTCGGCGGGCAGATGGAGAAGTTGCCGGTCAGGCAGTCAACGGCGCGCCGCAGTGGTTCGGGCACCAGCAGCCAGCCCAGCCGCCAGCCCGTCATGGCGAAGTATTTCGAAAAGCTGTTCACCACAATGGCGTTGCGCGAGGTCTCCCAGGCGCAGCTGGTCGCGGGCGCGTCGTCGTAGATGAGCCCGTGGTACAGCTCATCGCTGATCAGCTGTACGGAGTTGTTGTCGCACCAGGTGGCGATGGCGGCCAGATCCTCGGCGGGCAGCACGGTGCCGGTCGGGTTGTTGGGGCTGGCGATGATCAGACCCTTCACCGGCGGGTCCAGCTGCTCCAACATGGAAATGGTTGGGTGGAACCGGGTTTCGGGGCCGCACGGCACCTCGACGACCTCGCAGCCCAGGGCCGACAGGATGTTCCGGTAACAGGGGTAGCCCGGGCTGGCCACCGCGACGCGGTCGCCGACATCGAAGCACGACAGGAACGCGAGCAGGAAGCCGCCGGTGGAGCCGGTGGTGATGACGACGGCGTCGGGCTCCACCTCGACGCCGTACCGGTCGAGGTACGACTTGGCGATGGCCTCGCGCAGCTCCGGAATGCCCAGCGCGACGGTGTATCCGAGGTTGTCGTTGGCCAGCGCCTCAGCGGCGGCGGCCCGGATGGGCGCCGGTGCCTGTGCGGCGGGTTGTCCCGCAGACAGGTTCACCAGGTCGCCGTGGCTGCGCTGGCGCTCGGCCGCGGCCAGCCACACGTCCATCACATAGAACGGTGGGATGCCCGCGCGCAGCGCTACCGGATTGGTCATACCTCGACGTTATGCCAGAACTTCGGCTTCGAGGCGACGCAGGTGCTCCCGCGACGACCCGAGCAGCTGCGCACTGCCGTGCGCCCGCTTGAAGTAGAACTGGATGTCGCTTTCCCACGTGATCGCGATACCACCGTGCATCTGGATCGCTTCGCCGGCAACGGCATTGAATGCCTCGGTGGCCATGTAGCGGGCCAGCGACGCATTGGTGGGGGTCGGGTCGGCGATGGCGTCGTTGACGATCGACCGGGCCGCCGACACCTTCACGTACAGGTCCGACATGCGGTGCTTGAGCGCCTGGAAGCTGCCGATCGGGCGGCCGAACTGGACACGGTCCTTGGAGTAGGCCACGGTCAGGTCCAGGCAGCGGCCGGCGGCGGCGACCTGTTCGACGGCCATGAGGATGGCTGCGGTGTCAGCCAGCCCCGGGTCGGCGCCGAGGACAGCGGTGCTGCCCGGGGTCACGGCGGCGAGGGGACGGGTCGGGTCCATGGCGGTGGCCGGGACGACGGTGTTGTCGGTCCAGCGGCTCAGCTGGCCGTCCTGTGCCGCGATCACCACGTCGGCGACGGCGCCGTTGATGACGTAACCGGCGTCGAAAACGACTGTGCCGATGGATGTTCCCTCGGCCAGTCCCTCCAGCGGCTCTTCGTCGCCGACGGCGAGCAGGGCGAGTTCGGCCAGCGTGGTGCCGAGCAGTGGCGTCGGGACCAGGTTCTTGGCCAGCTCCTCGAGAACGACTGCGGCATCGCCCAATTCGCCGCCGGCACCGCCGAGCTCCTCGGGCACGACCAGCGCCGCGGCGCCGACCTGCTCGCACAGCATCTGCCAGAGCTTCTCGTCGTAGCCCTTCTCGGACTCGATGGCGGCGCGGACGGCCTCAGGGCTGGCGTGCTTCTCGACCAGCGCTGCGACCGTGGCGCGCAGCATCTCCCGTTCTTCGCTCATCGTCACAGTCCTTCCAGTACGCGGGTCCGGTGCCACGTCGAGTCGCCCCACGCCGAACGCAGCGCCTGCGTGCGCAGCAGTAACAGCGACAGGTCGTGTTCCTGGGTGAAACCGATGGCGCCATGCGTCTGCAGCGACGACCGCGCGGCGAGCAGAGCGGCTTCGTTGGCGGCCACCTTGGCGGCGCTGACGTCGCGGGCCAGCGTGGGCGAGCCGTCGGCCAGGGCCAGGGCAGCACCGTAGACCAGCGGGCGGGCCAGCTCGACGGCGATGTGCACGTCGGCCAGCTTGTGCTTGATGGCCTGGTACGAGCCGATCACGGTGCCGAACTGCGTGCGCTGCTTGGCGTACTCGACAGCCATGTCGAGCATCGCCTGGCCGGCGCCGACCAGCTGGGCAGCGGTGGCCAGGGCGCCGAACTCGAAAGCCTTTGCGGTGTCGGCCGATTGAGCCTCACCGGTGGCAGTCACGTCGAACAGGTGACGGGCCGGGTCGACGGATTGGTGCTGAGTCCCAATCGTGGCGTCCTGCACTTGCCCGCCTTGCCCTTCTGAGGCCAGCAGGATCAGACCTGCGGTGTCGGCGTCGACGGCGCGCGGCGCCAACGGCGGCAGGGCGACGGTGGCGATGAGCTCACCGGATGCCAGGCCTTCCGATCGCTTATCTGATGCGAGCAGCACCGGGGCCACCGCGATGGATTCGGTGACGGGGCCGGGCACGGCCCAGTAGCCCAGACGCTCAAGGGCGACAACCAGATCCACCGGATGCGCGCCGATGCCGTCGAACTCTTCCGGCACGTTCAGTGCGGTGACGCCCAGGTCGGCCAGCGTCGACCAGACCTTGCGGCCGGGGGCAGCGTCGGCTGCCTTCTCGACCCCGCCCCACGCCCGAACGGCGGCGGGCACGTCTGCCGCGCCCAGCGCGGCGTCGATGCTCGCAGCGAAATCACGCTGCGATTCGTCCAATTCAAAGAACACGTGAACAATCCCTCTTATTTGCGGGGCAGGCCCAGCAGGCGCTCGGCGATGATGTTGCGCTGAATTTCGTTGGTACCGGCGTAGATCGGCCCGCCCAGGGCGAACAGCAGGCCCTCGGTCCAATGGTCGTACAGCTCGGCGTCGGGGCCGCGCAGGTCCAGTGCGGTCTGGTGCAGGGCGACGTCGAGGTCGGACCAGAACACCTTGGTCACCGAGGACTCGGCGCCCAGTTCGCCACCGTTGGCCAACCGGGTGACGGTGCCGAAGGTGTGCAGGCGGTAGGCCTGGGCCTTGATCCAGGCGTCGGCGACGCGCTCGGCGTACGCCGGGTTCTGGTCGACCTTCCATTGCGCGACAAGGCGTTCGGCCGGGGCGACGAAGCGGGCCGGGCTGCGCAGCGACATGCCGCGCTCATTGCTCGACGTGCTCATGGCGGCGGTCCAGCCGTTGTGCACCTGGCCGATGACGTCCTCGTCAGGGACGAACACGTCGTCCAGGAAGATCTCACCGAAGCCGGTCTCACCACCCAGCTGGGCGATGGGGCGGACCGTGATGCCCTCGGCCTTGAGGTCGAACATGAAGTACGTCAGACCCTTGTGGCGCTGCGCTTCCGGGTCGGAGCGGAACAGCCCGAAACCGCGCTCGCCGAACGGGGCGCGCGAGCTCCAGATCTTCTGGCCGTTGAGCTTCCAGCCGCCGTCGACCTTGGTCGCGGTCGAGCGCAGCGAGGCCAGGTCGCTACCCGACTCGGGCTCGGACCAGGCCTGGGCCCAGATCTCTTCGCCGGAGGCCATTTTCGGCAGCACGCGCTGCAGCTGCTCCTTGGTGCCGTGCGCGAACAGCGTCGGTGCCAGCATCGCGGTGCCGTTGGCCGAAGCCCGGCCGGGAGCGCCGGACTTGAAGTACTCCTCCTCGTACACCACCCACTGCAGCATGGTGGCGTCGCGGCCGCCGTACTCCTTGGGCCACGCGATGACCGACAGGCCGGCGTCGAAAAGCACCTTGTCCCAGACGCGGTGCTGCTCGAAGCCCTCGAGGGTGTCGTAGGACTTGGTGGGGAACTTGTCCCTGTTGGCCGCGAGGAAGTCGCGGACCTCAGCCCGGAACTCCTCGGTTTCGTCGTCGAATGTCAGGTCCATTTACCGACTCGTCTCTCCGGTTGTCTTTCCCGTCGCTTCGCTCGCCCTGAGCGCAGGTTTCACCACTTTGCCTCCAGGGTTCCGTGGCAGTGTGTCGAGGAACGCCACCGACCGCGGCGTCTTGAAGCTAGCCAAATGTTCTTTGGTGTAGGTCTGCCGACCGGGCTGCTGGGTGCCGTCGGACCCACTCATTGGAACTCCCTCTAACAAAGCAAGTGCTTGGTAGGTTAGCCTACAAGGGTGATAGAGGTCCAGACGTTCCGGGCTGAGGTCCGACAATGGCTTGCCGACAATCTCGTCGGCGAATTCGCTGCTCTCAAAGGTCTTGGCGGCCCCGGCCGCGAGCATGAGGCGTACGAAGAACGACGCGCGTGGAACCAGCACCTGGCCGCGGCAGGGTTGACCTGCCTGGGCTGGCCGGAGGAGCACGGTGGCCGCGGCCTGTCGGTCGCGCACCGCGTCGCCTTCTACGAGGAGTACGCCAAGGCGGACGCCCCGGACAAGGTCAACCACCTCGGTGAGGAACTGCTCGGGCCGACGCTCATCGCGTACGGCACCGAAGAGCAGAAGAAGCGCTTCCTGCCGAGCATCCTCAATGTCACCGAACTGTGGGCCCAGGGCTACTCCGAGCCCGGCGCCGGCAGCGACCTGGCCAACGTCTCGACGTCGGCCGAACTCGTCGGCGACGAGTGGGTCATCAACGGTCAGAAAGTCTGGACCTCACTGGCGCACTGGGCACAGTGGTGCTTCGTGGTGGCCCGCACCGAGAAGGGCTCCAAGCGTCACCACGGCCTCTCCTATCTCTTGGTGCCGCTGGACCAGCCGGGCGTCGAGATCCGTCCGATCGTTCAGCTGACCGGTGACTCCGAGTTCAACGAGGTGTTCTTCGACGACGCCCGTACCGAGGCGTCGCTCGTCGTCGGTGAGCCCGGGCAGGGCTGGGGCGTGGCGATGGCGACGCTGACCTTCGAGCGTGGTGTTTCGACGCTGGGTCAGCAGATCCGCTACAAGCGTGAGCTCGAGGGTCTGATCGACGTGGCCAAGCGCTCCGGCGCCATCGACGATCCGCTGATTCGTCACCGGTTGACCGAATCCTGGACCGGCCTGCAGGCCATGCGGTCGTACGCCATGGCCACCATGGACGTCGAACAGCCGGGCCAGGACAACGTGTCAAAGCTGTTGTGGGCCAACTGGCATCGCGAGCTTGGCGAAATCGCCATGGACGTGCAGGGCATGGCCGGGCTGACGCTGCCGGGCGGCGAGTTCGACGAATGGCAGCGCCTGTATCTGTTCTCGCGTTCGGACACCATCTACGGCGGCTCCAACGAAATCCAGCGCAACATCATCGCCGAGCGCGTGCTCGGCCTACCCCGAGAGGCCAAGGGCTGATGGATCTTTCGATTGCTCCTACTGAGGTTGAAGGCCACGGCCTGCTGAAGGGCAAGGTCGTCCTCGTGACGGCCGCCGCCGGCACCGGCATCGGCTCGTCCACTGCCCGTCGCGCGCTGCTGGAGGGCGCCGACGTCGTGGTGTCCGACTACCACGAGCGTCGCCTCAACGAGACTCGCGACCAGCTGGCCGCGCTCGGCCTGGGCAAGGTCGAGGCCGTCGTCTGCGACGTCACCTCCACCGAGGCGGTCGACGCCCTGATCACCGCGGCCGTCGAGAAGGTGGGCCGGCTGGACGTGCTGGTCAACAACGCCGGCCTGGGCGGGGAGACCCCGCTGGTCGACATGACCGACGACGAGTGGGACCGCGTCCTCGACGTCACCCTGAACTCGGTGATGCGCGCGACCCGCGCCGCCCTGCGGTACTTCCGCGGCGTCGAGCACGGCGGTGTGATCGTCAACAACGCCAGCGTGCTGGGTTGGCGCGCGCAGCACTCGCAGTCGCATTACGCCGCGGCCAAGGCCGGCGTCATGGCGCTGACCCGTTGCAGCGCAATCGAAGCCGTCGAGTACGGGGTGCGGATCAACGCGGTGTCCCCGAGCATCGCGCGGCACAAGTTCCTGGAGAAGTCGGCCGATGCCGCGCTGCTGGACCGGCTGTCCTCCGACGAGGCATTCGGCCGTGCCGCCGAGCCGTGGGAAATCGCCACCACCATCGCGTATTTGGCCAGCGACTACTCCAGCTATCTGACCGGCGAGATCATTTCGGTGTCGAGCCAGCGGGCGTAGTTTTCATCCGGCCGCGAGGTTCGGATATGTGCACTTGCCCGCCTAATTGCGACAACATTGTCGCAATTAGGCGGGCATTTTCATGTGTGGCTGGCTCGCGATCTCGCAAGCCTGACCTGGTGGCGGACCCTCTCGATCAGATGATCGCCTGCTCCTGCAAGTCCGCGATCCGCGCCGCGTCATAGCCCAGTTCACCGAGTATCTCCGCGTTGTGCTCGCCGATCACTGGCGGTGCGAGGCGGATCGTCGCTGGCGTGGCACTCATACCCGCCAGCGGGCTGCCGATCAGGTCGACCGATCCGGCGGCGGCCCATGCATGCGGCGTCGTCGCGCGCAGGCCCCGGTGCTGCACCTGCGGATCTTCCCAGACCTCCGCCAGATCGTTATAGCGCGCGGCCGGGATGCCCACGCTGTCGAACTTCGCCTGGAGCTCCTCCGTCGTGAACTGCCGGCTCCACACGTTGATGATGTCGATCAACTCCGCGCGATTGATCTTGGCCCGCTTGGCGTTGGTGTCGAAGCGCGGGTCGTCGTAGAGCTCGGGCTGGCCCATCAACTCCGACATGCGCCGCCAGTGAGCGTCGCTTCCGGCCGTGATGTACGTCATGCCGTCGCGCGCATGGATGAGGTCGGCGGGGCCGCCGCCGTTGCCACCATTGCCCAGACGCTCCGCCTGGACGCCGCTGATCAGATAGTCCTGCATGATGTGGCAGATCATCGCCACGGAACTGTCGAGCAGCGCCATGTCGATGTGCTGGCCCTCGCCGGTGTTGTTGCGATGGTTCAGCGCGGCGAGGATCGCGATGGCGCTGTTGTGGCCAGTCACGAAATCGACCAGGCTGGGACCGGCTTTCACTGGCCCCGCGCCGGGCTGGCCTTCTGGGATGCCGGTCACGGCCATCATGCCGCCGCTCGCCTGGAACAACCCGTCGTAGCCCGCGCGCGCCGCCATTGGCCCGGTCTGGCCAAAGCCGGTGATCGAGCAGTAGATGAGGCGGGGATTGATCGCCTTCAGGCTCTCGTAGTCCAGCCCGAACCGCTTGAGGTCGCCGACCTTGTAATTCTCGATCAGGATGTCCGCGGTCTTGACCAGGGCACGCAGGATGTCCTGCCCCTCCGGCTTGGAGTGGTTGACCGTGATCGACCGCTTGTTGCGGTTCGACGCGGTGAAGAAGCCGGACTGGCGAAGGTCCTTGCCGTCCTTGCCCTCGACCGAGGCAAGACCGTAACCGCGCCCTTCGTCACCGCTGCCCGGTCGCTCCACCTTGATGACGTCAGCGCCGAGGTCGCCCAGTATCTGCGCGCTGATCGGGCCGGCGAAGACGCGGGTCATGTCGATGACCCGGATACCCTCCAGGGCACGCTGTGTCGTGCTCATGATCTCCTGCTACTCATCCATTTCGAGTCGTGCTGCGCGCAAGCATAGGGCTCGAATCGAAGCGCCCGACGCTTTACGCATCCCATCTATCGGTCGCGGTCGAGAACCGCGCGTGTGACCTCGCCCGCTCTCAGGGCCGCGATCGCCTCAACGTGCGCGACCCCTGTGAGCACTCGATCTTTGTGTACGTAGTGGCCAAGTCAACACCGGCCCGACCTACCCTAGCAAGCGCTTGGTTTCCATGCTGTTGAGATGGCGTCTGAATCGCCCAGTCAACCCGCGAGCAGGCGCGACGAGCTTCTCGAGCTCGCCGCGGCGATGTTCACTGTCCGGGACATCGCGGACTCGGCCGGCATCCTGTCAGGCAGTCTTTACCATCACTTCAAATCGAAGGAACAGATGATCGAGGAGGTCATGCGGGACTTCCTTGATTGGTTGTTCGCCCGGTACGAAGAAATCATCGCCACCGAGCCGTGGGAGATCGCGTCGACCATCGCATTCTTGGCCAGCGACTACTCCAGCTACCTGACCGGCGAGATCATCTCGGTGTCCAGCCAGCGCGCCTAGGTTTCCTTCGCGAGCAGACGTAAAACTGTCGGTTTCGACGCGAATTCGACAGTTTTACGTCTGCTCGCTGCTGGCGCGTGCACGCGAATGCCGTTCGTACGCTTCAGTTCTTGTGATCCAGTGCTGACCGCCGAAGTACATCGCCAAGTAGCCCGCAGGGAATAGTCCGAGCGTCAGGATCGAGACGAGCGCGAACTGCACGTACTGGCGAGCCGCGAATGAGTGGTCAAGTAATCGGTCGACGTAACCGTAGCGTGCGCCGACCGACAGCATGAACGCGATGTAGATGCTTAGCCCCAAAAGGGGGTAGCGCTGGTTGGCAAAGTCGTACACCGGGAACGAAAACAGTATCGCGCCGACAACGAATAGCCACCACACCTTCGGCGTGCTGAGGCCCCACCCGTACGCCTCGGGGCCGTCGCTGAACAATCGACGTGTTTTCCCTCGAATGCGGAGAAATGGTGTCCGGGCATATGTGACGAGAATGCACAATGCAGCCATTCCCACACCCGCGCTGAGTGCTGGCATCCGCCCTTGAGGCAATACCGCGAAGGCCGTGGCGGTCACCACGATCACCACGCCGACCCAATGCAGTCTGTGCGCGTACTCAGCTTCTTGGTTGAAGCCGGCGATGGACACCACCACCAGCCCTAGTAGACCTAAGGCAAGCGCCATGTCGACCGTGTTCACCCAAAGACCTTCTTGTAAAGCGCCTCGGCGCCAGACTCGCCGATGAACGAGCCGACGGTCCCGCCGATGAACCCGCCTATTACTACTCCTGGCGGCCCCGCCACGGCGCCGACTTCGGCACCGACTGCACCCATCACCCATGCGCCAGCCACGCCGCCGCCAACCTTGGACAGCGATTGGCCGGCCGGCATCCCGTGCGTGATCTCGTACATGGCGACGCCAAGATCCAGCAAAGTGCCGACATGGCCAACTCGTGAGCCAATCTTCTCGAGGGCTTTGATATCAGTCGCGTCAAATATCTGGCCTGACGTGTTCCAAGGATGACCAGGTTGCATTGATTTGACCGTCTGGTTCACAGACGCTTCTGAACCGGATATGCCTTTCCCCGCAAGCGACGCGCTGTCGACCAGTTCTTTTGGAATCTGGCCGTGCGACATGCCCGCAGCAACTTGGGCTGCCCCTTGCGCTGACATGCCAGCTTGTTGTAACTGTTCCTGTACTCGGGCAATTACCATGGTTCGGGCCTGTGCCTCGGACCGGTCCAGTGTGGCTGTGGCTGTATCGGGAGTCACCCCAGCCTTGCCGAGCAAGCCTTGCTCCAGCCTTTGCTGCATCTCTAACCGAGCGCGAGCACGCGTGCGAGCATCGCCGCCCAGTACGGGATCGGTAGGCAGTGGGCCCACGGTTTGGGCCGTCGTGAAATCGTCGAGTCGTTCGCTTGCGTAGCGCTTCGCTTCCGGTGTGGCGTTTGGATTGTTGGCGGTTGCAAAGTCGCGCAGTCGGTTTGACGCGGCCTGTTTTTCAGGGGTCCACGGCCCGGGTGCATTTACGAGAGCTTCGTCGGCAGCACGTTGGCTGGAGCCGTACTTGTCGGGCGCCGACGGCGCAGGCCCAGCGCCGATGCCGTCGGCACCCTTGGTGGGGTCGGCTGCGTAGCCTTCGGCGACCATTGCGTTCCGGGCCTTGCTGAGTTCGTCCGTGTAGGCCGTACGGATTGCCTTGGCTTCGTCGACCGCGGTGCGAGTGCGACTTTCGGCGGCACGCCTGAGATCGTCCCACTCAGCGTTCTTGCCTGCCCTTGATGCTTCCGCGATCCGCGCATCGATTTGAAGGTCGTAGGACTTCAATGCGCCTTCCAACAGAGAGATTGAGGTGGCGGAGCTGCGCTGCGACTGCGCCAGGGCGGCAGCAATGCCCTCAAGGCTGACCGCGAGCTTAGAGATCTGCAATTTGCTGAGGTGGAGACTCTCCGTCACACGAACTACTTCGGCGGCGTCGTTGATCGGGTGACCGCCACCGTCCTGCCGGTCCCACGCTGACCCAAAGCGCTGTTTGGCGATAGTGAAGTCGTGTTCGGTCTCGGTGATACACCCACTCGCGTTTCGGAATGCGGTTGCCAACTCGTCAATCTCACCAGGGGCACCGCTCTGGATGGCGCTGTCCATTTGCCATGGGTCCCCGCCGGCGGCACTAATCAAGCCTTGAATGCTGAGGTGCTTTAGTTCGATTGACATGCGGTGCTAGATCGAATCGGCCGCCGTGTTTATCGAGCCTGCTCCGGCTGTGTCTTGAGATTCAAAAATCGTTGCGGCTGAGTTGGTGCGTTCTGCCAGCGAATCCAAGTGGGTACGGAAACCACTCAGAGTCGTTGCATGGGTTTCGTGGCAGTCGACGAGTGATCGGTGGAAGTCGTGGGCATCATCGAAATCCCCGAAGATACCCGCTGATATTGAGGCATCAGCAAAATGGCTCGCGCCTTCATGCGCGATGGCGCCAGCGCTCTGGGCGAAGGCTGCACCCATGCGGAGTAGAGCAGGATCGACATACATTAGGCCCCCTTAATTCCCCTGCTGCCAGCGTACCCTGCGTTTGCAGGGACTAAGGACGGAAATTTGCGCGGTCAGTGGACCACGAACCCATGCCGTTCGAGTGGCCGCAGTGATGCCGGATCGGTGCTTTCGACGAGAAATATCCACGTCAATTCTCCATCGGCATGCGTGGCGAATCGATATTTTCCGGCGGCCAGCTGCGATGTGTCGTGCGTGAGACTAGACGGTGATGTGTATACCCCGACCAAAGTTGGCTGAACGCCCGGACCGCCCATGCAGATGGCCCAATCAGTTGCGCTAGGCAGCAGCGTGTTCTTGCCGTCACTTGGAATCGTCGCGGGACTACCGCACGCGGCGGTGATCCACACGAAGCCTTTCTCCGATTGAAACGGTGACGACGCCGGCGCGACCGACGGTGACGGGGCTGCTGACGATGTGGTTGGTGTCGGCGACACCGACGTGGATGAGGCTGAAGTTGCTGCCGGAACCGCCTTTCCGCCCGTCTGGCCACAGCCCGTAAGGCATGTGGTGACAGCCAAACCCAGCACAGCCTGCGACAATCTGACAGCGGAACGCGATACGCGGCTTTCCTTCACGGTCACAATCGTAATTGGCGGCCGTCTCCGTAAGTCTCCACAGTTTCTTCACAATCGCTGCCGGTAAGCCCCACAAACCGCGCTTACAGTCGGAAAGCGTGAAGCGAATCCTGGTGGTCGATGACGAGCCGACCATCCTGTCGTCGGTGGCGACCCGGCTGCGCGCCGAATCGTTCCAGGTGGAGACGGCCGTCGACGGGCCTTCGGCAGTGGCCGCGGCGGCAGCGACGCAACCCGACCTGGTGGTGCTGGACGTCATGCTGCCCGGCTTCGACGGGCTGGAGGTGTGCCGACGCATCCAAGCCGAGCGTCCGGTGCCGGTGCTGATGTTGACCGCGCGCACCGACGAGACCGACATGTTGATCGGCCTGGGGATCGGTGCCGACGACTATCTGACCAAACCATTCAGCATGCGCGAGCTGGTCGCGCGGGTACGGGTGTTGTTGCGTCGAGTGGACCGGGCGACCGGAGACCAGCCGCTGTCGGTGGGGGAGTACCGCATCGATCTCGCCGAACGTCGCGTGCATCAGGGCGACATCGAAATCCATCTCACCCGAACCGAATTCGATCTGCTGGCCTTCCTCGCCGGACGGCCCCGGGCCGCGGTCGCGCGCGAGACGCTCCTGGAGCACGTCTGGGGCTGGGGTTCGGGCGCCGAGACCCGCACGGTCGACAGCCACGTCAAGGCGTTGCGCCGCAAGCTCGGTGCGGAACTGATCCGGACCGTGCACGGAGTCGGCTACGCCCTTGAGGTGCCGCGGTGAGCGTGCTCGGCGAACTGTGGGACCGGCTGCCCAGACCATTGGACCCGTTCGCGTCCTTCAAGGTCAAGATGGGACTGCTTGTCGGTGGAGCAATCCTGTTGGCTTCCTTCACCTTCTGGATCGGCGCGAGTTGGCAGTTCCGGTACGCGCTGCTGTCTGCCCTCCTGACCTCCCTGCTGTTCACCCAGTTCATGGCGCACGGGATGACCTCCCCGCTGCGGCAGATGACTGCCGCGGCCCGCGCGATGGCCAAGGGCGATTACAGCATTCGGCTCCGTGCCACTTCGCGCGATGAAATCGGCCAACTGGCAACGGCATTCAATCAGATGGCAGCGGATCTCGGCGCCGCCGACGAGTACCGACGCGGGCTGATCGGCAACGTATCCCATGAACTGCGTACGCCCATCACCGCACTGCAGGCGGTCCTGGAGAACGTCGTGGACGGCGTCGTCGAGCCCGACGCGCAGACGATGCGGCTGGCGTTGTCGCAGACCGAGCGACTCGGTGAGCTGGTGACCGATCTGCTGGATCTGTCCCGCCTGGAAGGCGGGGCAATTCCATTGCAGATCAACCGGTTTGACGTCGACGAGTTTCTACGGGACGCCGTCGAGCACGTCCCGGTGTCGGAAGGTGACGTGGCGGTGGTGGTCGAGGTCGCACCGCCCGGGCTGACGGCGCTGGCTGATCCGGCGCGGTTGCGGCAGGTGGTGGTCAACCTGGTGGACAACGCGATTCGGCACAGCCCACTGGGTGGCACTGTGACGGTGCGGGCGACGCGCGAGGCCTCGGGTTTTCGGCTCGAGGTGGCAGATCAAGGGCCGGGTATTGCGCCGGCCGAGCGTGAGCGGGTCTTTGAACGGTTCACCCGCGGTGCCACCTCTGACGGCGGCACCGGTCTGGGCCTGGCGATCGCCCGGTGGGCGGTCGAGTTGCACGGCGGAGTCATCGACGTGGTGGAGACGAAGGTGGGATGCCGCTTCAGGGTGAGCATTCCGGAATCAAAGGAGCGGTCCGCATGACGATGTTGATGGGATATCCAGGGCCGCCGATGGTCCCGCCGCTGATCGGGCCGGCACTGCCGCGCCGCGGCGAACCCGGCTGGACGATGCTGCCGCGGCGGGTGTGGCCGATCAGCCCGCTCGCAGCTGCGCCACATCGCGTGGTGGTGCTCGCCGTGCTGGCCGGTCTGCTCGGCACCGCGCTGTGGCGGCCGTCGTCTTTGAGCGTCGGCTACCTGGTTGTCGGGGTGATGGTCTTCTCCGTCGTCTATGGCACCGCCGAGCGCCGACCGACGCGCACCGAATGGGCCGGTATCGCACTGACGTTGGCGCTGCTGTCGGTGCCCGCGGTGCTCGCTGCCGACTGGCTGGGCGTGCTGTGCATCATGGCGGCCTGGATCGTCGGGTGGTGCACGCTGTTCGGTGGGCGCACCTGGACCGCCGTGGTGACCGGACCTTTCCTGGCCTGGGCGCTGCCGGCTCGCGTACTCGGTTGGGCGCGCCGCGGCATCTCGGGGCGGGTAGGTATCGCCAACCCGGTTCGCGTAACCGTCGTCGTCGGTCTCACCGTGCTGCTGACGTTGGTGTTCGGTGCGTTGTTCGCCTCGGCCGACGCGGCTTTCGCGCATCTGGTGGGCAAGCTGCTGCCGCGTCTTGATGGTGTCGACGTCGTCGCCCGCATCGTGGTCTTCGGCATGGTGGCCGCGTTCGTCCTCGGCGGTGCCTATCTGACACGGTTCGCGCCGCGACTGGATGTCCTCGCGCCCAAGTCGATGAAGCCGGTGCCGCGCTGGGAGTGGGCGGTGCCGCTGGGGGTGCTCGATGCGCTGTTCATCGCGTTCGTGGCGGTGCAGGCTGCGGTGCTGTTCGGTGGTCACACCCACGTGCTGGAAACCGAGGGGCTGACCTACGCCGAGTACGCCCGGCAGGGCTTCTGGCAGTTGTTGTGGGTGTCGGCGCTGACCCTGCTGGTGTTGAGCGTGGTCATTCGTGTGGCCGGGCGTGTGACGGCGAGCGATCGCCGCGTGCTCCGGGTCTTGACCGGAATCCTCTGTGCCACTTCGGTTGTCGTGGTCATCTCGGCGATCCACCGGATGTGGCTGTATCAGCAGGCGTACGGATTCAGCACCGACCGGCTGATGGTGATCACCATCGAACTCTGGTTGGGCGCGGTGTTCCTGCTCGTCGCCATGGCCGGGGTGCGGATGTCGGGGCGCTGCCTGCCGCACGCGGTGCTGGCGGCTGGCGTTGTGGCGCTGCTGGGGCTGGCGGCACTCAATCCCGAGCGCCTGGTCGCCGACCGCAACATCGACCGCTTCGAGCAGACCGGCCAACTCGATGCTGAGTACCTGTCTCGGCTGTCGTCGGACATCGACCCCGCCTTGCATCGGTTGCCTGAGCGTGTCCGCGCGTGCGTCCGTTCGAACTACTCTCATGACGACCCGTGGTACCTGTTCAACCTGTCCCGGTCGAACGCGAACCGGCCGGTGGGAACCGAACTGCCCGAATATTGCGATCAATACTGGTCATACCGCGACTAGTGTCCTGCGCCGGGAATTCGTTGAAGATATGAACCGAGTCGTT
>NZ_JMHT01000100.1 GCF_001905655.1 Mycobacterium sp. ST-F2
GCTCCAGCGGGCCACCGTTGTCGCGGCGGTGCCCGATCGGCTCGCAGAACTGCACCACCGGCCCCGCCGCACCCTGGGTCCGCACCGTCAGCATGGTGAACTCGGCAGCCACGTCGACGGCCGTCTCGGCCATCACCCGGTCGCCACCCGCGGCGACGGCGCGGTGCCAGGCGACGTCGACGTCCTCGACACGGGACAGCACCGAACGGCCGGCGCCCTCGTTCGCGGCATGCGTCACCGGCGTGATCGTGAGGGGCAGCCCGGCATGCTCGGCCACCGCGGTGAGCTCGTCGACCGAGCCGGCGAACCAGAACGGCGCCGTCGGCAGCCCGAGCTCGTCGGCCGCCAGGGTGCGCAGCGCCTCGCGATCAGAGGCGAGCCGCAACGCACTCGGCGTGGGGAACACCGCAACGTCGTCCAGTCCGGCCAGCGCCGCGACGACGCCGGGGTGGAGATCAACCGCCGGAGACTGCACCACCACCAGCTGTGGCGTGTGCCGATCGATCAAGGTCCGCAGTGCTGCCGCCCCGCTGGGCGCGGCCACCGCGGTCGCCCGCGTCCCCAGCCGCTGGAAGGACAGCACCAGTTCACTGCTGAGCTCACCGGTGCCGAGTACCAGAACTACCAAGAGCTCAACCCAATCTGATGTCGATGTAGCACCATCGCCAGTTCTCCCCCGGTTCGATCGACCGCATCACCGGGTGCCCGGTGCGGCGGTAATGCTCATTGGCGTGCTGATGCGGACTCGAATCACAACAACCGACCTGTCCGCAGGTCAGGCACATCCGAAGGTGCGCCCACGTATCCTCCCCAAGTGCCGCACAGTCACCACAGCGACCGGGCGTCTGCGGCTCCGGTTCAGCTTGACCGACAGCGTCGGCGAGGTGTGTGCAGGTGGTCGGGGAATTTTCTTCACGCGGACGCGTTGGCCGTGACTGCATCCATTTCCCCAGCATGTTGAACAAGGATAGGGCTGGCTGACCGAGGAGGTTTGAGGACGTGGGTGCCCCACTGCTGGCAGTGCTGGTGGCCTCGGTGTTGTTGGCCGCGCTGGCCCGCCGATACGACGTCTCCGCGCCACTGGGACTCGTCGTCGCGGGACTGGCCGTCGGGCTGATCCCCGGGGTGCCGGCCATCGAGATGCAGCCGCAGCTGGTCATGTTCGTGGTGCTGCCGCCGCTGCTGTGGTCGGCGGGTCTGGAGAGCAGCTATCTGGCGCTGCGCAAGAACGTCCGCCCCATCGGACTGCTCGCGGTCGGGCTGCCACTGGCCACCACGTTGGTTGTCGGGTTCGTCGCGTTCCACACCGTCCCGGAGCTGACGGTCGCCGCGGCCCTCACCCTGGGCGCCATCGTCGCGCCGCCCGACGCGGTGTCCGCCGCGGCCATCGGCCGTCGCCTCGGACTGCCGCGCCAGATCATGACGCTGCTCGGCGGCGAGAGCCTGCTCAACGACGCCACGGCGCTGACGGCGTACAAGGTCGCCCTGGCCGCGGCCATCGGTGCGGCCGCGACATGGCAGGGCGCACTGGGCACCTTTGCGCTCGCCGCGGTGGGCGGCGTCGTGATCGGCGGACTCATCGGCTGGCTGATCGAGTTCATGCGGACCTGGCTCGACGATCCGCTGGTGGAGAGTGCCATCGGTCTCGTCGCGCCGTACTTCGTCTACTGGGTGGCGGAGGAGGTTCACGGCTCCGGCGTGATCGCCGTCGTCGTCGCCGCGCTGCTGCTCGGGCAGCGGTCCACCCGCGCGAGCTACGCGACCCGGCTGCAGGACGACGCGGTGTGGAAGTCCATCCAGCTGGTGCTGGAGTCGTTCGCGTTCCTGATGATCGGCCTGCAGCTGCCCACCGTTGTCGACGAGCTGACCGGAATCCGCGCCGTGACTCTGGTGGTGGCGTCGGCCGCGGTGCTGGCCACGGTGATCGGGGTCCGCCTCGTCTGGGTGTACGTCATGGCCTATACGCCGCGGGTGCTGTTCCGCGGCATCCGGGAACGGGAGCCCAGACCGACGCCGTCTCAGGTGTTCATCGTGGCCTGGGCCGGGATGCGCGGCGTCGTGTCACTGGCCGCCGCGTTCGGTGTGCCGCTGACGACGCTGTCCGGCGAGCCCTTCCCGGGGCGGGCGCAGCTGGTGTTCCTGACCTTCGTCGTGGTGATCGGCACGCTGTTGCTGCACGGGCTGACGCTGCCGTGGCTCATCCGCGTGCTGGATGTCCGCAGCGAAGCCGAGGCCCATCAGGACGCCTTGGAACAGGCCGCGGCATCGAGCCGTGCGGCCGCCGCTGCCGCTGACCGGCTCGACGAATTGCTGGCCCGCAGTAGCGATTCCAGTGCCCAACAGCACGTCGGCGAGATCTTGCAGAACTGGAACGACCGGCGCCGCAACGCCGTCTGGGAGCGGCTGGGCCGCAGCGACGACGACATCGGCGAAAGCCCGGCGGCGGCCATGCGGCGACTCCGGCTGCAGATGCTGGCCGCCGAGCGCGAGACGTACATCGCCGAACGCGATGCCGGGAACATCGACGACGAAGTGCTGCGGTCGGTGCTGCACGGGCTGGACCTGGAAGAGGCCGCGCTCAACCGGGAGTAGCGGCTCGGGTCCCGCGCCGAGAAGGACCAAATGGTCGCTGGTGAGCGCCGATCAGCCGCCATTTGGTCCTTTTCGATCGACGATGGAGCCGTTCAGCCCGCCCACACGTCTAAGAAGACATGCCGATTCCGTTCGTCGGTGGCGACGCGATCGCGGCCGGCGTGTTGACCCGAGCGCAATTGCGCCACCGCTACCGACCGATCTTTCATGGCATCTACGTGCCTCGAGATCATCAAGTGAAGTTGCGCGACCGGATTCGTGGAGCCGCCCTCGCGGTTCCGCTCGGCGTCATAGGCGGGGTCGCCGCATCTGCAGTGCATGGCGCGAAGTGGGTGGATGACGATGTGCCCATCGATGTCGTCGGGCTGTGCAAAGGTCAGCGTGGACTCGTCGTCCGGCACGACTCCTTGGCCGACGACGAAATGGTCACCATCGGTGGCGTGCGCGTCACTTCGCGTGCGCGCACGGCATTTGACCTGGCTCGCCGCCTACCGCGGGACTCCGCCGTCGCGCGGCTCGATGCGTTGATGAACGCTGCGCCGTTCGGGTTCGAAGACGTCCTCCTGCTCGCGAAGAGGCACCCTGGCGCGCGGGGGTTGGCTCGCCTACGGAAGGTGTTGCCTCTGGTCGACGGCGGCGCCGAATCACCACCCGAAAGCCGGCTGCGACTGTTGTTCATCGACGCCGGATTGCCCAGGCCCACAACTCAGTACGTGGTTCGGAACGAGTTCGGGCGCTACGTCCGCCGGATCGACATGTGCTGGGAGGAATTCAAGGTCGGTGCCGAGTACGACGGCGTCCAGCACCTGACCGATCGACGCCAGTACTCGATAGACATCTGGGCCAACCGGGAACTGCTGAGGCTGAAGTGGCACGTCATCCATGTCATCAAGGAAGACTCCGGGCACGAGATTGTCGAAGACGCCCGTAGAGCGCTGCTTGACCGCGGTTGGTCCGGGTTGCCCTAGCTCGAGAAGGACCAAATGGTCGCTGGTGAGCGCCGATCAGCCGCCATTTGGTCCTTCTCGGCAAGAGACCCTTGACGCGGCCGCCAAGCGGTCCTAACCTACAACCAAATGGTTGTAGATACTTTTTCCGAGGGCTTCACCGATGCGGAGATCGACCGGATCTTCCACGCACTCGCCGACGCCACGCGCCGCGACATCGTCGCCCGCACGATGCGCAGCGACCAGTCGGTGAGTGCACTTGCCCGCGGCTACGACATGAGCTTCGCCGCGGTGCAGAAACACGTCGCGGTGCTGGCCGGCGCCGCGCTGGTGCATAAAGAGCGCCGCGGCCGGGAACAACTCGTCCGTGCGGTGCCCGAAACCCTGCACCGAGCGGGCGTGCTCCTGGGAGCGCTACGCGGCGCTCTGGCACGACCGCGCCGCCACCATCGAGGCAATCCTCGCCGAGGACGGCTATCCACCACACGAATCATCAAGCAGCACACGACGAAAGGACCACCGATGACGGTGATCAGCAGCGCCGCCGACCCGCAAGCCCTCAGCATGACCTTCGTGGCCGAGTTCGCCGCACCACCGGCACGGGTCTGGCAGGTATGGGAGGACCCGCGCCAGCTGGAGCGCTGGTGGGGTCCGCCGACCTGGCCTGCCACCTTCACCCGGCACGAGCTCACCCCGAGCGGGCAATCGCGCTATCACATGACAGGCCCCGAGGGCGAGAAGGCGCCGGGCTGGTGGACGACGCTCGAGGTCGACGCGCCGACGCGGCTGCTCATCGAAGACGGCTTCTCGCAGCCCGATGGCGAGCCCGATCCCGAGATGCCGACCATGCGGCTCGAGGTGTCGTTCGACGCGATCGACAGCGGCACCCGCATGACGATCGTCGCCCGGTTCACCGATCTCGACCAGCTCGAGAAGGTGGCTGCCATGGGCATGATCGAAGGTATGACCGGCGCGCTCGGGCAGATCGAAGCGCTACTGGCCGACTGAACGAAAACGACTGGAAGACAAGGGGAACGACATGACGAACGCCATCCAGCCCTGCCTCTGGTTCAACGACCAGGCCCGTGAAGCCATGAACTACTACGTCGAGGTGTTTCCGAATTCCCGGATCATCTCCATCGAGGAGTACCCGGACGAGGCCCTCGACGAACATTTCAAAGGCATGTCGGGCAAGGTGCTCAGCGGCCGATTCAGCTTGAACGGCGTCGATTTCGTCTGCCTCGACGGTGGACCGCTGTTCACTTTCAACGAATCCATCTCGTTCGTCGTCGAATGCGCAGACCAGGACGAGATCGACCACTACTGGTCCAAACTCTCGCACGTGCCCGAATCCGAGCAATGCGGATGGTGCAAGGACAAGTTCGGGATCAGCTGGCAGGTCATCCCCGCCAAGATGGATCAGCTACTGGGCCGCCCCGCGCAGATCCAGACGATGATGCGCCAGAAGAAGATCGTGATCGCCGAACTGGAGAACGCCTGACGCAACCCGGCCGCGCGGATCGCGCTATCGTGGAAAGTGCCCGCCCAGAACGAGAATCGAAGCGGGACAAGACCTCTACGGTAGAAGGCGAGGATTCGCTATGAACGCGGCAGGCAAACCCGAAGCCCTCGGTGAGGTGTACGAGCAGGCGGGCGCCGTCGCCACCGCGACGCATGACGCCGACGGCCGGTTGCAGTGGACGGTGCAGCTCAGCGACGGATCCAGCGCCGACACAAAGGCTTTGGCGAGCACGACCAGCTGGACACCGGTGAATCCGGAGACGGTGCTGCTGTGACCCTCTACGGACCGGATACCTCGAACAACAACTTCCGTTCGGCCAGTGAGGCCATCGCCTTCGTATCCCAGTTGCCCGGCCAGGGGTTTTCCTGGATCGAGCAGAAGGTGTCCGAAGGCAGTTACTACCGCGATCCGTATTGGCCCGTGATCGCACAGTGGTGCCGGGACAACCACTTTCCGCACATCGGCTACCACTACGTCACCACCAACAGCCCGGCGGCGCAGGCCCAGACGTGGCTGAGCAACAACGGCGGCAAGTACGCGATGCTGGACTTCGAGGCGAATTCCGGTGACATCCACAACTTCTGGGCCGTGGTCAATGCGTTCAACAACGTCGGCGTGACCATCTCGCTGTCGTACATCCCGCACTGGTACTGGCAGCAGATCGGCTCCCCCGACATCTCGCAGGTGCCGGGCCTGATCGCGTCCAACTACGTCAACGGCACGGGCTACGCGTCAAACCTCTATCCCGGCAACGACAATCAGCGTTACTGGTTCCCGTACGGCGGCGCCACACCGCAGATCCTGCAATTCACCGATGCCGCTCTGGTCGGGAATTTGTCTGTGGACTGCAACGCATTCCAGGGCACGCTCGATCAACTCATCTCACTCCTGCAGGGAGGCACCGTGACTCAACCCGACCCCACCACCGCGACCCTCAACCAGATCCTCGCCATCGTGCAGGACATCCAGACCCAGTTGCGCGGCCCGAACCTCAACGGCTGGCCGCAGCTCGGTCACAACGCTGCCGGACAGAGCCTGACGGTGGTGGACGCGCTGGCCGCGCTCAGAGCGGACGTCGACGCCCTCAAGGCCGCGTCGGCTGTGTGATCACGGCTCGCCGTCCCGGAACGCCTTCATCGCCCCGGTGAGTGCCACGATGACCCGGTGCGCGGCCTCGAGGTCCGCATCGGGCAGGTCGGCCAGGGCCTCCGTGTTGAGCCGAGCCAGCGGGCTGAAGAACTCCCGGCCGACGGCCAGCCCCTTGTCGTCGTTGCGCAGGATGACCTTCCGCCGGTCGGCGGGATCAGCGTCGCGGCGCACATGCCCCGAGCTGATGATCCGCTCCACCAGGTAGGTGATGGCCGCACCCGAGGTGCCCATCAGCTTGCGCAGCTCGCCGGCAGTCAGCGGCGTCCCCGCGGACTCGGCGACCATGATGTGCAGCAGAGCCCGAAAGTCGTTGGCACCCAAATCGTTCTGCGCCGCGAACACCTTTCCGATCTGGTCGGATTCAGCCGTCAACGCCCGCACGTCGGCGGAGATCTGCGCCTCCAGCGCGGCACGGTTCAGCGGCTTTGGCACGCGGAGAGCATAACGTCTGCAAAGTTCATTTGATTAATAGTTAAGTATCTGAAATATTTAGGGTCATGTCCGCTCGCGTCGCATGGGCATCGGCCCTGATCGTCCTGCTGCTATCCGGTGCAGCGATGGCACTGCTCGGCACCGGCGACTCGGCGTCGCAGTCGCCGGTGGCCGTACCGGCCGGCGCCGAATCCGCCCGCGCCGACGCACTGCGCGCACAGTTCCCCGGCGGCGATACCGCGCCCGCGATCATCGTCGTCACCCGCACCGACGACGCACCCCTGACCCCGGCCGACATCACCGCGGCCGGGCCGGGTGCGCGGGTGTCCGAGGACGGCGAGGCCGCGCTGCGGGTGGCGCCGCTGGCGGCCGACCTGTCCGGCTTCGCGCTCCGCGACGCGGTGCACGATCTGCGATCCCAGGTATCGGCGGCACTGCCCGACGGATTGCGGGCTCAGGTGACGGGCGGCCCCGCCTTCGGCGCCGACATCGCGAATTCCTTTGCCGGAGCAAACTTCACGCTGCTCGCGGTGACGGCGACGGTTGTGGCGCTACTGCTCATCGTCACGTACCGCTCCCCCGTGCTGTGGCTCATCCCGCTGCTGGTGATCGGGTTCGCCGATCAAGTGGGCGCCGTGGTCGGTAGCACCGTGGCCGCCGCGACAGGACTCAGCCCGGACGGTTCGACGACCGGCATCACCAGCGTGCTGGTGTTCGGCGCGGGCACCAACTATGCGCTGCTGCTGATCTCGCGCTACCGCGAGGAACTGTCCCGGCGCAGGGACCATCGGGATGCGCTGCGGGTGGCCTGGCGCGCGGCGGCCCCGGCGATCATCGCCAGCAACGCCACCGTCGTCCTGGCGCTGCTGACTCTGCTGCTCGCCTCGGCGCCGAGCAACCGCAGCCTCGGGGTACAGGCCGCGGCCGGCCTGGTGGTCGCCGCGGTGTTCGTCCTGCTGGTGCTGCCGCCGCTGCTGGGCTTGTTCGGCCGGCGGCTGTTCTGGCCTTTCATCCCCGAAACCGGTTCGCACGCCGCGCCGCTCACCGACAGCGGCGTCTGGCACCGCATCGCGGCGGGCGTGGCCCGCCGGCCCGGCCGCGTCGCCACGGTGGCGTTGGCCGGCTTGACCGCGCTGTGCGTCGGTCTGGTGAATCTGCCCATCGGGCTGTCGCAGACCCAGCAGTTCCGGGTACAGGCCGAGTCCGTCGCCGGCTACGACACCCTGGCCGCGCACTTCCCCAGCGGCCTGACCAATCCGACCACCGTCATCGCATCGGACCCCGCAGTCGCCAATGTCATCACCCGCACCCCCGGCGTGGTGTCGGCGACTCCGGCCGGGCGTTCGACAGAGGGCCTGACGCAGTGGTCGGTGGTCCTGGCTGCCGCGCCCGCCTCCCCGGAGGCATTCACAACGATTGACGCCCTTCGTGACTCGGTGCACCAGATCGATGCGCAAGCAGTCGTCGGCGGCCCCGACGCGCAGGCCCGCGACGCCGCGGCAGCAGCTCAGCACGACCGGAAGATCGTCATCCCGGCGATCCTGCTGGTCGTCCTGGCCGTCCTCTACGTCCTGCTGCGCTCGGCGCTGGCACCGCTGCTGCTGGTGGCGGTGACGGTGCTGAGCGCGCTGGCGGCGCTCGGGGTCGGCGGCTGGGCCAGTGTGCACCTGTTCGGTTTTCCCGCGCTGGACAACGGAACTCCACTGTTCGCGTTCCTGTTCCTCGTCGCGCTCGGCGTCGACTACACGATCTTCCTCGTGACCAGGGCGCGGGAAGAGACACCGGAATTCGGCAACCGCGAGGGCATCGTGCGCGCGGTCTCGGCGACTGGGGCGGTGATCACCAGCGCCGGCATCGTGCTGGCCGCGGTGTTCTGCGTGCTCGGCGTGCTGCCGCTGATCGTGCTGACGCAGCTGGGCATCATCGTCGGCCTCGGCATCCTGCTGGACACCTTCGTGGTGCGCACCGTGATCATCCCGGCACTGTTCACGTTGATCGGGCCCCGCATCTGGTGGCCCGCGCTGCGCGCCGAGCCTTAGGGCTGGCCGGGCAGCAGGCTCACCATCAGGCCGTTGGCCTCGGCCAGCAGGTTGCCCTCGGGGTCGAACAGCTCGGCGGCGACGAACGTCTTACGGCCGTCGACCTCGGTGACATGCGCCTTGGCGGTCAGCACCGTGTCGATGGGGGTGACCTTGCGGTAGTCGACGTGCAGATACGCGGTGCGGCTCATGGGCCGGTTGACGGCGTGGATCAGCATCCCGAAGGCCTGGTCGAACAGCAGCGGCAGCACCCCGCCGTGCACGGCGTAGTTGCCGCCCACGTGGTACCGGCTGAACTCGACCTCCATCTCGACACCCTCGGGCGAGAACTTCGTGACGGTCCACGGCGGCATCAGCAGGCTGCCGGCACCCGGCAACGACGGCACCCGGATGGCCGGGCCGACGCCCTCGGCGGCCTGGAACGGCCCCAGCAGCTTCACCAGCTCTTCGACGCGGTCGGCAGCGTCATCCCAGGTGTCGCTGTCCGGGTTGGCCGAGACCGCCAGATCCTGCAGCCGCCTCATGCCCTCGAGGAAGCGGCCGAACCCCGGGCCGGGGTCGGCAACCTCGAATCGAGGGAACCCGCCGTGCTGATCGATGAAACCTTCGGGTTTCCCCGTCGCTTCGCTCGCCCCTTCCGACTTCCCCGTCGCTCCGCTCGCCCTTTCGGTCACCCGAGGATGTCCCGGCGCACGATCGTCTGGTCCCGGCCGGGACCGACGCCGATGCACGACACGTGTGCTCCGGACAGTTCCTCCAGGCGCAGCACGTAGTCCTGCGCCTTGGCCGGCAGATCCGAGAACTCGCGGGCTCCGGAGATGTCCTCCCACCAGCCCGGCAGCTCTTCGTAGATCGGCTCGGCGCGGGCGATGTCGGCCTGCGTCATCGGCATCTCGTCGGTGCGCTTGCCGTCGACGGTGTAGCCGACGCAGATCGGCACCGTCTCCAGGCTCGACAGCACGTCGAGCTTGGTCAGGAAGTAGTCGGTGATGCCGTTGACGCGGGTCGCGTACCGGGCGATGACGGCGTCGAACCAGCCGCAGCGCCGGGCGCGGCCCGTGGTCACGCCGACCTCGCCGCCCGTTTTGGACAGGTAGGCGCCGTACTCGTCGAACAGCTCCGTCGGGAACGGGCCCGAGCCCACACGGGTCGTGTAGGCCTTGAGGATGCCCAGCACCGTCGTGATGCGGGTGGGGCCGATGCCCGAGCCGACGGCCGCGCCGCCCGCCGTCGGGTTGGACGACGTCACAAACGGGTAGGTGCCGTGGTCTACGTCGAGCAGGGTGCCCTGCGAGCCCTCCAGCAGGACCGTCTCGCCGCGCTCCAGCGCCTGGTTCAGCAGCAGCCGGGCGTCGGCGATGCGGTGCTTGAAGCCCTCGGCCTGCTGCAGCAGGCTCTCGACGACCTCGGCCGGGTCGAGCGCCTTGCGGTTGTAGATCTTGACCAGCACCTGGTTCTTGAACTCCAGCGCGGCCTCGACCTTGGCGGCCAGCTGCTCCTCGTCGAGGACGTCGGCGACCCGGATGCCGATGCGCGCGATCTTGTCCTGGTAGCACGGACCGATGCCGCGACCGGTGGTGCCGATCTTCTTGCTGCCCGCGTACCGCTCGGTGACCTTGTCGATGGCCACGTGGTACGGCATGAGCAGGTGCGCGTCAGCCGAGATCATGAGCTTCGAGGTGTCCACACCGCGGTCCTCGAGCCCGGAGAGCTCACTGAGCAGCACGCCCGGGTCGACCACGACACCGTTGCCGATGACGTTGGTGACCCCGGGTGTCAGGATGCCCGACGGGATGAGGTGGAGAGCGAAGTTCTCCCCCGTGGGCAGTACCACCGTGTGCCCGGCGTTGTTGCCGCCTTGGTAGCGAACCACCCATTGCACACGTCCACCGAGTAGATCGGTGGCCTTACCTTTGCCCTCGTCACCCCATTGGGCCCCGATGAGCACGATTGCCGGCATCGTTTTGCCTCCCGCATTACCTGCCTGAATACAGTGGCAGCCGGTGAGCAACCTTATCCCAGCAGGACGAGAGGAGAGGCCTTGACCGCCAGAGAGGTCTCCGGCGAGGTTTCCGGCCGGGTCGTGGCGCTGGTCTTCGGCGACCGCCGCATACCCCGTGCGCTGACGGATCTGACGGCCGTCACAGTGCCCTCGCAGAGTGATCCGACGATCCCCGACGGCACCGTCCGGGTGATCGTCGTGGGCGGTCACGCCGACCTGTCGGCCACCCTGGCGCGGCTGCTCCGCGACGACCGGCTCGACGTCGAGGTCGGCTTCGTCCCACCCCTGACCCGCGGCGGGTTCGGTGCCGCGCGCCGCGCCAGAGACGGTGTCGCCCAACGTGTTCCACTCATCCGCGACGAGACCGGCGCGGTGATCGTCCGGTCGGCGCGCTGGCTGCCGACGGGCGGCGACGCCATCACCGGAGAGGCCGTCGTCGACGACACGGTGCTGTTCGACGGCGAGTCGACGGGCGTCGTGATCGAGCCACTGCCCGGCATGCCGGGGCTGCGTGCCCGGGCCCTCGGGCGCGGCCGTTCGGGGCCCGGCCGCGGCTGGGTCGCCGGCCGCGCGGCGCAGCTCGGCAGCACCGGAGTTTTGGTTGAGCGCGACGGCGTGGCGGCCGCCCGTCCGGCGCGCCGGTCGGCGTTCTACCGCCACATCCAGGGATGGCTGCGGGTCGGCTAGTTTGCAGTCATGACCATGCCTGTCCGGCGCGCAGTCCGTCCCAGCCCCGTCTTCTGGGCGATCGTGGCCCTGACCGCCGCCGGTGGCGCCGTGGCCTGGTTCTGCGGCGCCGAGGTGCGGCCGCTGGCCTATGCCGGCGTCTTCGTGTTCGTCATCGCCGGCTGGACCGTCTCGCTGTGCCTGCACGAATTCGGCCACGCCTACACCGCCTGGCGGTTCGGCGACCGCGACGTCGAGCTGCGCGGCTATCTGACGCTGAACCCCGCGAAGTACGCCAGCCCCCTGCTGTCGCTGGGCCTGCCGGCACTGTTCATCGCCCTCGGCGGCATCGGCCTGCCCGGCGGCGCGGTGTACGTGCGCACCGAGTACATGACGCCGCGGCAGCGCACCCTGGTCAGCCTGGCCGGACCGTTCGCCAACCTGGTGCTCGCCATCGTCCTGCTGGTCGCGACGGCGGTGCTGTTCGACAACGACCATCCGGTGTTCTGGGCGGGGCTGGCCTTCCTGGGATTCCTGCAGGTGACGGCGCTGTTCCTGAACATGCTGCCCATCCCCGGCCTGGACGGCTACGGCGCGCTGGAACCGCACCTGAGCGCCGACACGCAGCGCGCACTGCTGCCCGCCCGGCAGTGGGGCTTCCTGATCCTGATGCTGCTGCTGATCGTCCCCGAACTGAACCGGATGTTCTTCAACGTCGTCTACTCCGCCATCGACCTGTCAGGCGTGCCGCCGTGGCTGGTATCGAACGGCAACCTGCTGACCCGCTTCTGGTCCGCCTGGTAGGGATTTGTGCACGATTTTCCGCGGTCACCGCGGATGATCGTGCACAAATCCCAGGGCGCCTTGCAACATATGCGTAGTTCTGCATATATTGCAGGCATGGGTGCCGGACACGATCACAGCCATGGCCCGAACGCGCGCGCCAGCCGCATGATCATCGCCGCGGCCGTGCTCAGCGTCTTCTTCGTCATCGAGCTGACCACGGCGCTGCTGATCAACTCGATCGCACTGTTGGCCGACGCCGGCCACATGCTGACCGACCTGGTCGCGATGTTCATGGGCCTCGGCGCCGTCCTGCTGGCCCGCCGCGGGTCGACGTCCGCCGCCCGCACCTACGGCTGGCACCGCGCCGAGGTCTTCACCGCGGTCGCCAATGCCGTCCTGCTGATGGGCGTCGCGGCGTTCATCCTCTACGAGGCCGTCGAGCGCATCGGCAACGCGCCGGAGATTCCCGGTGTGCCGATGATCGTCGTCGCCCTCGCGGGACTGCTCGCCAACCTGGTCGTGGTGCTCCTGCTGCGCTCCGACGCCGACAGCAGCCTCGCCGTCAAGGGCGCCTACATGGAGGTCGTCGCCGACACCGTCGGCAGCATCGGCGTACTGATTGCGGGCATCGTCAACGTCACGACCGGCTGGCCGTACGCCGACGTCGTCGTCGCCGTGCTGGTCGCGCTGTGGGTGCTGCCACGCGCCATCGCGCTGGCCCGCGCCGCGCTGCGCATCCTGTCCGAGTCCTCCCCCAGCCACATCGACGTCGACGAACTGCGCGCCGCCCTGGCCGCCGTCGACGGCGTCACCGATGTGCACGACCTGCACGTGTGGACCCTGGTGCCCGGCAAGGACATGGCCACCGCGCATCTGACGTCCAGCGCGGACTCCGCCCGCGTGCTGGAATCGGCGCGCGCCGTGCTGTCCGCTCGCGGACTCGACCACGCCACCGTCCAAGTGGAGCCGCCGGAGGCCGACGGCTGCCACTGCGAAGCGGACTAGTTAGAGACCCAGCTCGCCACGGGCCGCCGGATCGCAGTCGTCCAGCAGGTCCAGGCAGCGCAGGTACTCGTCCTGCTCGCCGATCGATTCCGCCGCCTTCGCCAGCACCGCCACGCACCGCAGGAAGCCCTGGTTTGGTTCGTGTGCGAACGGCACCGGGCCGAAGCCCTTCCAGCCGTTGCGGCGCAACTGGTCCAGCCCGCGGTGGTAACCGGTCCGGGCGTAGGCGTAGGCGGTGATCGTCTGACCGTCGGCCAGCGCGGCCTCGGCCAGGGCGGCCCACGCGACAGAGGCCGTCGGGTGCGCCGCAGCAACGTCGGTCGCAGATTTACCGGCGGCGAGAGCGTCCTCGGCCTCGAAGTTGGCAGGCAGCAACACCGGCTCCGGACCCAGCAGATCACCCATTCGCGTCATGGCCGCCATTGTGCCGTGCGGCCGCTCGCTCAGATACCGCAGGCGGGAGATTAAGCTCCAGGTAGGACGTCGCGGCCTGTTCCAGGACGCATCGGCCCCAGTGCGCGATCTGATCTCGGGAGGACAGTCACCCCCATGTCGAACCCAGCCGCCATGTCGAACCCGACGGGACCGGACGGCCGTCGCGATGCCGATCAGCGCGCTGCCTCGACAGGCGACGACGCCGCGGCGGCAACCGAGATCTTCGAGCCCGCGGACCCGGCGACCGACCCGACCATCCCGGTGCGGCGCTTCACCGCGCCGTCGGGCTTCGACGGCAAGACGCAGATCATCGCCCCGCTGCCGGACCCGGAAACCGAGATGATGCCCCCGGCCGCGCCACAGGTGATCCCCGGCACCGGCAAGCCGCAGAAGGACCGGCGCAGCTGGGGCTGGGTCATCGCGCTGGTGCTGGTGATCGCGGCCATCGCCGCCGTCGCGGTGCTGGGCACGGTGCTCCTCACCCGCGGCCACTCGGCCATGAACGCCGAATGGCCGGTCACGACGCAGGATTTCGCGAATCCTGCGGCATGACCGGCCAGTGAGCGGTGCTGGCTACTTGCCCAGCCCCGCCGAGACGCTGCGGCCCGTGCTGTGCAGGTCGTTGCACGCTTCGATGACACGCTGCGTCATCGACGCCTCGGCCTTCTTCAGGTAGCTGCGCGGGTCGTAGACCTTCTTGTTGCCGACCTCGCCGTCGATCTTCAGGACGCCGTCGTAGTTGGTGAACATGTGCGCCGCGACGGGACGGGTGAACGCGTACTGCGTGTCGGTGTCGACGTTCATCTTCACGACGCCGTAGCGCAGCGAGTCCTCGATCTCCGACTTCAGCGAGCCCGAACCGCCGTGGAACACGAAGTCGAACGGCTTCGAGCCCGCCGGCAGACCGAGCTTGGCGGCGGCCACCTTCTGTCCCTCGGCCAGCACCTCGGGCTTGAGCTTGACGTTGCCCGGCTTGTAGACGCCGTGCACGTTGCCGAAGGTCGCGGCCAGCAGGTACTTGCCGTTCTCGCCGGAGCCCAGCGCGTCGATGGTCTTCTCGAAGTCTTCGGAGCTGGTGTACAGCTTCTCGTTGATCTCGGCCTCGACGCCGTCCTCTTCACCGCCGACGACGCCGATCTCGACCTCGAGGATGATGTTCGCGGCCGACGTCAGCTTCAGCAGCTCCTGCGCGATCTCCAGGTTCTCGTCGATCGGCACCGCGGAACCGTCCCACATGTGCGACTGGAACAGCGGGTTCTCACCGCGGGCGACGCGCTCGGCCGAGATGGCCAGCAGCGGCCGGACGAAGCCGTCGAGCTTGTCCTTGGGGCAGTGGTCGGTGTGCAGCGCGACGGTGATGTCGTACTTGGCGGCGACGACGTGGGCGAACTCGGCCAGCGCGACCGAGCCGGTCACCATGTCCTTGATGCCGAGGCCTGACGCGAATTCGGCGCCGCCGGTGGAGAATTGAATGATGCCGTCGCTGCCCGCGTCGGCGAAACCTTTGATCGCCGCGTTGACGGTTTCCGACGACGTGCAGTTGATGGCCGGGAACGCGAAGGAGTGCTCCTTGGCGCGGGCCAGCATCTCCGCGTAGACCTCGGGCGTGGCGATGGGCATGTTTTTCCTCTCGGCGAACCTGCAGTCTGGGCCAGTATGTCAGTCACGTGAAGCTGAAGTGCGGCACCCGGGGACACCCGTCAGACGGTCAAGACCATCCGGTAGCGGGCCTGGCCGCTGTTCATCCGCTCGAAAGCCTCGGCGGCCTGCGCGAGCGGTCGTTCCTCGATGACGGCCCGCACGCCCGTCAGCGCGGCGAAGTGCAAGGTCTCCTCGATGTCGCGCGAGGTGCCCGACGGATGCCCGACTACCGAGAAGCCGCCGTTGATGAGATCGAGCGGACTGATCGGCAGTGGCTCGGGGGTGACGCCGACCGTCACGAGTTGCCCCTCGGGTGCGAGCCCGGCGACGGTCGCGGCCATCGCCGTCGCGCTCGCCGCGGTCGCGAGCACCACAACCGCCCCGCCGAGACGCTGCAGTTCGGTGGCGACGTCCGCGGCGGTCGAATCGATGTAGTGATGGGCGCCGAGTTCCTTGGCAGCGGCCTCGCGCTCCGGCCCGCGGGCGATCGCCACGGTCTCGAAGCCCATGGCCCGGGAGAACTGCACGCCGAGGTGGCCGAGGCCACCGATCCCGATCACCGCGACCAGATCACCGGCCTTGGCGCGCGTCCTGCGCAACCCGTTGAACGTCGTCACGCCCGCGCAGCCCATCGGGGCAGCCTCGGCGAACGAGAATCCGTCCGGGGTTCGGGCCAGTGCGGTCGCGGGCGCCGTGACCGATTCGGCGTAACCGCCGGGATAGTGCCAGCTCGGCACCTCCATGCGGACGCACTGCATGAAATGGCCCTGGCGGCACGGCACGCAGCGGTTGCAGTTGCCGCCGAACCAGCCCACCGCGACGCGATCACCGACGGCGAAGTCCTCGACGCCGTCGCCCAGCTCGGCGACGGTGCCCGCGATCTCGTGGCCGAGGGTTATCGGCCACGACAGACCCGGGAAGTGGCCCGCGTGGAACTCGCGGTCGGTGCCACACACCCCGCACGCGGCGACCGCGATGCGGACATGGTCGCGCGGCGGCGACACGGTGTCGACGTCCGTCAGTGCGAGCGGACCGTCGGCCTGCGCAACGTGAACTGCCCTGTGAGTGGCCATGCGCCGACCCTACGAGGGATGTCCGGTTGACGGAACCACCTGCAGACACCGGTATCTTTGGGCCCCATGACGACCACCATCTCCGCCATGCCGGGTTTCCTGGACCCGATGACGCTGATCGGCTACTTCGGGACATGGGCGCTGGTCGGGTTGCTGGTGGTCATCTTCATCGAGTCCGGCGTGCTGTTCCCGGTGCTGCCCGGCGACTCACTGCTCTTCGTCGCCGGGCTGTTCGCCGCCAAACTGGCCGCCGGCACCGCCGATGACAAGATGCAGGAGGCCAACTTCCAGCTCTGGCAGCTGCTTGTGTTCATCCCGATCGCGGCAGTCCTCGGTGGCCTCGTCGGCTATTTCGTCGGCCGGTTCATCGGCGTCGAGATGTTCAAGCCAGATGCGCGGTTCCTCAAGCAGAAGTATCTCGACGAGGCGCACGCTTTCTTCGAGCGGCGCGGTCCCTTTGCGATCGTCATCGCCCGGTTCGTACCGATCGTGCGCACGCTGGCACCGCTGACGGCCGGGGCGGCAAAGATGAACTTCGCCGTGTTCACCATCTACACCGTTCTCGGTGCCGTGGTGTGGGGCGTCGGGCTGACGCTGCTCGGCTACTGGCTGGGCCAGTTCGCCATCATCCAGAAGCTCATCGAGCCGATCTTCATCGTCATCGTCGTCGCGTCGGTGACGCCGATGATCTGGCACTGGTACCAGCGTCGCAAGGCCGCCGCCTCGCAAGGCTGAGCCGCCTCGGCAAACGGGTTCGAAAAACTTTGGTCACTTTGTTTGCGCTGGTAACAGTGGGCAACTAGCGTCACATTTCCCGCGGCTTCTTGTCGGTGGCTCGAACTAGTGTGCGGCTCCTCACCTTCTCGTGGGTAGCTTTGGGTGTAGTCCGCCCAG
>NZ_JMHT01000101.1 GCF_001905655.1 Mycobacterium sp. ST-F2
CCGTTTCTTCGTTCCTGCAACGACTCGGCCGTACCGGCGGGCGGCTGGGCAGGAGCCGCAATACCCTGTTCCTTGCCACCAGCCTCGACGGGCTACTCGACGCAGCTGCCGTGCTACTTCTCTGGGAGCGCGGATTCGTCGAGAAGGTAGTCGCCCCACCACATCCACGTCACCTTGCTGCCCAACAACTTCTTGCGCTGGCGCTCCAAGAAGGGGCGTTCGGCGCATCGGACTGGCCGTGGTGGTGGGGAGACCTTCCGCTCATCGCCGACGGTGCGGAAGTACTCGCCTACCTGCGCGAGCACGAGTTCCTCGTCGAGGACTCAGGGTTATTGATGATCGGGCCGCGCGCGGAGAAGGAGTTCGGGCAGCGTCACTTCATGGACCTCCTCTCTACCTTCGTTGCCGATCTCGAGCTGCGGGTCGTCGCTGGAGTAAAGGACATCGGATTTGTTTCGCCGCTGGCTATTCCGGCCAGGCCGGATCGGGAGCAGCGACCTCTTGTGCTCGCTGGGCGAGGCTGGCATGTGCAACACGTCGATTGGGAGCGCTTCACTGTGTGGGTCGAGGAGATCTCGACCAAAGGTGATGTGAAGTGGCCGTCCGGTGCGGTAACGCAATCGTTCGAGATGTGCCAGGCGAAGCGAGAAGTTCTGCTTGGGGCGGTGCCTGAGGTCGAGTTGTCCAAGCGCGTTCCTGTAGCGATGGAGCGCCTCCGTGAAGAACGCGCTGCGGAGGTCAGTGAGAGCGGCCTGGTGATGCATCTGCGGGGTGCAGGGGGTGCGCGCTTGTGGACCTGGGCTGGTCTGAAGGCCAACGCGACACTGCTCGCAGGACTCGGGCTGGAATCGAGCGGGGTGGAGAACGAGAGTGTCGTTCTGCCAGAAGGGATCACCGGCGAAGACATCAAGGCTGCAGAGGTCAATGCCGTTCCACTCGTTGACGAAGATGCCGTCTCAGGGCTCAAGTTTTCGGTGGCGCTGCCGCCGGACCTTGCCGTCACGACTCTTGGTGAGCGGCTCGCCGATCCGGCTGGCGCTGCGGAGACTGTCCAAGCCCGCATCATTCGCTATCACGCATGACGAGGCGGTTGCCTCCAGGCGCATGCGTAAGGCGTTCTGCATGGGGATTGCCCCAGCTTGTCGGTTGATCCTTGGCGCAGGGTCTTCGGATCATTGGCGCTCACTGGATTGCTCCCCGACTGGGTACTGACCGTGTAGTCCAGCGTGCCTGTGCGTTTGATGGCTCTTCACAGATGAGGGTGTAGAGGTGGTTGGCGCGTCGTTGCCGGGA
>NZ_JMHT01000102.1 GCF_001905655.1 Mycobacterium sp. ST-F2
GTCATCAACACCGATGACGCCGACATCGTCATCTTCAACGACGGCCAACACCCGTGACGGTAGCCAGGCCCGTCCAACGTGGACTGCAACACCGCCTGCGCGTTGGCCAGCAGGAATGCCCGCAACGCCGCGCCATCACCGTCACGGCCCACCCGGCGCACCATCAGCGAGCAACCTGCCGGTGGGAACGACGATCCCACCGCGCCTGAGTAGCGGCCTGATGGCGGGCCGATTTCGGGGCCGCCGGTTCGTCGGCATCGTCGATATCAAGATCCTTCACGAGACGGCTTTGCTGGGCGTCGGTTTGCCTGACTTCCGTCACGGGGCCGCTTACCGGCCCTAATGCGTCACGTGACGTTACGTACCGGGTGTGGCGATGCCTTTCCCGGAAGGCTACTTTTTCTCGCCCAGTAGCGCCCTTCGCGGCCAATGACACGCTGATGGGGCCCACTCCTGACTCACGAAAGCCCGCAGCGGTGTGCGCACCTCGGATCCATTTGCCGTACTGACCGGCCTGGGCTCGGCCCGCCCCCGCATCGCCCGCTATCGCCTGGTGCGACCCCATGCGGATGTCAGGCGTACGGCGTCTTGCCAGCGTCCAAGTTCGAACGCGCGGCGGGAATCGTCCATCGCTGGAAGCCACTCGGCAGCGCGCTGCCAGTTTTGTCGTAGGACGGCCTTGTTCGGCCAGTACCCGGCGCCGAGGCCGGCGGCGTAGGCCGCGCCGAGCGCCACCGTCTCGGTCATCATCGGCCGAACCACCGTCACGTCCAGAAGATCCGCCACGGTCTGCATGAGCAGATTGTTGGAGGTCATTCCGCCATCGACCGCGAGGGACCTGGTGGGCCGTCCGGCATCCGAGTCCATCGCTTCGACGACGTCACGCACTTGAAAGGCGACCGCCTCCAGGATCGCTCTGGCCAAATGGCCGCGGCTGGTATGTCCGGTGAGCCCGACGACGATCCCCTGCGCCGCGTGGTCCCAGTGCGGCGCCAGGAGACCGGAGAACGCGGGGACGATATAGCAGCCGCCGTTGTCCGCGACGGTGTTCGCGACGGTCTCGATTTCGGGAGAGGCGTCGATGAAACCCATGTTGGTGCGGCACCAGTCGACGAGCGCACCCGCGACTGCGACGGAGCCTTCGAGCGCGTAGACCGGTGCCTCGCCGTCGATCGCGTATGCGACGGTGCTGATCAGACCGTGGCGTGACTGCACGACGTCGCCGCCGGTGTTGAGGAGTAGGAAGCTACCGGTGCCGAATGTGCACTTCGCCGCGCCGGCGTCGAAGGCGGTCTGCCCGAACAGAGCGGCCTGCTGGTCCCCGATCAGCGCGGTGACTTCGATACCCTCGATCGGCTCCCGGGTGCGGCCGAATCGGGCCATGGTGGGTCTGATCTGCGGCACCATCGACCGCGGGACACCGAAGACCGCCAACAGCTCGTCGTCCCAGTCGAGTGTCTCCAGGTTCATCATCAGCGTCCGGCAGGCATTGGTGACGTCGGTGGCATGCACACCGCCGTCCACTCCGCCGGTGAGATTCCACAGAAGCCAGGTGTCGATCGTGCCGAACAGGACATCGCCACGCTGCGCCCGTGCACGGAGGTCAGGGATGTGTTCGAACAACCAACGCAACCGGGGTCCGGAGAAATAGGTGGACAAGGGCAGTCCCGTGCGCGCGGTGATCTCGGCCGGGTCCATCTCCCGTGCGATGGTCTTGACGATGTCCGCGGTGCGGACGTCCTGCCAGACGATAGCCCGATGTACGGGGCGGCCGGTATATCGATCCCAGACCACAGTGGTCTCACGCTGGTTGGTCAAGCCCAGTGCGATGACCTGGCGGGAGTCGATGTCTGCGTCAGCGATCGCCTCGGGCAGTATGGCGCAGACCGTACGCCAGATCTCTTCGGCATCGTGTTCGACATACCCCGGACGAGGGAAGAACTGCTCGTGCAGACGCTGCGCGATGGAAACCATGTGACCATGCCGGTCGAACACCATGCACCGACTCGACGTCGTCCCCTGGTCGAGCGCGGCGACGAAATACTCGGTCACCGGCTCCGCCCGTGCCCGAGTTCGCGGGAAATCGACCGTCCCGTCCGGACCACCAGCGTCACCAGCGCCTGGCGTGGCCGGCCGCGTGTGTCGCAGAGCCGATCGCGGTGCCCACCGACGCCGACCGCCGCCACAACCGATCCGTGCTGATCGCGAATCGGGGCCGCGAGGGTAGCGATCTCGGGCTCGCATTCTTCGACCTCGGCGGCCCAGCCTTCGTCGCGGACGTGGGCCAGTTCCATATCGAGCCGGACCTTGTCGGTGATGGTGTGAAACGTCAACCCGTCCAAGGCGATACCATCGATGCTGCGGTATGCACCGACATCGTGCGCCAGCAGGATCTTGCCGAGTGCCGATGCGTGCAGCGGGGTGCCGGGGCCTCCGCCGAGGCCCTTGTCGGTCCTATTCGACGGAACGACACGGTGAACCGTGACAACGCGACCGTCGCGGAACGCCGCCACGCGGACCGCCTCCCCCGATCGTGCGGCCAGTGCATCGGTCCAATTGATTGCCCGGGACCGCAGCAGGTTGACGTCGATGCGCGCTGTGCCCAGGCCGAACATCATCGACGCGATCCGGTAGCGCGCGGAATCGGGGTCCTGCTCGGCAAACCCCGCCTCCAGTAACGTCTTCAACAGACCGTGCGTGGTTCCCTTTGCCAGGCCAACCGCCTCGGCGATCCGGGCGAGCGTGACTGGCTCTGATTCCTTGGCCAGTACTCGCATAATCGCGGCGGCTCGTTCCACCGACTGCACCGACACCGGCTCAGCGTATAGCGTGCACGGCCCATCCGTTCGGCATTGCCGAACGGAGCGCATTCGGTGATGCCGAACAGGAACCGTTGGCCGCTATCACCGTGATGGTTACCGTTCGCTGGCGGCCATGATGAGACTGTCCTCACATCCCTGGCCAGTTGGGTGCCGAATCACACCGGATACGCGAAAAGGGGAACAAGATGGCATCGGATACACGACAGGAGAATTTCGATCTACCGTCTGCGGTGGTCCGAGTTCCGTCCATGATCGGAGAGTTGGCAGCCGAATTCTTCGGCACGTTCGTTCTGATCCTGTTCGGAGTGGGTGTGGTGGCGCAGGTGGTCGCCGGCGGACTCGGCGATCACGACAGCATCGCCTGGGCGTGGGGCTTTGGGGTGATGCTGGGCATCTATGTCGCGGGGCGGGTCAGCGGTGCGCACCTCAACCCGGCGGTGACCATGGCTCTGGCGCTGTTCCAAGGCTTTCCGTGGCGAAAGGTCGCACCCTACGCCAGCGCCCAGATTGCTGGCGCGTTCCTCGCAGCCCTGGTGGTGCGGTGGAACTACGCCGAGGTTCTCGCCAAATTCGACCCCGGTCACACCGTCAAGAGCCAGGGAGTTTTTTCGACACTGCCCGGCAACGGGACGTTGCCCGTCACCGATCTGGGCGCCCTGCGCGACCAGATCATCGGCACGGCGATACTCGTCCTGTTGGTCTTCGCGATCACCGACGCCCGCAACTCGGCGCCGTTGGCCAACCTGACGCCATTCATCGTGGGCCTGCTGGTGGTGGGCATCGGCATGGCATGGGGTACCAACGCCGGATACGCCATCAATCCCGCCCGCGATTTCGGGCCGCGGCTGGCGTCATTCGTGACCGGATTCGACAACGCCTGGCGCGATCAGTACGGAAACCTCTACTTCTGGGTTCCCATCCTCGGCCCGCTGATCGGCGCGGTAATCGGCGGGGCCCTCTACAAATACTGCATCGCACGTTTCCTACCCAGCGACATCAACCACTGACCCAACACCACCGACAACCACTGAAGGAGCAGTAATGGCTGAGTTCGTAGGTGCCATCGACCAAGGCACCACCAGTAGCCGGTTCATGATCTTCGATCACTCCGGAAACGAGGTGAGCAAGCACCAGCTCGAACACGAGCAGATCATGCCCCGACCCGGCTGGGTCGAACACAACCCCGTCGAAATCTGGGAGCGCTCCACGTCGGTGGTGCAGACGGCGCTCAACAGTGCCATGTTGCAGCCGACCGACCTTGCCGCTCTTGGGATCACCAACCAGCGCGAGACGACCGTGGTGTGGAACAAGAAGACCGGACGGCCGTACTACAACGCCATCGTCTGGCAGGACACCCGCACCGACAAGATCGCCAGCGCACTGGAGAGAGACGGCCGAGGGGCGGTGATCCGGGAAAAGGCGGGTCTGCCGCCGGCGACCTACTTCTCCGGCGGCAAGATCGCCTGGATTCTGGAGAATGTTCCCGGCGCCCGGGCCGACGCCGAGAACGGCGACGCCATTTTCGGCAACACCGACTCCTGGCTGCTGTGGAATCTCACGGGCGGTCCGGACGGCGGTATCCACGTCACCGACGTCACCAATGCCAGCCGCACGATGTTGATGAACCTCGAAACGCTCGACTGGGACGACGAACTGCTGGGGTTCTTCGGTATTCCGCGGGCGATGCTGCCCCAGATCCGGCCTTCGTCGGACCCCACCTTGTACGGGCACACGTCTACGACGTTGCCCTACGGTGGCATCGCCCTGGGCGGTGCCCTCGGGGACCAGCAGGCGGCGATGTTCGGACAGGTCTGCTTTGCTCCGGGCGAAGCCAAGAACACCTACGGCACCGGAAACTTCTTGCTGCTCAACACCGGGACCGAACCGGTACGTAGCAAGAGCGGGCTGCTCACGACCGTGTGCTACCAGCTCGGCACCAACGCCCCCGTGTACGCGCTCGAGGGATCGATCGCGGTGACGGGCTCGGCGGTGCAGTGGCTGCGTGACCAGCTGGGCATCATCGCGGGCGCAAGCGAAGTGGAGACGCTCGCCCGGCAGGTCGAGGACAACGGCGGCATCTACTTCGTTCCGGCGTTCTCGGGCCTGTTCGCGCCCTACTGGCGAAGTGACGCACGGGGCGTCATCGTCGGCCTGAGCCGATACAACACCAACGCCCACGTAGCCCGAGCCACGTTGGAAGCGATCTGTTATCAGAGCCGCGACGTCGCCGAAGCCATGGAAACCGATTCGGGTGTACACCTCGAGGTGTTGAAGGTCGACGGCGGAGTCACGGCCAACGATTTGTGCATGCAGATGCAGGCCGACATTCTCGGCGTGCCGGTCAGTCGGCCCGTCGTCGCCGAGACGACGGCCCTCGGCGCGGCCTACGCGGCGGGTTTGGCCGTCGGTTTCTGGAAGGACACCGATGAACTGCGCGCGAACTGGAACGAGTCCCGACGCTGGACTCCGGAGTGGAGCGACGCGGACCGTACCGCCGGATACGCCGGTTGGAAGAAGGCGGTAACACGTTCGCTGGACTGGGTCGATGTCGAGTGAGTGGTCTGATGTCCGAATTCCCTCTGGCACAGAACTAATTTCGAGGAGAACTAGACGTGAGTACAGCACAACCCCTGAGCCCCTGCGCGCGGACTGAGGCGCTACGGCGGCTCAGCAGCGAAGAGTTCGACATCCTCGTTATCGGCGGCGGAGTGGTCGGCGCAGGCGCGGCGCTCGACGCGGCCACCCGGGGATTGACGGTCGGGCTGGTCGAGGCCCGGGACTACGCGTCGGGAACGTCGAGCCGATCCAGCAAGTTGTTTCACGGCGGGCTGCGTTATTTGGAGCAGTTCAACTTCGCCTTGGTGTTCGAGGCGCTGCGGGAACGCAGCCTGGTGCTCAACACGTTGTGTCCGCATCTGGCTCGCCCGGTGCCGTTCATCTATCCGCTGGAGAAGAAGATCGACCGTGGGTACGTGGGACTGGGCATCGGAGTCTATGACGTCATGGGCGCCGGCCGTGGAGTGCCCGGCCATCACCGGCACCTGAGCCGCCGAAAGACGATGGAGTCCTTCCCTTCCGGGAACCGTTCCGCTATCCGCGGCGCGGTGCGCTTCTACGAGGGACAGGTCGACGACGCGCGGCACACCATGATGCTCAGCCGCACGGCCGCCGAGTTCGGCGCGGTATGCGCGAACAGCACCCGCGTCATCGGGTTCCTCCGGGAGGGCGACCGTGTGGTCGGAGCCACCGTGCGAGACCTCGAGAGCGGCAACGAGTTCGACATCCGCGCCCGTGAGGTGATCAACGCCGCGGGGGTGTGGACCGACGAGATTCAGCAGATGGTGGGGGGCCGTGGTCAATTCAAGGTGCGGGCGTCGAAAGGCATCCACCTGGTGGTGCCCCGCAACAGGATCAACTCGGCGACCGGGATCATCACCCGCACCGAGAAGAGCCTGCTGTTCATCATTCCGTGGGGCAGCCATTGGATCATCGGTACGACCGACACCGACTGGGCGCTCGACCTGGCTCACCCCGCGGCCAGTCAAACCGATATCGACTACCTGCTCGCCCACGCCAACACCCTGCTGGCCGACCCGCTCACGCGTGAGGATGTCGTCGGTGTCTACGCGGGGCTGCGCCCGCTGCTGTCAGGCGAATCCGATTCGACGAGCAAACTGTCGCGTGAACACGCCGTCGCCAGTCCGGTGCGCGGTCTGACCGTCATCGCGGGAGGCAAATACACCACCTACCGGGTAATGGCAAAGGATGCCGTCGACTCGGCGGTGCACGGACTGGAACGCAAGGTCCCCGAGTCCTGTACCGAACGCGTGCCGCTGGTCGGGGCCGACGGCCATATCGCCGCATGGAATTCGCGGCACCGGATCGCCCAGGATGCCGGCCTTCGGGTGTCCACCGTCGAGCACCTGCTGGGCCGCTACGGCACCCTGATCACCGAGCTGCTGGACCTGATCGAGCGACGTCCCGAATTGGGTGAGCCCCTCACCGGCGCCGACGAGTACTTGAAGGTCGAGGCCTACTACGCCGCCAGCCATGAGGGCGCCCGGCATCTCGAAGATGTGCTGACCCGTCGGACCCGAATCTCGATCGAGGTCCCAGACCGGGGCGTCGCCGCCGCCCGCGAGGTCGCCCAGCTGATCGCGCCGGTATTGGGCTGGGACGATGCGGACATCGCTCGCGAACTCGCGCACTACGACGCACGCGTGGCCTCCGAGGTCGATTCGCAGCACCAGGCCGACGACCTGACCGCCGACGCCTCTCGACTCGGGGCACCCGATGTCCGACTCGGCGCGGCCGCTCACAGGGATGGTGTGTGATGACGCAGGGCAGGACCACCGCGCTGCACATGCACCCCGACCGCAACTTGGCCCTGGAACTGGTGCGGGTGACCGAAGCGGGCGCGATGGCGGCGGGCCGCTGGGTCGGCCGCGGCGACAAGGAGGGCGGCGACGGTGCGGCCGTCAACGCCATGCGCCAGCTCGTCAATACGGTCGCAATGCGCGGCGTCGTCGTCATCGGTGAGGGCGAGAAGGACGAAGCCCCAATGTTGTTCAACGGCGAAGAGGTCGGCAACGGCAACGGCCCCGAATGCGATTTCGCGGTGGACCCGGTCGATGGCACGACACTGATGGCCAAGGGCATGCCCAATGCGATCTCCGTGCTGGCAGTCGCCGAACGCAATGCCATGTTCGACCCGTCCGCAGTGTTCTACATGGAGAAGATCGCCGTGGGTCCCGACGCGGGCGACGTCATCGACATCACCGCGCCGGCGCCCGAGAACGTGCGCCGTGTCGCCAAGGCCAGGAAATCGTCGGTGTCGGATATCACCGTCTGCATTCTCGACAGACCCCGGCACCATGACCTGATCCAACAGGTCCGCGACACCGGAGCACGAATTCGTCTGATCTCCGACGGCGATGTCGCCGGGGCCATTGCGGCCGCGCGCCCGGAGTCGGGCACTGACATGCTGATCGGGATCGGCGGTACCCCGGAGGGCATCATCGCCGCGGCGGCGATGCGCTGCATGGGCGGTGCCCTGCAGGGCAGGCTCGCTCCGACGGACGACGCGGAGCGTCAGCGTGCGCTGGATCACGGTCACGATCTCGACCGGGTCCTGTTCACCGAGGATCTCGTCTCCGGTGAGAACGTGTTCTTCACGGCAACCGGTGTGACCGACAGCGACCTGGTGCGCGGTGTGCGCTACACCGGAGGCGGCGCCCACACCCAATCGATCGTGATGCGCGCGAAATCGGGCACAGTTCGGATCATCGACGCCTTCCACCGCCTGTCGAAGCTACGCGAATTCTCCGGCGTCGACGTCGACGGGGATTCAGCCTCGACGCAGCCACCCTCGCTGCGATGAGCGGCGCAACCGAAGTCCCCCAAGGCCGGCACACCGTGCTGGCCGACACCGACAGCAGTCCATACCACTCGCTGCTGAGGCGCCCGGTCAGCCGTGCCGAGCGGTATGAACTGGGCCGCAGCCTGCGCCACAAGGTGCCGCGGCGGTCGCTGGCGGACTGGTCGCCGACCGCGGATCGTCCCGACCCGGTCGGGCTGATCGAGGAGAACCACCACGGTCGCCTGGACCGGCTGATCCCGATCCGGGTGGGCCGAATGGTGGCCTCCCCGTACGGTTTTCTGCGCGGCACCGCGGTGGTGATGGCCGAGGACGTCGCCCGCCTGCCATCGACGGGCATCAGGCCGGTGGTGTGCGGTGACGCGCACCTGGGCAACTTCGGGTTCTACGCCTCACCCGAACGAGACCTGGTGATCGACCTCAACGACTTCGACGAGGCGCATCCGGGCTGCTGGGAATGGGACCTGCGCAGGCTGGTGGCCGCCATCTGGGTGGCGGGCCGGCAGAACGGGGCCACCGAGGACGCGCTCGGCGACGCGGTGCGCTCATGCGTCAGCGCCTACCGCCACGAGCTGCGCCGGCTCGCGAACGAGCCGCTGTTCTCCCGCTCGTTCACCCGAATCGACGTCGACCGGCTGGCCGGCCAGATGGCCGGACCGCTGCAGGACGAGGTGGTGCGCTCGGCGAACCGCGCCCGCAACCGCACGAGCGACCGCGCACTGCCACGCTTCACCAAGGAGGTGGGCGGCGTCCGCCGGATCGTCGAGGAGCCGCCCCTGATCACGCGGCTGCCCGACCGCGAAGCCGAGGCGCTCGCCGTGGCGCTCGACGACTACCTACAGACCCTCACGACGCACTGGCGCCGGGTCCTCGGCGGGTACACCCTGCTCGACGTCGCACACAAGGTGGTCGGTGTCGGCAGCGTCGGGCTGCGCGCGTATGTGGCTCTGCTGGAAGGGTCTTCGCCGGAGGACGTGGTGTTCCTCCAGCTCAAGCAGGCCCGGCGGTCGGTGCTGGCGCGCTACGTGCACGGCGAGTCGGCATGGCACGCGCACCAGGGTCAGCGCGTGGTGGAGTACCAGCAGGCACTGCAGACCGTGAGCGATCCGCTGCTGGGCTGGACCACCATGGACGGACTGCAGTACTACGTGCGCCAGTTCCGCAACATGAAGGGCACCATTCCGCTGGACGCGATGGATGCCAATGCGCTGGTCGACTATGCCGGCGTGGTGGGACAGCTGCTGGCCAAGGGCCATGCGCGCACCAGCGGCGCCTCGATGATCGCCGGCTACATGGGCCCGTCGGCACGCGTCGACGACGCCCTGTGCGTCTTCGCCCGCCGCTATGCCGACCAGACCGAGGCCGACCATGCGCTGCTGGTGCAGGCCGTCAACAGCGGCAGCATGCCCGTCGAACGCGGGGTGTAGCAGGGCAACCTCCGGCGCGCGCGACGGGACCGTGTGATGATCGAGCAACGGCCTGCTGGCGCAGGGCTCGCGAATTCGCGAATCTGTTTCTGCACTACGCGTTCGACGCGTGGATGACCTGGTCGGTTGTTCCGGTAGGTCTTTCGCGTTGAGGATCGGTGGAAGTGCTCTGGTTATTACTGGAACACAGCAAACGGTCACGTCCCAGGAAGTGGTGTAAGAGCGTCGCGTGTTCGCGTGAGGCTCTGCCAGTAATCACTATGCCGTGAGAGCGGCTGTGGGGGCAATGGTTTCGGCGCTCTGGTCGGTGTTGTCGAGCAGTGCGAGGCTGGTTTCGGACAGGTAGCGTTTGTCGGCGACCTGCCATTCGTCATGAGCCTCGACCAGGACCGAGCCAGCCAGGCGCAGCAGGGCAGCGGGGTTGGGGAACACTCCGACGACGTCGGTGCGCCGTTTGATTTCCTTGTTAATGCGTTCCAAGGGGTTTGTCGACCAGATCTTCTTCCAATGCGGCACAGGGAAATCGGCGAACGCGGTGATGTCGTTGGCGGCCTCGCGCAGCATGGTTTCGACTTTGGGGAATTGGCGGCCCAGCATCCCGGCGATGGTGTCGAGTTGCTCGCGCACGTGCTCGGCGTCGGGTTGGGCGAAGACGGTGCGGATCGCCGCGGCGACCATTTCCGCGGAGCCCTTGGGGACTTGGGCGAGCACGTTGCGCAGGAAGTGCACCCGGCAGCGCTGCCACGCCGCCCCGATCAGGACGGCTTCGATGGCGGCCCGTAGGCCGGCGTGGGCATCGGAGATGACCAGTTGCACCCCGGTCAGGCCGCGGGACTTCAATGACCGTAGAAACGCCGTCCAGAACGCCCCGTCCTCGGAATCGCCGACCTCAAAGCCGAGCACTTCACGCCGGCCGTCGGCGGCCACTCCGGTGGCGATGACCACCGCCTGGGACACCACCCGATGGTTGACCCGGGCCTTGCAATAGGTGGCATCGAGAAAGACATACGGGAAGCGCTGCTCGCCCAGTGGGCGGTCGCGGAAGGCGGCGACTTCGGTGTCGAGGTCTTTGCAGATCCTCGAGACCTCGCTTTTGGAGATCCCGGTATCGGCCCCGAGGGCTTTGACCAGGTCGTCGACCTTGCGGGTGGAGGTGCCGTGCAGGTAGGCCTCCATGACTGAAGTACCCCAGGTTTCGTTCCTACTCGGTTGCGAGGGCCGGGGATGGCTGGCTCGCGGGTTGTGAGGTGCCGGTGAGGGCGGCCTCGTACTCGGCCGGTGGAACGTAGCCGAGGGCTTCGTGCAGGCGTTCCTGGTTGTACCAGGCGACCCATTCGGCGGTCGAGAGTTCGACGTCGTCGACGCACCGCCACGGCCTTCTCCGATTGATCAACTCGGTCTTATAGGCGGCGTTGACTGCTTCGGCGAGGGCGTTGTCATAACTATCGCCACGCGACCCCACCGACGGGGCGATGCCAAGCTCGACCAGCCTGTCGGTATAGGCCAGCGATAGGTACTGAGCGAGTTCAATCGGTCGATGCAACACCGGGTTCTTGGAGCGAGTGTAGCTGCTGTGCAAAGACTTCGGCGGGGGTCTTCCAGCCGAGGACCTTGCGCGGTCTGTTGTTGAGCGTCAGCGCCACAGCTTCGAGTTCCTCGGCAGACCATCGCGATAAGTCAGTTCCTTTCGGAAAGTACTGACGCAGAATGCCATTGGTGTTCTCGTTAGTGGGTCGCTGCCACGGAGAGTGCGGGTCGGCGAAAAACACCTTCGTTCCGGTATCGAGTGTGAACTGGGCGTGCGCGGCCAGCTCTTTGCCGCGGTCCCATGTGAGGGTCTGACGCAGCTGCTTGGGCAACTGCGCGAGCGATGCGATCAGGGCGGCATTCATCGCCTCGGCGCCGTATCCGCTCAACGCCGGCCCGTTCTTCACCGGCGGCTCCTGCCCCCACCCCTCGAGGCGGGGAAGGTGAACCAGCATCACCGAGCGGCTCTTGCGTTCCACCAGGGTGCCGATCGCTGAGCGGCTAGTACCGATGATTAGGTCACCTTCCCAGTGCCCGGGCACGGCACGATCAGCGGCTTCGGCGGGCCGTTTGCTGAAGACGACCTCGGCGGTGACGTGCCCCTGCGGCTTGTTCTGAGTCCTTGCCCTCGGGACCCGCAGCGACCGGCCGGTTCGCAAGCACGCCACCAACTCTCGCTTGAGCGCCCCACGCCCCTGGATGTACAACGACTGATAGATCGCCTCGTGACTGATCCGCATGGACTCATCATCGGGGAACTCCATCGGCAAACGGTGCGCGATCTGCTGCGGGCTCCAGGCCGTCGACCAACGCCTGTCCTGTCGATGCGGCTTGTTGCGCCCCTTCCAGGCCCCGGTTTGTGGACCTGGAACGGCGGTGCCGTCCGGGCGGTGAACGCTGCCATTGAGACGCTGCTGCACGTACTCGCGTAACTGTTCGTTGACCACCAGCTTCGCCGGTTTCGGCCGCTTCGCTGTTTGCTGGGCTTTCCACTGCGCCACACCTGCGCGGTAGACCCGCGCTCCACTGCGGGTGGCTGCGTTTCTGCGCAGTTCCCGAGACACCGTCGAGGGGTCACGCCCAATCTCGCGGGCGATCTCACGCACGCCAGCGCCCTGGGCACGCAGCAGCGCAATCTCCTCCCGCTCTGCGAATGACAGATACCGGCCCGTAGGCTCATCCAGACTGATCGGTGGCATACCGCCAGCGTGGCGAAACCACCGCTGCGCCACCGGTGCTGACACGCCGACTCCAGCAGCAGCATCGTCGGTCGAAACGCCCTGGGCGATCAGCCGCCAAAACTGGCGCTGCACTGCACGCGAGGGCTCCGGCCGCCCTGGTGACCGCATCGCCGGCCGCAACGCCCGGTCAGCCGCCCACTGCCGCCGCCCGCCAACGGATTTCGCTTCCTTGAGCTTCGCCACACAACACCTCCGTGATCAAGGTGTTGCGACGACCAGTTGAATCCGCCCTGCGATCCGCGGTCGGAATGATGAACCAACTCAGATAGATCTGAGTCTGCCTGCCACACAGCATGATTGAATGCCTGCAATGGAAGATCCTCAGTGCGCATCGTCGAGGCCACAGCCCATCCGGCGATCTTGCGAGTGCACGCATCGGTGACGAACGCGGTGTAGCAGAACCCCTGCCAGGTCCGGACGAAGGTGATGTCGGCGACCCATAGCCGGTTCGGTGCGCCAGCCTTGAACTGCCGGTTGACCAGATCGGCAGGCCGCTGGTCGGCGGGGTCGGTGAGCGTGGTGAACACCGGCTTGCCCCGCTGCACCCCGCGCAGACCCGCCTTGCGCATCAGCCGACGGGTCTGCTCGCGGCCCAGGTGCCATCCCTGGCGTTTCATAGCGTGATGCATCTTCTTGACCCCGTACACCGAGAAGTTCTTGCGGTGCACGGTTCGCAGGTCGGCGATCAGTTGTTCGTCGCGGATCTCGCGGTCGGATGCCGGCCTGCTGCGGGCAGCCCGGTAACCGCGGGACGTGAGGAACCCCGGGATAGCTGCCCGCAGAGCACGGCAGATGAGCTCGACCCCGAACTGATCGCGATGAGTGTCGATGAAGGCGATCATTTCGTCGCGGGGCGGTCGGTGAAAGTCGGCCCGGGACGCGGTGACAACCGTTGGGGCTGTTC
>NZ_JMHT01000103.1 GCF_001905655.1 Mycobacterium sp. ST-F2
CCGCAGGGGCCGACGACGCTGACCGCCATCGTCGACACCGGCTCGGGGAGCATCATGTCGACCATCTTCGGTCAGGTGACGACGACCGAGAAGCAGTGCCAGTTCATGCCCACCATCGGTTCGTCGGTGGTGCCGTAACCTTCACCCACCAAAATCGGGATGACGCCCACCGGCGTCATCCCGATTTGTTGTCAGAGCTGGATCTGGCCACCGTCGACGGCCAACTCCGCGCCGGTCATGAAGCTGCTCTGGTCCGAGGCCAGGAAGAGCACCGCGGCGGCGATCTCTTCGGGGCGCCCCAACCGCTTCAGTGGCACCTGAGCCGCCATGCCGTCGAGCAGATCCTGCTTCTGCTCGGCCGGTGCCAACCCGGTGAGTCCAGGTGTTTCGATCGGGCCCGGGACGACCGTGTTGACCCGGACATTGCGGTCCGCCAGCTCGGCCGCCCACGTGCGGCCGAGTGACCGGATGGCGGCTTTCGACGCGGCATACAGCCCGAATGCCGGAACGCCCTCAGAGGCAGCGGTGGAGCCGGCAAGAATGATCGACGCGCCGTCATTCAGCAGCGGCAACGTCTTCTGCACCGTGAACACCGTGCCGGCCACGTTGCGGTCGAAGTTGTCCCGGTAGTGCTGCGGCGTCACGTCGCCGAGCGTGGCGAAGTCGCCGCCACCGGCATTGGCGAAGACGACGTCCAGACCCTTACCGTGCTTGGCGATCTCGGCAGCCAGAGTGTCAAGTTCTTCGGGCTTGCTGATGTCGCTCTGGACACCGTGCGCGCCGATGGACGCCGCCGCCTCATCGAGCCGAGCGCGATCGCGTCCGGTGATGAAGACGTACGCGCCCTCGTCCACGAGGCGCTTGGCCGTCGCCAGGCCGATGCCCGACGTTCCTCCCGTGACCAATGCCGTCTTACCGTCGAGCTGTCCCATGACCGTTGTCCTCACTGTTGTGTGCCGTACAGCAGCCATAACATAGGTGATGTATCACCTATTCCGCGGTATTCAGCACGGTCCACAACCGAACGATACGCTCGTCGACGATCTCGGCGACGTCGAAACCCGACGCGACAGTGGCGTCATCCGGCGTGCGAACCTCCCACGCCAGAAAACCCAGGCCGCGGGTCTGGCGCACAGGCCCGGCCTTGACGAAATGTAATCCCGCCAGCTTTTCTTGCAGCTCAGCCACTTTCGCGTTCAACTCGTCGTGGCCTGTGGTGATACCGTCGTCGTCAATCCACGTCACGTCGCCCGCGTAGGTTTCCGCAATCGCGGCGGCACGGAGCTGTGGATCGCGTTCGTTGAACACCGCGAGCAGATTGGCTTCCATCAAACGGGCGATGACTTCGCTCATAGCGCTCCTTATAGGTGATTTATCACCTAATACTAGCCCGGTGCGGGCGGGAGGGAGCTGTGGTGATCGAGGTTGACGTGGATGTGCTCCAGCGCCGCGGTGAATGGTCCGAGCAGGTTCTCCGGCAGTGGATCGAAAAACAGGCTGCGCACCAGGTCGACGTGCGCGGGTGCCGCCTCGGCGATCGCCCGCCGCCCATTGGCGGTGAGCACCACGTTGGTGGTGCGGCCGTCCTCGGCGCTCGGCCGACGCTCGGTCAACCCGCGTTCTTCCATGCGCCGCAGTTGGTGCGAGAGCCGGCTGCGTTCCCAGCCGATCTGTGCGGCCAGGTCGCTGACCCGCAGGCCGCCGCTGTTGTCGCCGCTGAGCGCGACCAGTACGTCGTAGTCGGCGAGCGAGAGACCGGAGTCGGCTTGCAGCTGCCGGTTCATCTCGTAGTTCATCCGAAGCTGCACTCGCATGTAGGCAACCCAGGCCCGCTGTTGCTTCGGCGTCAGCCATCCCCGCTTCGGAGTCGGCTCCCCTGCCCTTCTCGGTGTCACGGTCGCCAGTATGACGGTCGGGCTCACCCCGGCTACGCAGCAGCGAGCGTGGCTACCCCCAACGGCAGCCACGCTCGCTCTTCGGTTGGCCTAGTAGGCCATGAACAAAATCATCTCGCGGTCGTACTCGCGGCCGGGGTGCTGCTCGGCGAGATGCGCCTGAGCCTTCTCGACCAGGTCGTCCTCGTCGCTGCCGGAAATCGCCTCGCCGCAGGGGCAATTCAAGTGTGTCTTAGCCATACACATCACCTTCCCATACGCATGATGTTCGGTATGGAGATTTACGACGTCATGCGCACGACCGGGGCCGTCCGCAAGTTCAGCGGCGAGCCTCTGTCCGACGAGGTGCTCGAACGCATCCTCGACAACGCCCGGTTCGCCCCGAGCGGCGGCAACCGACAGGGTGCGCGGGTGATCGCGGTGCGTGACGTCGAAACCCGCAAGAAGCTGGGCGAACTGTCCAAGCCGGGCGCCCGGCAGTACATCGCGCAGATCGCTGCCGGCGAAGGCCCCTGGAACCCGTTGCAGCCCTGCGGTGTTGACCCCGCGGTCATCGAGGCGACGCCGGTTCCCGACGGCATGGTCACCGGGACGCTACTGGGGGCCGAGGTCGTGCTCGTGGTGTGCCTGGATCTCGGTGTGGCGGCGGCGTTCGATCAGCACCTGGATCGCATCGGCGTGATCAGTGGCGCGTCGATCTACCCGTTTGTCTGGGGCATTCTGTTGGCCGCCCGCAACGAAGGGTTCGGCGGCGTGCTGACGACCATGGTGGTCGCGCAGGAGCCCAAGGTGCGCGAGCTGCTCGGTATCCCCGACAACTACGCCGTCGCGTGCATGCTGCCGCTGGGCAAGCCCGTCAAGCAGGTGACGAAGCTGACCCGGCGTCCGGTGTCGGAATTCGCGACTCGCGAGCGGTTCGACGGTCCGCCGCTGTAGAGCTTGATCCTGCCACTACGGCGTCAGCCACTCGACAAAGGTCGCCGTGGTCGCAGCGTCAACCTAGCTTTTCGCCGCTTTGGCCGCCGCCTTCATCTGCTTCTTGTAGGCACGGACCTGGTCCAGTGAGCCTTTGTCGACGACGTCGGCGACGGACATGTGCGTGCCCTGCTTGCCGTAGTCGCCCGCCGCGGCACGCCAGCCCTCGGGTGTGACGCCGTACTGCTTGCCGAGCAGCGCCAGGAAGATCTTGGCCTTCTGCTCGCCGAACCCGGGCAACGCTTTGAGCCGGCGCAGCACCTCTTTGCCATCGGGGTCACCGGTGGTCCACAAGGCCGCGGCGTTGCCGTCGTACTCATCGACGATCACCTGCGACAGCGCCTGCACCCGCTTGGCCATCGATCCCGGAAACCGGTGCACCGCAGGGGTTTGCGCGAACAGCTCGGCGAACTTGTCGGGGTTGTAGTCGGCGATCTCGCGGGCATCGAGAGAGCCCATCCGGTCCTCGAGCTTCTTCGGGCCGGCGAACGCCACCTCCATGGGAATCTGCTGATCCAAGAGCATCCCCACAAGCAGTGCGAACGGGTTGGACTCGAGCAGTGCGTCGGCGGACGGCTCCTGAACCAGCTGCAGCTTCGACATCACGCCAGTCTAGGACCCGTGGTGTCACGGACCTTGGCTGTCTGTGGCACCACACACACGATCAATACGAGCCAGTCTGGTCGTTGCCGGCGGACTCACTGATACCGACTTCGCCACAGCCCGTTGCCGCTGCGTCATTGAACCCCGTCTCTGTTTGCTATTGACCCACAGGCAGCGCACAGCATATCTACAGCTCCCGACAGCTGGCCGTCACCGACGTCAATTCCAGACAATCGGGAGTTCCGCGCGGCCGTCCTCGTCGACCGGCAACAGCGCCGCGCACCGTCCGATGAGCGCCGCGGAATGCCAGCGGGTCTCGCTCGTGTTGCCCTACCCGTGCTCCAGACTCGAACTGTGACCTCGCGCCTTGGCTTTCCGCTGCTGGCCTACGCCTTCGCCGCCATCATGTTGGGCACCACGCTGCCGACGCCGATCTACGCGCTGTACGCCCACGAACTGCACTTCGCCGTCCTGACGACGACCGTCATCTTCTCGGCCTACGCCATCGGCGTGCTGGCCGCGCTGCTGCTGTTCGGCCGCTGGTCCGACGCCATCGGCCGACGGCCCGTGCTGATCGCCGGTGCGCTCGCCGCCATCGCGAGCGCCGTCGTCTTCCTCTACGCCGACAGCGTGCCGCTGCTGCTGGTGGGCCGGCTGCTGTCCGGGCTGTCGGCGGGCATCTTCACCGGTACCGCGACGGCCGCCGTCGTCGAGTCCGTGCCGGAAGACCGTCGGGAGCAGGCCGCGGCCGGCGCCACCATCGCCAATATCGGCGGGCTGGGTGCCGGGCCCGTCGTGGCCGGTCTGTTGGTGCAGTACGCGCCGCATCCGTTGCAGTTGCCGTTCCTCGTGCACATCGTGCTGGCGGTGCTGGCCATCGTGGCGGTGTGGCTGGTCCCGGAAACGTCGAGCCGCGCCGGCCAGATCGGCTTCCAGCGGCTGTCGGTCCCCGCCGAGGTCCGGGCGACGTTCGTGCTCGCGGCCACCGCAGCCTTCGCCGGCTTCGCGGTCATGGGCCTGTTCACGGCAGTGGCGCCGTCGTTCGTCAGCAGCGTCATCGGTATCGACAACCACGCCGTCGGCGGTGCCGTCGCAGCGTCGATCTTCGTCGCCTCCGCGGCAGCACAATTGGCCGGCCGTCGCCTCCATCCCCCACGGGCCGTCGCGCTCGGCTGCGCGATCCTTGTCGTGGGCATGGCGATTCTGCCTGCGGCACTACAGTATTCGTCACTGGCCGGGCTCTTGACGGCCGCCGTCGTCGCCGGTATCGGACAGGGCATCAGCTTCAGCCGCGGGCTGGCGGCCGTCGTCGAAGGCACCGCGACGGAGCGTCGCGCCGAAGTCAGTTCGACGTACTTCGTGGTGGCCTACGTGGCCATCTCGCTGCCGGTGGTCAGCCTCGGCTTCGCCGCCCAGCGGTGGGGTCTGCAGGCGGCCGGGGTCAGTTTCGCCGTCATCATCGCGGTCCTCGCCGCCATCTGTCTGGCCGCCGTTCTCTGGCAGGAACGGCGCAGGTCAGCATGAATTTGAGTAGCACTACCTAGGGGTCCGGCCCATACGGTCAAAGGCATGACCACCCGCGTCTTTCCTTCGGCTGCCGAGATCGCGCAGCGCACGCCGGCCGACCGTGACCGCGCCATCGACGTCATCCGCATCGTCTCGCTGGTCGGCGTCGTCGCCGGGCACACCATCATGGCGACCAGCATCATCGAGCACGGCGTGTTCCGCTGGGGCAACCTGCTCACCACGTCGGTGGTGTTCCAGGCGCTGACCTGGGTGTTCCAGATCATGCCGCTGTTCTTCTTCGCCGGTGTCGCGGCGTCGGCCACGTCGTACCGCAGCGGGACGAGCTGGGGTGGTTGGCTGCTCAAGCGCTGCACCCGGCTGTACCGGCCGGTGTTCTATTACCTGGCGTTCTGGGCCGCGGCACTGCTGATCCTCAAGCCGCTGCTGCCCATCCACGTCTACGAACCCGTCGCCGGCATCAGCATCCAGCTGCTGTGGTTCCTGGGTGCCTACGTGATGGTGCTGGCCGCGGTGCCGCTGCTGGTGCGGATCACCACGGTGCCCCGGCTCGTGGCGTCCGTGGCCGGCACCTATGCCCTGGTCGCGCTCGTCGACGCCATCCGCATCAACGACCACGCCTGGGCCGGGCTGGGCTACCTGAACTTCGTGGTGTGGCTGATCCCCGGCATGTTCGGGGTGGCGTACCGGCGCGGGCTGCTGAGTGCACCGACAGCGTTGCGGGTCGGCCTGGCCATGTTGGCGGTCAACGTCGCGCTGGTGTGGGTCGGGCCGTACGAGCTGAGCCTCGTCGGTATCGAGACGCAGCACATCAAGAACATGACGCCGCCCTCGTTACTGCTCGCCGGTCACGCAATCATGATGTGCGCGTTCGCGATTGCCGCCGCCCCGGCCATCAGCCGCTGGGCCGCGCGGCCGCAGGTGTGGCGCCTCGCCGCCATCGGCAACACCGGCGCCATGACGCTGTACCTGTGGCACATGCCGGCGCTGCTCGGGATGCACCTGGCCTTCGATCTGGCGGGGCTGCCCCGCTACCCCGGCCAACCGCACTTCCTGGTGCTGAGCGTCTACCAGATGACGATCATGGCGGCGCTGGTCTACGGACTGTTCCTGGTGCTGCGTCCGTTGGAGAACAACCCGCTGCCATTGTGGGACGGCGGGGTCGTTTCGGCACCGGGTTGGCGCAGCGCCGCCGTGGGCACACTGTTGGTGATTGCCGGTGCCGCGACGCTGGCGTCCGTCGGCTGGGGTCTGAAAGACACCGGGCTGCAGTGTGTTTCGGTGATGTTGGTGGCGCTCGTCGCGGCTCGGTTGTTGGCCCGGCCGGCCAGTTGAGCGTGCGCTGGCGCAGATATCTACTCGGCCTTGTACAGCGCAGGCGCACGATCAACGGGTCACACCGTCGCCCGGTACTACCCGCTCTTGCGACGGAACTCCCGGCGGCCACCACCGACCGCACCATGCGACTTGGATTGCTTGGCGCCGCCGTCCTGGTGGGCGGTGCCACCACCGGACCCGGCCTTCTTGCGCTCGAGCGCCTCGCGGAACTTGCGCTTGGTCTCGTCGGACGATGCTGAACCTTCGGCGGAGTTCTCGGCCATGAACGCAGACTAGCGCGTTCAGCGCACTCCCGGCGGCAGCCCGTACAGATGGGTTATCGGCATGGTGAGCAGGACCCGGCGATCGGCAACCATGGCCCGCCGGTAGTCGTCCCAGTCCGGGTGCTCACCGGAGATGTTGCGGTACAAGGCAATCAACCCCTCGACGGTGTCGTCGTCGGGTGCCGCGGCGGGCGGGCTCAACACCGCGTCACCTTCGGCCACCGCGTAGGCCCAGCCGTCGTCCGACCGCACGTAGATCGACGCCCGCGCATCCCGCCGCAGATTGCGGGTCTTGGCCCGGGGTTCGGTGATGGACACCCCGATGGTGACGGCCCGCGGGTCGAAGTAATAGGACACGTTCGACAGCTGCGGCCGGCCGTCGCGCTTGATGGTGGCCAGCACCCCCAGCGAATTGTCGCTGATCAGCGCCAGCAGTTTGTCTTCGAAGACCTGACGGGTCATGGCCCCCAGCGTACGGCGCAACTGCCTACCATTGGGCGTCATGACGGAGTTCGTATGACGCGCTACGCGGTATTTCTGCGCGGAGTGAACGTCGGCGGGGTCAATCTCAAGATGGCCGACGTCGCGGAGACCTTCCGCCAGGCCGGCTTCGAGGACGTGAAGACGCTGCTGGCCAGTGGCAACGTCGTGCTGTCCAGTTCGGCGAAGGCTGCCACCGTGCGCACGAAAGCTGAAGCGGCGCTGCGGGAATCGTTCGGGTACGACGCGTGGGCACTGGTGTACCCCATGGCGGAACTGCAGACCATCTCGGCGGACTATCCCTTCGTAAGGGAAGTCGAGGACCACCATTCGTACATCACATTTGTCAGCGACCCGGAGGTGCTCGACGAACTCGCCGCGCTCGATCCGGTGGGCGATGAAGTGATCACGCGCGGCCACGGCGTCCTGTACTGGCAGGTGGCCCGCGGGGACACCTTGGGCAGTGCGATCAGCAAAACCATGGGCAAGAAGCGCTACAAGTCGTCCACCACCACCCGTAACCTGCGGACCGTCGAGAAAGTTCTGGCCGCGGAATGAGGTCACTCCGCACCCCGCCGACGAGTTGGCCTGCCCAGACGCCCGCGACGTAGCAATATGGGCGGGTGGTTCCCCTTTCTTGGAAGCAGGTCGCACCCGACGCCGCCGTCGTCGCCCCCGATGAACGGCTCAGCTGGCCCCGCACCATCGGCATCGGCGCTCAACATGTCGTAGCGATGTTCGGCGCCACTTTCCTGGTGCCGGTACTGACCGGTTTCCCACCAGCCACCACGCTGCTGTTCTCCGGTGTCGGGACCATCGCGTTCCTGCTGATCACCGGGAACCGGTTACCGAGCTATCTCGGGTCGAGCTTCTCGGTGATCGCGCCGGTCACCGCCGCGACCGCCGCACACGGAAGCGGTAGTGCGCTGGGCGGTTTGATCGCCGTGGGTCTGCTGCTGATCGCGGTCGGCGCGGTGGTGCATCTGGTCGGCACGCACTGGCTGGATCTCACCCTGCCGCCTGTGGTCACCGGTGCGATCGTCGCCTTGATCGGATTCAACCTGGCGCCGGCGGCGAAGCACAATTTCGAGAAGGGGCCGCTGGTCGGTCTGGTGACGCTGGTGCTGCTGGTCGGGACGCTGGCATTCTTCCGCGGCATCATCGGCCGGCTGGCGATCTTCCTGGCGGTGGTGATCGGCTACCTGCTGGCGCTGTCCCTCGGCCAGGTGGACACCAATGCCATCGAAGCCGCCCCGTGGATCGGGCTGCCCGAATTCCACAGTCCGTCATTCAGTTTGGCGGTCCTGCCGATGTTCCTGCCGGCGGTGATCGCGCTGATCGCCGAGAACATCGGGCACGTGAAATCAGTGGGCCAGATGACCGGAAAGGACCTGGATCCGCTGATGGGCCGGGCGCTCGCGGCGGACGGCGTGGCCACCGTATTGGCCGGCGCCGGCGGCGGTTCGGCCACCACCACCTACGCCGAGAACATCGGGGTGATGGCCGCAACGCGCATCTACTCCACCGCCGCGTACTGGGTGGCCGCCGCGGTGGCCGTCGTTCTGTCGTTGTGCCCCAAGGTCGGTGCCGCCATCTCCGCCATCCCACCGGGCGTACTGGGCGGGGCGACGATCGTGCTGTACGGCCTGGTCGGCATTCTCGGGGTACGCATCTGGCTGACCAACCACGTGGATTTCTCCCAGCCGATCAACCAGATGACGGCCGCCATCCCGCTGATCATCGGCATCGCCGATTTCACCTGGCAGGCCGGACCATTGACGTTCACCGGTATCGCATTGGGTTCTGTTGCGGCACTGGCGATTTATCACGGCATGCGTGGGCTGGCCGCCGTCCGGGGCACGCGTCAACCAGCCCAGACGTCCTCGACGTAGCGATCGCTGGCGACCAGGCCGGCCAGCCAGGCCCGGGCCTCGTCGTCGGTGGCGCCGGTCTTGCCGCGGTAGATGTCCTGGAACGCGGCGCGCACGGCGGGGGCCATCCGGGCGCCGTCGCCACACACGTAGACGTGGGTGTCGTTGTCCGGGTTTCCGAGCATGTCCCAGACCTCGTCGGCGTCGGCGGCGATGCGGTCCTGCACGTACTTGACCTCGTCACCGGCGCGGGAGAACGCCGGCCGCATCCGCACGATGCCGAGACGCTCGGCATCCTCGGCCTCGCAGCGGAACAGGTAATCGACGTCAGGGTGCCGCACCCCGAAGAAGCACAGTGCGGCCGTGAACGGCTCCCCGGCTTCCAGCGCGCCCAGCCGGTCTCCGATGAAGCCCCGGAACGGCGCGACGCCGGTGCCGGCACTGACCAGGATGACGTTGCGCGTCGGGTCCGCACCCGCCCGAAACGCCTGCCGGGCCGGGTCGACGCGCATCCGAATCTGCTGTCCTGGAACGGCATCCGCGAGATAACTGGATGAGACACCGCGATACACACCGGCCCCAGAGCGGGCCGGGCCTTCCAATACCCCCACCACCAGCTCGACTTCGCGGACCCGGCGACGGGACGACGTCGCGATCGAATAGTGCCGTGGCGACATCGGTTCGAACTGTTCCAACAGCTCTTCGCGAGTGAGCTGGGTGGCGGGGAACTCCGCCAGGCACTCGGTGATGCTCAGTGCACGGGCCTCGGGATCGTCGGCCAGTGCGGTCAGTGCGGCGCGTTCCGGAGGGCACGGGTTTGCCCCCGCGAGCCGCAGCAGCTGGCTACGGCTGGCGGGCTTACGCAGTTCGAGGAAGTGCGTAAGCAGTTCGCGCACAGTGACTTCCCGGTCGATCGGGATGGCCCGCCGGGTGCTGCGCCGCGGATTGATCGAGATACGGCGATCGAGGCGCAGGTCCAGCAGCTCACCAACCTCGTCCACCAGGGCGGGGCTGTTGTCCGGCAACACGGTGAGGTGATCGCCGGTCTGATAGTCGACACCGTCGGGCAGAGCGATACGGATCAACCGCTTGTCCTGCCCGAACTCGGAGCCGGTGTCCACCAACGGAATGTTGTCCAGCACCGTCGCCGGCTGCACCTGATAGCGGGCGTCGATCGCGGCGGTGACGGGTCCGTCGATGGCACGCAGATCATAGAGCGATTCGTCGGCCACCGGTTCATCCGTTGCGACGGCACCGAAGACACCGCCGAGCCCGTTCCAGAGCGCGACCGAGAAATCCTCCACCTCACCGGCGAAGTCACCCGAGGTGTCGGCTTCGGCCATCGGAAGGAGTTGCGTGGCACCGAGTTCCGCGAGCCGGGCGTCGATGCGCCGGGGTATCGCCATGTAGGTCTCGGCCCAGTTGCGGTCTCCGACACCGAGAACCGCGTACGGCACCGCCGGCGCCGTGGCATCCGATCCGTCCAGCCAGTCCACAAACGCGCGGGCATCGTCGGTCGGCATCCCGTTGTACGACGCGGCGACGATCACCACCGCCCCTTGGTCCGGCAGTGCTGCCGTCGCGGAATCCAGTGCGGCGACGGTCGTTTCGTAGCCGAGGTCGACGGCCTCGTCACCGAGTTGCTGCGCCAGCGACCGGCAGTTGCCGAGGTTCGAACCATGCAGCACAAGCAGTTTCGTACCCGCCGGCACCGCCACCCGGGATTGTGTCACCGGCGCGGCTGCCACTGCCGCGGGCGCCTGCCGACGCTCCGCCGGGGTACGGCGGATCAACTGCACGTGGAAGCCCTCCGGCTTGCGCAGCACGTCACTGTGGGTGCGCAACGTGTAGTGCTCGACGTCGACGAACCGGTAGCGGTGCACCAGGGTCGCGATCGCCATGGTCGCCTCGTGCAGCGCGAATTGGCGTCCGATACAGGACCGCGCTCCGGTGCCGAACGGCTTGAACAGGTTGACCGGACGCTGCCCGGCCCGCTCGGTGTCGAAGCGGTCAGGGTCGAAGATCTCGACGTTGTCGCCCCACTCCGGTTGCCGGTGCAGCGACGACGTCAGCACCGTCACTGCTTCACCCTGGCGCACCGGGTATCGGCCACCGATCACGGTGTCCGCCAATGCCATTCGGTCGAATTCCCGCACCGGCGGCGACAGCCGCAAAGCCTCGTCGATGATCCGGCGGATGTAGGTGAGCTTGCCGATCTCGTCGAACGCCGGCACGTGGTCGTCGTCGGGGCCGAACACCGCGTCCGCCTCCGCCTGCGCCCGGTGCAGCACGGCCGGGTTCTTGACGATGCTGTACAGCGCCGTCGGCATCAGTATCGACGTGGTGTCCTGCCCGGCGACCAGGAACGTGGCGATCTGGTTGCGGATGCTGTCGTCGTCCAGGATCGGTTTCCCGTCGGGCCCCGGCTGCAGCATCAAGGCCAGAAGATCGTCGAGGTCCACCTCACCCGCGCGGTGCCGGCCGATCAAGTCCATGATGAAACTGAACAGCTTCCCGCGCTCGGTCTCGAACACGGCTTGGTCGCCGTCGGATCCGAGGAGTATCTGGTTCAGTGTGGCAGCAAAACTCGCGGGGATATCGGCGAGTCCGTCGTGCTGATAGGAGTCGAACCGGGCCCCGAACCCAGCCAGGCCGACGGTGTCCATGGCCAGCTTGGCCAGGTCCCCCGCGACGTCCACCGTCCGGGTTCCCACCGCCGCGTCCCACTGCTCGATCAGTTGCCGGTTGATGTCCAGCATCGCCGGGTGGTAGCTGCGCAGCCCGCTGAAGCTGAAGCCGGGAATCAGGACGTCATGCGCTTCCTGCCAGCCCTCCTCGCCGGGGTACGCGGTGAAGAGCCCGTTGCCGACCACCGGGCGAAACCTGGCTAACCGCTGCGTTAGTGCCTTGCAGAAGCGGGACTCGTCGCACAGTTCGTCGACCAACTCCAGCGAGCAGGCGTACAGCCGCCGGCCGGCCCCTAAGTCGGCGTAGAACAACGGGCCGTACTGCTCGGTCAGCAAATCCAGCGGCAACGAATAAGGCCGCCCGGACACCGGCCCGGGCGGCAATTCGACGCCGACAGCTGAAGGGACACCGGGGATCTCGGGCGGCACAGCTGGCGAGAAGGTCTCCATTCACGCCAGTGTAAACGGCCGCCCTGAGAGCCGATCAGGAAACCGGCGCGAACTCCCGAACTTCTGCGCGGCGAGTGGCGGCGAACCGCAGGTTAGGGTCCGTCACCGCGCCGTGCCGCAGCACCTCGCGGTCGAAGTTGTAGTTCATCGACATGGTCCACGGTCCTTCGACGCCCTGCCGGGGCAGCGTGCTCATCACGCGCTGGACGTAGCCGGCAGAGAAGTCGAGCAACGGCCGCGTCTCCATGCTGCCGGCGACGAATTCCGGACGGACACTGTCGAATCCAGCCTCGTCCATGTGGCTCAGCAGGCGGCAGAAGTGCTCGCACAACAGGCCGACCTTGAGAGTCCACGAGGAGTTGGTGTAGCCGACAGCGAACGCGAAGTTCGGGACACCCGAGAGCATCATGCCCTTGTAGGCAACGGTTTCCGAAGGAACCACCGCCCGCCCGTCCACGGTCAGCGACATGCCGGCCATCAGTTGAATGTTCAAACCTGTTGCGGTGACGATGATGTCTGCGTCGAGGTGTTCCCCGGACTCCAGCTCGATACCGGTCTCGGTGAAGGTGGCGATGCGGTCGGTCACCACCGAGGCCTTTCCGCTGCTGATCGCCTTGAACAGGTCAGCGTTCGGGACGGTGCACAGCCGCTGGTCCCACGGGTTGTAGGCGGGGCTGAAGTGCTTGTCGACGTCGTAGCCCTCGGGCAGCTGCTGAGCGTTGGTCCAGCGGATCACGCGGCGCGCGGCGGCGGGGTACTTCTGGCACAGCGTGTACACCGCGCGCTGCTTGATGATGTTCTTGCGACGAGCCAGGGCGTAACCGCGGTCGGCGCCGAGCAGACGGCCGGCCGCGTTGGCGAAGGCGTCTTTCGAGGGCACCGGCAGGATGTACGTCGGCGAGCGCTGCAGCATGGTGACGTGCGCGGCCTTGTCCGCCATCGACGGGACCAGCGTCACCGCCGTCGCGCCGCTGCCGATGACGACAACCTTCTTGCCGGTGTAGTCGAGGTCCTCGGGCCAGTGCTGCGGGTGCACGATCTGGCCGGCGAAGCGGTCGCGGCCCGGGAACTCCGGGGTGAAGCCCTGGTCGTAGCGGTAGTAGCCACCGGCGCAGAACAGCCAGTTGGCGGAGATTTGCACCAGCTCGTCGGTGTCGGTGCGCTCGACGTCGACGACCCAGCGCGCGGTGGCGCTGTCCCACGCGGCGCCGAGGACCTTGTGGTGGAACCGGATGTTGCGGTCGATGTTGTTCTCGCGGACCGTCTCTCGCAGGTACGCGAGAATCTTGTCGGCGGACGCGATGGCGTCCTCGTCGCGCCACGGCTTGAACTCGTAGCCGAAGGTGTGCAAGTCGGAGTCGGAGCGAATGCCGGGGTAGCGGAACAGGTCCCAGGTACCGCCGGTGGTGCCGCGCGACTCCAGGATCGTGTACGACCGCCCCGGGTGCTCCTTCTGCAGGTAGTACGCGGCGCCGATGCCGGAGATTCCGGCGCCGACGATCAGGACGTCGATCTCGGTGACGTTGGCGGTGTGCTCCATGGCTGGCTCCCTGGTTGTGGTCGCTGGGTGTTGATGAATAGTTTCGGGTCTCGCGGCTCTGGACTAAAGGGCAAAACATCCCAACTTCGCATTCGTATGGTGCAAAATGCACTAGGCGCGATAACCTGGCCCGATGGACGGAACGCGGCCGTCGCCGCAGGTACGAGAGCTGATCCGGCAGTGCGCCAAGATCGTCGTCAACGCCCGGCCGGAGTGGCTTGAAGAACTCGACCACGCCGTACTCGAAGCCAACCCGCACATCGCGTCAGACCCGGAACTCGCTGCGGCAGTCGGCCGGACCAATCGGTCGAATCTGTACTTCTGGGGTACCGCCAACGTGCGCAATCCTGGCGCACCCGTGCCGCCCAACACCGGTGCCGAGCCTCTCAGCGTCGCCCGGGATCTGGTGCGGCGCGGCCTCGACTCGCTCTCGCTCGACGCCTACCGGGTCGGCGAAGGCGTCGCTTGGCGGCGACTGATGGAGATCGCGTTCGAGTTGTCATCGGATCCCGCCGAACTGCATGAAGCACTCGACGTTTGTTCGCGGTCGATCAGCGCCTTCATCAACGCCACCCTGGCGGGCATCGCCGCTCAGATCGAACTCGAGCGCGACGAACTCACCCGCGGCACGCATGCCGAACGACGCGCAACCGTCGCCTTGCTGCTGGACGGCGCACCCGTGCCACGACAGCGCGCGGAAAGCCGGTTGGGCTACAGCCTGGGCGGCCCCCACACCGCCGCAGTCATCTGGACCGACAACCCGGATATCGACTTGGCCCAATTGGATTCAGCCGCCGATGCTTTCGGCCGGGCCGGGCGAGCCCGTCCACTCATCGTGACAGCCAGCACCGCAACACGCTGGGTGTGGACACAGGGCCCCGTCGACGTCAGCGTGTTACACCCTGCCGGCAATGTCCGGGTTGCGGTCGGGTCCGTCAGTGACGGCATGGACGGCTTCCGGCGTAGCCACTTTGACGCCCTCACCACGCAACACATGATGGCGCGGTTGCACTCGCCGCAGCAGGTCGCCGAGTTCACCGACATCGAGATGGTGTCGCTACTGACCACCAACGCCGATCGCGCCGCGGTCTTCGTCAAGCGGGTGCTGGGTGACTTCGAGACCGCGAGCCCCGAATTGCATTCCGCAGTAAGAGTATTCGTCCGCGAACAGTGCAACGTATCCCGCGCGGCCGGCAAGCTCTTCACGCACCGCAACACATTGCTGCGCAGGCTGGCCCGGGCCGACGAACTGCTACCGCGCCCGTTGGCCGACAACAGCGTGGAAGTCGGTGTGGCACTCGACGTGTTGCACTGGCGCGGTTGAGGTTTCACGGCCGGAAATAACCACTCGGCTTTGACGCCCGGCACTGTTAACGTTGATGCCGTGACTTTCCTGCATTGCGACCGACTCGCCGAGGCGTCTTCGACGCCGACGGCGACTTTGTCGTGCGCGGGCACCCTGGGCTCCATAGCCCGCCCCGAGTCGAGTGAGCAGAGCAACGCGTTCTGGCAGCCCATGCGCTTCCGGTCATTCCGCCGTACTTCCGCCGCGTATTCCGGCGTGCGCCCCGGCCGGAAGCTCGGGCCAGACGACAACTCTCACAAATTCCACAGCATTGCAGTTTTCCCCGACGGGACCGTCGCCTGACGTTCCTGTAGTTCAGTGCACCCAATCGCATTGAGCTACAAGCAAATACGGCAAACAATTCACTAGACAGCTGCTACTTCGCCGCGCATCATTGCTCGAAGCAACGCACCAAGCGCGGGCACGACAAATCGAATTTTCTTTCCCCGCTGGATCTTTGACAACTCCATAGAGATGGCATTCGCGCTCGTGGCGAAACTTCGGCAGACGCGCCCGGCTCAAACCCGGGTGCTGGTTACCCGGCATGCAGGTTCAAATCCTGCCGAGCGCACACATGCCCCGCTGGCCCAACTGGAAGAGGCACTGGATTTAGGTTCCAGGTGTTGGGGGTTCGACTCCCTCGCGGGGCACCACGGGTCGCTGGTGAAATCGTGAATCACTCTTGGCTTTTACCCATGAATTCCGGGTTCGAGCCCCGGGCGACCCACGAATGGAACACAGATAACTTCATATTTGAGACCTCTTTGCCGGCAC
>NZ_JMHT01000104.1 GCF_001905655.1 Mycobacterium sp. ST-F2
CGTTCGCGCCCCCGCCGCCCGCCCCTGATCCGGCGGCGCCTCCGGCCGATCCCAACGCGCCGCCGCCACCGGCCGCCCCGGCAGCACCCGCTGCGCCGGCAGGCGCCCCTGCCCCGGCTCCGGCGCCCGAGCCCGGCCGCGTCAACAACGACGCCGGTGGCTTCAGCTACGTCGTGCCGCAAGGCTGGAAGATCGCCGACGCAACGCAGCTGTCGTACGGTCAGGCGCTGCTGACCAAGGTTCCGGCCGCGGGTGCCGAGCAGGCCCCGAGCGACACCAGCGTCCTGCTGGGCCGGCTGGACCTCAAGCTGTTCGCCGGCGCCGAGTCCGACAACGGCAAGGCCGCCAACCGGTTGGCCTCGGACATGGGTGAGTTCTTCATGCCGTTCCCGGGCACCCGTATCGGCCAGGAGACCACCGCGCTGACCGCCGGGAACCTGCCGGGTGCGGCCTCGTTCTACGAGGTGAAGTTCACCGACACCGGTAAGCCGAACGGCCAGATCTGGGCCGGTGTGGTCGGCAACCCGCCGCCGGACGGTTCCATCCGCAGCCAGCGCAACCCGCAGCGGTGGTTCGTCGTATGGCTCGGTTCGGGCAACCACCCGGTCGACAAGGCCGCCGCGGTGACGCTGGCCCAGTCGATTCGCCCGTGGAACCCGCCGCCACCGCCTCCGGTCGACCCGAACGCGCCGCCGAAGCCCGCCGATCCGGCCCACCCGAACGTCGGCGTGCCGGTGCCGGTGACCAACGCGCCGCCGGAGATGGCTCCCGCGGGCTAGTCGCCGAAAAATTGAGGACCGTGCCCAACCGGGCACGGTCCTCAATTTTGTGCGAGGCGCTACGACGAACTCTTCGACTTCACAAAGCGGTAGATCAGCACCAGAATCACCGCGCCGACCAGCGCGCCCCAGAACGAATGCGCGATGGGTGGGCGGAAATCGAACTGGTGCGGGGCGTACACGACACTGCTCAGTGTGCCGCCGACATAGCCGCCGGCGATGCCGAGCACGCAGGTGAGAATCCACCCCATGTCGTCTTTCCCGGGTACGACGAACCGGGCAATGGCTCCCACGATGAGACCGAGAAGAAGCATGCCGAGGATGTGCATAGTCATGACCTTTCGATTGACTGATACAAATCGAGGCTAACCCGCTTCGATGCACCGCAACGAGGTCTCGATCGCTGCGATCTGGTGACGGTTTGGGGGACTGTTTCAGCTGAAATGCCAGACCGCGGCAGCGGCGAGGGCACCCATGCCGTTCAGCGACCAGTGCAGTGCGATCGGGGCCAGCAGGCTGCCGGACCGCCGTCGTAGCCAGGTGAAGACGAATCCGGCGGCTGCGGTGGCGACCACCGCCATGGCCACCCCGGCGACCATGCCGGCGACGCCGCCGCCCAGGACCCGGGTGAAACCGACGTTACTGCTGGTCAGGCCGAGTGAGGTGGCGATGTGCCAGAGTCCGAACAGCAGCGAGCCGGCGGCGGCAACGCCGCGAAATCCCCAGGCCCGGTCGAGGGTGCCGTGCAGGACGCCGCGGAAGGCGAGCTCCTCGGGGATGACGGTCTGCAGCGGGATGACGATCATCGACGCCAGCAGGGCGCCGGAGATGGTGGCGTAGTGGTTGTTGAGGAACATCGGCCTGGTCCACGGCAGGAGGACGCCGACGGCGATCACCGACCCGACGAGCAGGATGGCGCCGAGCGCGTAGCGCATGCCGGTTCGCCAGTGTGCGCGGCCGAGCCCGAGTTCGGTCCAGCCCAGGCCGCGTTTGCGGACCAGGGCCACCAGGGCCAGCGCCGCGGCCGGCACCACGACGATGTTCGCCCATGGCGTGGTGAAGTGGGCCAGCAGGTTGGTGGCGACCAGGACGGCCACGACCACGGCCACATCGATGTAGACGCGCGGATGCCGAACGGCTGGTGAGCCGTTCGGTGGGCACGGTGCAGCGACGGCTGCCGAGGCGTCGATCATCTGTGGCGAGTGTACCGACCGACACCAAAGGGCCAGGTCACGCTGCATCGCCGCGACCCACTAACGTGTGGGTTGTGGAGCCCGCCACTGCTGAAGGAGTGCCCGGATGTCCGTGATCGACGACGGCGCAAGGATTTTCGTCGGCGGCCAGTTCCGTCCCGCCGAGGCCTCGACGCCGGTGGTGGAAGCCGCGACCGGAACGCTGCTGGGAGCCGGCGCCGCGGCGAGCCCGGACGAGGTTGACGCCGCGGTCGCGGCAGCCGGGGCGGCGCTGCCGAGCTGGAGCGCGACGCCCCCGGCCGAGCGTGCCGCCGCCCTGAACCGGTTGGCCGACGAGCTGCTGGCCCGGTCGGCCGCGACCAACGAACTGTGCACCCGCGAGAACGGCATGCCGATCCGGCTGTCTCGTGGTGCGAACGGCCGGTTCCCGGCCGCGCTGCTGCAGTACTACGCCGATCTGATCACGCGGACGGCGGCCGAGGAGATTCGTCCGGCGGCCATCGGGCACACCATCGTGCGCCGGGAGCCGCTCGGTGTGGTCGGCGCGATCGTGCCGTGGAACTATCCGCAGGCGCTGGCCGCGTTCAAGTTGGCGCCCGCGTTGGCGGCCGGTTGCACCGTGGTGCTGAAGGCGTCGCCGGAAACCGCGCTGGATGCCTTGATCTTCGCCGAGGCGGCGATAGCGGCGGGGCTGCCCGCGGGCGTGCTGAACGTCATCGCGGGCGGGCCGGACACCGGGGCGCGGTTGGTCTCGCACCCGGGCGTCGACAAGGTGTCCTTCACGGGATCGACCGCTGTCGGACGCCAGATCGCCGAGGTCTGCGGCCGGCTCCTGCGGCCGGTCACCCTGGAGTTGGGCGGCAAGTCGGCGGCCGTCGTCCTCGAGGACGCCGACCTCGACGCGACGATCAGTGGGCTGAAGTCGGCGGCGTTCGTCAACAATGGCCAGACCTGCCACCTGAATTCGCGGATACTGGTACCACGGTCCCGGTATGACGAGATGGTCGACGCGCTGGTGGCACTGGCCTCCGGGCTGAATGTCGGTGACCCGCTGGAGAAGTCGACGGACGTCGGCCCGCTCGTCAGTGCCCGGCAGCGGGACCGGGTGCTCGGCTACATCGAGGCCGGCAAGGCCGACGGCGCCAAACTCGTTGCCGGCGGAGGTATTCCGGCGGACCAGCCGGACGGCTGGTTCGTCTCACCCACGGTGTTCGCGGACGTCGACAACGCGTCGCGCATCGCGCAGGAGGAGATCTTCGGCCCGGTGCTCGCCGTGATCCCGTACGACACCGAGCAGCACGCCGTCACCCTGGCCAACGACAGCGACTACGGCCTGGGCGGCACCGTCTGGTCGGCCGACGCCGAACACGCCACCGACATCGCCCGCGCCATCCGCAGCGGCACAGTGGGTGTCAACGACTACCAAATGGATATGGCGGCGCCGTTCGGTGGGGTCAAAGCCAGCGGGTTGGGCCGTGAACTCGGGCCCGAGGGGCTCGCCGCCTACCAGAGCATCAAATCGATCTACCGCGTCGGACCCGCGTCCGGAGAGGATTCCCTCAGTGCCCCTTGATCCCAGGACCCCGGTGCTCGTCGGGTACGGCCAGGTGAACCAGTACGACGAGAACCCCGGTAGCGAGCCGGTCGATCTGATGGAGGCGGCGGCCCGGGAGGCGGCGGAGGCCCGAGTCCTCGAGGCCGTCGACGCGGTCCGGATCGTCAACCTGCTGTCGGTGCGGTACCGGGATCCGGGTCTGCTGCTGGCGCAGCGCATCGGCGCCCCGAACGCGGCCACGCGATATACGCCAGTCGGCGGCAATGTGCCGCAGTCGCTGGTGAACCAGGCGTGCCTGGATATTCAGCAGGGGCGTAACGAGGTGGTGTTGATCGCCGGTGGTGAAACCTGGCGGACCCGAACGCGTTTGAAGGCGCGCGGTGAGCGGCTGGTCGGCACTGAGCAGGCCGACTCGGTGTCGATGGCTCCCAGCGATCCCGAGTTCACGATGGCCGGGCCCGCCGAACTCCGGATCGGGTTGGTGGCGCCGTC
>NZ_JMHT01000105.1 GCF_001905655.1 Mycobacterium sp. ST-F2
CTGGCGCTCGACCGCGGCGCACTGGGAAAGCCACTTCGAGACCATCCACAACGGCATGCTCCGACCTGGCGGGACCACCTGGGAAGGCACCGCCGCCGATGCCGCCGCCGAGCGCAGCTGGGCCGATCTGGTGAAAGTCCGGGGTGCCGGTGACGCGCTGTACGCCGCGGCCGGCCATGCCACCACCGGCGCCGGCGACATCGCCTGGGCCAAACGCCAGGTGCTCGACGCGATCGCCGAAGCCGAAGAAGCCGGATTCACTGTCGGACAAGACTTTACGGTCACGGACAAGTCGGCCGACGGCTTGCTACGCAGCGCCGCAGGTCGCCAACAGCAGGCCCAAGCCTTCGCCACCGAAATCAGCACCCGAGTGCAGGCACTCGCCGCGCTCGACAAGCAAGTCGCTACGCAGATCACCGCAGCACTGGAGCCGTTGGAGACGGTGCAGTTCTCCGACGAGGCGAAGAACGCCCCGACGGTGCAGGCCGTGGACTACCACCACTTCAAGCAGGACGGGCCCGCTTCACCTCCACCCCCGCCGCCCGGACCAAGTTCTTCCGACATTCGCTCGGTGCTGGATCAGCTTCCCAAGGGGACCACTCCTGATATCCGCGAGGTGCGCTCACCTGAAGACCTGCAGAAGCTGGCGAAATGGATGACCCAGGACGGTACTGACGGCTTCAATCGCTACCGTGACCCCGCCAAGGGCGCCTGGAAAGACCTCCCTGACGGCAGCAAGGTGGGGGAGAGGTTCGCCGCGAACTCGACCGGGCAGCCGGCCCTCGATGTCAATTTGCAAACCCCTGATGGCGGCGAGCATTGGAAGGTGCACATCAACCCGCAGACCGGTGGCGAGCCGAACATTCCCGCACCCAAGGCGCCGCCGATCGAGCCGCAGGCTCCGAAAGCGACACCGGCAGAACCGAACTCGCCGAGAGCGCCAGTCACCGAACGGGCACCCGAAGTCGGGGTCAGGGGCTGGGGTGGACCGTCAGCGGAACCGTTCGGGCCGCAGCCGGTGCACCCGCCCGGCAGCATCCACCACCATTTCCCGATCCTCGGTGAGGACGATCCTATGGAGAATCCCCGGGACTTCGAGGGACACTCATGACGATGAAACAGGAGCACGAAACGATGGAGCCGGTGAGCGGGGCGCAGGACAGGCTTCGTGCGGAGATCCTGACAGGAGGCCTCTACGAGTCGGTGTCCATGGCCGACGTGCAGGGGTACATCAACCGCCTGCGCCTCGCCACGACCGACACCGAGCGGCAGCAGCTGATGCTCGAGGCGATTCGCTCACTGCTAGTCGACGGGTTGGTCGTGGTTGGCGACATCCCTGGCCCAAACGATCCGGGGTTCCTGGTCTGGCCAGGGGGAATCGATGAGGTGATGGCGGAGCTGACCGACCGCATCATCGGGCAGTGGACACAGCCAGAGCTGTGGGACTACTCGACTTGGCTGGACCTGACCCAGGCTGGACGGGCCGCTGCTGAGCAAGCGCGCGGGCAGTGAGTCCCCGCACCTTCTCTGGATCATCTGGATCAACCTCACCGACCCGGGTGAGCGGTAGCCGCCGAGGCCGCGACAGCGACAATGACAGCTCACAGGGGGACCAACGGCAGCTAGTTGCGCGGGGTGAACGCCCCATCCACGCAACTAGGCCGGGTCGCCCAGCTCCGGCCCGACCGAATAATCCGCCAGCTGCGATAAAAACCTAGCTGAACTGGTTACGCAACTCTGCGTAAGCAGCTTGGGTAGCCCCCGCTGCATCCCGGAATGCGTTGGCCGCCGCGCTGTACGCCGTGGCCAGTGCCATCATGGCCTCGGCGTCGGTAACGCCCACCCGTATGGTCATTGCGTTGAGAACATCGGCCTGCGAAAAGGCCATCAGCGCAATGTATTTGGTGATCCAGTCAACTACTTCCGGATCGCGCAGGTTTGTCTCTCGAACGTCGAACGTTAGCCCGTTAAGGGCTAGGTGTATCTGCTCAACTTTGGCGATCAGCGGTGCAGCGCCTCCCCACCGGGCCGGGTCGAGAACGCCGGGGTCGGTGGGTGACTTCGGGTTGATCGCTGTGGCCTGACCGCCGGCCAAGACCTTGCTCACGCTGCCGGCTTCCCACTGCAACGCCTCGTCGAGCCCGCGCCGCAGCCGCGGGCTCAGCTGGGTTTGGTGGTTGTTTTCGATCGCACTCACGATCGACGCCGACGGTCCGCCCAGCCGGGCAATATCAGCCTGCGCGAGGCCCAGTTCGTTTCGACGAGTCTTGACGGCCTCTGCCAGCTTCTCCCACATCTCATCGCCATCATCCCCGACCAATCGGTAATCCAGCACCAATCCACCCCTTACGGCGCGCCTACATCCAATTTATATCCAGATTATATTTGAATTAGATGTAATCTGGCTACGGTCAAAGGTCACTAGGGGAGAAGAGCTGCACTATGAGCACCGACGGCACACTGCGAACACTCATCGCCCGAATCGAAACCCTGCCGGCATCGGACTCCAATGAGTTCGTTATTGCTGCCAGCCGCGTATTGCACGAGCTACGCAAACTCGACGTCACCACTAGCGCCGCCAACGAGCTCGACGGTCCCGCCTCGGTACTGGCCCTCAGCGCCATCCGCCGCACCTACACCGCGCTGCTCGATCGCGTCGCCCAGTCACCGCACGCCACGCTTGGTCAGCGCCTGGCCGCCGTCCGTCATCACGCTGAACTCACCGCGTTCGAGGCCGCCGCTGCCTGCGGAGTCGCCTTCGAGGTCATTGTGGGCATCGAAGCCGGCCTACCGGTCCCCGAGGATGCCGCCGCGGCCCTGCAAGGCCTCGTTGACCAGCTTGACCGGGCCACTGCCGCTGCCTGACCGGTCCACCGGATGACAAATCCCACCAGTAACAGAAACCTCGTCAGTTCCCGGCGTGGCATCGCTGTTTTTAAAAATGAGCCCGGCATGATCAGCCTCATGACTGGACGAGCGAAGACGGGACGCCCCTCCCTCGGCGACCGGGTCGTCATGACCGCCAAGCTCCCGAACGTAGTCCGCGAGGCCGCCGACACAGCAGCACACGATCACAAGATCGATCGCTGCGTCCTGCTGGCCGAAATTGTCTCCTTCCACTACGGGCGGCCTGACCTGATGCGCCATCTCCCGCAACGACTTTTATTCGAGACACAAAGGAACACAACGGTCCTGACCTTTGAGGACCGCCAACTCGGGCAGCACGTCCCCGTCAAGCCACCACCCGCAGTCGCCGAACAGGTTCGCGAGCACGCCGAGCGCCTTGGTATCCCACGCTCCGCCCTGTTGGCCGACATCATCAGCCAACACCTGGGATACCCCGAGCTAGTCCGTGAACTCGATACTCCGAAGGAGGGGCTGCCACTGGCGATGTGACACACCCGCCTGGCCCGAAACTTTCTTTGCTCTTGGTCGACACCGAGCCGGGCATATGTGACATCTGAATAGCTGGTGTGCGGAAACCCCGCTGAATGACGAAGGCCCCGCCTAGGGCGGGGCCTTCGTCTGGAGATTAAAACCGAGTTCGCAGCTCGGTTCGGGGTTCTCCGCACCCATTCCCCGAAGGGACTGACTTGGCGGTCAGCTCTCACGGTAGCGCATGCGCGGTTTTAGAAACAGATTCGGCGCGCAAACAATACGCAAACCGTGACCAATACCTATCCCGTGCCGGCGTTGCCCGCATGGTTGACGCCGCGACGGCGCACACGTACGTCGATCGCGCCGAGAAAGCCTCACTGTGGCGGGGCTGGATCGAGCGTGCCGGCGCGGTCTCCGCGCGGCTACCGGTGTGGACTAGTCGAGACTCGTGGCTGGCCGGCCTGCGTGGCTGGGCCACCTCGCGCGCTCTGGCGTCACTGTGCGCCGCTGAGCGCGTCTCGATCACGGCAACAACGCTGCTCGCGGTGGCCGCCGTGATGGCCGACTACGCCGACCACGACACCGGCCGCCACGTGGCCATCACCCGCGCCACGATCGCCGAGCGAATCGGCTGCAGCGACCGCACCGTCACGGCCGCCTGGCGCGTCCTACGGGCCGCCGGTTGGGCCGTCGAAGCTCAACGTGGCCATGGCTCCCCAACCACCCCCACTGTTGGCCGCCGCCCCTCGGTGTACCACTTGGTTTCCCGCCGCCAGCCGGCCGTTGCATCGATACCGGAGCCGGTGGAGCTAAGGGGACTCGAACCCCTGACCCCCAGACCCACCAGTGGTAGTGATTGCGAGGCCGCCGCTGCACTCTGCGGCGCTGTGGATAACTCGGCTGATTTCCACCTACCGCCGTCAGGCGGTGTTTGTTCTTTAGCTCCCGTAGGGAGTAACTCACCAAGCGCGCATCCGCGCGAAAAAACGTCATCCCCACGGTCGAAAAGCCGGCGCTGGCGCGCCGAGCCTCGACCCGCGGCCCTCCAGCGTCTGGCCGATGCCCTCGCCGGGAACGAGTACGGCCGCCGAGGACTGTGCCGCGGACTGCGCCATGGCCATATCGGCGCCATCTGCGATGCGCTCACGTCTGTTGGCATCGACCCGGCGGTGTGGTCCGCCAAAGACATCCAGGAAGCGCTAGAAGCCGACATGCGCCGCACCGGCGGAACATGGCCCGATCAGATCACCAATCCCGGCGGTTTTCTGGCGAGCCGCCTGCGCCGGCTCGGCAGTTTCACCGGACGAGCGCCAGCGTCCGTCACAGCCCCGCCACCGGCCACAGCGACCACCCCAGCCACCGACGCCCCGGCGGCCCTCGCTCACGTCGACAAGCGCGGCCCGACAGCGCATCAAGCCGGGGCCGACATCCAACGCATCCTCGATGCGGCCAAACGCAAACGGTCGACGGCAGTCGTACCGTGACAAGCGTGTCGCTCCGCGTGCTCTGGCCACCAACACTCCGGCTGGCTCCAGCGGTCAATCCCGAACTCGCCCAGATCGTGAACGAGGTGTACACCAACCACGATCTGCTGCCGCCCGAGTGGACGCCACAGCAGCGCCAGGACTTCCTTCAGCGCGAAGCCGCCCGACTCAGCCGCCATGTCGCCGAACTCGCCGCCGACATGGCCGATCAGGCCGTCAAGGACTGGATCAACCGCCACGGCGATCACCCGGACTACCTGACCAAGACAGGGCTGGTGAACAACGCGACCAACCAGGCCACAGAGCTGGTGCTGAGCCAGGAGCTCTACGAGCTGATCCCGCCGCCGCAGGACGACCCGCTGGAGGACGACACGACCGGGCTTCCAGATCGCAGTCAGGTGCCCTGGGATCGACGCTGGACCCGCACCTACTACCGGACCGAGCCGACCGAGGAACAAGAGGACCTGGTGGCGGCCGTGTGGCCGACGCCGGAGTTCCCCGCCTTATTCCGGATCAAGGCCGAGTACTTGATCGCGGCCCGGGCCGAGGACCGGCTTCCCCTTCCGGCGGACCGCTACGACCCGTTGGCTGACCAGCTGGCCCAGTTGGTCTACGCAGATCTACGTGCCGACGGCCTACCCACCCAAACAACCCGGGAGAAACCATGACAGCAGGTACCCAGAGCTTCACGGTGACGCTCGCCGACGGCAACAAGCTGACTTTCAACAACACGGAAACGCCGCAGGCATACAGCATCGAGGCCAACGGTGTTCTGGTCATCGTCTCCCGCACCGACACCACCGTCGAGACCGACCGCTACAGTCCCACCGCCTGGACGTGCGTCAGTGAATCCAGGCCCCACACCGGCGCTCAGCCCGCCAAAATCAGCTAGTCCCGCAGCCCGTCCACCGGAGCTACGGACTTTTAATCCGCAGGTCCCACATTGGTGCGCTGGAGGCGTCCTCCAATGGGTTCCCAGCGCACCCCGATCGGGCGCCGCCGAGAGCGGCTCCGGTGTCACTATGCAGTGCCCTCGGCGGCCGAGGGCACTGCTTCCCTTACTGAGCCGGTCGCCGCCCGACCTGCTGGCCCCGGCGTGCTCGTCGAGCCAGCCTCGGCCCATTGGTCTCGGAGCGCGCGGTCGGGAGCCCGGCGCCCCGGTGTCGCCGGGCTCCTCTCGGACGCCGCTAACCCGAGCCCACCGTCCAGCCGGGGCGGCACTGCTCGTCGCGGCGCTTCGCGCCTTGCGCCTTGAGCGCCGTCATCTTCTCGGCCAGCCATTCATCGACCGTTTCCGCCCGACCAACCTCACCTAGCAGCACCCCACAAACTTCACCTCCAACCCATTTGACCAGCACCGTCCCGTACAGCCCCTCTCAGCACTGTCTCCTCACCACCGCCCCGTCCCCCAGCCACACCGATCCCACCGGCAACAGCCCCACCCCAAAAAAGCCAACAGCCACCGATCACACCTCTTGCATTCAGGTCACGAATTGATAACGGCCGCTTGGGACGGTGCTCGCCGACCCCTCCATCCGGAGCCTTAGAACCGGTGATACAGCGGTGATGGGACTACACAAACTGACGGCCGGGGACGGCTATCTCTACCTGCTTCGGCAGGTAGCCGCAGCTGACGGCACCCACCGCGGCCGATCCACCCTCGCCGACTACTACACCGAAAAAGGCGAAACCCCCGGACACTGGATCGGCAACGGCCTCGCCGCGCTCGGTCAACCGGTCGGCCGCGACCCGCACGACCCCGTCGTCAAAGAACTCTGGTCGGTGCCAGAGGGGTCCGAAGTCAAAGAAGAACAGATGAAGGCCCTGTTCGGTGAAGGCCTCCATCCCAACGCCGACAAGATCAGCAAGCACCTGGCCGAGAACGGCCTCGGACAAGCCGGCCAGCAGGCCGCCGCCAAACTCGGCCGGCCCTTCCGCACGATGGCCAACGAGAACGAATACGTGCGCCGGATGCGCAGCGCCTACGCCGAGTACAACGCCACCCTCGACGTCGACGTCAACTCCCCCATCGACGACGAAGTGCGCGCCGAGCTGCGCACCGCCGTGGGCCGGGAAATGTTCACCGAGAACTACGGCCGCGAACCCGCCAACGACCGCGAACTGACCGGCTTCCTGGCCCGCCAATCCCGCACGCAGACAACAGCTGTCGCCGGATACGACTGCACCTTCACCCCGGTCAAATCGTTCTCCACCCTGTGGGCACTGGCGCCCCTGCCTGTCGCGCAGAAGATGCTCGACGTGCACCACAAAGCGGTCGCCGACGCGCTGCGGTTCATCGAGACCGAGGCCTGCTTCGCCCGCATGGGCGCCAACGGCGTAGCCCAGGTCAACACGACCGGAATGATCGCCGCCGCGTTCGATCACCGCGACTCCCGCGCCGGTGACCCGAACCCGCACACCCACGTCGCCATCAGCAACAAAGTGGCCGCCATCGGGCCCGATGGCATACAGCGCTGGCTGGCCCTGGACGGCGAACCCCTGCACAAGGCGGTGGTCGCCGCATCGGAGATTTACAACACCCAGATCGAGGCCTACGCCATGGCCGACCTGGGACTCGAATTCGCCGCCACCGACACCAAACCCGGCAAGCGCCCGGTCCGCGAAATCGTCGGTGTCCCCGCCGAATTGAACACCGCCTACTCGTCCCGCAGCGCGGCCATCGAACACCGCGTCGGCGAGCTCGCCAAAGCCTTCCAAGCCGAGCACCACCGTGAACCGTCCGCGATCGAAATGATCGCCCTGTCCCAGCAGGCCACCCTCGACACCCGCCAAGACAAGCACGCCCCGCGCTCGCTGGCCGAGCAGCGCCAGATGTGGCGCACCCAGGCCGTCGAAGTGCTCGGCAGCCAGCACGCCATCGACCACATGATCGCCGCCGTGTTGGCCCCGTCGGCCAGCCGGCAGCACCAGCTGATCACCGACGAATGGGTCGCTGAGCAGGCCGCCTCGGTGATCGCCAAGGTCTCCGCGGCACGCGCCACCTGGGGCATCAACCACGTGCGCGCCGAAACCCAGCGGATGCTGCGCTACACCGACCATGTGGCCGATCAGGCTGTCGCTCAACGCATTATCGACACCGCCCTCGGCGTACACAGCATCGCCCTGACCACCCACGCCGACACCGAGATGGGTGAGCCTGGCGAGCTGCGGCGGGCGGACGGTTCGAGCGTCTACCGCCGCCACGACAGCACGATCTACACCAGCGAAGACGTGCTCGCCGCCGAACGCCGCATCCTGGCCGCCGCCGGCATGGCGGGTGGCCATGTGGTGGACGCCGACAGCATCGAAACCGCCCTCGCCGAACGCCTCGCCCTCGACGGTGTGGAACTCAACGATGGTCAGGCCCTGCTGCTGCGCGACATGGCCACCTCCGGTGCTCGGATGCAGCTGGCGCTCGCCCCGGCGGGAACCGGAAAGACCACCGCCGCAGCCCCGTTGGCCTCGGCGTGGATCACCAGCGGCGGCACCGTCGTCGGCCTCGCGCCGACCGCCGCGGCGGCTGAAGTGCTCGCGGCGGACCTTGGCGCACCGACCGACACCATCGACAAACTGGTCCACCTCGCGGGCCTCGGCGGTGGGCCGAAAGCCTCCGCCGACGACCCCGCCCGTGCCTGGTTCGATCACATCGACGAGCGCACCCTGATCATCGTGGACGAGGCCGGCATGGCCTCCACCGCCGGCCTGGACGCTGTCCGAGCCGTCGCCGAAGCCAGGGGCGCGAGTATCCGCGCCTTCTGCGACGACAAGCAGCTAGCGGCCGTGGCGGCCGGTGGCGTGATCCGCGACATCGCCGAAGAATATGGCGCCCTTGCGCTCTCGGATGTGGTGCGCTTCACCGACCCGCTCAACGGTGCCGCCGAAGGGGCGGCGAGCCTGGCGCTGCGCGAGGGCGACCCCACCGGCATCGCCTTCTACCTCGACCACGACCGCGTCCACGTCGGCGCCGACGTCGCCGTGATCGACATGGCTTACCAGGCCTGGGCCGACGCCCAAGCCGCCGGCCGCGACGCCCTGATGATCGCGCCCACCAATCCTCTTGTCGCCGAACTCAATCAGCGCGCACGCCTGGACCGGCTGCACCGCGAGCCGGCCCCGAAGAACACTCGCACCGTCACCCTGTCCGATGGCCTGGAGGCCTCCGTCGGGGACTGGATTCTCACCCGCAACAACGCGCGATGGCTGCGCATCCCCGGCGGCGGTTGGGTCAAGAACGGACACCGCTGGGTGATCCGCGACATCGACGAGCACGGCAACATCAGCGTGTCGCGGATGACCGGAGCCAACACTGACGCCGTGGTGAAACTGCCGGCCAAATACGTCGCCACCGACACCACGTTGGGCTACGCCCGCACCATCAACGGCGCCCAAGGATGGACCGCCCGACACGAATGCCACGTGGTCGGCACCGACGCGCTCACCCGTGAGCAGCTCTACGTCGCGCTCACCCGCGGCAAGCACGAAAACCACATCTACTTCTCGACATCGGAAGCCGATCCGCACCGCATCCTGGCCCCCAAGGCCACCCACCCGCCGACCGCCACCGACATCATGGCCGCGATCCTGCGGCGCGTCGGCGCGCAGATGTCCGCGCACACCGCCCAGCGCTTGGAGAGCGACCCGTTCAACCGGATCGCCGGTGCCGCCGACATGTACCTCGACGCGCTCACCCGCGGCGCCGAAACCCGCGCCGGCGCACAGGTCATGGCCGCCATCGATGCCGCCGCCAACCGCATCCAGTTGGGGCTCACCGAATGCGAAGCCTGGCCGGTACTGCGCCGCGACATGGCCCTGCTCCACCTTGATGGCCACGACCCCATCGAGGCGCTCGAAACGGCCGCCCAAGGCTCCCTCGGCGATGCCAAAGACGTCGCCGCCGTGCTCGACGCGCGCCTGCCTCAACCCGCCGGGAGCGCCATCGCCGAACTCGGTCCCCTGCACTGGCTGCCCGCCATCCCGACCGCCCTGGCCGAGGACCCGCAGTGGGGTCCGTACCTCGCCTCTCGCGCCAGTCTGGCCAGTGGGCTGGCCGACGATATCCGCGACACCGCCCAGTCTTGGACCGCATCGACCGCACCCGCGTGGGCCCGCGGGCTGTTCGCCAAAAACCAGACGTGGCTCATGTCCGAAATTGCGGTGTTCCGCGCCGCGCACAACGTCGATCCCGCCGACACCCGGGTCACCGGGCCGCGCCAGCACGTCACCCGCGCCGCCCAGTTCCAGCGCCTGGCCAACGACCAGCTCGACGCCTCGATGCGCCGCGAACACCCCGGCGTGGCCCGCTGGCGCACCCTGGCCGAGAACATCGACCCGACCATCACCGCCGACCCGTTCTGGCCCCGCCTGGCCACCCACCTCGACGACGCGGCCCGCGCCGGCGCCGACATTCCGGCGATGCTCGCCGAAGCCATGGCCACCCACGGCGCCCTGCCCGACGAACTGCCCGCCGCCGCCCTCTGGTGGCGCCTGGCCGGCACCCTGGCCCCGGCCACCCTGGAGCAGTCCAACACCCGGTCGGCGGACTTCTTGGACGCCGCCCGGCACACCGAGGTCGCCGCCGACCTACATGCACTGGCCGAAGAAGTCGACTACCTGGCGGCCGCCGCGCAACACCGCTCCGGCATCACGTACTGGCGCAAACCCGCCGAATCCTGGGCCCATCTCGACGAATCCACGCGGGCCGCGGTGCGCACCATCAGCGCATCCGCCCCCAATATTCAGGTGCTCACCGTCCATCCAGATGGAGATAAAGCCCTGGCGCTCAAAGCGATTCACGCCGCCGCGCAGGCCAACAACTGCCCTGTTCTGGCGGTGCCGGCCACCAAACGCGCCGGCACCTTCCTCAAGGAGACCGCCTACTTCGATCGCTGGAGTAGCGCCGCCCGATACCGCGAACAGCTTGACACCGGAAAACGCGCAGCGCCCCAGAAAGGTGCACTGATCGTCATCGACGACGCCGACCGCCTGGACGCCGAGCACCTGCGTTTCTTCACTGACCACGCCGCCCAGACCGACACCAAACTGCTGTTGATCAGGTCCGCCAGCAGCCAGCGTGAACCCAAGCACACGCTGGTCAAAGCCCTCGCCGACACCCTGCCCTGGGCCCAAGAACTCGGTACTCCCGCGCATCACGACAAGAATCACCGCACCGCTATCGAGCGAGTTACCGAACACCTCCACGAGCACCGCCTCGCCAACCACGACCGCACCACTGCCACAGAGCTTTTGAACCGCGCCACTGCGCCCCAGTGGGACCAGTCCCGTGCGGCGACACCGGTCGTCGACATGGAAGCTCTGCGGGCCGAGGTGGACTGCCTTGCTGTGGCCGGCGGCGTGTCCGGACAGGCCATGTACCCCCCGCCGCCCGACCGCTACGCCTCAGTGCCCGAGCCCGATCGGAAAGCCGTCGCGCTCGCCGCCAGCGGCGTCCAAAGCGTCCAGGTCCTCACCGTCGGCAACGGCGCCGACAAAGCCACCGCGCTGGACGCGATCGCGTCCGCCGCCCGGGCCGGCGACAAGCAGGTTTTCGCGATACCGGCCACCGACGAGGCCAAGGCATTCGCCCTCGAACACTGCTACGCCGACGGTCACAACACCTCTGAGGCCGTCCACGGCGGCCTCAGCGCCGGCCACGCGACCGTGCCCGCTGGCACCCTGTTCATCGTCGACGACGCTGACCAACTGACCGCCGAGCACGTGCATTACTTCACCGAACACGCCTCGCGCACCAACACCAAACTGCTCCTGGTACGCAACCCCAGCAGCGAACGCGAACCACGGCAGACCCTCGTCGAAACCCTGGCCACCCACCTGCCCTGGGCCCAGCAGGTCGGCACGGTCCCTGACCGTGAACCGGCCACCGAGATCGAACAAGCCCGCCACCTCGAGGCCCCTGACACCGAACGCAGCGACCCCACCAACAGGCAAGAAGCTCTGGACCTGGTCACCCGGCACGGCGCCATCACACGGGAGTACAACCGCCGCGTCGCCTACCTGCGCCGTCCCAGCCACAGCCTCGGCCGCGATAAAGACCGCTCCCAAGACCGCAGCTCCGGCTACGAGCTCTAGACCCTGACTTGTCTTCGCAGTGAAGGTCATCTTCGGGCTGACGCCCCATCGAGCAAGGACCTCATACGCCCAGGGCGCGGTTTACACCGCCACAGCATTTAACGAGACACCGGCCATGGCCGCTGCGTACACCACATCAGCCGGGGTGCCGTTCTCCCAGCACACCAGCGTCTCCAACCGCCGGCAGTGCACGAAGTCCTGCACATACGCCACCAGCTGCGCGGGTTCCTCCATGCCTGTCAGGCCGGGTCGCTGAGACCCCGCCATCAACCGCTCCATCTCGTACTCCGAGCGCAGCGCCGACCACTCCTCAGCAGAAGGCCACCGCGACGAAATCAGCGTCCGCGCAACCGATTGCGCCACCGACGACAACTCCGGCCCACTGAAAGCCGCTTCCTGCGTCAACTGGCGGGCATAAGCCTCCGCCACGTCCTGGTTCGCGCTCTCCAAGTACCGGTAGACGCTCGGAGCCACCGTTTCCAGCCGGTGCGACCGGCTACTTAACAATTGGGCGGACTCAGCGTCAGCGGGAGTGCTTGACGGGGCCACCGCGATCGCCGCATCTGGGGTTGCGTCCGAAACAAATTCCGATTTCTGCGGCCACGTCGTCGCGATCGCCGATACCGTTTCCCCGCGAGCTCGCACCGCCCGCACCGCTGTTTCGGCCGGATTGAACCACCCGAACCACCGTGCGTCGAAGTCCTCGTCGAACCGGGCCGCCAGCGGCATGGTGCGCCGGATGTACACGCCCGCAGGGATATAGCCGGCACCTTCGTTCGAGGTGACCCACAATTCCGGCAGACCCGACGTACCGCCCCGCGAGACCGCCACGGCCCACTCCAAACCGGGATAAACCACGCTCGACGCCGCGGCCAAATCGGCCACCGCCGCCCGGGCCAGCTCCAGATCGCTCATTGACACGCTGCGCGCAACCGGCTGCGGCGCAGCCTGCTCACGCACCGGCATAAACCCTGTTGTCGGCGCGGCCCCAGCATTGCCGGTAACCGTCGGTGGTGGCGGGGCACCCCCGATCGACGCGGGCCCACCGGCGCCGCCAGCCGCGGCCGGCGGTATCGCGGACGGCGGCAGAACCGAACCGTACGAGGTCATGGGCGGCGTCGCGCCAGCGGGCATTCCGCCGCCGGCCACTGCCGGCGCGCCTGCCCCGGCGGCATTTGACGATGGTGCGATGAGCCCACCGGCCGGAGCCGCCGCTGCCGGGGCGCTGGCCTGATTCAGCGGTGCTGCCAGTGGTGTCGTCGGGGTTTGCGGAACGGCCGGCGCGGAAGTGATCGGCGGCATCGCCCCCGCAGCACCCGACCCCATCGACAGACCCTTGCCGAACTGCGGTCCCAGGGACGCCGGCGACATGCCAGCGCTCGAAGGGCCTTGCAATGCAGCAGGATTCACATTACCCAGAGGGCCGGTCAAGCCCTTCCCAAACATCCCCTGCAACCCGCCCATGCCGCCGCCGAGGCCGCTAAGCGGCGAACTACCGCTACCGCCACCAGAAGACCGCATAGAGGGCATAGACGGCATCTTCGGCTGGCTCGTGATGCCGGGCGATCCGCTGATCGCCGGTGTCGGAAGTGCGTCCATAGGCCCACCGACGTTCGGCGCGGTCAGAGCGTTCTTCGGTGGTGTCCCGTTTGCGCTGTCAGTCGGGAGGGCATCGAGCGCACGCCCTGCGGTGGTCGCAGCCTTCTTCGCCCCCGACTCTGCGTCTTGCGGATCGCCGTGAGGTGCCTTGTCCGTTGGCATCGGATCGTCAGAATCGTGACCGCTGATCCTCCCGGCCGGAGCTTCCGGTGCGCCAAACTTGTCGGTCAGCATCGCGGTTTGGTCCTGCGTATATCCGTGCAGCTCAGCTGACCAGCCGGCAATGAGAGGCCGGTACTCGGCGGTGAGCGGGCCGATGCCCACCGGTGCGCCGGTCACACGCGAAAGCCGCAGCATCCGCTCAATTTCCCGGTGCCACTCATCGTGCGCTTGACGCATTTTCCCTTTGATCAGGCCCGTGAACTCGCTGACCCGATCGACACTGGCGGCTACCGCTTCCCCGGCCTCGACCACCCTGTCGTGGACGCACCACTCTTTCTCGTAGTGCTCGAACGCAGCGTCCCGAGCCTCACCGGCTGTCCAGTCCGTGCCGAATGCTTCGTCGGTATGCGCTTTCGCACTGCGGTTGGAGTCCTCCTGATGGCGCGCCCAGTCCCGAACAGCCTGAGCGTGTTCCGCGAGCTTGGATTCGGACACTTCCGGCCACTCCCCCGGCCAAATCAGCACCCGTGTGTAGAGCCCCTGCGGGCGCGGAACATCTTGCCCCGCCGGCCTAAGGGCCCCAGGGACATACCCATCGGGCTTCGGTCGCGTCGCTGACAGATGCTCAACGATCCGACCGGCAATCCACTTGTACCGATCCTCCCACGCCGGAACCGCGCCCGAGCTCGCGCTGGCCGCCATCAGCGAGGCAATCCGCATGCATCGAATAAGGCGCCAACCGCTGCGTTTCCGGTCTTGGTCAGCTCCACGAGCTGATCAACCGGCGCATGGGCTAGAGCCGCGGTGGTCAAATCGGTTGCTGTCGCTATGTACTTTTTGGCGGCGTCAGACACATCAGACGGAACAGCGGGCGACAATGAATTCTGTACCGCAACAATCGTATTGAGCTTTCTAACGACAAATGGAATGTTCAGGTCGCCGTTCACCACAACCCCACCCTGGTCGGCGCTGCCACGCTGTCCGGCGTCGACCGCGTGGCAGACCTTGTCTTTCGCCGCTGCCACGTCCGCGTCGCTCACGGTCGGGCCCGCGGAAACTATCGACGGCGCCCCCGATTTCACCGGCGCCGAATCTCGCCCGACCGCATACGCGATGGCCGCCGCCGCGGCGATCGATGCGATATTCACCGCAACCACCACCGCCACTAGACCCCACCGGCGCGGCGCAGATGCCGGCGCCGGCGCTCCAGCGGGCCAGAGCTGTCCCGTATTGCCTTGGTGTGCCGCGTTAGGCGGTGACCACCCCGAACTCATTGAAATCCCCTCCCCGGCACTATGTTTCGAGCGCGGCAGTGTTGACAGACTCGACCTGCTCCATGGTCGACACCGTCACTGCCGCAGCACCCAACCCCTTCTCCGAAAGTTCGGCCATCGGGACCAACGCTGAGTGAAGTAACGCATGCCCGGTAGTCAACAAGCCCGCGGTGTACTGATCTACCGTCGTGGGTGCCGGGGGCGTTGTCGCCGCAGATGCCGCCCGGATCGTCCCCGCAGCCGCCAATCGAGTCCGCGTCGACACTGGCTGCATCTCAAATGACAACGCCACTTAAACCCCCTCATCCCCAAGTAAACCCCGACAGAACGCCTCAATCTCGAACGTCGTGGCTGCCACCTCGGCCTGCTGTTCAGGGTGCACTGCAGCCAGCGTTTGAAGCTCAACCGGCAGTGCTTTCGAATAGCAGGACCACTCAGCTGCCCGTACATCGCCTTTTACTGCCGCTATCCCAGCACGTATCCAGGGCAGCCACGTCCGCATGATCGAATCCTCATCCACCACATCAACAGCAGGTGGAACGAGACTGCCGGCGGCGGCCGTTGTCAGCTCCCTAACCGTGGATTGCAACGTCGTCGCTGTCAGCGCCCGCCAATTCCTGACGGATCGGTTCAAATCACGCAGCGTGTGCAACACCCACATGTCCCACTCCTGCCGCACCGCGGCCCAGTCTTCCGCCTCTAGCGCTGCCGCGAGAGCTGCCGGTGGCCCGGAGTCGTCGATTTCCAGTGTGGACATCCACCTGGCCTGGCTTCGCACCATGGCCGCCACTGTCGCGGCTGCATCGCCGTGTCCCCCGTCAGGCGAGGACTCATCAAGGTCCATGCCCCCGACTTTACGGTCCGACGCCGACAATTGCGCCGTCCCAAACGTCTTCACTCGAAACCAATCATGCTGGTCAAACCGCTAATTACCGATTTGTACCGGCAAATCGTTCCCCATCGGTATCCCGACAACTGCGCGGCCGCAGTCTTGCTCAAACCCGTCATTCCACTCGCTCGACCGCTCCGCGATCTCTTATGCAGACCACTACCGCCGCTCTACAACGGCATCATCGTCGCCATCGTCCAACCACTCGGGCTCGCCCCGATCCAGGCCGGCTGCAAGGGCGGTCGCCGTCTCCTTCCACGAGGTCAGCTCCGCAAGCACCAGCTGAGGCTGATCCGTAGAGAACGACGCCCGGGCGGCGTCAACCAGGTCCTGGGCGCAGGTGACCCGGTCGGCCGGTGATAGCGCGAGCATCCACGGAAAAGCCTTCAACATCCGCTCGACGAGCGGGCCGTCGGCGTCAACCGTCCCGTCCCGCACGACCTGCCCCGCATCTCGCGGAGTCAACTCGTAACGAGCGCGAATCTCTTCCTCGCCGAAGGTGCGGCCGGCGGCAATATCGGCTTCCGCTTCAAGGAGCGATTCACGGAAGCCTGGAACCGCTAACCAAAAGTCGGTGTCGTCATCGCCGTTGGCCGACTCATCGGCCGTGTCAGTCACAGTGTCAGGGTAAGCGGCGATGCCACCCGGTAGTTGATTACCAAACCGGGTAAATCCGTCTCGGATCTAAAGAAACGAGACATGCCGCCTGGTCTCCCCTCCCCTACCTATCGGCCCAGGTCGCGGCGTCTCATTTCCTGTCTCACACCGCGTGTCTCGAATCCCCGATGTCGGTAGGTGGTGAGACAGTGCCGATATGGCACCGATCCTCGGGTACGCCCGCGTCAGCACCATCGGCCAGGATCTCGAAACGCAACTGGCCACCTTGGCGGCCGCCGGCGTCGACACCGACCGGGTCTACACCGACAAACTCTCTGGCTCCGCCAACACTGCCCGCCCGGGCCTGGCCGCCCTGCTGGACTACGCCCGCGACGGTGACACCGTCGTCGTCACCGCGATCGACAGACTCGGCCGCTCCGCCGCCGAAGTCACGCGCACCATCGCCGACTTTGGACAGCGCGGAATTCTGTTGCGCGCCATACGTGAAGGCATCGACACCGCCACCCCGACCGGCCGCGCTGTCGCCGGCATCATGGCCACCCTTGCTGAACTCGAACTCGAGCTCGGCAAGGAGCGCCGCGCTGCTGCACGCGAGTCACGCCGAGCACGCGACCTCCCGGCCACCAAACCCCACAAGCTCACTGCCGACCGGCAGGAACAACTCCGCCGACTCGCTGCCACCGGCGAGCCAGTCGCTGAACTCGCCGCAGCTTTCGGTATAGGCCGCGCGACCGCTTACCGCTATCTCGCTAGCAAGGACGCCGGCCCGTAGGTAGGTAGATTCCCGCAGAACAGCCACGTTACGACGGCACCGCTGCGGGTTTGCCAGCGGCGGTCGGGCTCAGCTGATCCGCAAAAATCCGCGAACCACTCAGGCCGCTCGATGTCCAGAAAATCCAAGATGACAGCGCCGTCATCCGCCGGAAGGTTGGCAGGGTAGTAGCCGTCCTGCCAAGCCGCGTCGTGGTCCCATGGCGGAGGTCGACGAAACCATAGGACCCGGCCGTGCCGGTGCGGCCACCGCGGATCAATCCGCGCCAGCTCTACCGGGTTGAAGCCGTACTCGGAAAACGGCTCGTCGTACGGCATGGAACCCCGTACTTCCAGATCGCCAGCGTCCCCGAGGGCGGTGATTGCCCGGTGCAGACTCACACGTTCCGCGCGTGGGGCGTCAGGTCCTACTAGACCGAGCAGGTCGATCGTGTACCACCGCCATCGGGCCCTCGATATCTTCAGCAAGCCCGAATCGTGTTCTGACCTCGAAATGGAGCTGGACACCCACGGTGGAATTCCCTTGGCTGCGAACCGATCCCGAGATTTACGCTCAAGAGCTTTCAGTACTCGGCGCTGCTGAAGACCGTACCCACGCGACACTCTGAGCACTCTATTGCGCGGTTAAGTGTTGCCATATCGCAGTGCCGTCAAGGTCCCGTTTGACAATTGACGCTGCCCCCAACGGCCGCGGCAACGGCCGGGGGCAGCTAGTCCCACGTCGCGTCAACCAACGTAAGGAACCGCCTATGAGCATAAGTGCCCACAGTCCGAAACAGAACCCGTTCCCTCCAGGACACGGGCGTTCCGCGCCCACCGCCGTTCTGGTGCTCGCCACCGCCATGGCCGCGGTCACCGGCCATTTCACCGACTGGCAGACGGCAGCCACCGTCTTCAACTCGGTGCTCGCCCTCTACAACCTACAGCCGCCCCAACTGAGGGGCGGCTGTAGGCCGGGCATGAAATTTTCGGGGTCCCCATTCGCGCCGTCCACGTCACCGTGCACCCCTTCCCTGTAAACCTCGATGCGGCCGCACGAGAATTCATGACCAGGTATCGGCCACAGGCAGGAAAGGAGCTGATCCGGATGGACGCCGCCACAATCGCCCTGTTCGGGACTCTGGTGAGGGGTTTCGCATGCTGACCGCATGGGCCGACGAGTCCGGATCGCGCCCGGACCTCGATCCCGGCGCGTACCTGCTGGCTGCCACGTTATGCGATGACGAAGATGTCGCTGAAATGCGAAAAGTTCTCGAAGGCCTTCGTATCGGTGAGACCAAACTGCACTGGCATGGCAGCAGCCCCGAACGCCGCGCTGAGCACGTCGCTACCGTTGCCCAACTCCCGGTCACCGGGTTCGTCGTCGTCCACATCGACAAAGACGCCGACGACCGGCGTCATCGGCGCAAGTGCATGGAGTTTCTTCTGCCCCACTTGGCGCTGATGCCTTGTTCGACCATCACCTTCGAATCCCGAGGCCAGCTCGACGCCAGCGACCTGGACATGCTCCAGAAGCTGCGGTCGCGCCGAGCAATCGAATCGACCGTCCGGATTGAGCACTCCATAGGACGCAACGAACCAGCACTTTGGGCCTCCGACATCGTCTGCGGCGCCGTGGTCCAGGCCCGAATCGGCAACCCCGCCTATCTCGACGTACTCGGCAGCGCTGTCGAGCTCCACACGATTTAGCCCAGAAACACGCGAGCCACAGGCCTCGTCGTCCGGCGAGTAATCCTGTGGCTCACTTCCAAACCCACCGCAATGGGCTGGCTACGGCACCGACTATACACCTTAAGCGGTGCATAGCAGGCATAACTATGACTCGGTTTAGCTAAGCACCCCTCTGCCCCACTTAGTGCCCATATGGCGAAACGTCGATGCTTGCTAGGCGTGCTAGCATAGCTACTAATGCTAGGCTAGCACGCCTAGCGATCGTAGTTACCGCCGCTAATTTCAACTACGGAGGACACACGTCATGCAGCCCAAACGGCACGCCCTGGCCAACCAGAAAGGCGGCGTAGGTAAGACCGCCACCACACTCGGTCTGGCCAGCGCCATCAGCCATCGCGGCGGCCGCGCCCTCATCGTTGATATGGACCCCCAGGCCAACGCCACCGAAGGCCTCGGCGTCTACACCGAAGAGGGCCAGCTCACCACCGCTGACCTCATGGACCGCACCGAACCCGGATCAGCCATCGACGCAGTCGTGGCCACCGACTGGGACGGCATCGACCTCATCCCGGCCCACCTGGACCTATCCAACGCCGAATCCAGCGGCGCATCCGACCTGGTGTTCCGCCTCGACGTCGCTCTCGAAGGCCTGGACCTCTCGCCGTATGACGCGGTGCTGTTCGACTGCCCGCCCAGCCTGGGCAAACTGCTGTTCGCGGTCCTGCTCACCGTCGACGCCGTCTACGCCGTCACCGAACCGACGAAAGACTCTGCGAAAGCCGTCACGCGCCTGGAAACCACCGTTCAGAAGGTCAAACTCAGGCCCAACCCGCGCCTTGAGTTCGCCAAAGTCATCATTTCCCGCCGGCAGAACAAGGGCGAGCACATCGACCGGGAGCGCGAGCTGCGCGAAGCCTACGGCGACCTCGTGGCCCGCACCGTCATACCCGACCTCAGTGCCCGCCAAGACGCCCACAGCGCCGAAGTGCCCATGCACAAGTTCAAAGGCGGCCGCGCACTGAGTCTGCAAGTCGCCTACGACGACCTACTCGATGAACTCGGCATCACCATCGGAGCCAACGCATGAGCACTACACGCAAGCCGGCTATCACCCGCACCACCGGACACCCCGCCGACGCCATCCCCGAGCGCCCCGCCGTCCTCACGACCCAGGCCGCGCCTCTCGAACCATTGCCGGCCACCCCGTTGCAACAGCCCGCGCCGCAGGCCGGGGGAGCGGCCGAGCGGCTGACCGAGCAGCACAACGTCAGAATCCGGCCCTCTATCAAAAGCCGCCTCGGAAAAGCCGTCGACAAACTCCGCTACGAAACCGGCGACCGCACCATCAGCATCGCCTCCATCACCGACCAAGCACTCGACGCCTACCTCACCCAACACGGCTGCTAGCTAGCTGTGCTAGCACAGCTAGCAATAGGCTTTCAACTGGGCAAACAGGTCGCGAAGGAACCAACATGTCAGAAGCCCGTCGTACCGTAGGAGTCATGGACGCGAACACGCCGCCCACGCCGGGAACCCCCGAGCACTGTGGGCAGCCTGGCTCGACCGCTACGGCGACGACTACGCCACCGACGACGAACGGCGCGCCGCATACCGGGATTTCCAAACCAACCTGGCCACCATGCAAGCGGTCTTCTTGCAACCCGACCACATGCATACCGCTGGGTATCTCGCCGCACACGAACGGGTCAACGACGGTGACGCCGATAGTCCCGACGACGCCGAACTGTGGGTACCGGCCAATCTCAGCGGCCCCCCTACGCGCGGATGGCCCGAGAGGCCCCGAGCCCGTGGCCAATGGGGGCGGCTAGCCGAGTCGGGATCACTGGGTTGGGCCGCGGGCTGCGCGCCATAGGACTAAACCAACCCAAGGTTTCGTTACGTTTCATCGCTTTTGTTTCGTTCCGTTTCGTATCTTGTGTTGCGGTGACTGAACCCGTAGCGTTTAGAGGCATGAGCGACAAACCGATGCAGGCCGTTGAGGCGTCGCGGGATAGCTGCAGTTACCCCGGATGCACTCGGCCACGGCTGCCTGACCCCTCCACTGGCAGGCCTACGCGCTACTGCGGGCAGGCCGACGCGGATGGTGGTCCGATCCACAACCGCGCATCGGCATGGAAGGCCAGGCGCTCGCAATCCGGCACCGTCATCCACGACGAACCGGGAGCGACAGCACCTGTGTCGATGGCGCGGGCAACGCTTGACCAACGGCTGGCCGAGCTGCCGGAACGGTTCGCGGACCTGCGTCAGTACCTAGACGGCGTCGTTTCAGACCTACGCGCCGCCGGCGATATCGAAGCGGCGGGGGCGGAAGTCGAAGACGCCCACCGCGACGCCCTGACCAAGGTCACCGATGCGGAGCGTCGAGTGGCGGTAGCGGAGCGGGCTGCTCGAGCGGCTAACGACCGCGCCAACGCCGCCGAGCGCGATCGCGAAGAAGCAGACCTCATCGCGGAGGACGCCAGGAACGAGCTGGCCCAGGTCCGCGAGACGGCAGCGGATCAGATAGAAGCCGTGCGCGCAGAAGCCGCCGAGGCGGCCCGGCTTGCACAGGAACAACTCACCGAGGCCGAGGCCCGTTTCCGGTCCGGTTTAGCTGAGCGTGATCGCGATCTAGAACTATCCCGCCAAGAGGCCAACGCGGCCCGAGCGGACGCCGCGGCCGCGGCGGCCGCCCAGCATGCCGCGGAAGAGTCCGCGGCGCGGGAACGCGAGACTACGGCGCAGCTACGTCGCCAACTCGATCAGACCCGCCAGGATTTCGAAGGGGTACGTCAGCGGTTGCAGAACGAGATTGAGGCCGCCCACGCTGCAACGCAGCAGGCGCTGGCCGAAGCCGCGGCCGTTCGAGTGCAACTGGCCACAGCTGAGGCAGAGGCACAATCCGCATCCCGAGCCGCAGAGCTCGACCGGGCGGCCGCGGCTACTCTCACCCGGGAGCTAGAGCGAGAACGTGAGGAGTCGCGCAGCGAACGCGAAGCGCTACGCGCAACCCAGGCTGAGCAGCTCGCCCAGGCCCAGCGCAATGCCGATGAACGCGTGCATGCCCTCACTGAAGCGTTGGCAGTGGCAACCGCGGCAGCGGATACCTACCGTGGACAACTTGCGGAACAGTCCGCGGCGCGAACCAAGCGCTCCAACAGTTGACAGGGTGATCGTGACCAAACATCCACGACGGCACCCCATTGCAGCGGACGGAGGCTCCGGGGTGACCGTCGGTCAGTCGCTGGCCGACTTTCTGCATCGCGAGCGAGTGCCGGCCGGACTGATAGATCGCCTCGACTACATCGCCTCCCCCGGCCCCGCAGGTTCGTGGCCCCCGCGACCAGGTTGCTGCGAGCACCGCGACATCGGCATTGTGAGGGGCCTGGGCGACAATTGATCTGGCCGCCTGGCTGCGCGAAGCTCCGCAGGTGTTCGGCCCGCATCGCCCCCATGAGACCTTTGACTGCATCGGCGGTCGCGAAGCGAATCTCATACTCGATTTTCTTCGGCGGTCGAGGTACCAGCTCGCCACGCTTAGCGGCCCCTGCGCGAGCGGATTGGCTCGAAGGCTTCCGCTCCCACTTCGAGCCATGACCAGACAGACATCCGATCGATCCCACCGCCTGGCCTAGCGCCGAATAAGCTAGCTCAGATAGCAGTGCTAGCACTGCTATCTGAGCTGATCTGATTAGGCATTTCGCTAGTTCTGGCTTCCTTCCTCGCCCGAAATTGTGGTGAACGTGGTGGTGGTTCCTGTCAAGGCCAATGCCCGCTACGCGGTCGACCAAGGTCGAGCCTTGACAGGAACCACCACCACGCACAAACGCGGCCAGTACGAGGAAGGGACAGCCGCGAAGTAGACCACGGAAATCGGCGTCGGCCACACCCCGCAGCCCGTTTTAGACTGCCCAACGTGGGGGAACACATCACGGTCGACAGTGAGGGCCTGCTGTCCCATGCCAGCGTGTGCGACTCCGCGGCATCGACGATGCCCGTCCCAACGCCGCCGGCCGGCGGCCATCGGGCCCAGGCAACCACCGCGGCCGTCGCGCATGGCCACGCACTGATCGACACCGTCGCCGCGCAGCTCTCTGGGCGGGCCACCGCTACCGGTACGACCCTGCGCACCGCGGCCGGGGAATACGTCCGCACCGACAGCGGCAACGCACAGTCGATCAGCACCACCGTTCAGGTCTGATGCCAGCGGCTAGCGATGGTGCCCTGACTCGTTCCGACATAGAAGCCTGGGACACCACCCACCTAGAAACCGCCGCGACACA
>NZ_JMHT01000106.1 GCF_001905655.1 Mycobacterium sp. ST-F2
GGCGGAGCCGCGGGGGGGGGGGGGGGGGGAGCCATGACGAGCCGGCCTTGGCCTTGTGCGGGGTGGCCGACAGCACGGCCACCAGTCCGTCGTCGGGGACGCGACGTCCCGGCTGGGTGATGCCGGAGTTGCCGAGGAACGCCCGCCGTCCGACGGTCGCCTTGGCGACGTGAATCCAGCCGCCACCGAGTTCGTACGACGCCACCATGGTGTCGTCGGCCAGGAAGGCGCCGTCGAGCACCTCGGTGAACTTGGGTGTCAGCAGCGCCGTCGAAATCTCGGTGTCCTTACCGACTTTCGCGCCGAGAATCCGCAGCCACCACGGTGTCAGCAGGCTCGCGTAGATGGGGAACAGGTAGTTGCGGGCGGCGTCCATCAAGCGCTCGGTGGCCCACAGCTGCCAGCCCACCCGGCTGCGCACCGGGTGGTAGCCCTCGGTCAGGCCGAGGGACAGCAGACGCACCCCGATCACCGTCAGCGCGGCGTACACCGCCATGGCGGCCACCGCGGCGACGGGCGTCCACAACGCGACCGGCAGGATCGCCTCCCGCAGCGAATGGCTATGGCGCACCGGCAGAATCAGCACCGCCAGGCCCGCGGCGAGGGCCAGGATCGGCAGCCCGCCGAGCAGTACGGACGTCACCCCGTACATCGCGATCCAGATCGGTGCCCGCCCCGGTCGCTCGTCGGGCCACGGGTGGTGGGCCTTCCCGGACTTCACCGCCGGCGAACCCTTCCAGTACTGGCCGGCCTTGACCTTGCCGATGACGCCGGAACCCGGTGCGACGTCGGCGTTCTTTCCGACCACCGCTCCCGGCAGCAGCGTGGTGCGGGCGCCGATGGTGGCGTCGTTGCCGATGCTGATGGGTCCGACGTGGAACAGGTCGCCGTCGATCCAGTGTCCGGTGAGGTCGACTTCCGGTTCGATCGAGCAGCGGTCCCCGAGGGTGAGCATGCCGGTGACCGGCGGGGTCGAGTGCAGGTCGACGCCGTCGCCGACCTGGTTGCCCAGTGCCCTGGCGTAGTACACCAACCACGGTGCGCCGGCCTGGTTTTCGGCACCGCTGGCCTCGCCGAGCCGTTCGGCGAGCCAGACCCGCAGGTGCTCGGAGCCGCCGCGCTTGTAGGTGCCCGGCTCCAGGCCGGACAGCAGGGCGCGCGCGGCGAACACGGCGATACCCATGCGGCCGATCGGCGTGACGAACACCAGGAATCCGGCCAGGATCACCCACCAGTTGACGGTGCGGGCCCAGGGCAGCAGGTGCAGCGCCGCGGCGACGTTGTTCAGGATGGCCAGCCAGACCACCCACTGCATGCCGGCCAGGGTGGCGAGCGGGATGGCGGCGACTGTCTGGACCAGCTGTGTCGTCAGCGGAACCGGTGTGACGCTTCGGGTTTCGACCGCCGGTGGCGGGTCGAGCTCGTCCAGGTAGCCGGCCAGCGAGCCCAGGCGTGGGTGGTCGTAGAGATCGGCGACGGTGACCTGGGGGTACTTCTCCCGCAGCAGTGAGACCAGTTGTGCCGCGGACAGCGAGCCGCCACCGAGCGCGAAGAAGTCGGCGCCGGGCCCGTCGATCGGGGAGGCCAGTACGTCCCGCCACAGCCCGGCGAGCCAACCCATGGTGCCGTCGAGGTCGGGGCTGTCGTCGCCGCCGGCGCCCGCGTCAATGGGCCAGGGCAGGGCGTTGCGGTCGACCTTTCCGGATGTGCGCGTGGGCAATTCGTCGACCACGACCAGCCGTGGCACCAGCGCGGCCGGCAGCGACTGAGCCAGGACCTTGCGGGCCTTGGCGATGTCGAAATCGGGGTCGGCGCTGGCGATGTAGCCGACCAGCAGGGGCGTGCCGGTGGCCGTCTTGCGCACCGCGGCGGCGCCGCCGCTGACGCCGGGCAGGTTGACCAGTGCGGCGTCGACCTCACCGAGTTCGATGCGCCGGCCACCGACCTTGACCTGATCGTCCGCACGGCCCTGGAAGTAGAGGCCGTCCGCCTCGAGCCGGACCAGGTCGCCGCTGCGGTACGCGCGGCCCCAGCCGAGAGTCTCCATCGGCGCGTACTTCTCGGCGTCCTTCTCCGGGTCGAGGTAGCGCGCCAGCCCGACGCCACCGATCACGAGTTCGCCGATTTCGCCGTAGCCGACCTGCAGGCCGTCCTTGTCGACGACCGCCAGGTCCCAGCCGGGCAGCGGTAGCCCGATGCTGACGGGCCCGCCGCCGAGCGGCGCGAGGCACGCGACGACGGTGGCTTCGGTGGGCCCGTAGGTGTTCCACACCTCGCGGCCCTCGACGGCCAGGCGCTCGGCGAGCTCGGGCGGGCAGGCCTCGCCGCCGAAGATCAGCAGGCGCACGGCTTCGAGGGCCTCGGCCGGCCACAGTGAGGCCAGTGTCGGGACCGTGGAGACGACGGTGATGTCGCGCGACACCAGCCACGGCCCCAGGTCCATGCCGCTGCGCACCAGCGAGCGCGGCGCCGGCACGAGGCAGGCGCCGTGGCGCCAGGCCAGCCACATCTCTTCGCAGGACGCGTCGAACGCGACCGACAGCCCGGCGAGCACCCGGTCGCCCGGACCCAGCGGGTTGTCCTTCAGGAAAATCTCGGCCTCCGCGTCGACGAAGGCCGCGGCGTTGCGGTGCGTCACCGCGACGCCCTTCGGGGTGCCGGTGGAACCGGAGGTGAAGATGATCCAGGCGTCGTCGCGGGTCAGTGGCCGGCCGGCCTGCCAGCCCCGCGTCGAGCCGGGCCCGCGGACCAGGCCCGCCTCGGTGATGATGCCGACCACGCCGGCCTCGCCGAAGACCAGCGCGGCGCGCTCCTCGGGATCGTCGGCGTCGACCGGGACGTACGCGGCGCCGGTGGCCAGGGTTGCCAGGATCGACACGTACAGCGCGTAGCTGCCCGACGGCATCCGGATGCCGATGCGGTCACCGCGGCCGATGCCGCGCGCGGCCAGCCACGTGACGCTCTCTTCGACGTCGGCGATCAGCTCGGCATAGGTGAGCTGGACCGCGCCGTCGTCGATGGCCGGCGCATCGGGATGTTGATCGGCCGTGGCGTAGAGGATGTCGATGAGGGTCCGGGCCTGCGGTGCCTTCGCCGAAAGCACGTACTGCGGGGGGATCTCCTGATGCACGGGTACAAACTACTAAGGCTTGGCGAACTGTTCCTGACGGCAGGTGTGCCGTCGCGGGTTCGTTACCAGTTGTCGTAGCCGCCCTCGGGTCCCAGCATGCGCTCCAGCCGGGTCCGATTGATCCGGGCCAGCTCGTTGCGGACGACTTTGCGTTCGGTCTCATGATCGTTGTGCATACGGTCGGCCATATGGCTCAGCACTTCGTCTGCGCTCATGGATCCGACGAACATCACGAAATCGAAGCCGAAGTGGTCGCGGTAGGTGGCCGCATTGACCGTCAGCGTCGCCATGAGGTCGGGGTCGCGGTCGCACACCGCACACTGCTCGAACTGCGACCGGACGCTGCCGGGACGTCGTCCGACCTGCGGGTATGCCTGCAGTATCACGTCCACGGAGGCGTCGCTCAGCGCGAACAGGAAGTCGTCGGCGCGCCGGAAGAGGTGGTCGTGGTCGTCGTACGCGCGTCCGTCGGCCAGGCTGCCGGCCAGCGGCACGCTGTAGCAGCATTCGTACAGTGCGTGCACCGCCCGCTGCTTCGGCATGGCGTTGAACGCGTCGAGACCGATTCCCTGATGCATCAACACAAGGACATCATCGAACCCGGAGAGTACAGCCAGATTTCTTCATGTTAAGGGCGGGAAAAATCTGGCGGCACTTGATGCTCCTATTTCTGTTAATAGTCAAGCGGCGTGGTTGAGCTGGGT
>NZ_JMHT01000107.1 GCF_001905655.1 Mycobacterium sp. ST-F2
TTACGTGACGGACAACCCCTCAAACCTGGGGAAATACGTGACCGCTGACATTCAGTCATGCTGATGCCGCCAAGGCGGTTATCCGTGGCGCGATCCTCAGGTGGCATGAGGCCGGTCAAGGCGGCATCCAGCAGCTGACGTCTGGAGCCTTCAGTCAGACCATGGACACCAGACAGACGCGGCGAGCGATGTTCTGGCCCAGTGAGATTGCGCAGCTGCAGAAGATGTGTGCAGCAGACAGCCCAGGAGCGTGGTCTTACGACATGATGCAGCCGCGATCGAGTCACCTTGCCGAATGCGCGCTGTCTTCAGGTGGTCAGTACTGCTCATGCGGTGCATTGCTGCTGTAGGTGTCTCACCGGCACCACAAGCGCCGGTGAGCTGGTGCGGACGCTGCGCAGAGCTTCTCTGCGCGCCTGCACGGGGACGGGTCTAGGGCACGATGAATGGGTTTTCGCCGGACCCGTCCCCATCGCACCAACACTGCTGAGATGCCTTCTAGGACATGGAAAGTGGCCTGGGGGCATACCCCCGGACACCCGGTCTGCCCGGTCCCGGCCTTCATAGTGGCCCCCTGACCGAGCGTGTTCTGGAGCTTTGCAGGAGACGTGATGACAGACAGTCAGACGCCAGGCATTCACCGGGCATTGCGTGCGCTTCTGCACAGTGCCCACATCGCCCGCTACCGGCGTCGATACGCCGATCGGGCACCCGAGCCGCCCAGGGCGGACATCGTGCCGCAGGCGGCCATACAGACGCCCAGAACAGCCCCGTAGGAGGCCCTGAATGGCCATTAGAGGCCCAAAACCCAAGGCGGAGACACTATCCCGCCGTCACAGGCCAGCGCACGGCTGGACCGAGGTGGAGAACGTGCCCTTCAAGGGTGGCCGCAGGCTGTCGAGGACGCGTCCCGACGGGCAGTCGTGGCACATCTACACACGGCGCAAATGGCGCGCCTGGTCGACCATGCCGCACTGCTGCCTGTGGCATGACTCGGACTGGGAGTTCGCCCTCGACGCCGCCCTGGTGGCCGATGAGTTCTACCGGACCGGTAAGACCGCCTGGGCCAGCGAGCTACGCCACTGGGAGCGCGTCATGGCAGTCACCATGGACGACCGCAGAAGTCAGCGCATCGTCTACGTCGAGCCACGCCCGCAGGTGGCCGCAGTGCCGCTCCGCACATCGGCTGATGACTTCGGGGACCTCTGAGGCTCGGTAATCCGCTGGCGCAACTGGCTTTTGAAAACCGTCACTGAGGATCGGTCTGCGTGTCGTCATCGGTAATGGGGAATAGGTCCATCTCGCGCGAGATGCCCCAGGGCTGCGGCTCCCACGGCCAGCCGGTCCACGGTCTCGCTTTCACTTCCTCGCGCAACTCCTTCGCGATGCTGCTGGAGCTGGCGAACCACGTGTCCCACCTCGCCATCGCCACCTTGGCGAGCAGATGTGCCTCCATCTGGTGTCCGGCGATCTGGACGGTGTACGTCGCCTTCACGCGCTGCGGTTCACTGAAATCCGTTGAAAACGCGCGTCCGACCACCTCTGAGTGCTCCCCGTCCGGCAGAAAGCTCGGACGGGTCAGTTCGAGATGCTTGTAACCGTTGGCGATATCCCTACAAGCGGCCAGCTCGGCTGACCTCTTGAACAGTTCGTCGTCCAGTTGCTTGATTCTCGCGTTCAGCACCTTCTCGAAGGCCTTGACGTCGTCAAACTGGTCTCGGTCGACTCCCGCAGCAGCGATCCAGTCCCGGAGATGGAATGCGTCGGCGCAGAAGTGGAATACGGCGTCTTCCGGATCGAACATCTGAGGCGGCATGGACGTGACGGAACCTTCGGCCAGAGCAATCACCAGGTTGGCTGATCGCGCCGCCCGCTTGTACTGGTCGCGCCAGGTCGCGTCACTCATCGTCTGCCCATTCCCACTCCGAGCCCAAGGCTTCCTGGTTATTCGGGTTACCGGCCAGGCAGGCCTGGGCACAGGTACATCTCGGCATTGTCCTCGATGTAGGCGGAATCAGAGTCGGTGATTCCCTTCTTGAAGAAGGCGGCCTGGAGCGACATCACGACATTCTTCTGGGAGCGGTCTTGGCGTCGCTGGTTGCAAACCCAATGCCCTGCGTCGATCACTTGTTGGTCGGAGAGAACGGATGCCGACCAAGCGACCAGCCTGACTTCACGCAGGAATCCGGCCTCGCCCGTGGGCCCGTAGGTGTCGCCGTTGCCGTTCTTCCCGGCGTCCATCGGGCCTCCGCCCATGCAGGCCTGGACGCCAGCGTCGGTGTTCCAGTCACAGCCCGGCGGCAGAGCGACGGCGGAAGGGGCCAGCACCAGTGGTGCCGACAGCGCGACTCCTGCGGCGAGGAGCTTGGTGGCCTTCATCGCGGCATCCACTCCGGGCAGAGGTTCGCGATGGCCAGTCGGAAGTACTTGTCCGAGGTTCCCGCTGAGCTGCTGCCGATCCAACCGGCCAGGTCGGTGCTCATCGTTCGGTAAGCCTGCTGCATGCCGTCGCCACGGCGGAGGCCAGTGCAGACGCCCCGTGCCAGCTGCAGTGCGCGTTCATCCGAGGTGCGGTCTGCGCCGGACTTATCGAGCGCGGCGAGGAAGCTCGCCTCATCGGCAGACGCTGCCGGGGCGACAGCAAGCGAACCTGCGCACACCCCCAGCGCCAGAATCCCCACATAGAACCTGTTCACAGCACCCTCCCCTTGGTCTGACAGCAACTTCAGCGGAGATTACTCGCGAGGACGTCATTTTTCAGCCGAAGGGTATGAAACGGGTGCTGGCACTCGGCAGTCAGAACACAGGGACGCGTCTCAGGGGACCCTCTCGGTTGAACATATTTGGTGCTCTAAGGTGAGGCCCCAGCAGGGAAGGGGCAGGACAGGCGTAGCGCTCGGTCGCCTCTAATCGCGAAATACGTCGAACGGCTGCTCACCCCGGCGCAGTAGCCCGGGCGCGCTGCGTCCGCTGAGCGGACCGGCGGGAGTAAGTCGGCCCATACCAGTGGTTCATACTGGTAGGTGATCAAGATGGCCCTGATGTGGCCACGGCAAGGGTGGTGGAGATGACGAGGCTTGATTCCGTCGAGCGGGCGATAGCCGATATCGCGGCGGGAAAGGCTGTTGTCGTCATTGACGACGAAGATCGCGAGAACGAAGGCGATCTGATCTTCGCCGCGGAGAAGGCAACCCCGGAACTGGTGGCCTTCATGGTCCGCTACACCTCGGGCTACCTGTGTGTTCCGCTGTCCGGTGAGGTCTGCGACCGGCTGGGCCTGCTGCCGATGTACGCGGTGAACCAGGACAAGCACGGCACCGCCTACACCGTCACGGTGGACGCGAAAAAGGGTGTGGGAACCGGCATTTCGGCTTCCGACCGGGCCAAGACCATGCAGGCGCTGGCTGATCCGGCTGCCGTTGCCGAAGATTTCACCAAGCCCGGACACGTAGTTCCGTTGCGCGCCAAGGACGGCGGCGTGTTGCGCCGCCCCGGCCACACCGAGGCCGCGGTCGATCTGGCCCGGCTGGCCGGGTTGCAGCCCGCCGGCGCGATCTGCGAGATCGTCAGCCAGAAGGACGAGGGCTCCATGGCCCAGACCGAGGAGCTGCGGGTCTTCGCCGACGATCACGACCTGGCGCTGATCTCCATCGCCGATCTCATCGAGTGGCGACGCAAGCACGAGAAGCACATCGAGCGCGTGGCCGAGGCCCGCATCCCGACCCGGCACGGCGAGTTCCGGGCCGTCGGCTACACCAGCATGTACGAGGACGTGGAGCACGTGGCCCTGGTGCGCGGTGACGTCTCCGACCGGGGCGGCGACGATGTCCTGGTGCGCGTGCACTCCGAGTGCCTGACCGGTGACGTGTTCGGTTCGCGCCGCTGCGACTGTGGTCCGCAGCTGGACGCCGCCATGGAGATGGTGGCCAACGAAGGCCGGGGCGTCGTGCTCTACATGCGTGGGCACGAGGGCCGCGGCATCGGCCTGCTGCACAAGCTGCAGGCCTACCAGCTGCAGGATGCCGGCGCCGACACCGTCGACGCCAACCTCGAGCTCGGCCTGCCCGCCGATGCCCGCGACTACGGCATCGGGGCCCAGATTCTGGTCGACCTCGGTATCCGGTCCATGCGGCTGCTGACCAACAACCCGGCCAAGCGCGTGGGCCTGGACGGCTACGGCCTGCACATCATCGAGCGCGTGCCGCTGCCCATCGGCCCCAATGCCGACAACATCCGGTACCTGATGACCAAGCGGGACCGCATGGGGCACGACCTCATCGGCCTCGACGATTTCGCCGGTGGCGCAACGGACGGAGACAGTAAATGAGTGGCGCCGGCGTTCCGGACATGCCGGCGCTCGACGCGTCCGGAATCAAGCTGGCCATCGTCGCCAGCACCTGGCACACCACCATCTGTGACGCCCTGCTCGCCGGTGCCCGCCGGGTGGCCACGGCATCCGGTATCGCGGAGCCGACCGTGGTTCGGGTGCTCGGCGCCATCGAAATCCCGGTGGTGGCACAGGAATTGGCCAAGACCCACGATGCCGTGATCGCGCTCGGCGTGGTGATCCGGGGTGGCACACCCCATTTCGACTATGTGTGTGACGCCGTCACGCAGGGCCTGACTCGGGTGTCGCTCGACGAGTCGACGCCCGTCGCCAACGGGGTTCTGACGGTCAACACCGAAGAGCAGGCCATCGATCGGGCCGGCCTGCCCGGTTCAGCGGAAGACAAGGGCGAGCAGGCCGCATCGGCGGCCCTGGCGACCGCGCTCACCTTGCGCGACCTGCGGGCATGACGAAGCAGGCCGGTAGCTGGGACCTGGAGGTCCGGCCGCAGCGGGTGAAGTACGTCGCCTACGCGGCCGCCGCCGTCATCATCGCGGTGCACGTCACGGTGGGCGCGCTGCTGAAAATGGGCGCCACCGGAGTCATCTTCCAGACCTCCGATCAGGTGTCCATGGCACTGCTCGGGGTCATTCTCGCCGGCGCGGTACTGCTGCCCACCCGGTCCCGGCTGCGGGTCGGGCCGGCCGGCATCGTCGTGCGTAATGTGTTGAGCGACAAGACCATTGCCTGGCCGGACGTCGTCGGGGTGTCGTTCCCGCTGGGGGCGCGGTGGGCCCGTGTGGACCTGCCCGACGACGAGTACGTCCCGATCATGGCCATCCAGACCGTCGACAAGGCCCGGGCCGTCGATGCGATGGATCGCCTGCGGGAACTGGTCGTGAAGTACCGCCCGGATCTCAGCTCAGCGTCAAAGCCATCGTGAGTTCGTCTGCCGGACTGGGACTTTGGGAACCGGCAGCCGCATCGGCCGTGACGACGAAGCCCAGGGCCTGGTAGACGCCCAAGGCCGCGGCGTTGTCCCGGTGCACCCGCAGCGTCACGGTGTGCGTGCCCAGTTCGCGTCCCCAGTCGATCGCCGCGGTCAGCAGCGTGCGCGCCACCCCGCGGCCCCGTTCGGCGGGGTCGGTCCACAGCGAGTACAGGTACACCGAGCCGGGACTGGCCCGGTGTGCGGCGATCAGGCCCACCAGCCGGTCGTCCCGGGCCAGGGCGAACTGGGCGTGGGCCCGCAGCCTGCGGCGCCACTGCGTCCCGGTGAAACTCATCTCGGCGCGGTACTCGGCGTCGTCGGTCCCCGTGGCTTCGGCCAGCGCGCGCAGGCGAAGCGCGGCGAAGGTCCGCCAATCGGCTTCGGTGAGCCGGATCACCCCCACCGGTCCGCTCCCTCCCATGGGATAGAATTTGCTGATAGTGACCGATTTTCGCATGCCTTCGCCGCCGCCCGTCGTCGTGGCGATCGCACCCGCTGAACTGGTCGGCCGCCTCGGCGCCTACCCCACGGTGACCGTGCCGCTCTGCCAGGGCAGGACCGTCGACACCGGATGGTTGTGGACCTACCTGGCCGAACCCGCGGAGTTCTTCGGTCTCGCCATGCCCACCCAGGCCGACCTGGGCGCTGCGCTGGCCCGGTTCCCGGGGCCCTTGGTCGCCGCGACCGTCACCATCGTGGACGGCGGCCGGTGCGCCGTGACGGGCAAGTCCTCCCAGGCCCATGACCCGGACCCGGTCCGGATCGAGTGGCGCGACAGCGACTGGACCGCGCCCGCAGCGACGGACGAGGCGTGGCTGCGGATGGCGGCCCGGACCACCAGCCTGGGCACTGTGGATCTGCTGCTGCGCCGGCTGGCCGAGCACGGCTGCGCCGACGGCATCGAACCCGGTGCGGACGTCACCCCCGCCGTGGCCGGCGCGCTGGTCCTCGACACCGGTGACGTGCTGGTCGGCGTCGAGAATCCGGAGCCGGTCTCGATTCTCGACCAACTGCAGACGTGCGGTGTTCTGCGTCCCGTTGCACGCCGAGATGCAGTGCCCTTCGGCGCCGTGCGCCGGGCCTGGTGGATCTCGCCGCAATACCGCACGCATCCCGTCGCCCACCTGGGCGACACCGCCGTCCCCGTTGATTCCGCCTACCCGTCGTTCCTGGAGCAGCTGTGACCAAACCTTTTGTCCCACAGTCCTACAAGTCGTTCCGCATCGACGGCTACGACGTCGAGGGTGGCGTGTTCCACGGGCTTTACACCATGTGCGGCGCCGATTCCGCCGACGACGTCAGCTTCGCCGAGACCGTCGATTTCGGTGACAGCCTGGCCGGCGGCCGGCCCGACGACCGGCTGCTGCGCCTGCTGACGCTGACCTGCTCGTTGAGCTACTACAAGGCGGCCGCGCCGCCGCAGATCGAAATCGCCTTCCCGACTTACGATTTCGAACGCGAATACCTGCGGCAGGTGTTGGCGGGTGGCCTCGGTGAGTACGCTTACCGCAACAACCTGCCGGGCGCGCTGAGCCCGGAGATCACCGGCGACCGCGCCGAGATCGCCGAGCAGAGGCCCGATACCTGGAACCCCGACGCCACGCCGCTGGTGCCCGTCGGCGGCGGTAAGGACTCGGTGGTGACCATCGAGGCGCTCGCGCCGCTGCAGCCGGTGTTGTTCAACGTCAACAAGTTCGACCCCATCGACCGGTGCGTCGAGATCAGCGGGCTGCCGCACGTGCGAGTCATGCGGACCATCGACCGCACCCTCATCGACGTCAACGCCGCCGGAGCCTACAACGGGCACATCCCCGTGACGGCGATCAACAGCATCATCGGGCTGATCGTCGCCGATGCCAAGGGCCTCGGGCCGGTGGTGCTGTCCAACGAGCGCTCGTCCAACGTCGGCAACGTCGAATGGATGGGCCAGGACATCAACCACCAGTGGTCCAAGAGCGTCACCTACGAGACGCTGTTGCGCGACACCCTCGCCGCGTACGGGCTGAACCCGGACCGGTACTTCTCGCTGCTGCGTGGCCTGTCGGAGTCGCAGATCGCCGACCGGTTCGCTGCCAGCCCGCAGTATTTCCGCGCGTTCATCAGCTGCAACCGGCCGTTCGCGCTGGATGCCGGACGCCGCGGCGCCACCTGGTGCGGCCACTGCCCGAAGTGCCAGTTCGTCTTCGTGCTGATGGCGCCGCGCCTGGGCCGGGCCGAGGTGGAGACCATCTTCGGGCGAAACCTGTTCGAGGACACCGACAGTCGCGCCGAGTTCGAGGACATCCTCGGGGTGGGCGCGCACAAGCCGTTCGAGTGCGTCGGCGAGTACTACGAGGCCGCCGAGTCGATGCTGACCATCCTCGACGACGAATCCTGGGCCGGCCTGCCGCTGGTCGAGGAGTTCCGCAGCGCACGAGCCGATTTGGCGCGCGTCGCCGCCGACCACGATGACAACCCGGCGGTGCAGTACGTGCCCGAGCGCTATCGCGCCGCCCTGGACCAGCGGCCATGACGTCACAGCGCCCCGACCTCGCCGGTGCCGTCGTCGGCATCTGGGGCTTCGGCAAGGAGGGCCAGTCGCTGGCCCGGACCGCGGCGGCCGAGGGCGCGACCCGGATCGACGCCGTCGACGACGCCGGCCGGGGCACGCTGGACGCGCCGACCGACATCGCCAATCTGAACCTGTGGCGCGGCGCTGAGCACCTGACCCGGCTGGCGGACTCCGACGTCGTGTTCCTCAGCCCCGGAATACCCTGGCATCAGCCAGTTTTCGCCGAGCTGCGCGCTAGTGGCACCACGCTGTCCAGTGCCGCCGACTGGTACCTGCGGCGGTACGCCGCCCAGACCGTCGGCGTCACCGGGACCAAGGGCAAGAGCACGACGGCGTCGTTCCTGACGCACCTGCTGCGGCGGCTCGGCGCGGACGCCGTGGTGGCGGGCAACATCGGCACCCCGCTGTCGGACCTGGAACCCGGGCCGGATGCCGTCGTCGTCGCCGAGCTGTCCAGCCAGCAGTGTGCCCTGATCACCGCGTCGCCGCGGATCTCGGTGATCACCAATCTCTTCGAGGACCATCTGGACTGGCACGGCGACATCGACGCCTACCACGGTGCCAAGGCCAACGTCTTTGCCTGCGGCGGTGAGGTTCTGGTGACCACGCCGCAGGTGCTGGCCGCCCTGGAGCGCCTCGGTATCGCCCTGCCGTCGGTGGTGCGCACCGTCGACCCGGCGGACGTGACGCGTCCCGAAGGCGACTACGTCATGGCCTACGACCACAACGTCGTCAACGGCGCCCTGGCGGCCGTCGCGGCGGCCGAGGTGATCGGTCGTCCGGTCACCGAGGACGAATTCCTCGGTGCGGTAACGACATTCGAGGCCCTGCCGCACCGGTTGCAGGTCGTGCGGCGCACCGGGGGAGTGCGCTGGATCGACGACACCCTGGCCACCACCGGCGAAAGCGTGGTCGCCGCCCTGCGCTCGATGCGGCCGGACGACCGGGTGGCCCTCATCGTCGGTGGCATGGACCGTCAGCTCGACTACGAACAGCTCGACGACTACCTGCTCTCGGGCGCACGTGACGTTCACCTCATCCAGGGGCCGACCAACGGAGCCACCATCGGGCGCCGCTTCGCCGCGGCGCACCCGGAGGCCGTGCACCCGGTGGACAGTCTGCAGGCGGCGGTACGGGCCGCGGCCGCGGTACCAGGCGTGACGGCCGTGCTGTTGTCGCCGGGCGCCGCCAGCTACGACCTGTTCGCCAACTACGTGGCAAAGGCCGCGGCGTTCTGCGAGTTCATCGATGCCGAGAACGAGGCGTCCGGTGCTGTCAGTCAGTCGAACTAACCTGTAACAGTGCCCGACCCATCGACCTACCGGCCCGCGCCGGGAACCATCCCGTTGGAACCGGGCGTGTACCGGTTCCGGGATCCGCATGGTCGGGTCATCTATGTCGGCAAGGCCAAGAGCCTGCGCAACCGGCTGAACTCCTACTTCGCCGATCTGTCGGCGCTCGCGCCCCGAACCCGGCAGATGGTCACCACCGCCGGCAGCGTCGAGTGGACGGTCGTCACGACCGAAGTCGAAGCGCTGCAACTGGAATACAACTGGATCAAGGAATTCGATCCCCGGTTCAACATCCGGTACCGCGACGACAAGTCGTATCCGGTGCTGGCGGTCACCCTCAATGAGGAGTACCCACGGCTGTTCGTCTACCGCGGGCCGCGCCGTAAGGGCGTCCGGTACTTCGGCCCGTACTCGCACGCCTGGGCCATCCGTGAGACGCTCGATCTGCTGACCCGGGTGTTCCCGGCACGTACCTGCTCCAACGGGGTGTTCAAGCGGCACAACCAGATCGGCCGCCCCTGCCTGCTGGGCTACATCGACAAATGTTCGGCGCCGTGCGTCGGCCGGGTGACCGCCGCGGAGCACCGCAAGATCGTCGACGACTTCTGCGACTTCCTGGCGGGCAAGACCGACCGGCTGGCCCGCGACATGGAACAGCAGATGGCCGACGCCGCCGAGCAATTGGAGTTCGAGCGCGCGGCCCGGCTGCGGGACAACATCTCGGCGCTCAAGCGCGCACTGGAGAAGCAGGCCGTGGTGCTCGGCGACGGCACCGACGCCGACGTGGTGGCCTTTGCCGACGACGATCTGGAAGCGGCAGTGCAGGTGTTCCACGTGCGCGGCGGCCGGGTCCGTGGCCAGCGCGGCTGGGTCATCGAGAGGTCCGGCGACCCGGGCGAATCGGGCGAGGACTACCTGGTGAGCCAGTTCCTCACGCAGTTCTACGGCGATCAGGCCGAGCTGCGGGGGACCGGACCGACCGACGAGGCCACCAACCCGGTGCCCAAAGAGGTTCTGGTGCCGGTACTTCCGGACAATGCCGGTGAACTCGCCGACTGGTTGTCCGGCCTGCGGGGCTCGCGGGTGCAGCTGCGGGTCGCCCAGCGCGGCGACAAGCGCGCGCTGGCCGACACCGTGCAGCGCAACGCGCAGGACGCGCTGGCCCAGCACAAGCTCAAGCGGGCCGGCGACTTCAACGCCAGATCCGAAGCATTGCAGAGCATTCAGGATTCGCTGGAGTTGGACGACGCGCCGCTGCGCATCGAGTGCGTCGACATCAGCCACGTGCAGGGCACCGACGTGGTGGCCTCGCTCGTGGTGTTCGAGGACGGGCTGCCCCGCAAGTCCGATTACCGGCACTACGCCATCCGGGAGGCCGCCGGCGACGGCCGGTCCGACGACGTGGCGTCCATCGCCGAGGTGACCCGGCGGCGCTTCGCGCGCCACGTGCTCGACACCCAGGTCCGTGCCGATACCGACGGCACCGACACCGCCGAAACCCCGGCGCGGCCAAAGCGATTCGCCTACCCGCCCAACCTGTTCGTGGTTGACGGGGGCAGCCCCCAGGTGAACGCCGCCGCCGCCGTACTCGACGAATTGGGCGTCACCGATGTCGCGGTTATCGGGCTCGCCAAACGCCTCGAGGAGGTGTGGGTGCCCGAACAACCGGACCCGCTGATCATGCCGCGCAACAGCGAGGGTCTGTACCTGTTGCAGCGGGTACGCGACGAAGCCCACCGGTTCGCCATCACGTATCACCGGTCCAAGCGATCAAAGCGAATGACGGCGTCGGTGCTCGACGCGATCCCCGGACTCGGCGAACATCGGCGCAAGGCGTTGGTCACCCATTTCGGTTCGGTGGCGCGGTTGAAAGAAGCCGGCGTCGACGAACTCACGGCGGTGCCCGGCATCGGAGCGGCGACGGCCCAGGCGGTGGTGGATGCGCTGCGCTCTGATTCCCAGCCGGAACCGGGGGCGGCGTCGACGGATATCGGCAATGATCGGACAGCAGAGTGAGCGCGCAGCACCAGTGGATGAGCGGTGGGGGATGGACGAAGTCGTGACAGACGATCAGATTGACGGTGCTGCCGGTGAAATCGATGTGGTTCTGGTCACGGGTCTGTCCGGCGCCGGTCGCGGCACCGCCGCCAAGGTGCTCGAGGATCTCGGCTGGTACGTCGCCGACAACCTGCCGCCGGAGCTGATCACGCGGATGGTCGAGCTGGGCCTGGCCGCGGGTTCGCGGATCACGAAACTGGCCGTGGTGATGGACGTCCGGTCCCGGGGCTTCACCGGTGACCTCGATTTTGTTCGCCGTGAATTGGCGACCCGCAGCGTCTTCCCACGGGTGCTCTTCCTGGAGGCCTCCGACGACATCCTGGTGCGCCGCTACGAGCAGAACCGGCGGAGCCACCCGCTGCAGGGCAACCAGACCCTGGCGGAAGGCATTGCCGCCGAACGGAGATTGCTGGAGTCGGTGCGCGCGACGGCCGATCTGATCATCGACACCTCGAAGCTGCCGGTGCCGGCCTTGCGGGCCAGCATCGAGCGGGCGTTCGGCGAGGAGGCGTCGACCGGCACGAGCGTGACGGTCGAATCGTTCGGCTATAAATATGGTCTGCCGATGGACGCCGACACCGTCATGGATGTCCGGTTCCTGCCGAATCCGCATTGGGTCGACGAGTTGCGGCCCCACACCGGGCAACATTCCGCGGTTCGGGACTACGTACTGGGACAAGAGGGCGCTGCCGAGTTCCTGGACACCTACCATCGGCTGCTGGGGGTTGTGATCGACGGCTATCGCAGGGAGGGTAAGCGCTACATGACCGTGGCCATCGGCTGCACCGGCGGCAAGCACCGCAGCGTCGCGATCGCCGAAGCGCTGGCCGGCCGGCTGCGTGGTGGTGATGACAACCTGACCGTGCGGGTGCTGCACCGGGATTTGGGGCGCGAATGAGTCCACGCATCGTTGCGCTCGGCGGCGGGCACGGCCTCTACGCCACGCTGTCCGCGGCCCGTCGGCTGACGCCGCACGTCACGGCCGTCGTGACCGTCGCCGACGACGGCGGTTCGTCGGGCCGGCTGCGGTCCGAACTGGACATCGTGCCTCCGGGCGATCTGCGAATGGCGTTGGCGGCCTTGGCATCTGACAGTCCGCACGGACAGCTGTGGGCCACCATCATCCAGCACCGCTTCAACGGCAGCGGTGCGCTGGCCGGGCACCCGATCGGCAACCTGCTGCTCGCCGGCCTCAACGAGGTCCTGGCCGACCCGGTCGCCGCGCTCGACGAGCTCGGCCGCATTCTCGGGGTCAAGGGCCGGGTGCTGCCGATGTGCCCCATCGCCCTGCAGATCGAGGCCGACGTGTCCGGGCTCGAGGCCGATCCGCGGATGAGTCGCGTGATCCGCGGTCAGGTCGCCGTCGCCACCACCCCGGGCAAGGTGCGCCGCGTCCGGCTGCTGCCGGGTGATCCGCCGGCCACCCGGCAGGCCGTCGACGCCATCATGTCGGCCGACCTCGTGGTGCTCGGGCCGGGTTCGTGGTTCAGCAGCGTGATACCGCATGTGCTGGTGCCGCAGCTGTTGGCCGCGCTGCAAGCGACCGAGGCGCGGCGCGCGCTGGTGCTCAACCTCGCCGCCGAGCCGGGCGAGACCGCCGGGTTCTCCGCCGAACGCCATGTGCACGTGCTGTCGCAGCACGCCCCGGGCCTGACGGTGCACGACATCATCGTCGACGCCGCGAGCGTGCCCAGTGAGCGCGAACGCGACCAACTGCGCCGCGCGGCCGCGTTTCTCGAGGCTCAGGTCGAGTTTGCTGACGTATCCCGACCTGGTACACCTTTACATGACCCGGCACGGCTTGCGGCTGCGCTGGAGCGAGTGCGCCTCCATGGCGGCGCACCGCCCCGGCCCGCATACGAGCCATCCACTCCCGCCGCTCGGTCGGCCGACGGTTTCCGTCAGCAGCCGACCCCTGAAGGACCAAGAGGTGACGATTCGTGGCGATGACGTCGGAAGTGAAGGACGAGCTGAGCCGGCTGGTCGTCAACTCGGTGACGGCACGCCGCGCCGAGGTGGCGTCGCTGCTGCGCTTCGCCGGCGGCCTGCACATCGTGGCCGGCCGCGTCGTCGTCGAGGCCGAGGTCGACCTGGGCAGCATCGCCCGGCGGCTGCGCAAGGACATCTACGACCTGTACGGCTACAACGCCGTCGTGCATGTGCTGTCGGCCAGCGGCATCCGCAAGAGCACCCGCTACGTCGTGCGCGTCGCGCAGGACGGTGAGGCGCTGGCGCGCCAGACCGGACTGCTCGATCTGCGCGGGCGGCCGGTGCGCGGCCTGCCGGCCCAGGTGGTCGGCGGCAGCGTCGGGGACGCCGAGGCGGCATGGCGCGGCGCATTCCTGGCCCACGGTTCGCTGACCGAGCCCGGCCGGTCGTCGGCGCTGGAAGTCAGCTGCCCGGGACCGGAGGCGGCGCTGGCGTTGGTCGGTGCGGCCCGTCGGCTCGGGGTCAGCGCCAAGGCCCGTGAGGTCCGCGGCAGCGACCGGGTGGTGGTGCGCGACGGCGAGGCCATCGGCGCGCTGCTGACCCGGATGGGCGCCCAGGACACCCGGCTCAATTGGGAAGAGCGGCGCATGCGCCGCGAGGTGCGCGCCACCGCCAACCGGCTGGCCAACTTCGACGACGCGAACCTGCGCCGGTCCGCCCGGGCGGCGGTCGCGGCGGCGGCGCGGGTCGAGCGGGCGCTCGACATCCTCGGTGACACCGTGCCCGATCACCTGTCGGCCGCCGGTCGGCTGCGGGTCGAGCACCGGCAGGCCTCGCTCGAGGAACTGGGCCGGCTCGCCGACCCGCCCACGGCGC
>NZ_JMHT01000108.1 GCF_001905655.1 Mycobacterium sp. ST-F2
CTAGTGTCCTGCGCCGTAAATTAGTTGATTAATTGTAGAATTGGCGGGTGGGAACCAGGGGTAGGCCGGTAGTCGAGTTGGTGTTGACCGACGACGAACGTGAGACGTTGCAGCGGTGGGCCCGTCGATCGAAGTCCTCGCAGGCGTTGGCCCAACGTTGTCGGATCGTGTTGGGTTGCGCGGCAGGGAAATCCAACAAGGAAGTCGCCGCTGATGAAGGTGTGTGGCCGCAAACGGTCGGCAAATGGCGTGGACGGTTCCTGGAGGCGCGACTGGAGGGTCTGGCCGATGAGCCGCGTCCTGGTGCGCCGCGCAAGATCACCGACGAGGCGGTCGAGCAGCTGATCGTGGCCACGTTGGAGCGTCAACCCAAAGGCGCCACGCACTGGTCGCGGTCTTCGATGGCGGCTGAGACCGGGTTGTCGAAGTCAACGGTCGGACGGATCTGGAAGTCGTTCGGCCTCAAGCCGCATCAGGTGGACACCTTCAAGATCAGCAACGACCCGCAGTTCGTCGACAAGGTCCGTGACGTCGTGGGGTTGTATCTGGACCCGCCGGAGAAGGCACTGGTGCTCTGCGTCGATGAAAAATCGCAGATCCAGGCCTTGGATCGCAGCGCGCCGGTGCTGCCGATGATGCCCGGCATGCCCGAGCGCCGCACCCATGACTACGTGCGGCACGGAATCACCACCTTGTTCGCCGCCCTGGATGTGGCCACCGGCGAGGTCTACGGCTCGATTCACCGCCGGCACCGCGCGATCGAGTTCAAGAAGTTCTTGACCAAGTTGGACAACACCGTGCCCGCTGACCTGGACGTCCATCTGATCTGCGACAACTACTCGACGCACAAATCGCCGACAGTAACCAAATGGCTTGCCGCCCATCCCCGATTCCACATGCACTTCACCCCGACCTACTCGTCGTGGCTCAACCAGGTCGAGCGGTGGTTCGGGTTACTCACCGACCAGAAACTGCGCCGCGGCGTTCACCGCTCAATTCAGGCCCTCGAGAAGGACATTCGCGAGTGGATCGCAGACTGGAACGACAACCCCCGCCCGTTCAACTGGACCAAGACCGCCGACGAGATCTTCGAACGACTCGGTTCATATCTTCAACGAATTCCCGGCGCAGGACACTAG
>NZ_JMHT01000109.1 GCF_001905655.1 Mycobacterium sp. ST-F2
ACTAGGTTGGCGATCCACACGCGGTCCGCGTCAGTCAGTGCGGATGTTCTGGACGTTGTTGTCGGGCAGCTCATTTCACCCGGTCCAGTGGAGTTGGCGGGTTATCGGGGTGCGCGGCAAGCCGACTCATCAGCTGGGTGAAGTCGACGCGGCGAATGCGCCATGTGCCGCGGATTTTGAACGCGGGGATGCGGCCGTCGAGAATCGCGCGTTGGACAGTCCGCTGGCAGCAGCCGAGTTCGCGTGCCACGTCGGTGGTGGTCAGTGGCGGGCCGTCGGCGTCGGTGGGGTCCACAGGGATACAGCTCCGTTCATGGGTATGCCTGTCACGGAGTAGCCCTTTGGCGGTGGTGACTGGCCCATGGCCCACGGTACAGCCCGGTACGAGTGCGACAAACAGCGAATAATGCTGTGCCACAATGTATTTGTCTAGCGCGCTATAAGAATCTTCTGCGGTGCGCTGGCCCAATCGGGTGAGAACTGTTGCCACTCACGCGGCAAGAAAAATCCCCCGCGACGGCGTGTCGCGGGGGATGCTGGGGGTCGCAAGTCGCTATGACCGCCAGTCGAATACCAACCGGTCGCGGTGCGCCACATTCCGGCCTCGGCCCCGGCCGAGCGGCAGGACGGTGATGCCGCAGACCACGTTGAGCACCGCGCGGTACTGGTCAGGCTCGAGTTCCTCCAGTGCCGCCGCCACGCCGTCGGTGCCCAGGGGGATGGCGTCGAGCACCGCCTGGCGGTGGTGGTCGACGTCCTGCCGGGCCAGCGCCTTCAGCTTGTCGTTGGTGCGGGCCGTCGCGCGGGCCGCCTGCTCGCGGGTGAACTCACCGTCGGCCAGCATGTCAGCGATCTCGTCCAGCTTGGCCGCCAGCGTCAGCCGGTCCTGACGCAGCTGCGCCGCCGCCTGGGCGTCCAGCTGGGTGCTGCGGATCAGGTCGACCGCATCAGGTTGGGCCAGCCGCGCCGCCACGACGCCCAGCACCAGCGGCTCGACATGCTCCGCACGGATGGACACCGACTGGCACTGACGGCAGTAGTAGGTGATTCGGTGCTCACGGCGGCCCGTCGACTGCTTGGTCTGGCCAGCCTTCGGCCGCCCCGGCTCCCCGCCGGTCTGCACCATCCGCCACTTGCCGACGAACCGGCCGCCGCAGTCGGGTTTGCCGCACACCAGCACGCCCGTAAGGAGGTGCTTGGTAACGGATTTCGGGCCCGGCCGCTTTCGGTCCGGTGATTCGAAGAACGTTTGTGTTGCGTCCCAGAGGGTTTCATCCACCAGCGGCGGCCAGGTGCCCCTGACGCGCTGCCCGTTGTCGTCCAGGACGATCTGATCATTGTGTGCCCGCAGGCCCGCGTTGCGCGGCGACCGCAGAAACAGGCTGACAGTTGAAGGGCTCCAAGGCTTTCCGTTGTGCCCGTGGTGGCCGGCGTCGTTCCAATCGGCCGCGATGCTGACGAGGGTGCGACCGGCCAGCACGTTGCGGTACGCCTCCCGCACCAGCGGCGCGACCACCGGGTCAATCTCCCGCACCCCGGTGTCGTCCTGCTTACTGCCGGTATACGGCAGGTACCCGAATGCCTTGCGCCACTTCGGTCGACCTTGCTGGGCGCGCTGTTTGGCCGCGCGCTGCATCCGCACCCGCATCATCGCGATCTCGTGCTCCGACACCGCCGTCTTGACCTGCGCCATCATCACGCCCGTCGGTGAGGACAGGTCGATCTCACCCTGATTGGTCGACGCCAGCAGCACCGGCCGCCCCAATGCGGCCAGTGATTCGCGCAGCCGCTCCAGGTCCGCCATCATGCGCCAGCCGCGGTCCTGATCCCAGACTGCGATGGCGTCGACCTTGCCCGCCTTCAGGTCGGCCAGCAGGCGGTCCCACTGGGGCCGGTCCTTGCCGTTGGACGCGCTGCGGTCGTTGTCGACGTAGTACCCGGCTGGCGTCCATCCCTTGATCTCACACAGTGCCGTCGTGTCTTCGCGCTGGCGGTCGACGCCTTGGCGCTTGTCGTTGGGGTCGCTGCTGATGCGTAGGTAGCAGCCCGCGCGGACCACGGTGTCTGGGGCGTATGTGCTGGTCACGGCACCCACTATAAACCTCGGCACTAAAAGCCAGTCGATATTGTTTGCGGCATTTGGGGCCCAGATTCCCCGGATGGGTGGGCCCG
>NZ_JMHT01000011.1 GCF_001905655.1 Mycobacterium sp. ST-F2
AAAACGGAACAGCCCCAACGGTTGTCACCGCGTCCCGGGCCGACTTTCACCGACCGGCCCGGGAGACGGTGATCCGGTTCATCGCCGAACACAAGGACCATCAGGTGGCCGGCCCCGACGGCGGGGCCGGGCTGCGCTGGGGTGTCGAGCCCATGTGTGCCGTGCTGTCTGAGCACGGCACCGCGATCAGCCCGTCGACCTACTACGAGTGGATCGCCAAGTCCCCGACCCGGCGCGAGATCCGCGATGCCGAGTTGGTCGAGATCATCACCGCGGCAAGGGAAGACAAGAAGAAGGGCAGGTTCGTCCAGACGCTGGGGTCACGCAAGTTGTGGATCTGGCTACGCGGCCAGGGCCACGACGTCGCCCGCTGCACGGTGGAGCGGATCATGCGCGACAACGGGTGGGAGGGTGCCCGGTACGGGTCCAAACACAAGACCACCATCGCCGACGACAGCCATGTCCGGTATCCGGATCTGGTGGACCGCCGGTTCTACGCGTCGGCGCCAAATCGGTTGTGGGTAGCCGACTTTACCTATGTGGCGACGTGGATGGGGTTCGTCTACGTCGCGTTCGTCATCGACGCGTACAGCCGCCGGATCGTGGGCTGGAGGGCCGCCCGGTCGATGACCACCGATCTGGTCCTCGACGCCGTCGAGCACGCATTCTTCACCCGCACCCAGGACGGCACCAGCTTGCGCGGGCTCATTGCACACAGCGATGCGGGCAGCCAGTACACCTCGGTGGCGTTCACCCAGCGCCTCATCGACGAAGGCGTGGATCCCTCGGTCGGCTCCGTCGGCGACGCCCTGGACAACGCGTTGGCCGAGACGACCGTCGGGTCGTTCAAGAACGAGGTGATCCGCCGGCAAGGGCCGTGGCGCGACGTCAACCAGGTCGAGTTGGCCACCGCCGAATGGGTGGTGTGGTTCAACGCCGAGCGTCCGCATGAGTACCTCGACGACTTCACCCCCGAGGCCGTCGAGAAGCTCCACTACGATCACAAACGCACCCCACCAAAGGCAGGGTGATTCAACGAACACAGCCTCCGGACTCGCCGGGAGGGGTCAGTATGAACGCAGTGACAATTTTCTGTGTTCTCAACACAATGGAAGAATGACAACGATGTCGGTACCGCCCCGAGAGCGCCATCCCCGAGCCGCCGTGCTCGGCCAGCTGCCGCGTATGGAACGTGCCGACGGTTCCCCTATCCGGGTGTTGCTGGTTGACGACGAGCCGGCGCTGACCAACCTGGTCAAGATGGCTTTGCACTACGAAGGCTGGGTCGTGGAGGTCGCGCACAACGGCCGCGACGCGGTGGCCAAGTTCGGTGAGATGGAACCGGACATCGTGGTGCTGGACATCATGCTGCCCGACACCGACGGCCTGCAGCTGTTGCAGCGGGTCCGCGAGGCCGAGGGCTACACCCCGACGCTGTTTCTCACTGCGCGCGACTCGGTGATGGACCGGGTCACAGGGTTGACCGCCGGTGCTGACGACTACATGACCAAGCCGTTCAGTCTCGAAGAGCTGGTGGCCCGGCTGCGCGGCCTGCTGCGCCGGTCCAGCCACATGGCGCCCGAGTCCGACGAGGTGCTCAAGGTCGGCGACATGGTGCTCAACGGCGCGAGCCGGGAAGTGACCCGGGCCGGAGAGCCGATCACGCTGACCGTCACCGAGTTCGAGCTGCTGCGCTACCTGATGCGTAACCCGCGACGGGCCATCGCCCGCGCGGAGATTCTCGACCGGGTGTGGAACTACGGGTTCGGCGGCAAGTCGAGCATCGTCGACCTCTACATCTCGTATCTGCGCAAGAAGATCGACGCCGATCGCGACCCGATGATCCACACAGTGCGCGGCGTGGGCTACATGCTGCGTCCTGCCGACGCGGAGGACTAACCTGCCCGAGGTGACGCGTGTGACCCGGGTACCGACGCGAGTACTTGCCCAGAATCCGGCTCAAGTCCCCTGGTGGCGTCCCCGGACCCTGCGTCGACGCCTGGTGCTCGGTGTCACCTCGTTGGTCTCGGTGGTGCTGCTGACGGTCGGGGTGCTGTCGGTGTACAGCCTGCACAGCTACGTATCGGCGATGAGCGACGGAGAACTGGCCCGCTCCCTCGATGCCCTCGGCCATTCGTACGACCGGCTCGAGATCAAGCGCGGTGATCCGGCGCACCCGATCGAGGCCGGAGAAGACGGCCTGACCGCGTTCGGCGGCCAGGCGCCGGGAAACCTCATCGCGGTGCTGCACAAGGGCGTCGTCGTGCAGTCGGCGGTCTTCCCCGATGGCGAACCGAAACCTGTTGCGGCAGAAGTGGTCAAGGCCGTCGGCGGGCAGCAGTGGACGAACCTCGGGCCGCGGACGGTGAAACTGCCACGGCTCGGTTGGTACCGGCTGGCCGGGCAGGACGCCGGCGGCGGCGACGTGCTGGTCTCCGGGGTCTCCATGGAGGAGGCGAACAGTGTGGTGGCGCGCAAGACGGTGGCCGTGGCGGTCATGACGCTGCTGGCCATCGCGCTGACGGCCGTCGGCACCATCGCGGTGGTGAACTACGCACTGCGGCCGCTGAGCCGCGTCGCCTCGACGGCGGCCAAGGTCGCACGGCGCAATTTCGACAGCGATGACCACCGCATCACCGAACGCGTCCGGCCGAGGGACACCGACCCGCGCACCGAGGTCGGCATCGTGGGGGACACGCTCAACAAACTTCTGGACAACGTCGACAGCGCACTGGCCGAACTCTCCGCGTCGCACCGCCGGACCCGGCAGTTCCTCACCGACGCCAGCCACGAGTTGCGGACCCCGCTGGCCGCCATCCGCGGCTACGCCGAGCTGACCCGCCAGGACAGCGCGGCGCTGCCGGAAACCACGGAATACGCGCTGGCTCGCATCGAGTCCGAGGCGTACCGGATGACCGGTCTGGTGGAGGACCTGCTGCTGATCTCCCGACTGGAAGAGCGCCAGGACCTCGAGACCGACGACGTCGAAATGTGCGACCTGGTGATCAACGCTGTCAATGACGCCGCGGTGTCGTCCCCGGTGCACCGGTGGCGTTCGCGCCTGCCGGACGTACCGGTGTGGGTCCGCGGTGACCCGGCCCGGCTGCACCAGGTGGTCGGCAATCTGCTGGCCAATGCCAGGGTGCACACCCCGGCCGGAGTGACGGTCACAACCAGTTTGATACCGGGGCCCGGATATGTGGAATTGACGGTCGCCGACGACGGTCCGGGAATTGACGAAGAATTGTTGCCGGTCCTGTTCGACAGATTTGTGCGCGCCGACAAGTCGCGATCGCGGGCGCTCGGCAGTACCGGTCTGGGGCTGGCCATCGTGGCGACGATCGTCAACGCGCACGGCGGCAAGGTGAAAGTCGAATCAAGCACTGCTGGAACGATTTTCCGCGTTCGGCTGCCGATGCTCGGGGATGTCGGGGAGTACGTGACGGTGAGTGAGTCGCATACCCCGCACGTCTCCGAATCGAATATTTGAATTCGGCCTGAATTCGCCTGATTTGTGCCGATATCCGTATGCGTTCGGCCTGAGGATGCGTTCTCCTGTCATTTTCGCGATTACCGTTGATCTTATTGATTAGGCGCCATATCGGTGCTGAATGCGGGAGAGGAAAAATGATGAAGAATCCCTCGAAGATCCCAGTCGGAATCGGAATTGTCCTGGCATCGACGCTCGCGCTCGCGGCGCCGGCCGCGGCGCGCCCGGTGGTGCCGCCCGGCCCCGGGGAGTCCGCGGCGCAGACCATCCATCGGCTGCAGGCCGAGGGCTTCCGGGTGATCGAGTCCCGGATCGGCAGCGGATCCATCGACAAATGCACCGTCACCGCGGTGCGGCACGGCCGTGAGCTTTCGAGTCAGGGCGGCAGGCTGAACGGACAGACCACCACGGTGTACGTCGACCTCGGCTGCAAGTGATTCGCGGCTGACGCTGCGAGGTGCGGGCCTCGGGTTCTACTCTGAGCGGATGTTCAGCAGATTCCTGATCGGTGCGGTCGCGGCCGCTTGGGCGATCTCGTTGGTGCCGGGCGTTGCCGCGGCCGCTCCGCCGCCGGAGCCGGTACCCCCACCACCGGGGCCCGCCGCGCCGAACCTGAACGTGTTCAAACCCGTCACCCCGTCGACCTACGCCAGCAAGGACGGGACGTTCTACATGTTCCAGGCCCCCGGCGGTCTGACATGCATCATGCGCCGCAACGAAGGCGAGTACGGCTGTAGCGGCCCGATGCCGGGCGCCCCGGAGGGCACCAACGTCGTCGTCGGCCAGCAGGTCGGCGCGCCGGCCTTCAACACCTTGAACGGGCCGAAGTACGTCGGCGAGATGCCCGGGGCCGTGCAGACGCTGCCGGCCGGTTCGCGGATCACCTACCGCAACGTCACCTGCGGCACCGACGGCACCATGACGGCGTGCGTCAACAGCTTCGACCAGTCCGGTTTCGTGGTCAGCCCGTCCGGCAGCTTCATCGTCAACGAGTCGAATCCGTTGCTGGACAGGCCCAAAGACCGCAATCCCTACTTCAACTGATTGCCGTTCGGTTCCTCGCGTGCGCGGGACTCAGAACCCCGAGCCGTGCACCTCGTGGCCGGGACTCTCGGCGGCCAGGCCGGCGTAGGCGTCCTCCACTTTGGCGCCGTGGTTGACCACCCGGTCGACTTCACGGGCGATCGGCATGTTGAGCCCGTGCGTCTCGGCGAACTCCATGATCACGCTGGCGGCTTTGACGCCCTCGGCGACCTGGTTCATCGACTCGATGATCTCCTCGATGGTCTTGCCCTGGCCCAGTTGTTCGCCGACATGCCGGTTGCGGCTGCGCTGGCTGGTGCAGGTGACGATCAGGTCGCCCATGCCGGCCAGGCCCGCGAAGGTGTCGCGGTTGCCGCCCATCGCCACCCCGAGCCGGGACATCTCGGCCACCGCCCGGGCCATCACCAGGGCGCGGGTGTTCTCACCGATGCCCAGCGAGTACCCCATGCCGACGGCTATCGCGTAGACGTTCTTGAGCGCCCCGGCCATCTCGACACCCACGACGTCGTCGGTGGTGTAGGTGCGAAAACGCCTGGTGCGGAACAACGTCGCGAGATTGGCGGCCAGGTGCTGATCCGGCATGGCCAGCACTGCGGCGGCCGCGTACCCCTCGGCGACCTCACGGGCGATGTTGGGCCCGGCCAGGATTCCGGCCGGGTGCCCGGGCAGCACCTCGTCCACGATCTGGCTCATCCGCATGTTGGTGCCCTGCTCCAGGCCCTTCACCAACGACACCACCGGAACCCACGGCCGCAGTTCCTTGGCCAGCTCGCCCAGCACGTTCCGGAAGCCGTGTGACGGCACACCCATCACGATGACGTCGGCGCAGCCCGCTGCCTCCGAGAAGTCGGTCGTGGCCCGCAGCGATTCGGGCAGCGCTACGCCGTCACCCAGATACCGGCTGTTGCAATGCTTTTCGTTGATGTCGGCTGCGGTCTCCTCGGACCGCACCCACTGCAGCGTCGGGCCGCGGCGCGCGCAGATCGAAGCCACCGTGGTGCCCCAGGATCCGCCACCGAGGACGACGACGGTCGGTTCGCGCTGCGCTGATGCCATGCCGACAGGCTATGTCGACGGGCCGGGTCGGCGGTGCGGTTTCCGGCCAGCGACTCCTGAGCGCTACCGGTAGTTGACGAACTGCAGCGCCACGTCCAGGTCCGCGCCCTTCAGCAGAGCGATGACGGCCTGCAGGTCGTCGCGCTTCTTGCTGGACACCCGGATCTCGTCGCCCTGAATCTGCGCCTTGACGCCCTTGGGGCCCTCGTCGCGGATGATCTTGGTGATCTTCTTGGCTTGCTCGCTGCTGATGCCCTGCTGCAACGTGCCCGAGACCCGGTAGGTCTTGCCGCTGGGCTGCGGGTCGCCGGCGTCGAACGCCTTCATCGAGATGTCGCGGCGGACCAGCTTCTCCTTGAACACGTCGACCGCGGCCTTGACGCGCTCCTCGGTCGAGCTGACCAGCTCGATGACCTCATCGCCCTTCCAGGCGATGGTGGTGTCGGTACCGCGGAAGTCGAAACGGGTGGACAGCTCCTTGGCGGCCTGGTTGAGGGCATTGTCGACCTCCTGTCGGTCGACCTTGCTGACGATGTCGAACGATGAATCCGCCATTGGATTGCCTCTCCGTGTGTCCGCCCCTGCTCAGGAGCCCGTTTTCGTGTTCGGTACATCTTCGTTGTACTCTGCTACTCGCGCCAAACCCGGTACCCCCGGAGGGCGACGAACCCGGCAGGTTGCCCGAGCGGCCAATGGGAGCGGACTGTAAATCCGTCGGCGAAAGCCTACACAGGTTCGAATCCTGTACCTGCCACACTGATCAGGCCCCCTTTCGAGGGGGCCTGATGTGCTTCGCACGCCCAATCGTGACGGATGGTTAGCACGTCTGTAACTCCGTGCGGGAGTGGTTTGTGTGTACGTGCGGGCCGGGCGAAGGCCCGCCTTTCGTAGTTGAGCTCCGTGGGCAGGTGACAGCACTCCGGTCACGCTGCCGGAACGGTTCGTGCTGCCGATTGGCGAACTGATCGCGAAGCACCCCTCACGGTGACTGCGATGCCGCCAGTAGTCGAGTCGGATGGCCAGGGTGTCCAGCCGACCCCCATGGCGGACAACGAACGGTAAAGCGGTGAGCCGGGACTACCTGCAACTGCGGGGCAGGCGGAACATCGCAACCGCCTGGTTGTCGTAGGTGTGAAGTAGAGTGTGAAGTATGGCGACCACTCCGAATCCCTTCGCCGTGCAAGAGCCCGGATACATCCCTCTTGAACCTGATCCGCTGGTTCGCACCATCGCGCAAGTCAGATTCCAGCAACTGACGAAGTTCACCTCCAACGAGGACGCCGTTGCGGCCGCCATCGCAGCGGCACTCGCTGACGATTACCCGCTGATCGAGGAGGGGCGCGAGGTCTCGGTGACGCTGACGCCCGGTGGCATGACTGAGGGGAGCACCTCGACTCGGCTATGGCGGCTAGCAAGCGCGGACGGCTCGTGGCAGGTTAGCTTCGGAGGCACCTTCCTCAGTATCGACACGACCGCATACACACGCCGAAGCGATTTCGCACAGCGATTTGCTGCCGCGTGGGAGGCGCTGAATACGCAGGTGCTGGTGCCCTTCATAACCAGGCTGGGTGTGCGGTACATCAACCAGCTGACGGATCGGGAGGCGCACTTGAACAAGCTCTCCAAGCTGCTCCGACCTGAGGTGCTCGGAGTGGCGATTGTCGAGGAGCATCCTGCGGCCGAACTCATGTCGACTATCAGTGAGACGCAGTACCGGTTCGCAGATGGCGGTCGTTTCATGGCGCGGTGGGGGCTGCTCCCCGCGGGCGCGATCATCGACACCGCCAGCCAGCCGTGTGGCTACCCGACGTGGGTGCTCGACACCGACTCCTACCAAGAGTTCACCGCGGGAGCTAAGAAGCCAGATGACCTCATCGAGGACGTCAAGGCACTTTCTCTCCACGGGTACAGGTTCTTCCGTTGGGCAGTGACTGACGAGTTCCTCGCAGCATTCGGAGGACAGCTATGACAACGACGTCTGCGCGAGGGACTGACCTGCTTCCTGCGGAGTATGGCTTCGGCGAGGTGGGAACCGACAACTCCACTGGCCTCCGAGAGCGCAGCCATCGAGGGACGATCGCCACCAGCGCCGCCACCCTTCTCCTACCCATCGCGCTGGCGATGTCCGGAATCGCTGGTACTTCGAGCGGCGGCGCTGATGGGTTTCTGCCACAGCGCGCGGTCGGAGGAACCTACCGCGGAGAGTTCGCACCGACTCCCGCCATTGCGGTACGCACGGTTCGGCCGCAGGCTGTTACCCGCGCTGTCGTAACCGACGTCTCCCGAACCGATCGTGAAGAAATCTCCTGGGTAAAGGCGAACTCCGGGCTCACATGGGATCAACTCGGCAAGGTGTTCGGTGTGTCGCGGCGTGCTGTGCATATGTGGTCCAACGGAGGGCGGCTGAACGAATCGAACGCTCGCCGGTTGCGTGAGTTCAGTGCCATCGTCAAAGAGATTCAGGCAACCATCTCGGGCGTAACACCAGATGACGTGCGCGCGAAACTCCTCGACGTCGGAACTGATGGGATGAGTGTCGTGGACCGTCTCCGGCGGGAGCGGTCGTCGGGCGCGACCTGGGGTATGCCGGTGGGCCCGGAGCACCTGATCGACGCTATACGCGAGTCGGCGGGTGAAGTCGGTCAGTAACGGTGTGGGTACTTGACGGACTGCGGGCATTGCTGCAAAGAGGCAGCCAGCGGCGCGAGTCGGCAGAAGAGATTGGCGATGAATGCCGCGACTGGAGACAAGGTGATGTCTTCCAGGGTGCGCCCACCTATAAGTTCGGATCGGGTTGGGCGCCCCTCACCGCGGCGAGCGTGTTCGGAGCGGCAGTGGTGAGCCAGTCCTGCGACGCCGCGCAGTCTGACCGTCCACACATTCAGATTGCGCCGGTTGTAGAACTCCACGGCAACATTGCCGGTGAGGCGATGGCGGGCCGACGGCCGCAATATGCGCCGTTACCGCAGCTTGGGGATGGGTACTTCGCCGACCTCGATGTGGTTACCACGGTCGCGAAAACTGTCCTACTGGATTACCAGCGCACCGCTGGCGTCGCCACCGATGATGACGTACGCAAGTTCGCCTTCGCTGTGTCTCGCAAATTCAGCCGATTCGCGTACCCCGACGAAGTTGTCGAGTCGCTGCGCCCTGTGAGAGAAGTGCTCCAAAGCAAGGCGCGCAAACCGAACTCCCCGCTGGGTAGGGTGCTCGCGAAGATCCATTCGCTGCGGGTGCAATGCGAGGACTGGTCGACTGACGCACTCGAACTGACGTTGATCGTGATCGTGGAACCGGACGTCGTTCCATCTGATCTTGACGAAATTAGCGACCCGCCGACCGATCTGCTCGAGCCTGATCCTGCGAAGCCCTTGGCTGAGCAAGCAAACGCTTACGCGGTCTATCTCACGAAGAACAGCCTTACCCCGACGCAGACGTACTATGCGTGGCAGTACCTCTGTGCGATCTGGGCGCTACGCTGCGAGCAGTCGGCCACAGACCTGGGGTACAGCGGTATCATCGCGTCCATTACAGCTGAACTGACGTCAACCGATGATTTCCCGCTTGCTCGTGTTCTCCGGTCCGAAAGTCTTGATCTCGACTACCTGTCAGACTCACGAAAGCCACTGGAGTGAGTAACTGGACAGGCAACCCTCGTTCAACGCCGACGGTTCCCACTTCAAGCAGCCAGTGGGATTTTGGGCTTGGACCATCCTCGGCCGAATCAGGGGCGGTCGTTAGGATTTGACGCATGGTCGAGTCCACTTCTGATCATGATGTCGTGCTCGATGTCGAGGGGTCCGGTGTACAACCGCCGGTAGACCCGAAGATTCGTAAGCAGTTCGCGCTGTTGGAGCGCTTCGCGCCCGCCATCGGCTCCCGCTGGGCCACCGAGCTGTGGTGCACCCCGCCGATCATCGAGCAGAGCCTGCGTATGCCGCCCGGCGTCCAGCCGGGCACTCCGCTGGAAGCGCATTGGGACGGCCACCGCATTGCCGGCGAGTACTGGGGCGACGGGCCGCCGGTGTACCTGGTCCACGGCTGGGGCGGGCGCCGCCCGCACCTGGGCATGTTCATCAAGCCGCTCGTCGCGGCCGGCTACCGGGTCATCGCGTTCGATCTGCCGAGCCACAACGAGTCCGACCCGGGCGCACTCGCGCCGGGACGCACGACCGCCATCGAATGCGCCGACGCGGTCGCGGCCGTCATCCGCGAGCACGGGCCCGCCCATGCGGTCGTCGCGCACTCGCTCGGGGCCAACGCAACCACCATGGCCGCCGCGGTGAACGGCGCCAAGGTCGGCCGGTTGGTGCTGCTCGCGCCGATGGGCGACTACCCGATGTACCTGGACCTGTTCGCCGCCCGTCACAACTTCGGCCCGCGCATCCGGGCCGGCCTGCAGCGGCGACTGGTGCGCCGCATCGGCATGTCGCTCGAAGCCACCAACATGGTCAACCTCGCCGCCCGCGCAGGCCACCCGCCGCTGCTGCTCATCCACGACCCCGACGACCCCGACAGCCCCTACTCGTCGAGCGAGAAACTCGCCGCCTCGTGGCCCGGCGCCCAGCTGCTGACCACCAAGGGACTCGGCAAGCTGGCGCACTACCGGATGCTGCGCCACCGGCCGGCGATCACCGCAGGCATCGACTTCATCGGTAGTCCCTCCTAGCCCCAGCCGTCCCGGCGATATATTTCCGCCGGCGTCGATTCCCGGCTAACTCGCCGGACTGGCTCTGGTGTTGCGTGGTGCCGGGCTGCGTGAACTCAGCGCTCCGTAAAAGTCCTGGTTACGATGTCTGCAATCGCGGTATCCTCGCCTGGAGGTGTGCTATGAGTGCGATGAATACCGAGCCGTGTTCAGCTTCGGCAAACGCACAGGCCCAGATTCGAGAATTCTCCGACGCTGACTATCTGGCCGGTACCCGAAGGCTGCTGCGGGCAGTGCAGGAGCTGTCCCTGGCGCGCAGCCTCGACGATATCCAGCACATCGTCCGCGCGGCGGCGCGCGGGATCACCGGATGTGACGGCGCCACATTCGTGCTTCGCGAAAACGACGAGTGCTACTACGCCGACGAAGACGCGATCGCCCCGTTGTGGAAAGGCTGCCGCTTCCCGCTCGAGACGTGCATCAGCGGCTGGGTGATGCTCAACCGGGCACCGGCCGTGATCCCGGACATCTATCAGGATGACCGCATCCCGCACGATGCCTACCGGCCGACGTTCGTCAAGAGCCTCGTCATGGTCCCGATCCGCACGCTCGACCCGCTCGGGGCGATCGGCAGCTACTGGGCGCGCGAGCGGCAGCCGACGCCGAAAGAAGTGGAACTGCTTCAGGCACTGGCAGATTCGACCTCGGTGGCCATGGAGAACATCTCGGTGACCAGGGAGAACCTGCGGGTGCGCACAGAGCTGGAAGAACGGGTGCGCTCGCGAACGGCCGAACTGGAATCGGCGATGGAGGAGAACCGCCGGCTTGCGACCACCGATGAGCTGACCGGGCTGTCCAATCGTCGCGGCTTCTATCTGCTGGCGGAACAGGCGCTGCGCGAGGTGCGGCGCCGCGGGGGCAGCTGCATGCTGGCGTACCTCGACATCGACGGCCTCAAACCGGTGAACGACGCGCACGGCCACGATGTCGGCAATGCCCTGATCGTGGATGTCGCCGATGTCCTGCGCGGATGTCTGAAGCCGTCCGATATCCGGGGCCGCGTCGGTGGCGACGAATTCTGCGCGCTGCTCATCGAAGACCGAGAGGGTGCGTCGCAGTTCGAAGCCCGGCTCGCGCAAGCATTCTCGGCCTTCAATGCCGTCGGGGGCCGCCCTTACGAGCTTTCCGTGAGCATCGGCGTGGTGCAGGTGCTGGTCACCGATACCGTCGGAGTCGACGATCTGCTCAATCACGCCGATGGCCTGATGTATGCCCACAAGAAGGCCCGGCTGGCTCAGATCGCCGACAGGACCGTGCGGGACTAACGTCAGCCTGGTGAACGCCGCCATCGCTGCGATCGGTCACGCACTGGCCCTGGCCGGTTCGATGACGTGGGAGATTCTCTGGGCGCTGATCCTGGGGTTCGCGCTGTCGGCGGTGGTGCAGGCCGTTGTCCGGAAATCGACCATCGTGCGGCTCCTCGGCGACGACAAACCGAAAACCCTCGCGGTGGCCGCGGGGCTCGGCGCCGCGTCGTCGTCATGTTCGTACGCGGCAGTGGCGTTGGCGCGCTCACTGTTTCGCAAAGGCGCCAACTTCACGGCCGCGATGGCGTTCGAGATCGGCTCCACCAACCTCGTCGTCGAACTCGGCATCATCCTGGCGCTGCTGATGGGCTGGCAGTTCACGGCTGCGGAATTCGTCGGCGGCCCGATCATGATCGTGATCCTCGCCGCGCTGTTCCGGCTGTTCGTCCGCAGCCGCCTCATCGATGAGGCGCGCGTGCAGGCGGACCGCGGCATCGCCGGTTCGATGGAAGGGCATGCCGCCATGGACATGTCGGTCCAGGGTGGGGGCTCGTTCGCCGAGCGCTTGTTCTCCGGCCCGGGCTTCACCTCCGTCTCGCATGTGTTCGTCATGGAGTGGGCGGCGATCCTGCGGGACCTGATCCTCGGCCTGCTCATCGCCGGAGCCATCGCGGCGTGGGTGCCAAATGTGTTCTGGGAGAACTTCTTCCTGGCCGACGACCCGACGTGGTCGGCCATCTGGGGCCCGATCATCGGTCCGGTCGTGTCGATCATCTCGTTCGTGTGCTCCATCGGGAACGTGCCCCTGGCGGCGGTGCTGTGGAACGGTGGGATCAGCTTCGGCGGCGTGATCGCGTTCATCTACGCCGACCTGCTGATCCTGCCGATCCTCAACATCTACCGGAAGTATTACGGCACCCGGATGATGCTCACCCTGCTGGCGACGTTCTACGTGGCGATGGTCGGCGCGGGCTACCTCGTCGAATTGCTTTTCGGCGCAACAGGTCTCATCCCCACCCAGCGCAGTGCCATGGTGATGGAGAGCGCCATCTCGTGGAACTACACCACCTGGCTCAACATCGTCTTCCTGCTGCTGGCCGCGGCGCTGGTGATCCGCTTCGTGCGCACCGGAGGTATCCCGATGCTGCGCATGATGGGCGGCTCACCTGACGCCGGGCAAGAAGGTCACCACGACCATCACATGCACTAGACGATCTTGAACACCCGCACCTGCGTGGTGTACCCGGAGAACAGGGGCTTGGATATCGCGGTGGTCAGTGTCCGGCTGCCGTCGGCTGTCAGTAGGGGATTGCTGCCCACCCCGGTGAGGGCGCCGCCCACCTGCGCGCCGTTCGCGGTGTTGATGACCACGAACTGACTGCCGGTGCTGACCACCGCGCGGGTGCCGCCGCCGCTGAGCACCAGGTAGCCGTTGTCGGGCTTGAGGGTGAGGGTGCTGCCGACCTGGAAGCCGGTCCCGGTATCGATCACCGCCACCTGTGACGTGGGGACGCCGGTGGTGTTGAAGTTGCTGCTGATGGTCATCACCACGGCACGCCCGGTGTCGGCGCTGTACAGCTGCCCGTTGAGGAAGCCGGTGAGCGTCACAGTGTTGCCGATCTGGGCGCCGGTCGTCGTGTCGAGCACCGTCAACCGCTCGGTGTTGACGCTCGTGGCCCCGTTGTAGACGGACGTGGCGATCAGCGCCCGGCTGCCGTCGACGCTGATCAGGCGGGAGCCGAATTCCTCGCCCGCGAGGTCGAGGGTGGTGCCGGTCTGGGCTCCGGTGAGGGTGTTGATCACGGCGACGTGCGTCCCGGCGGTGTCGCCGCTGATGGTCACCACGCGGCTGCCGTCGGGGGTCATGAGCATGGACCGCCACGTGCCGGGCAGTGTCACGTCACCGACCTGGTTGCCGGTGGCGAGGTCGACGGTCGCGAGCTTGGTGGTCGTCACCTGGGTGACGGGGTCGGTCGACGCCGCGGTGATCACCATGCGGGTCCGGTCGGCGCTGAGCTCGCGGGCCCCGTCGCCGCCGACGACGACACCCGTGCCGACCGGCGCGCCGGTGAGGGCGTCGAGCACTGCCAGCCGGGTGGTGAACGTGTTGACCGGATCCTCGGTGCGGGCCATGAAGGCGACACGGTTGCCGGCTGCGTTGAACACCGGTGCGCCATAAGGAATGCCGGTGCCGTCGAGGGTCTGCGTGGTGCCCACCTGCGCGCCCGTCGCGACGTTGAGCACCGTCGCCTGCGTGGTGTAGCCCGACGCGAAATCCCCGATCTGATTGGTGATCGCCGCGCGGCTGCCGTCGGCGTTCAGAACCGGTGGAGCCAGCTCGTTGCCGGCGATCTCGACGGTCGTGCCGAGCTGTGTGCCGGTGGTGGTGTCCAGCACGGCCACCCGCGTCGTGTCGGGGGCCTCCCAGATCGGGCGGCTGGTGGTGATCAGCGCGCGGGTGCGGTCGGCGTTCAGGACGGGTGCTTCCAGGCTGTTGCCGGTGACGGAGACAGTGGTGCCGGTCTGGGCGCCGGTGAGCGTGTTGATCACCGCGACCTGGGTGGTTCCCGAGCCGTACGTGGTGGTCAGAGCGCGGCTGCCGTCGGCGGACAGCAGCTGCACGCCGACCGCGCCCGGCAACGTGAGCGTGGCACCGGTCTGCTTGCCGGTCGCGAGGTCGATCACCGCCAGCTGCGTGGCCGTGGGGCCCGCCGCGGTGATCACGGCCCGGGTGCCGTCGGCGCTGAACGACGGTACGACAGGCTTGCCGGCGATGGAGACCGTGCTGCCGACCTGCTTGCCCGTCGCGGTGTCGATGACCGCGACGCGCGTCGTGCTGGTTGTCGAGGTCGGGGCGGGCCCGGTGACGACCAACGCGCGGGTGCCGTCATTGCTCAACAGGGTCGAGCCGACGCCGGAGACGCCGACGGTTCCGATCTTCGTGACCGACGTCGCGATCTGGGATGGCGGCACCAGCACCCGCACGGTGCGGTCGGTCGCATCGACGACGTAGACGGCCCCATTGGGGGCGACGGTGACGGCATGGGCGCCGGTGGCGTCGGTGTCGAACCGGACGGTGCTGACGAGCGCCGAGGTGGTGGTGTTGATCACCGAGACGGTGTCATTGGCGTTGGCAACGTAGGCGACGCTGCCGTCGGCGCTGACCGCTACCGAGCTGGGGGCGGGGCCAACCCCAATTGTATTGGGAGACAAGGTGTTCGTGACGGTGTCGATGGTCGACAGCGTGCTGCTGCCCTGGTTCGCCACATACAGCGTGTTGCCGGCGCCGACCGCGAGCGCGGTGGGTTGGGCGCCGACCCCGACACTGGTGACGGCGAGCGTGGCGGTGTCGATCACCGAGACCGTGTTGCTGCCCTGGTTCGCGACGTACACCTTGCCGGTGCCGACGGCGAGAGCCATCGGTTGGCTGCCGACGGCGATGGTGTCGATGACGCCATAGGTGGTGGTGTCGACGACCGACACCGTGCCGCTGCCCTTGTTGGCCACATACAGGCGGCCGTCGCCGCCGACCGTCAGCGCGCTCGGGGTGGTGCCGACCGTGATGTCCTTCGACGACGTGCTCGGGTTGGCGTCGATCCGCTTGTAACCGGCGGTGTTGATCACCGACACCGTGCCGCTGCCACTGTTGGCGACATACAGCCGGGTGCCGTCGGGGCTGAGCGCCAGCGCGCTGGGTGCGGCGCCCACGGAGATGTCCTGCGACAACCAACTGGAGTTGGCATCGATCCGTTTTCCCGTGGTGGTGTTGATGACCGACACCGTGTTGCTGCCCGTGTTGGCGACGTAGAGCCGTCCGTCGGTACCGACCACTTCGCTCGTGGGGTTGGTGCCCACCCCGATGGACGTCGAGTAGTTCAGCCAGGGCGACGGGACGACAGCCGTCGCCGGGGTCGGGGCAGCGGCGGTGGCCACGAGCTGACTGGTCGAGGCGAGCGCGGCGGCTTTGGTCTCGGCCTCGAGCCGGGGGCGGGTGCCCCATGCCGCCAGCACGGCGGTCAGCGGTGCGAAGTTCGGCGCGGCGGGACCGCCGGTCGCCGCGGAATTCACCTTGGCCGCCGAGACCAGGTTGACGGCGCCGGTCGTGGCCGTCGGGGCGGGCGTCACGGCTGCGGTCGCGACGGCCGTGGCGGCGACTGCCTTGGGTGTCGGCGACGGCTTGGCTTCCGGATCGACCTTCGCGGCCGTGGGCGCCGGTTTCGACACGGAACCCGTCACCGTCCTGGTAGCTGCTGTCGGCTTCACGCTCCGTTGCGTGTCGCTACTGGGCTTGGCCGCCGCACGCTTGGACTTCGGGGTCTTCGGACCCGGCTTCTTTGTTGCCGCGGGTGCGTCGGCGTGCGCCGGTGCCGTGGCCCCGGGGTTCGTGGCCCCGGCATTCGCGGCGTCGTCGGCCCAGGCCACACCCGGGCCGCTCGCGATCGCGAAACCGACCCCCAGCGCAACTGCCAGCCCACCGATCCGTCCGACGTACGTGGCGTTGTTCATGGTCGGTCCTCTCGCCGTGACGGTCAGCGGCCCGATAGAGGGACAGCTGTCCCCCTACTGGGAATATGCCGCACGCGAGACCCCATGTCTGCAGTACCGCACTACTGCATTCCCTCTGCGCCGCGGAGGGCCGCCGAGCGACTACGACAACCGCTGCGCGAGGGTCGCCTGGCCGGGGCCGCTCAATTCGGCGAGTGCTGCCGGGCGACCCGTCATCACCATGAGCAGGGCCTCACCGGTACCGGTCACCTCCGGTCCCTCGCCGTGCTCCCAGGACACGTCGGTGGCTCTCAGGCGCAGTCCCCGGATCCGCCTGCCGGCGCCGAGTCGGGGATTGCCCGGGATGGCCGGCAGGATCCGTTCGAGGCGTTCGGCCGGGATGGTGCGTGGGTGGCCGAGTGCCCGCCTGATGTCCTGGTGATGGACGGTCCCGTCGACCAGGCCGATCATCCCGCCGAACCCCGAGGTCAGTCCCTGCGGTCGCAGGTGGGCCTCGAGGAAGTCGACTAGTTGGGCGGGGGTGTAGGACGCGAAGTCCCGCACACCCACCTCGTTGGCGTGGACGATCCAGCCGCGGGCGAACCGCTGCACCAGGCCGACCACGCCGAGTTCCTCATAGCTGATGACATGCGAGACAACGTCTTTGACAGACCACACGGTGCACAGGGTCGGGGCCTGCCAGTCGGCGTCGGACAGCGTCCGCAGATACGCGGCGAAGTCGCGGCGCTCCTCGTAGGCCAGGTCCATCATGGAACGCTGCGCCGGCACGGTCACGCCTCCTCGGCGGCGAGGTCCCGGTACCGGGCGAGGTACAGCGGCCACCCGGCCTCGCCGTCGACACCGTCGGCCACCGAGCGCCAATCGGTGCCGTGCCGCTCCAGATGCCGGTGTTCCAACTCGACGCGCGTTCGCGCGTCGGACTCGGCGACGAAGCGCACCTCGACCTCGCTGGTCTTCTCGAGGTCGGATTCGACCTGCCATGTCGGCCCGATGTCCCACGAGAACACCACTCGACTCGGCGGCTCGTAAGCCAGCACGCGCGCCCACCGGCACGTGCTGCCATCGGTCCCCACGTCGTAGATGTGGCCGCCCACATGGGTTTCGAACACCGTCTCCGCGATGGGTACCGCCAGCAGGTTGTGGTCGCGGGGCTTGATGGCGTCGAAGCGGCCGACGAACAACGCGAACGCCTTGTCGACCGGCGCCTCGACGACGACGCTCTTGCGGATCGGTGCCACGTCGGTCATGAACGCTTCCCTTCTTCGTCGGCGATCTCCTTGAACGCCGTCAATGCCTTGTCCCAGAACATGTCCAGCTCGGCCCGGAGGGCCTCGACGCCACGTGGGTCAACCTGGTAGAGGCGCCGGGTGCCCACTTGGCGGTCGGTGACCAGCCCGGCGCAGCGCAGCACTTTGAGGTGCTGCGACACCGCCGGCCGGCTGACCGGCAGCCCTGCGGCCAGCTCGCCGACTGCGCACGGCCCATCGGCCAATCGTTTGAAGATGGTGCGGCGGGTGCCATCGGCGAGTGCGCCCCAGGGGTCGGCGGTTTCGTAAGTGGTCACTAACGGTAAGTCTAAACTTACGAAGTCCGATTGAAAAGGGTCGCCACAGCCCGACGCGACGCGACTCAGTCGTAGATGACGGCGAGGCCACGTCGTTGCAGGTCGGCCAGCCCGTCGCGCATGGCCTGAAGCTGTTCGGCTGAATGCCCGACCCAATCGGTGAGTTCGCCGACGATTCGCACCGGTTCCCGGGTGCGGTAGGAGTGCGTCGGATTTCCGGGCAGCTTCTTGTCGGTCACGTTCGGGTCGTCCTCCAATGCGCCGAGCGGTTCCACGATGTAGATGCGGCACCGGCCGTCGCCCGCCGCGAGTTCGGCACCCCATGCCGCGGCGTCCAACGTCCGCGTGACGTAGACGTGGTTCGAGATCCGGCCTTCTTCGTAGTTCGACGCGCATCTGGGGATCAGCAGATCTCCGACCGAAAGGTCGGCTTTGGTGCCGTGCAGCAGCGCGCCCAACTCGTGCACTTCAAACGGTTTCGGTGTGTTCGTCATGACGTCCCCCAGTCGTCTCATCTCCAGATCGGACGATTGTGCGGCACGACCGGGGTCTTGCGGCAAGCCCCGGTCTCTGCCATAAATTGAGAGTGGGAGGAACATCCACGGCCGAGTTCGCCGGTACCGCTGGAAGGCGAATTATGTTGCGGGGCAATCACTTTTCGGCTGACGATCACCCCGGCGGCGCATAGCCGCGGGCCGCGACCAGATCGTGGGTCAGCTGCACGAACGCCGCGGCCGCCGCGCTCTGGTACCCGCCGTCGCGGCGCAGGAGCGCGACGGTCCGGGTCGGCATCGGTGGGTCGACCGGCACCGGTGTCAGGTGCAGGCGGTCATGGGTGACGGCATCCGGCAGGACCGTCGCCAGCGGTGTGCGCTGCACGATCTCGGTGAGGGCCTGGACGGAGTTGGCTTCGACGGAAATCCGTGGCTCGACGTGGTGCTCCGCGAAGTACAGGTCGATGTGGGTACGGGTCGCGAAGTCGCTGCAGAGCAGCGCCAGGTCGACGTCGTCCAGCGCTCCGACGGGCAACGGATCCGGCAGGGTCCGGGCCCGGGACGCACTCGCCACCAGGCCCAGGTGCTCGGTGAACAGCGCGGCGGCGTCGATGCCGGGGACAGGGGTGCCGATGAAGGCGATGCCGACGTCGAGGTCGTCGGCCAGGAGCGCCGCCTCGATGCCGTCCTGGGACATCTCGACCACTGTCAGGCTGATGCCGGGATGCCGCGCGTGCAGCTCGGCGGTGAGCGGGCCGACGAAGTAGGCCGTGAACGTCGGCGTGATGCCCAGGCGCAGGTGACCGCGCGAGAGGTCGCGGACGTCTTCGATGGCACGTTCGGCGGCGGCCAGCTCGCGGAGCGCGCACCGGGCCCGGTCGGCGTAGGCGGCACCGGCATCGGTCAGCCGCACGGTGCGGCCACTGCGGTCGAGTAGCTGGACGCCGAGCGTGTTCTCCAGCTGTTTGATCTGCTGGGAGAGCGTGGGTTGCGACACATACAGCTCTTCGGCGGCGCGGGAAAAGTTGCCGTGTTCAGCGACGGCGAGCAGATACCGCAGGTGACGGAGCTCTGGTCCGGCCATGGCACCAACTATAGGCAGCGCCTATGAGAAATGTCCAAATTATCTATTGGACGTTATATGTGCTGTTCATGCATGGTGAATACAGCCAGAAAGGAATCATCATCATGAAGAAGAACAGCCTCGCCGCCGTAGTGACAGGACTGGCCGCTGGAGCGCTTGCCGTCGCCGGTATCGCCCTGGCCGCGCCGGCGCTGGCGGACAGCGACGGCTCCGTGGCCCTGCCCGGGCCGGTTCCGGTGTACGCGCAGGATTCGTTCCTCGGCGGCGCCAATCCGTATGTGCCGTTCGGGACCAACCCGATGGTGCCGTACGGCACGTGGGCACAGCATTGATCCAGCCCTGAGTTCTCGGTCAGAAAACAATCCGGAAGGAAGACCCCATGATCCACGCCCAGTTCGACCCGACCGCCCGTCAGCTCCTCGCCGCCACCGCCGTCGAGGCCAAGACCCGCAAGGACCTGTCCTGGCAGCAACTTGCCGACGCCGCCGGTCTGTCGGTGGCCTTCACGACGGCTGCCATCCTCGGCCAGCACGCGCTGCCGGCGGAGTCTGCCCAGGCCGTCGGTGCCCTGCTGGGCCTGGACGACGACGCGGTGCGGTTGCTGCAGACCATCCCGACCCGCGGCTCCATCCCCGGCGGCATTCCCACCGACCCGACCATCTACCGCTTCTACGAGATGCTCCAGGTCTACGGCACCACGCTCAAGGCGCTCGTCCACGAGCAGTTCGGCGACGGCATCATCTCGGCCATCAACTTCCGGCTGGATGTGAAGAAGGTTGCTGACCCCGACGGTGGCGAACGCGCCGTCATCACCCTCGATGGCAAGTACCTGCCGACGGTGCCGTTCTGATTTCTTGCGCGGACTGCAATAATGTCAGTGGTTGATGTCACAAAAATTTTCGCAACAGCAAATTCTCGTGGCAAACTAGACGGAGACCACTGACGGTCGGCTTCGAGAGGATGGATGCAGCGTGGCGACGCACCTGCGAATGGCGGCGGTGACCTGGCTGGTTGCCGCGCCGGTACTCGGCGCCGGGGCGGCTAACGCGGTGCCGTCCGACCTCCCGCTTTCGCCAGGTGTTTCGGATGGGACTGGTGGAAACAGCTCAGGCACGTCACGCCCGGGCTTGTCGTCACTCGGAGATCTGCACAAGACCTTCGGCGGCCTGACCACCGCCGCGACCACGGCTGGAACCGGTGCGCTCACGGGCTTCGGTGCCACGCCGTCGGCGGGCCAGCAACTGACACCCAGGTTCGGCGACGGTCGCAACGGCTCCAACATCTCCTCCGCGAACTCGTCCTCGGGTGCATCGACCAGTCAGCCGACGGGCGTCCTCGCTGGAACCCAGAGCACAGCTGCCAGCGAACCCACGAACGTTGCCGAAACCCCCACTCCCGCACCGTCGGTCCAGCCAATCGCCGCCCCGCTGGTCCAGGCGGCCGTCGTGACCGCGCAGGCTGCCGTCGTCGTGGCGGATGTCCCGCTGGCGCCGGTCACGGCGCTGTCGGGCCCGCTGCCGCCGGCCGTGAGCGAGCCGATCCAGAGTGTGGCCGCATTGCCGGGATTTGCTGTGGCGCAAGCGCTGCCACTGGTTCACGGGCTGACCTCGGAGGCGGCGGCGCTGTCGGCGGTCACCCTCATGCCCGCATCCGGTACGCCGCAGTCCGTCTCCTTCGACCGGAGTCTCGGCGCGCGCGGCGAGGCTCCCGCATCGCTTGGATCACAGCCGATTTCACGCTTTGCCGGGATCACCGGTGCGGCCGGCGAACTGCCGCAGGGCGGACCTCGACCGGCGGACCTGACCTTCGCCGCCGACAACACGATCGCCGCGGCCCCGGCATACCGGGCGGGCTACTCCGACGACCTGCGCGCAGCGGGCCTCGGCGAGGTCGCTGCCGTCGCGGTTCCCGGCTTCACCGGCCTACTGGTGCTGACCGGAGCGGGCGGGCTGATCGGCTTCCGGCAGGCCCGCGCGGGCCGTGCGATGCACGGCGGGACCCTCACCAGGTTTGCGAGTCGGTAACCCTCCTCCCGAATATTGAATTCACGACGCAGAGCCTGCCCTGCGTCGTGAATTGTTTTGCGGCTCAATGTACTTGGCGGTAGTGGTGCCGTCGTTATCCAAAGTTGTTGGGATGCACCATCTTTGGGTAAATGCCCAGGTGGGGGTGGTGGTGCTCGGCACCTGCCGAATGGCGTGAAATCGGTGCCTAGCACACATTCGCCCAAGTTTGCCAACCGACACGCCGATGTGGCGCCGCGGTGAATTCGGGGCGAGCTTCACACGACGTGCAAAGAACCCGGCCGACCGCTTAGTCTTATGCGGTACCCGCGAGTACGTCCATCCGACAATCCTTGGCCGACGCCGAACTTTGGAGCTGTGTTGACCTCATCCCGCCGTCTCCGTGGCGCCTGGCTGGCCGCTGCGCTGGCCGTCCTTGCCGTGCTCGGTGGAACGGTGGTGTCGTCGACGTCGCGCTGCCAGGAGGGGTGCAAGGTCGTCGCTGCGGCACGCGACCTGTCCGTCTCGCAGCCGGCCGCTCCCGAGCCTGCCGCGCTGCGCGTCCTGCCCGCCGGTGGGGCGACGGACGTCAGTCCGGCCGCGCCGGTGAGCGTCACTGCCGCCAGCGGCACCATCACCGCCGTGACGATGGTCAACGGGGCCGGAAAAGAGATTCCGGGAACCCTCGCGCCGGACGCCAAGACCTGGACGCCCGCCGAGCAGCTGGGCTACGGCCGCAAGTACACGATGACCATCGAGGCGCGCGGCCCGTCGGGCATGCCGTCGCGGCAGACGTCCAGCTTCACCACCCTCAAACCTGACTACCAGACCGCGGTCTACCTCAACACCGTCTCCGGAGCCTCGCTGCAAGAAGGCGGGACCTACGGCGTCGGCGTCGTCGTCACCGCGCACTTCGACGAGAAGATCGAGGATCGGGCCGCCGCCGAGCGCAACCTCATCGTCACCACCAACCCGCCGGTTCCCGGTGCCTGGCACTGGGTCGACGACGCCAACGCGCACTGGCGCCCGGAGAAGTACTACGCGCCGAACACGACCGTCACGGTCGCGGCCAATATCTACGGCGTCAAGCTCGGCGACGGTACCTACGGCCAACAGGACGAGCGCGTCTCGTTCCGGATCGGCAACGCCCACATCTCCATCGCCGACGACCACACGCACCAGGTGAGCGTCTTCGACAACGGGAAGCTGGTGCGCACCATGCCGACGTCCATGGGCATGGGTGGCACCGAGACCATCGGCAACACCGTGCTCTCGTTCTGGACGCCGCCCGGCGTCTACACCGTGATGGACAAGGCCAACCCGGTGATCATGGACTCCTCGACCTTCGGCCTGCCGGTCGGCAGCCGCCTGGGCTACAAGGAGACCATTCCGTGGGCGACCCGGATCAGCCATGACGGCATCTACCTGCATCAGTTGAACTCGACCATCTGGGCGCAGGGCAAGCAGAACACCTCACACGGCTGCCTGAACCTCAACAGCGAGAACGCCAAGTGGTTCTACGACTTCGCCGTGCCCGGTGACGTGGTCGAGGTGAAATACACCGGCGGCGCACCGCAGCAGCTGAACCAGAACGGCGACTGGAGCATGCCGTGGGATCAGTGGGTGCGTGGCTCCGCGCTGCCGCCGCCGCCCGTGCCGGCCGCGCCCGTCGCCGCACCGCTGCCGCCGCGCTAGCGATTTCTGCGCGGTCGCCCAAACCGTCTATCTTGACCCCGAAAACCGCGGTTTGGGTGCGTTCAGGAGTGCGACGGCGCCAAGTGTGAACTATCTCACTATGGCCCGTATTTGGGCGTAGCCTTAGGGCATCTTCGGCAAGGAGGGAGATGCGAATGAAGGGCGCGCACCATGATCCGGTGGATCATTCCCGAACCACACAGCCGCATGCCGGTGAATCCTTCATCGACACGTTGTGGCTACCTGGCCTGGGCCTGATCGCACTCGGCATCGTCACCATCGCCGGCTTCGTCTTCGCAACCGCGTTCGGCCACACCGGACTTGAGCTACCGCTCGGCCTGATCGCCGGTGCGCTGGTCACCGCGGGGGCGCTCATCATCACGTTCGAGCACCTGCGGGTCAAGCGGGTCGAACAGCGTTGGCTGGCCGACCATCCCGAACGGCGCCTGCGCGCAGGCTGACCGCCTGGTGGCCTAGCGCGGCAGTAGCCGCAGAATCTCCGGCGTCCGCGGATCGAGGATGTCGTCGAAGTCGTGGTGCTTCTCGACGTATGCCTTGACCATGGGGCAGATCGCCACGATGCGCTTGCCCTGGTCCCGGGTGGTCGCAAGCGCCTGGGCGATCAGCACGCTGGCCAGACCACGCCCGCCGAACGCCGGATCGATTTCCGTGTGGTAGAAAACCCGCTGCTCACCGTGCTCGACGAAAGCGGTGAGCCCCACGGACTTTCCGTCGACCGCGATGCTGAACCGGTCGGCTTCCTGGGTCACCTCGACGGGTGCACCGTTCTTGTCGGTGAGCATTACGGGGGCCTTTCCTCCGGTGGGTGGTTTCCGTGGGACCAGGCGCGTGGTCGGTAGCGGGGGAGCGGGCAACCGTGCCGGTTCACCCTGGTATCCGATGACCTCGCCGAACTGTTCGGACTCGGCGTGCCACTGATTGCGGTATTCGACGATCTCCTCGTGCGTACGCCCGACGAAGTTCCACCACATCAGCAGTTCTTCGGTGAACGGCGTGCCGCCCAGGACGACGGCGCGGGCGGACTCGGTGCCGGGGTTGGTCAACACGAGATGCCTGAATCCGACACCCTGGTAAGCCATTTCGGCCGGTTGCACCGGTGTGCCGGCGACTTTCAGCGTGCCCTGGTCGAGCAGTACGGCGTGCTCGAAGGTGGGGTCGACCTCGAACTCGACGGTGGCGCCGGCCGGCAGATCGACCTGCGCGCCGAGCAGCGGGGTGTGCGTGTGTACCGGTGACTGCTGCCCGGCCAGGGCGCCGAGGAACACCGACACCGTGGCATCACCGAACGAGACCGGCTGTGGCGCATAGTGATCGAAGTCGCGGGGACCGTGGCGCGCGGCCTCCGGTAGGGCGACCCACAGCTGGACACCATGCAGGATCGTCGTCGCCGGGGTGGAGACCTCCGAGTGGCAGATGCCCGCACCGGCCGTCATCAGATTCAGCTCGCCGGGACGCACCATCTCGTGCACGCCGTGCGAATCGCGGTGCTCGATCTCGCCGCTGAACAACCAGCTGACCGTCTGCAGACCGGTGTGCGGGTGCGGCGGGACGTCCATGCCGGCCTGCGTGCGGACGTCTTCGGGACCGTAGTGGTCGGCGAAACACCAGGCTCCGACCAGCGAGCGGTCGCGTTGCGGAAGGGTGCGACGGACCTGCATCGCCCGCGGGCCGCCCAGCGGTACCTCACGCGGCTGCAGAATCTCGATGCGGCCCGGAGGCCCGGCGGCACAGTCGTATTCGACCGGTTCTACCTCAAGATTGCTCACGGTTCGCCTTCCCGGCTGCGTACCATCGTCGCGTTCGCCCCGAACCATACCCGCGCCGTCCTGGCGGCAACCTGAAAGTAGGCAATGGACACCACCGACCCGGGCCTGCCGCACGTGCACATCGACAAGCAGTCGCCTCACGCCTACCGGACGCTGGTGGCCGTGGCGACCGCGGTCAGCAAGACCGCCGCCGAGGCCGGGTTGCCGCCCGCGCTGGTGGAGCTGATCAACACCCGGGTCTCGCTCATCAACGGCTGCCCGTCGTGTCTGGAGATTCATCACCGACGGGCGGTGAAGGCGGGCGTCACCGACAAGCAACTGGCGACCCTGCGCGCCTGGCGGGACACCGAACTGTTCTCCGACAAGGAGCGGGCCGCGCTGCGCCTGGCCGAGATCACCACGACGCTGCCCGACCATGACACCGCCGAACGCGAATACGCAAGGGCGCGTGCGGTACTGAACGATGACGAGCTGTCCGCGGTGATCTGGGTGGCCACCGCCATCAACGCCTTCAATCGGGTGTCGATCCTGAGTCGCCACCCGGTGCGGCCCTAGGTACCGGCCCGCAGCCGATCCCGCAGGCCCGACGCCCGCAGCGCCTGACGCCCGACCGCGGCCCGCACCTCGTCGGCCGACCCGACGATGCGGACCTTCTTCTTGGCGCGGGTGACGGCGGTGTAGAACAGCTCGCGCGTCAGCAGCCGCGAGTCGGCGGGCGGCAGGATCACCGTCACCTGGTCGGCCTGCGACCCCTGGCTCTTGTGGATGGTCAACGCGTACATGGTCTCGACGTCGGCGATGCGGCTCGGCGAGAACTGTTGTGTCGCAGTCGCGCCCGCGATGTACACCTGGACGCCGTCCGGTCCGGTGGCGACCAGACCGGTGTCGCCGTTGTAGATCCCCAGCGCGTAGTCGTTGGCCGTGACCAGCAGCGGGCGGCCGGGATACCACGGCGACCAGGTGGCCTGCCCGGTCTCGTCGGTGATCCAGCGCTCCACCTGGCGGTTCCAGTGCCGCACGCCGTAGGGGCCGTCGCGGTGTGCGCACAGCAGGCGGTGCTCGTCCATGACGGTCAGACCCGCATCGCCGGCGCCCAGCAGCGCACATTCACGAACCTTGAGCGCGTGGCCCACAAGTACCGGGCGCAGCACCGCCTCGGGGTCGGCATCCTCGACGAACTCGACCGCCGGGTCCCCGGCGCGCAGCAGGGTCAGCACCCGTTCGGCGTCACCAGACCGGATCGCCTCGGCCAGCCCGCCGATGGCCGCGCCGAACCGGTGCGTGGTGCGTAGCGCCGCGATCTTGATGGACGGGTGGTCGGCGAGCCCGTCGACCAGATCGGCCAGTACGGCGCCGGCCTGCACCGAGGTCAACTGGTCGGGGTCGCCGACCAGCAGCAGCCGGGCGTCGGGGCGGACGGCCTCGAGCAGCCGGGCCATCAATGTCAGTGACACCATGGACGTTTCGTCGACGACGATGACGTCGTGCGGCAGCCGGTTGCCGCGGTGGTGCCGGAACCGGGAGGCGCTGTCGGGGCGTTTGCCGAGCAGCCGGTGCAGCGTGACGGCCCGCAGCCCCGTGAGGCGCTCCCGGTCGGCGGCGTCGAGCTTGGCCACCTCCGCCGAGACCGCCTCCTGCAGGCGGGCGGCTGCCTTTCCCGTCGGCGCCGCGAGCGCGATCCGCAGCCGGCCCGGATGCGCGGCCTGTGCCACCAAGGCCAGCAGCCTGGCCACCGTCGTCGTCTTGCCCGTACCTGGACCGCCGGTCAGGACCGTCACCGGCTGGGTCAGGGCGAGCTGCGCCGCGGCCCGCTGCTCCGCGTAATCCGTTGGCGGGAAAAGGCGTTCGAGCTCGGCATCGGTCACCGGCTGCGAGGCCCGGGCCGACAGCGCCAGCAGGTCGGCGCACACCTGAAGCTCCTCGCGCCAATAGCGATCCAGGTACAACAGCCGGTCGTGGTCCAGCCGGATGGCCCTGCCGGTCAGCGGGCTACCCGCGACCGCGGCAATCAGCTCGTCGGACGCCGGCCACGGGAGGTCCCCGCCGATGTCCTCCGCGACGGTCGAGAGGTCGACGCACACCGAGCCTTCCCGCAGTGCCCGGACAGCCAACGCGACCGCGAGTGCGACGACTTCGCTCGCGTCTTCTGCCAGCGCGCAACACCTTTGGGCCACATGCACGTCAGCGGCGGTCAGTACGCCGGCGGCGTTGAAGGCTGCGAGCAGACCGGTGGCCGCGGGGACCTGCCGCCAGTCCATGGGGTCGGGTGTGGTGTCCAGTGCCGCGGTCATGATTCCGTCCCCCGGTCCAGCAGATCGGACAGCCGGCCCACCAGCTCGGCCGGCGGCTGCCAGCTGAACACCCCGCACGGATCACCGTCCACCACCGGCGTCTCCGCGCCGCACATGCCCCGCACGAACAGATAGGCCACGCCGCCCAGATGCCGCTCGGGCGTGTAGTCGGGCAGCCGCCACCGCAGGAAGCGGTGCAGCACTACCGAATACAACAGCGCCTGCAGCGGATAGTCGGAGTGCATCATGGCTTCGGCGAGCCGCGGCGCGGTGTAGTCGGCCGCGGTGTTCTCGGTGCCGAAGTCGCCCAGCCGGTTGGTCTTGTAGTCGACCACCAGATACCGGTGGCCTTCATCGCCGGGAATCCGCAGCACCGCGTCGATGGAACCCGAGAGGTAGCCGTGCAGCCGTTGGTGGCCCAGCGGCTGCGCCTGCAGCCGCGCGCCGTACGCGGACAACGGATCCGAGGCCGGCAGCAGCTCGCTCACCAGCTTGCCCACGTCGCCGAGCCGGATGTCCCGCGCGGCGTCGGACCGGTCCTGGCCACCGCCCAGCGGCATCTCGAAATCCATCTCCCGCAACCGATCCCGCAGCCCGATCTGCCGCAACGTCAGGCCCGGAGCCAACGGACCCAATGGGGTGTCGTGCATCGGCACCATCGCCGTCGCAAGCGCGTCCGTCGGCACCTCGACGTTCCACAACCCGGCCTGCTCGTCGATCCGGGCGGCGAGCTCAGCGGTGAGGTCGGGGGCCAGGGGGTCGGCACCTTCGAGTACGGCGTGCACCAACGAGCCGAAGGCGGCGCCGGCCGGCAGCTGCGCCATGGGCGACGGCAGGTCGCCGGGCAGCGGGCCCGGGGGCGCCTCGGTGATGACGTCGGCGGATTCGTCGTCCCGTAGCGCGGAGTCCGGCTCGCTGGTCACGGCATGACCCTCGTCGTGCACGACGCGGACCAGCGCCGAGTACGACGTCCGGCGCCAGTGGATGTCGATGCTGCGGTGGAAATGCCGCACGTCGAGATCCACCGGCGTCGACGGTGCCGGCGGCGACATGGGCGGGACGGGCTCGGCGGCCTCGACCACCGGTCCGCCGGCGTGCTCCCACGCTGTGAAGCAGGCCATGGCATCGTCGTCGGAAAGGGTCTGGGGCACGACACAGTCCGGTACTGCGGCGGTGCCGGGCCGCCGGCCGCGCAGCAGCCGGGACAGGCCGCCGTTCTGTTCGTCTCGCGACGGCGCCCACCATGCCACCACCTGAGACTGCGCGCGGGTCAGCGCCACATAGGTCAGCCGGACGTTGTCCCCGGCGGTCTCGGCCGACCCGGCCTGTTCGGCCGCGGTCCGGTCGTCGGCCCCGGCGCCACCGACATGCAGGCACCGGGTGCCGTCGGTGTCATGGAACCGCAGCACCGTGTCGGTCTTGACGAACCGGTTGAACCCGAACGGCAGGTACACCACAGGGAACTGCAGCCCCTTGCTGCGCCACACCGTCATGATCTGCACCGCCGCGGCGTCGCTGTCCAACCGGCGGTTGCGTTCGGCCGGACCCCCGCGGTCCTTCATCTGCGTGCGCAGCCAATCCCGCAGGGCGGGCAGGTGATAGCGCTCCCGATGCGCGGTTTCGTGCAGCAGCTGGCTGACGTGCGCGAGGTCGGTCATGTGCCGCTCGCCGCCCCGGTGCCCGAGCACCCGCTCGGGCAGGCCGAGAGACACGGCCGCCTCGAACACCGCCGCGATACCCCGGTCCCTGGCGAGCCCGGCCCACTGCCGGATGGTGGTGGTGATCTGGTCGGTCAACCCGTCGCCGCCGGCAGCCAGATCGGCGGCGCGGTGCCCGAAGAACATGGTGGTGGCGGCGGCCCGCACCACGCCACTGCGATTAGGGGTGTCGAACGCGTCGAGCAGCCGCAACCACTCCGCTGCCGCGGCCGAGGCGAACACATCCGTATCGCCCGAATACACCACCGGAATGCCCAAGTCCAACAACGCATCCCGGCACGGAATGGCGTCGAGGCCGCTGTCCACGATCACCGCGATGTCGCCGGCGGTCAGGGGCCGGCCGTCGAACTGCGCGCCACTGGCCAGCAGCACCGAGATGTCAGCGGCCAGATCCTTGGCGATGTACGGCCGCAACGCACCGATCGGGATCATCCTGCGCTGCGGCGTCCCGAACTCCGTGCGCGCCACCACCCGCAGCCGGAACGGGTCGTTGTGCGGTGCGCCCGTTAACCGGTGGCGGTCGGTGCGGGCGTCGACGGGGTGCACGACGATGTCCTGGTCACCCAGCGCCGCACCCTTCAGCACCGTCTGCAGCCGGTCCACCAGAACCTTGTCGCTGCGCCAGTTCTCGGCCAGCGTCAGCCGCTGGTCGGCGCTGCGGGCGGCATCCAGGTAGGTGACGATGTCGCCGCCGCGGAACGCGTAGATGGCCTGCTTCGGATCGCCGATCAGAACGACGGCGCTGTGCCCGACGAACGCCCGCGAGATCACCTGCCATTGCACGGGGTCGGTGTCCTGGAACTCGTCGACCATGACGATCGGCCAGCGCCGGCGCATCCGGTCGCGGGCCGGCGCGTCGGCCTCCTCCAGCGCGGTGGCGAGCCGGCTCAGCAGGTCGTCGAAGCTGAGCACGCCCAGTCGGCGCTTGCGGCGTTCGAGTTCATCGAGCACCGCCCGGGCGAACGACAAGCGTTGCGCCGCAATGCTGTCGGGGTCGGCGGTCAGTGGCCGCAGCTGCGCGCTGGGATCGCCGACGACGCGCTTGGCCAGGTCCAGGGCATCGGCGAAGCTCAGCACGGGTTCGTCGCGCAGGTCGCCGTAGGTGGTCAGATACAGGTCGGAGACGATCTCGCCGACCAGATCGTCGAGGCTCTCCACCAGCTGGGCGCCCGAATCGGTGTCCCCCGCGATGCCGAGGGACCGCAGCACCAGCCCGCAGAACTCGTGTGTGGTGGCGATGGTCGCGGCGTCGAAATCCGACAGTGCGTCGCGCAACCGGCCGCGGCGCAGGGCCAGCTCGGCGGGTGTGGCGTCCGCCAGGTGACGGATCAGGTCGTCCGCATCCGCAGGCGGATCATCCAGTGCGGCAACGGTCTTCACCAGCTGCGCGCGCACCCGTTCCCGGAGTTCCCGCGTGGCCGCTCGGCTGAAGGTGATCAGCAGCATCTGATCCAGGGTCGCCGCGCCCTCGGCGACGTACCGCGTCACCAGGCCCGCGAGGGCGTACGTCTTGCCGGTACCGGCGCTGGCTTCCAGCACCGTTGTCGTCGCCGGTTCCGGCAGCGGGCCGAGCAGATCGAACGCGTCCATCACATCCGCCGTTCCGCGTCGAGCAGCGGCAGCCACAGCCGCGACGCGTAGGCGCCCAGGCGCGTGGTCTCACCGCGGACGGCGACCTCGTCGTCCCGTGGGGCGTCGAGCAGCACCTGCAACGGCGCGGCCGTACCCCAGACTTCCGCGTACTCGGCGCCGTCCTTCTCGAAACGCCATTCCGATTCGGCGCTCCGATCCGGTGCCGGGTCGTCGAATTGCCGCGCCCGCGCCCATTCCAGCGATGTCTTCAACGGCAGTGGCAGCGGTTCGCGCCGGCCCGCGTCATAGATGGCCACCAGGTCGCGCAGCACCGAAAGTGGTTGCTCCGGTGGGTGATACCCCATGGCATCCACGCCGTTCCGCCGGCCGCGGCCGATGCAGTACGCCTCCCATTCGCGCTCCGGTGCCGCCGCGGCCAGTGCCACCAGGGTGACCCAGGCCTGCAGCCGATGCTTGGCCCCCAGCTTCGAATAGGTGACCGTCACCGTGCGGTCCTGCCAGAGCGGGGCGACGGTGCCGGTGAGCCGGCGGCCGCCACCCAGATCCACGTCGATGTCCAGGGCGCTCGCCTCGCCCTGCTGCAGTGTCCGTGCCGCGGCGGCCAGTTCCATTGCTTCGCCGCGGATTTCCTTGGCCTGGCGCCAGCCGAGGTGTCCGGGCGGCAGCGTGCCGAGCCGCCACTCGGCGCCGAGGACGAAATCAGGTCCCCGGCCGATCATCAGGTCGTCGAGCATGCGTTCCCCGACGGCCCACCTGCCCAGGCCGTCGATGGCGACGGGCATCTCGTCGGACAGTTCGTCGGCGTCCCACGGCAGGGTGTAGTCCAGTGCCCGGAAGAAGCCGCGCACCGGGTTCGCGAAGAACCGCAGCAGCTCGGCCAGTTCGACATCGCCACACGGTGTTTCGTCGAGCGGCCCGTCGATCAACCGGGGTTTCGGACGACGTTCCCCGAGCACGGCCCTGGCCCCGCGCAGCGCTGCCGGGTCGTAGGTGAACGGCCGGTCCGGCACGAGTCGATCGCGGGCGACGGTGCGAATGTCGAAGGGCTGCAACGGATGATCGGCGACGATGTGGTCGCGGACGGGCTCGCCCGTGGTCTGGTCCAGGGCGTCGAGCAGTTCCTGTACCGGGACCGCGGGCGGACGGTGCTCGCCGGAATGCTCGTCGGTGCCGGTGTAGGTGACGACCAGCGTGTCGGTGGCCGAGCAGATGGCGTCGAGCAGCAATTGCCGGTCCTCGGAACGGATGTCGCGTTCGCCCGTCAACGGGTGCCGGGCCAGGACGTCGTCACCGTCGGCGATGTTGGTGCGGGGGAAGACGCCGTCGTCGAGCCCGACCAGGCACACCACGCGGTGCGGCACCGAGCGCATCGGGACCATGGTGCACACCGTCAGGGTGCCGGTGCGGAAGTTCGCGCGGGTCGGCCGGCCGGCGAGTTGCCGGCGCAGCAGCGACCGGACGTCGGGCAGTCGCAGCGTCGTGCCAGAACGAGACCCGGCGTGGGTCAACACTTTTGCGAGCTCGCGATCCAGCTGCGCCTGCTGCCACTGGTCGTCGGGGCCGACGCGGGTCAGCTGCGCGACGGCGTCCCGCAGCACGTCGACCCAGCCGTCGAGCGGCGCGGCGCCGGTGAGACGGTCGACGACGCCGCGCAACCGCTGTACATACTCGGCCAACCGGCCCGCCAGTTCGACGCGGCCCGAGTCGACGTCGTCGAGCGGCAGCGCGGTCCCCAGCCAATCCTGCGAATCGTCGGACATCGCGGCGCCGACGAGCAGCCGGTCGACCCCGAACCGCCACGTGTTCTGCGGGTACCGCTGCAGGTCGTACGGGGTGCGGTGCGCGGCGTCGAAACCCCACCGAATGCCGGTTGCGCCAACCCATTCCGTGATGGCCACCAGATCGTCGTCGCTGAAGGCGAACCGGCGCCGCACCGGCTCGCTGTGCGCCAGGCTCAGCACCGAGCTGGCGGTGGCGCGGCCGTCGGCGATGTCGAGCAGCTCGGCCAGCACACCGAGCAGGGGATTGGTCTGGGTCAGCGCGCGGTCGGCCAACCGGACCCTCATGCCCTGGGCCGGGTGGCTGAGGTCGGCGTGCTCACCCGCCCCGAACGCGGCGGTGATCAGCGGCGCGTACGTATCGATGTCGGGGCACATCACCAGGATGTCGCGCGGCTGCAGGGTCTCGTCATCGTCGAGGAGGCCGAGCAGGACGTCGCGCAGGACGTCGATCTGCCGGGCGGCGCCATGGCAGCGGTGGATCTGGACGGACCGGTCGTCCTGGGCCAGATGCCGCCTGTCGGCGGGCCGCACTTCGTCGGCCGAGATGTCGGACTGCAGCCGGCCCAACAGCGTGTCCGGAAAACCGGGGCGCGGATGGAACTGATCTGTCTGCGCGGTGGGCAGGCCGCGTTGCAGCTCCCGCAGATCGCGGCCGAGGGTCTGCAGCAGCGGATGGCCGACCCGCCGCCGGCTGTCGTCGCTGCGCCGCGATACCTGCCCGCGCAGGTCGGACAGCGTCTGCCACAACGGGTCGCTGGGATGCGGCAGCCACAGGTGCAGATCGTGGTGGGTGGCCAAGGCCCCGAGCAGTTCCAGGTCGGCCGCGGGCAACCGGGTGTGCCCGAACAGGGACAGCCGAGGTGGCAGTTCGGAGGGTGAATCAAGGAGGCGGGCAATGGTTTTCGCTTGCCGAACCGGTGGGGGATCGGCATCGACGCGTGCGGCCGTCGCCCGCCACAGGGGCGGTTGCCAGCGCAGGTCCTCGTCCAGTTGGCCGCCCGCGCCGTCGGAGTTGCCGCCGCCCTGCCAGTCGGCGAGCATCGCCGGCCGGGCCTTGGCGTAGGTGTCGAAGAGGCCCGCCAGCCGGCGGGCCACCGCGTACCGACGGCCCTGCCGCAGCTGGGTTTCCTCGGGACTGCCCAGCTCGGTGTAGCCGAGGTGGGCGGCGAGGGTGCCCGCCCAGGGATCGCCCGTGCCGAGATCGTCCAGAACCTCGAGCAGCGGCCACACCATGGCATCGGGTTCCCACGGGTTGCGCTCGGCGGTCCCGGTGATCTCCGCGAGAAGTGATGTGGGGGAGCGGAATTCGATACCCGCACACACGCCGTCGGCAGCCGCTCCGCGGCCCAGCACATGCGACAGCTGCTGGCTGAGCCACCGTTCCATGCCGCGCGCGGACACCAGCACCAGTTCGGAGGCGAACGGATCCACCGGAGGTTCGGCCAGCAGCGCACCCAGCCCGGCGGCCAGCGCGCCGGTGTCCTCGGCTCGGTGCAGGTGTAGCGCCATCGGCTCACCTTAGGTCGGGCCACCGACAGTGGGCTCGGGTCGGGTACCGACGATGGGCTTGGGTCGGGGCTTCGACCGCGTCCAGGCGGGGTGTTACCCGCCGAATTCGGCGGCCAGGCCGTCGATGCCGGCCTGGATTGCGGCCAGCGCTCCGGCCCGGGCCTTGAGCTTGCTGGCCAGGTGATGCTGGGTGTGCAGCGTCGCCGCGAAACCCGCGGCCACTTCCTGGGCCCGGCTCAGTACGTGCTCCGCCTCGACGACCTCGTCCAGCCAACCGGCCGCCCGCGCTTCCTCACCGGTGAACGTCGCGGCCAGCCCGACCGCCCGCTGGAAGGCCGAATTGGTCAGCCGCATGCGAAGGATCTCGATGCAGGACTGCGGCACCGTCATGCCGATGGCGACCTCGTTGGCCTGGCATCGCATGGTGGGCGACCCGACCCGATGGTCGCCGGAGCACAGGAGGAACGAGCCGCCGGCGATGGCGTGGCCGGTCGCGGCGATCACCACGGGGACGGGGAAACGCAGGAGCCGGGCGTTCAGTTCGACACCGCCGCGCAGCATGGCCAGCCCGGCCGCCGCGTCTCCCGAGCCGAAGATCGCGAGGTCGAACCCGGCGCTCAGCACCCGGTTGTTACCGGCGAAAACGATCGACTTGACGGCTCCGGTCGCGGCAGCCTGCTCGGCCTGATCCAGTGCGGCGTGGATGTTCTGCTGCATCGTCGGGCTCAGGACGTTGACCTTGCCGTCGTCCAGCGTGATGGTGGCGACGGCGTCGGTCACGGAGTAGCTGACGGTGCTCATCGGTTCTCCCTCGGTCGGTCCCGGGCCGGGATCGGGTTTGAGCCGATGCTAGACGGGCCTTCGGCGGGCCCCGCTGTCAGTGGACGCCGTTGCGGTGCCGGCCCTTGGTGCCGTCATCGAACCACTGGATTTCCAGTTCGGTGGTCTCGTCGGCTTCCCGGCTGCGCCAGCGGTCCTGGGTTTCCCGGACGGCGCGGTTCATGCGGTCGATCTCGGCCCGGAACACCTCGGGCCGCGTCTCCTTGGAGGCGTAGTGGAAGTACGTCAGCACGCTGCGCAGCAGCTCGAGTTTCTGCTTCTCCCGCTTGGCCAGGTCGTGCGTCGTCATCAGCTCCAACCGCTGCACCGGCTGCAGCGCGGCCCAGTCGAGCACGGCCTTCGTCTCGAACTCGCGGGGCTTGGCCGCGAACCGGGACTTCTTGCCGGCCGCGGCGACCGGCATGTCGTAGTAGGTGAGCGTGCCCTCGAACCGGGACCGGATCGAGCCGCCCAACTCCTCACGACTGATCGCCGAATCCCAGACGGTTCGCCACTCCTGGCCTGGAGCCAGGACCAAAAGTTCGCTGGGCAGCCGCAATTCGGTCACGTCGAGCTCGCCGTCGTGGTCGGAATCCTCGTAGATGGCCACGGTCGGATGATGGGTGAAATCGAACGAGACGTTGTGCGCCGCGGTCTGCCCGAAGTTACGGACCACCAGCTCGATGACGTGCCAGTCCGATGCGTTCGGCTCCATGTACATGGTGACCTGCGGGCGGACCTGATCCTGCTTGAGCTGGCGATTCTTGGCCAGCTGACGGTTCACCACGATCAACACGACGATGCCGAACACCAGCGCCGCCCAGGCCGCGATGGCCAGCCAGCCACCTGATCCCAGGCCCGTCAGATCGTCCCAACGTTGAGATATCCAGTCCACCGCGCCATCCAGTCCGCTCAGTCATCGATCGGTTTCTATCCCGACAAAAATATTCGCTGGCGAACTTGTACAACGGAGGAAAAACAGTTGCTGCATGGCTAACTGCCAGCAACTGCTCCGTCAGCCACCCATGAGCATGCGCCACTGATCCAGGTTGCTGGCCCGGTAGACGTAATTGGTGCGACGGACGTCTTCGAGCGGCGCGCTGGGTTCGGCCGAATACCAGTGCCCGGGGAAGACCGTCGGATCGCCCGGCAGGGCGGCCAGCGCCTGCAGGCTGCGGAACATGTCGTCGACGTTCCCGCCCGGGAAATCGGTGCGGCCGCAGCCTTCCAGGAACAGGGTGTCGCCGGCCACCAGGCGACCGTCGAGCAGGAAGCACTGGCTGCCGGGGGTGTGCCCGGGGGTGTGCAGCAGCTCGATCGGCACGGCCCCGACCTGCACGACGTCACCATGCTGGTGGGACGTCAGCTCCGACGGCGCGATGCCGGTCACCCGGGAGACCCAGTCTGCTTCGTGGGCGTTGACGTGCACCGGCACGCTGACGCGCTCCAGCAGTTCGGCCAGGCCCTTGAGCTCGAAACCCATCATCGAGCCGCCGACGTGGTCGGGGTGGTGGTGGGTGACCAGCACGCCGGACAGGTGCAGGCCGTCGGCCTCCAGGACGTCGACCAGATCCCCGGCCGCGTACGCCGGGTCGACCACCACACAGTCGCCGGTCTCCCGGTCGCCGATCAGGTAGGCGAAGTTGCGCATCTGCGCGGCGATGGGATCGGTCGCCGCGAAGTCGCGGCCGGCGAGCAACTGGCGGAAATACAGGCGGTCATCAGGCATGCCGACAGCTTAAGAGGGCGGTCGGCCGTGTGATGTGGGTGTGGACGGGGTGGGGTACGGGCGTGACGCGGGTCGGGTCCGCGTGGCTCGGTCCGCGTTGGGCCCGCGTGGCTCGGTCCGCGTTGGGCCCGCGTGGCTCTGCCCGCGTTGCTTGGCCGAGTCGAAGTGCGCGGCTTCAATCTCGCCGCGCGGATGGCAGGCAGATTGCAGCCATGTACGTATTTCGGCCTCGGGGCGTCCCTGACGTCAATCGGGACTGGTAAGGACGCTGGTTGATTGAAACCACGGATTTTTGCGCTGGGCGGGCATGCCGCTGGGCGGCGTTGATGGGCGGTGGCGTTTTTGCGTCGGGCGACCACTTCGCAGGGCGGCGTTCATTCACAGTGCGGCATTCATCCACAGGGTGAGCTCAGCGGCACGGGTTTGGACGCGGTGGCGTCGGAGGTTCCCGACAACATCGCGCCATGAGGGTAATCATCGGCAGCGAGGCGCTGGCCGCGGGAATGGTCACGCGCAATGACCTGCGGAGGCGCTACACGCGCATGTTCCCGGACGTGTACGGCCCGCCCAAACCGACCATTCGGGAACGCGCTCGCGGTGCGTGGTTGTGGTCCGGCCGGCGTGGTGTCATCGCAGGAGTGGCGGCGTCGGCGCTGCATTGGGCGAAATACGTCGACGACGATGTCCCGATCGAGTTGCTGTGGCGGAACGGTCGCCCACCGAGCGGTTTGATCGTGCGGAATGAGATATACGCGGCGGATGAGGTCACGACGTACGACGGGATTCCGCTGACCACGCCGGCGCGAACGATCTTCGATCTGGGTCGGCACCTCAACCGCGATGCGGCCGTCGCACGGATCGACGCACTGCTGTGGTTGGGTCGTGTCGGCGTGCCCGATGTTGAGCCGATCGCCGCACGATATCCGTGGGCGCGCGGTGTCGAAAAGCTGCGCGTGGCACTGGAGCTGGCCGACGACGGGGCCGAGTCGCCCCGGGAGTCGCGGCTGCGCCTACTGCTCACGGATGCGGGGATGCGTCCGACCGACACTCAAATCCCGGTCTACGAGGGCAACCGGCTGATCACCAAGTTCGACATGGGTTGGAAGCAACTGCGAATCGGGGTGCAGTACGAGGGAAAGCACCATCAGACCGATCGTGGGCAGTATGTATACGACCTGCAGGTGCTGCCAAAGCTCGAAGCGAGAAATTGGATCGTCGTCAAGGTCATCAAGGAAGACACCGACAATGACATCCTGGCCCGGGTGGCGGCGGCTTTGTACCGCCGTGGGTGGCGGGCGGCGTAGTTCGGTGGCCTGGTCTCGACGGTCCGTGGCTCTACAAGTTCAAAGCCGACAAGGACTTTTGGGGACAACCAAGACGAACACCAATGATCGTCCCGCCCCCCAACCAGGCGCATCAGGTGACCACTGCCCGATCTTGGCTACTCACGTTGCGTCGAAGGCCTGGCTACTGGCTTCAATCAGCCTGCCGGTTGGGGTGAGCGCATTGCACTGAGGTATCGATGGTGCGGCGTAGCGGTACCTGACGTCAATCGCCACGTGCGAGACAAAGCGATGATTGAAGTCCGGGACACCTGCGGCACCGGATCTGGGCGACAAAACAACGCCGACCGCTGGGGCCGATGCGGATACCCAGGCGCGGACTCCCGATCGGGCCGCGGGTGCCGATGCGGATACCCAGGCGCGGACTCCCGATCGGGCCGCGGGTGCCGATGCGGATACCCAGGCGCGGGCTCCCGATCGGGCCGCGGGTGCGGATGCGGATACCGAGGCGCGGGCTCCCGATCGGGCCGCGGGTGCCGATGCGGACACCGCGGCGACAGCCGCCGTCGAAACGAACAACAAGCCGACAGCAGCCGTCGAGTGGCCTGAAATAGTGGGATTGAGCTGCCGTTTTGGCAGGTGAAACAGCGAGACGGTAACCTCTTTAAGGCCCACGGGGTAGACGGTCGTAACCGGCAGTTCGAAACCGAGGGTCAGGCCCCCTTAGCTCAGTCGGCAGAGCGTTTCCATGGTAAGGAAAAGGTCAACGGTTCGATTCCGTTAGGGGGCTCGGTGGACATATGGCGAGCGGAGCGACGGAAGTAAAAATCCGCCGCTGCGCCGCCTGTGTCTGTCGGGGCGGTGTAGCTCAGCTGGTTAGAGCGCACGACTCATAATCGTGAGGTCGGGAGATCGAGCCTCCCCACCGCTACCAGCACAACAGAGATTCGAAGCGAAAGAGGCAGAGACGTGGCGTCGAGTACCGACGTACGGCCGAAGATCACCTTGGCCTGCGAGGTGTGCAAGCACCGTAACTACATCACCAAGAAGAACCGTCGTAACGACCCGGATCGTCTTGAGATCAAGAAGTTCTGCCCGAACTGCGGTACGCACCAGCCGCACAAAGAGTCGCGTTAGCCACTCGCCGTGGGTCTGGCGGACATTGTCGGCTTCCACTACCGGCATCCGGATAGCTACGAGGTCGGTCGCGAGAAGATCCGTGAGCATGCGATCGCCGTTCAGAACGACGACGCGTCCTTCTACACGGAGTCGGCCGCGGCCGAGCTCGGCTATGACGCGCTGCTGGCACCGCTGACTTTCATCAGCATCTTCGGTTACCAGGCGCAGCTGGCGATGTTCGGCGCGGCCGGCATCGCCATCTCGGACGCTCAGATCGTCCATGTGGATCAATCGCTGAAGTTTCTGCAGCCCATCAAGGCCGGAGACAAGCTGCACTGCGACGTACACGTCGAGTCGTTCCGGCAGGCGCACGGCACCGACATCATCGTGACCAAGAACATCATCACCAACGATCGCGGTGAGGTTGTGCAGGAGGCCTACACGACCTTGGCTGGTCGATCGGGTGACGAGGACGGACAGGGAGGATTCTCAGATGGCGCTTCGTGAGTTCAGTTCGGTCAAGGTCGGCGACGAGCTGCCCGAGCAGATCATCAAGCTGACCCGGCAGGACCTGGTCAACTACGCCGGCGTTTCCGGTGACCTGAACCCGATCCACTGGGACGACGAGATCGCCAAGCAGGTCGGTCTGGACACCGCCATCGCGCACGGCATGCTGACCATGGGCCTCGGCGGCGGATACATCACCAACTGGGTCGGCGATCCGGCTGCTGTCACCGAATACAACGTCCGCTTCACCTCCGTGGTCCCGGTCCCCAACGACGGCATCGGCGCCGAGCTGGTTTTCACCGGCCGCGTGAAGTCGGTCGACGAGGAATCCAAGTCGGTCACCATCGCGCTGTCCGCCACCACCGGTGGAAAGAAGATCTTCGGCCGCGCCGTCGCAACCGCGAAGTTGGCGTAGCTCATGCCGGTGAATCCCGACATCCTGGGGATGGTCCACAAGTACCCCCAGGTCTTCACCGTGGGGCGCGAGCAGGTTCGGCAGTACGCCAAGGCCGTCAAGTCGGATCATCCGGTCTCGATGGACGAAGCTGCCGCTGCCGAACTGGGCCACGACACCCTGATCGCCGGTCCGACCTTCGTGTCGATCGTCGCGCTGCTGGTCCAGCAGGATTTCTTCCGCGTGGTCGATGTCGGCATGGAGACCATGCAGATCATCCAGGTGGACCAGAAGTTCGTCTACCACCGCCCGGTCAAGGTCGGCGACCGGTTGCACGCGACCGTCGAGATCATCTCCATCGAGCACCGGTTCGGCGCCGACATCGTGCAGACCCGCAACACCCTCACCGATGATGACGGTGGCGTCATCATGGAGGCCTTCACCACGCTGATGGGCCACGAGGGCGACAATTCGGTGTCGGTGCGCTATGACCGCGAGACCGGGCAGGTGCTGCGCTCGGCTGCTGGAGCGGATTAGTAACTCAGACTGGGGCCGATGTACACTCGGTCCTCGGGGATCCACCCTTTTCAGCGCGCTGTCCGTCGGTTACACATCGACCGATCGGGGAGCGCGCGAACTGTGTGAGGACCCAACCAGAAGTGCCGACAGCGTCGGCACTGAAGGGGCGTAGCTCAATTGGCAGAGCAGCGGTCTCCAAAACCGCAGGTTGCAGGTTCAAGTCCTGTCGCCCCTGCTCAACTGAATACCGATGTGGACACTGGAAATGTGACCACCTGGAACAGACGAAAGGCATGCGGTGAGCGACGAGCGCGATAGTGCCGGCTCCGCAGGCGCCGGTACTGATGCGGGCACCGACGCGGGCGAAAGCGAGTCGCAGGGCCAGACCGCAGTTGTGACGCGCCCGCCGCGTCCGACCGGAAAGCGGGCCCGGCGGGCCGTCGAGGTCGACGAGGCCGAGTCGGATGTCGAAACCGGCGACACGGATTCGGACGCCGAGGGCAGCGCGGACAAGAAGGCCAAGCCGAAGAAGGCTGAAAAGTCCAAGAAGACGGGCCCCACTCGGAACCCCTTCGTGTTCGTCTGGAACTACCTCAAGCAGGTCGTTGCCGAGCTGCGCAAGGTCATCTGGCCGAACCGCAAGCAGATGATCGGCTACACGACCGTCGTGCTGGTGTTCCTGGTGTTCATGGTGGCGCTGATCGGTGGGGTCGACTTCGGTCTCGCCAAGCTCGTCATGTGGGTGTTCGGCTGACGCCGTTCACCCGCCGGTGACGAGCTCAAGAACGTAGAGAGGACTGACTACCGTGACTTTCGATGGCGAGACACCTTCGGATGAGTCCGACGTGACCGCCGAGGCAGTCGAGTCGGTGGAGACCTCGGACGAGACCGTGGACGCTGACGAGACCGTGTACACCGCCGACTCGGACGACGCTGCAGAAGCGCCCGAGGCGGCCGAAGTGGTTGTCGACGAGACGGTGGCTGAAGAGCCGGCCGCCGAGGAGCCCGAGGACGAGGATCCCGCGGTCGCGCTGAAGAAGCAGCTGCGTCGGCAGGCCGGCGAGTGGTACGTCATCCACTCGTACGCCGGTTACGAGAACAAGGTGAAGGCCAACCTCGAGACCCGCGTGCAGAACCTGGACGTCGGCGACTACATCTTCCAGGTCGAGGTGCCGACCGAAGAGGTCACCGAGATCAAGAACGGTCAGCGCAAGCAGGTCAACCGCAAGGTGCTGCCGGGCTACATCCTGGTGCGCATGGACCTGAACGACGAGTCGTGGGGCGCCGTGCGCAACACCCCGGGTGTGACCGGGTTTGTCGGCGCGACCTCGAAGCCGTCGGCGCTGTCGCTCGACGACGTCGTCAAGTTCCTGCTGCCGCAGGGTGCCGCGAAGAAGCCCGCCAAGACGACTGCGGCCGCAGCCGCGTCGGGTGGCGACAGCGAAGCCACGCTGGCGCGTCCGGAGATCCTGGTCGACTTCGAGGTCGGCGAATCCGTCACCGTCATGGACGGTCCGTTCGCGACGCTGCCCGCGTCGATCAGCGAGGTCAACGCCGAACAGCAGAAGCTCAAGGTGCTGGTGTCCATCTTCGGACGCGAGACGCCGGTCGAATTGACCTTCACGCAGGTCAGCAAGATTTAATCGCGAGCTTCGGCTCTCGGTTAGCAGGAACGTAGTCGCGCCGCGACTACCTAGAAAGGAACACCACACCAATGGCCCCGAAGAAGAAAAAGGTCGTCGGGCTGATCAAGCTGCAGATCCAGGCCGGCGCGGCCAACCCCGCCCCGCCCGTGGGTCCGGCGCTCGGCCAGCACGGCGTCAACATCATGGAGTTCTGCAAGGCGTACAACGCCGCGACAGAAAGCCAGCGCGGAAACGTCATCCCCGTCGAGATCAGCGTCTACGAGGACCGCACGTTCACGTTCGTCCTGAAGACCCCGCCGGCTGCCCGGCTGCTGCTCAAGGCTGCGGGTATCCAGAAGGGTTCGGCCGAGCCGCACAAGACCAAGGTCGCCAAGATCAGCTGGGACCAGGTCCGCGAAATCGCCGAGACCAAGAAGGAAGATCTCAACGCGAACGACATCGACGCCGCTGCCAAGATCATCGCCGGCACTGCCCGGTCGATGGGTATCACTGTCGAGTAGTAGGACCCGCTGATCCTGCGCTGACGGCGCAAAAGTGCGAGTAATCGCCGCCGTGAACGCAGAGTCAACACAAGCAATACGTGGAAGAGCCCGCTTCGGCTCGCTAACCACAACCTCTGAACTGGAGATTCGAATGAGCAAGAACAGCAAGGCATACCGCGAAGCTGCCGAGAAGGTGGACCGCGACAACCTGTACACCCCGCTCCAGGCCGTCAAGCTGGCCAAGGAGACGTCCTCGAAGAAGCAGGATGCGACCGTCGAGGTTGCGATCCGGCTGGGTGTCGATCCTCGTAAGGCAGACCAGATGGTGCGTGGCACCGTCAACCTGCCGCACGGCACCGGTAAGACCGCCCGCGTAGTGGTGTTCGCGGTTGGTGAGAAGGCCGAGGCCGCTGTGGCCGCCGGCGCCGATGCCGTCGGTAGCGATGACCTGATCGAGCGTATCCAGGGTGGGTGGACCGACTTCGACGCCGCGATCGCGACGCCGGACCAGATGGCCAAGGTCGGTAAGATCGCCCGCGTGCTGGGCCCGCGTGGCCTGATGCCGAACCCCAAGACCGGCACCGTCACCCCGGATGTGGCCAAGGCCGTGGCCGACATCAAGGGCGGCAAGATCAACTTCCGTGTCGACAAGCAGGCCAACCTGCACCTGATCATCGGCAAGGCGTCGTTCGACGAGGTCAAGCTGGCCGAGAACTACGGTGCCGCGCTGGACGAGGTGCTGCGCGCCAAGCCGTCGTCGTCGAAGGGCCGTTACCTGAAGAAGGTCACCGTCTCGACGACCACGGGCCCGGGCATCCCTGTCGACCCGGCCGTGACCCGGAACTTCACCGAAGAGGCGTAGTCCCGATCCGCTTTACGAAGGACCCCCGTACGACTCCGGTCGTGCGGGGGTTCGTTCGTTGGCGAGGCAATCTTCGCCGCCGATATGGCATGTGTCACAAGCGTTCTCAGATGCGGTTCAGCTTCGTCTGGCGGCCGTCACAGGTGCGTCGCCAACCATCGAAGCCATGAGCAACTGCATGTGCGGCCACGACCGTGCCGCCCACCAGCACCACCGTGCCGGTTCGGACTGCGCGCTCTGCAAGCCAGGGGGTTGCGGGCGCTTTCGCACCGACGTCTCCGTGAGCCAGTGGCAGAGCTGGTTCCGTGCCGGCGCACCCCGACCCGCCGCAGATCCCATCCGGTAGTTATTCGGCGCCCGAATCTGGCAACCTCGACACATGTTCGTACGAACACTCGCCGCGATGCTGGGCACCGCGCTGGCCGTGAGTGATCTCAGCACGGCCTCGGCGGCACCGCAGCCGGCTCCGCCGCCGGTGTCACCGCAGGCTGCCGCGGCCGGACTGATCGACGTCCGGACCGTCGTCCCCGATGCGGTGATCGACCTGCGCTACGCCACCGCGAACAACTTCGTCGGCACCCCGCTGTATCCGGCCGACGCCCGGTGCCTGATCCACGAATCCATGGCGCCGGGGCTGGCCACCGCGGCCCGGATCCTGCGCGCGCACGGCGAGGTGCTGACGTTCTGGGACTGCTACCGCCCGCACGACGTGCAGGTTCGGATGTTCCAGGCCGTGCCGGACCCCAACTGGGTCGCCAAGCCCTCCCAGTTCGCCCGTAGCCACGAGTCGGGCCTGTCGGTGGACGTGACCATCACGGGCGTCGACATGGGTACCGATTTCGACGACTTCTCCCCACGCGCCACGGCCTATGCGACGACGGGCGTCACGCCGCAGCAGCAGGCCAACCGGGCCCGCTTACGGGACGCCATGATCGCGGGCGGCCTGAGCGTCTACCCGGGCGAATGGTGGCATTTCAACGGGCCAGGGGCCTCCGAGCCGCGTCCGATCCTCGACGTGCCCGTGAACTGAAAACGACAGCGCCCCCGACCTGATGGTCGGAGGCGCTGTGTCGAAGCTGCGTCGAACAGGTTAGGCCGCTTCCTGGTCCTTCGTGTAGGTGACGAGGCTGACGTCGAGGCACTCGTCCAGGAAGTAGTACTGGCAACCGGTCAGATACTTCATGTACCGGTCGTAGTTCACTTGGCCGGAGATCGCGATGGCCTCCTCCTTGTGGTGCTCCAGATTGGCCGCCCAGACACCGAGTGTCTTGATGTAGTGGTTACGCAGGGAGATCGGGTCCAAGACGTTGAAGCCGGCCTTTTCGCCGTGATCGACCATCATCTGCGTGGTGGGCAGGCGACCACCCGGGAAAATGTCGGTGGCCATGAACTTGATGAACCGCGCCATCTCGAACGACACCTTCTTGCCGCGGGCGGACATGTCGAACGGGTGGTAGCTCACGCTGCTCTGGATGGTCATGCGGCCGTCGGCGGGCATGATCTCGTAGCAGTTCTTGAAGAAGTCGTCGTAGCGCTCGAAGCCGAAATGCTCGAACGCCTCGATCGACACGATGCGGTCGACCGGCTCGTGGAACTCTTCCCAGCCCTTCAGCAGCACCCGGTGCGTGCGGTCGGACTCGGCGTTGCTCAGCAGTTCGGTGCAGAACGCCTGCTGGTTCTTGCTCAGCGTCAGCCCGATGACGTTGACGTCGTACTTCTCCATGGCGCGCTGCATGGTCAGGCCCCAGCCGCAGCCGATCTCCAGGAGTGTCATACCCGGCTTGAGGTCCAGCTGATCGAGGTGCTGATCGACGTTGGCGATCTGCGCCTGTTCCATCGTGACGGTGGGTCCGGTGAAGTAGGCGCAGCTGTACTTGCGGGAGTTGTCCTGGAACAGCCCGAAGAAATCGTCAGACAGGTCGTAGTGGGCCTGGATGTCCTCGAAATGCGGCCGCATGTCCTTGGCCTCAGTTGAATCCTGAATCATCTGTAACACCTAACTTGACCTTCCTCACTTGCTGGTGATGCCGGTCACTAGATCACAATCGTGACCGCACAATACCTGGCCGCCGACCCGTTCCTTGACGTTGGTGTAACGCGTCGTCACGGTCAGCTCTAGCAGCAAACGTAGCCGCCGTTTCGTCAGATGCCGGGTTCATTCCCGCAGCGTGGCGAGGTCTGTGACCGGACTGATATGTCTAACGAATTTCGGCAAATGTTGCGGCCAGTTCGCCGGCGATCCTGTCCCAGAGAGGCGCGGGCAGGTCATGACCCATGCCGTCGAACAAGACCAACCGAGCACGCCGGATCGCTTTGGCCACTGCTCGACCACCGCTCGGTCTCATCAGTTTATCGGCCCGACCATGGATGACGACCGTCGGGACAGTGATCAGCGCGTCGTAGCGCCGCAGGCTGCCGGTGCCCAGGATGGCCCCGAAGTGCCGGGCGACGCCGACGGGGTAGTACGAGCGGTCGTAGCTCTCGGCGGCATCGGCCTTGGCCTGCTCGACCGGTGTCGGGTAGCCGGGGCTGCCGATGATGCGGCCGACGTTGACGGCGTTGGCGATGACACCGTCACGTGACGTGTCCTGCGGGCGGGTCGTGATGGCCTTGAGTTGCTTGGGGCCCGGCGGCGGTAGCAGCGGCTGGTTGTTGCTCGAGAAGATGACGCCGAGCGTCTTGGTGCGGTGCTGGTAGCGCGCCGCGAAGACCTGCGCGATCATCCCGCCCATCGAACCGCCGACGATGTGCGCCTGGTCGATCTCCAGGTGATCCAGTAGCGCCGCGGCGTCGTCGGCCATGTCCTCCAGCGTGTAGACCGCGTCACTGCGCAACCCGGCGTACGCCCTGAGCATCCGCGGCAGCAGCCCCGAACCCGAGTGCTTGCCCTCGATCTTGGTGGACAGGCCCACGTCGCGGTTGTCGTACCGGATGACGCGGTAGCCCTTCTCGATGAGCTTGTCGCAGAAGCCTTTTCGCCACAAGAGCAGCTGCGCGCCGAGGCCCATGATGAGCAGGACCGCCGGATCGTCGGGGTTGCCCATGTCCTCGTAGGCGATGTCCAGGTCGCCCGAGCGGGCGAAGCCGGTCCGGACCTCGGGGGCGGTGTCTCGTTCGGGCTGCATGGACTTACTCCTCGTGGTTCATGGTCGGATTCGGCCTCCGGCCTACTCCTCGTGG
>NZ_JMHT01000110.1 GCF_001905655.1 Mycobacterium sp. ST-F2
TGAACCGCCCCGAGTTTGATGCACACCGGTTTATTGGTGCGCAGCCTCTGATTGGGCTGTGCTCGTAGCGTAGTAGATGGTCTCGTATTCGATCGGCGGGATGCGGCCCAGGCGGTGCATGAGCCGGTCGGTGTTGTACCAGTGGACCCAGTCGGCGGTGAGCAGTTCTACGTCGGTCAGTCGGTGCAGCGGTCCGCGACGGAATGGGGAGTCGTCGCGGACGGCTTCGTTCTTGTACAGCCCGATGGTGGTCTCGGCCAACGCGTTATCGAAGGCATCGCCGACCGATCCGATCGAGGGCACCAATCCGGACAAGGACAGGGTTTCCCCGAACCGCACCGACGTATACTGAGAGCCCGCATCCGAGTGGTGAATAGTGCTGCCCGACAACGGATTACCATCACGACGCCGGAGTTGCGCGGCGTGGCGGATTGCCCGCCGCACGAACGCATCACTCTTGCCCGCTGAGCAGGTCCAGCCCACGATGCGCCCGGCGTAGGCGTCGATGACGAACGCGGTGTAGACGAACACCCCGGCGGCCAGTCTGACGTAGGTGAAATCGGCTACCAGCAACCTGTTGGGCGCCTCGACGCGGAACTGGCGGTCCACCAGATCCGGGGCTCGCCCGGCAGCCGGGTCAGCGATGGTGGTGCGAACCTTCTTACGGCGGGTCACCCCACGCCACCGGTTGTCCCGCATGAGGCGCTCCACCGTGCAGCGGGCCACCTCGATGCCCTGACGGCGCAGATGGGCCCACATCTTGACCGCGCCGTACAACGACTCGGGCTTGCGGTGTCCGTGTTCGTCGGGTTCGTAGTAGCCGGCCAGCACCTCAGTAATGGCCATATCCCACAAGGCCCGCGCCGATGGCGGCCGCGCCAGCCAGGCGTAGAACGTTCTCGGGGCAATCTGGCAGCCGTGCTTGGACAGCACGCGGCAGATCGGAGCGACCCCGAACCGAGCACGATGCTCGGCGATGAACGCACAAATCAGCGGCGTCGCGGGTCGCTCTCCCGCGCGAAGAAACTTGTTGCCGCCTTGAGGATTTCGATGGTTTCCTCAAGCTCACGGTTCTTACGTTTGAGCTCTCTGTTCTCGCGCGCAACGTCGGTGGGCACCCCTGCCCGGTCCCCGGCGTCGACCTCGCTCTGGTTGATCCAGCGGCGCAGCGATTCGTAGGAGACACCCAACCGTTTGGCGACCGCGGTGATGCACGCCGTGCGGGTGTCGTACTCCTCGACATGGTCAGCGACCAACCGCACCGCCCGGGCCTTGAACTCCTCGTCGTACTTCTTCGGCATGATGCGAACAACCTTCCCTCGAAAGAAGGTGTGCATCAAACTCGGGGCGGTTCA
>NZ_JMHT01000111.1 GCF_001905655.1 Mycobacterium sp. ST-F2
CAGAGGTAGATCATTGAGGTCAGTGTTCGGGCGGAGTGGTGGCCGTAGCCGCGGGCGTTGATGAGTCGGATTTTGGCGTTGATGCCTTCGATGAGGGCGTTGGAGAGGCCGAGTTCGACGGCGGCGATGATGGCTTCGAAATGTTGCTGTAGTCGTTTGCCGAGTTCGGTGAAAGCTGGGATGCGGCTGCGTTTGGCGGCGGTGATCCAGGCCTTGAGTAGCTGGCGGGCGACGCCGGGTTCGTGCTTGTGTCGGTAGAGGTCGCGAAGTTGTTCTTTGAGGGCCCAGGCCCGGCCGACGTGGCGGTTTGCGCGGGCGATCTGGTTGACCAGGTCCCGTTTGTTGGCGGTGAGTTTGTTCTCTCCGGTGCGCAGTGCCCATCGGGTCTTGCGCCACTGCGCCGAAGTCATGATGACTTTGTTCGGTCCGCTGGCGGCGGCGGCGAAGACGCGGTCCAGTGCTCGGTTGAGCCATTGCATGATGTGGAACGGATCGAAGCAGATGGTGGCTTCCGGTAGGTGGGTTCGGGTGGCGCCGCGGAAGGCTTTGCTCACGTCCATGCTCACTGCAGTGATGGTTTCTAGTGTCGAATCGGGTTGTTGTTCATAGAAATTGGCTAGTGATTGTTCGCTGCGTCCGGGCTGGATATCGATGACGGTGCCGGTGTCGTGGTCACCGACGATGGTCAGATATTTGTGCGGGTGGCGGTAGCAGATTTCGTCGACGCCGATTCGGTACAGCGTCTGCAGGCGGCGCTGGTCGAGCAGTTCATCGACACCGCGATTGATGATGGCGGTGACCGATTCCCAGCTGCACCGCATCAGTGTTGCCACGGTGGTGCGGTCGGTGCGTTGGGCCAGCCAGAGCACTGTGTCTTCGAAGTCTCGGGTGAATCGGGCACCCGGGCGAGCCCAGGGCACCTGTTCGGTGACGATGCCGCAGCTCGAGCAGTTCAGGCGGCGGATGTCGTAGACCAGCCATAGTTTCTTGCTGGCCATATCGACATGGCGCCAGCGTCGGCGCCGGCGGTCATAGCCGGCCCGGATACGTTTGCCGCAGGGGCAGCGCAGTGAGCGGGCTTTGAGTCGGACGGTGACTTCGATGTCGCGATCGCCGATGGTGACGTCGGTGACGTTGGCTCCGGGGACCTGAAGTATTCGGTTAAATGCAGTACTGACGCGCACGCGGATCGTTCCTGGCGGTTGAGGTTGGTGTGGTAACCCCGAAACCTAGAGGGACACCGCGTGCGCGTCCCTCATCTACCCGGCGACACGCTCAAAACCTCAGGGGCACAACCAAAAACTACCTCTGAACAGCACAAAGGCGCCCACGAAAACCCGTGGAGCGCCAC
>NZ_JMHT01000112.1 GCF_001905655.1 Mycobacterium sp. ST-F2
GGCTAAGTCCCCTGGGGTGGTGGGAATTCGGGGACGGGGCTGAGGTGGGCGGAGATGTTCAGGCCGTGTCGGTGCCGGTGTTGGGGTGGGCCATCGCGTAGTGGTCAGTGAGTTACGTACCAAAGTGACTCACCGAAGGAAACCGCGCGATGACCCTTGACCATTCTGCCCTGCTCGCTCAGCTCGATGCACTGAAGTCCGCTGACTCGGGTGCGGTGTTCGCCGAGTTGATCCGTTCCGGGTTGCAGCAGCTCATCGAGGCCGAGGCCACCGCGGCGATCGGCGCGGGCCGTTACGAACGCAGCGACGGCCGCACGGTGCACCGCAACGGGCACCGCCCCAAGACCGTCTCCACGACCGCCGGGGACATCGAGGTGCAGATCCCCAAGCTACGGGCGGGATCGTTCTTCCCGTCGCTGCTGGAACCCCGCCGGCGTATCGACAAGGCGCTGCACGCGGTCATCATGGAGGCCTACGTGCACGGGGTGTCCACCCGCAGCGTCGATGACCTGGTGACGGCGATGGGCGTGCAGACCGGGGTGTCCAAGTCGGAGGTGTCGCGGATCTGCGCCGGCCTGGACCGCGAGATCACAGCGTTTCGGGAACGCTCGCTGACCCACACCAGCTTCCCCTACGTGTTCTGCGATGCCACCTTCTGCAAGGTCCGCGTGGGGGCGCACGTGGTCTCCCAGGCCCTGGTGGTCGCGACCGGCGTGTCGATCGACGGCACCCGTGAGGTGCTGGGCACCGCGGTCGGTGACAGCGAGTCGTTCGAGTTCTGGCGCGAGTTCCTCGCCTCGCTTAAGGCGCGCGGCCTATCGGGGGTGCACCTGGTCATCTCCGATGCGCACGCTGGGTTGAAAGTCGCTGTGGCACAGCAGTTCACGAACTCATCGTGGCAGCGGTGCCGGGTGCATTTCATGCGGAACCTGCATACCGCGGTATCGGCCAAACACGCCCCGGCGGTTACCGCGGCGGTCAAGACCATCTTCGCTCACACCGAACCCGACGAGGTCGCCGCGCAGTGGGACCGGGTCGCCGACACCCTGGCCGCGTCGTTCCCGAAGGTGGCCGCGATGATGGGCGAGGCCAAGACCGACGTGTTGGCGTTCACTGCGTTCCCGAAGGCGCATTGGCAGAAGATCTGGTCGAATAATCCGATAGAGCGTCTGAATAAAGAGATCAAGCGTCGGGCCGATGTCGTGGAGATCTTCCCCAATCCGGCGGCGTTCCTTCGCCTGGCCACCGCGGTGGTCATCGAATCCCACGACGAGTGGCAGGTCACCCGCCGCTACCTCTCCGATGTCTCCATGGACGAACTACGCGCCGTGATCGCCGCCAAACACGCCGCGGCAGCACTTGCCAAACAACACCAAATCGCCTAGCGTTCACCATGACTCGTTGATCACAACGCGTGAACCACGCCAGATCCGAAGTCCACCACTCCCCGGGACGCTATC
>NZ_JMHT01000113.1 GCF_001905655.1 Mycobacterium sp. ST-F2
TTCCTACGCCGCCTCGCCGAGGCTCATCCACAGGTTCTGATCATTGCTCTCACACTTTGATCTACGGTGGGGGAAGTTGAACCACCCAGGAGGAAGCCTTGTTTTCGAAGGACTACGTCAACACTGAGGGGGCGCTCAGCCACCTCCCCGAACAGCAACGCTATGTCATCCAGGTCGTCTCTGGGCAGGATCTGTTCTACTCAACCGAAAGGTACGACAATGGCACGGGGCGGCCAAGTTTCACCAAGCCGATTGACGACGGCGCCTTGGACACCAGAACCCACCACCAGCCGACCACGCCACGCAGCGAAGTGCGTTCGGCGGGTGCTGACAGCCACCTCGGCCACCTCGTGCCGGACGGGCCGCAGGAAGCCGGCAGACGTCGGTACGGCATGAACTCCACCACCCTCCGACTTGTCCAGGACTCATCGCTCGAGGAGGAGGGATACGGCCAATACCGTTCCCTGGACGACTCTCGAGCAGAATCGACAGGAGATTCAGCGTGACCAGCAGCATCGACGGCACCGGGACGATCACCCGCAACCCCGACACCGAGACGGCCATCCTCGCCGGTGGGTGCTTCTGGGGTATGGAAGATCTGTTCCGGCAACAGCCAGGCGTAGTCGACACCCGTGTGGGCTACACCGGAGGCGACAACGACTACGCAACCTACCGCAACCACCCTGGGCACGCTGAGGCGATCGAGATCGTGTTCGACCCGACCCGGACAACGTATCGCGACATCCTGGCGTACTTTTTCCAGGTCCACGACCCGACGACGCTGAACAGCCAAGGCAACGACTTCGGCACGAGCTACCGATCCGCGATCTTCCCCACCTCCATGGAGCAGGAGCAAATCGCGCAGAACACGATCGCGGACGTCGACGCGTCCGGCCTGTGGCCAGGCGACGCCGTCACCACCATCGAGTCCGCTGGGTCGTTCTGGGAAGCCGAGCCCGAGCACCAGCGCTACTTGATCACATACCCCAACGGCTACACGTGCCACTTTGCGCGCCCGGACTGGGTTCTCCCGAGGCGAAGTGAGGCGGAGGAACCGGCCTAGCACGGAGGGTTCCGGCGCGAATTTTCGCCACTCCGCACCTTCGTGATCACGGTGTTGCGACTGCCAGTTGAATCCGACCCGTGGTGGTGGGACGGCGTTCAGTGGACGGGCGCAGTCAACGAAGCGGCAGCCGCGGCTTCCGTCCCGCCGGCGCCGCGGTAGCTGAGTTGGCAGGCAAGCTGGAGATGCCGACCATCATCTCGACGCTTGAACGCCGGCGCCCGTCACTCCGGCAGACACGGATTCGGGTGACCAGTCAGCCCCAGGGCTGCGATCTGGCGCTTGCCGTGCTCGAAGCCGCACACCGCGATCGACGCGGCAGCCATCGACACGCGGATCCCGTCGCTGACCGGCAACTCCATCCACCGCATCAATATCGAGCGGGAAAAGTGGCCGTGGCCGACGAACACGACATCGCGGGAGTCGAGGTGTGACAGCGCCAGTTCCACAGCGCGGTCGGCACGCTCGGCTACCTCGGAGACGCTTTCCCCACCGGGGCTGCCATGCGTCCACACGGTCCAGCCGGAAACGCTCTCTCGGATCTGCGGCGTGGTCAGCCCCTCGTAATCGCCGTAGTCCCACTCTGCGAGAAGAGGGGTGACCTCGTGAACCGTCAACCCCGCCAACTCGGCGGTGACCAGCGCCCGACGCCTTGGACTACTGAACACCAGCGGGTTCGTCAACCGGAGAGCGGAGATCGCTTGGGTAGCCAGCCGAGCCTGGTTTCGGCCGACGTCGGTGAGCTCGAGGTCAGTGGTCCCGGTGTGCCGCCCGTTGGCCGACCACTCGGTCTCGCCGTGACGCAGCAGGAACAGACGGTGCCGTTCGATGGTCACGTTGTGGTCCTACGCGCGAATTGGGTTGCCGTTACACGACGATGCCATGCAAGCGGAACTCCGTCAGCGGGTCGTGTCGTTGGAGCGAGCAGGCGCCCGCCGACATACGTGCCCAGAATGGCATATCGCAGATGAGCGCGCGGGACATGACTGAGTGCATCATCGCGGCGTCGGCGGTCCTGGTGATGACCACCGTAGGCATCGCGAGCACGTCGTGGAGGCGCAGATCCTGCAGAGCCTAGGCGCCGAAGTGCTAGTCCCTGATGATCACGCGACTGTACTGACAAGGCGAAGGTCACCCTGCCGCTCCTGTGCGGTACGGCGAATCTGACTGCGAGTCTGACATTTTGAACAAGGGCATATGTCAGAGTGTACTGTTAGGTACATCTCGGGTGGCCCTGACCTTGCTTCATAATACCCAAGAATCCGCGGGCCTTGGTCTCTGCGCACATTCAACGGGCGGCATCGGACGATGACACTTCTCGTAGGCACCTCGCCCGGCGCTGAAGCACCCGCATTCGCGGGACCGGTTGCCGCGCAGTGGTTTCACCCAACAACGTCCGAACCCTCTACTACGCTGCCCTCAACCCGGAGTGACAGCCCACCATGGAGGCGGCACAAAACCTCGGCTGATTCCACTTGCTCCGCCGCGACGTGCGGGTTTCCGCCCCGATGACGTCGGGTTGTCAAGGCCCCCATGAATTCAACAAGGGCTTCCGGTCTCGGGTGCCCGAGTGAGGTCACTGCTCACAGGCGGCGAGGCTGAGCATTCGCATCACTGAGCGTCGCCCCCGATACTCATCGGATTCACCCACTCAGCACCTGCTGCAACGACTCCCGTCTCGGCGATGAAGTCGTGACGGCTACACGTTCAGGGATTCGGTCGATGCCCGGTCCATCCGCCGTAGGTGACGGTGCGCTGGACGAGGCGCCCACCGTGGATCCAGCTCAGGGCGCGGGTGGCTACCGCCAAGTCGGCAGTGGCAATCAGCACCGTAGAGCTGGTGGGGGTCATCACCCCGTACTGCAACACCGACCCATCGGCATCGGGACCTTCCCAGTGGGCCTGCCCGACGACCCCGTCGGCGTCGCGCAGCAGAGGTAACCTGCAGACCATCGTCAGCCCACCGGGGTCGTAGTCACCGTTGGCGGGCACTTTCTGCACTTCAACCACATGAACCCACCCCGCGGCGTGCGGAGAATCATCGACACGGCGATCGCCGCCACCGACGCCGGACGGGTCCACGCCTATATCCTGTAGCGCTACGACTAGTTCGTCGAACGCCGCCTGCTCCGAGCACCCGCGCAGCGTCATCAGCACCCCTATGGCTTTGTCGATCATCTCGCGAATCGTCGCATCCGTATCGGCTATTTGCCCGCCCATCCGACTCCAGTTCCTCTGTAGCGCATGCGATCTGAGAGGATGTGCCCCGGCGTCAAACCGCCCGAGCGGCGCAGCGCAAATTGTACCGCGCAGTTCATCTCGAAGTGAACCGAGTAGTTCAGATTGTGCGATCGGCGCAAACATGGCGAGTAGCGCACATGGAGCGCCCGAACGGCAATGTCGAGCCAACGGAACACCTCGCTGGTTGACGCCTCCACGTCGAGGACGTTCACGGTGTCGCCGTCGACCACCCGCAGAGCCGCCGGGATGTCTCCGTGCCAGCAAGGGCCGTAACGGCGGTCTGCACGACTTAGGATGGCGACGATGCCGAGCGCTTTGCTGAGGCCGGTCATCCCGAACCGCGTAGCCCGGCAGATGTACCGCGTAGTACAGTATGCCTGTCCACTCGACCTGCCTCGGGCGAACCAACATGGAGGCGTCCGCGGTCGCGGGATAACAATGGTAGCTCCGCGCTAGTTCATGCCGGCGCCTTCGGGCCGGCTGGCTATTCGCGACCGGCAGTGAACGCGACCCCGCCGTATTCACGACGTGGCACATTTGTAACCGCCGATGTGGGAGCCTCAGAGCGGCAAGTCCGTAGAGGTGTACGCGGCGAATTGCCTGCTTTGCTTGACTTCAAGCGCGCCGCCGAAGGCGTCGCCGAACGCAACACGGGCCCGAGTTCTTGACTCCGAACACCCGCTGTTCCTGCCCGTACACCTCCGCGACCACCGGCAGGCCCAAGGGCATCGTGCCCACCACCGGCGGGTGTCTGACTCAGACCTGCTACAACCACGTAGCCTACTTTTTCAACCGCCGCTTCTGGCCCGGGTTGGACCGCGTCAACAGGAGAAAATCAATGAACGAAGGCCCGACCCCAACAACCGGTGGCCACACATCTGCCACGCACCGTCATCACCAGCACGCACGTGCGGCGATCGTCGATGCTGCAGCATCGATGATGTACCGCCGCGGCGTTGCCGCGACGTCGATCGGCGACATCTCTCACGCGACCGAAGCCAGAGATCTTGATCTCCATTTCCGCAACAAGACAGAACTAGTCCGAGCGGTCATCGATCGGGAACTCGCGGTCCAACTCGACGGTCACGATGGCGCCGACTCGATCGATTCGTGGGACGGGCTCGATGCGTGGCTGTCGCGCGTCGTGAACGCACAACACGCCGTGGATGGTCCGTTCGCGTGTCCCCTCGCGACCCTGGCGACGGAATTGAGACACTCCCCGGAGTACCGGCCTGCGTTAGATGCTGCATTCCGCACCTGGGAGGGGCACCTGGCGGCCGGTTTGCGCCGGATTCAGGAGTGCGGCGAGTTGGATTCCGACGCCGATCCGGACCGCCTCGCCGCCAGTCTCCTCGCGGCTGTGCAAGGCGGATACCTCCTTGCCTCAGTCCACGGCCGAATCGAAGTCATGCGCGACGTGCTCGACGACGCGGTGGCGGCCCTGCGGCGCTACCAGGTCTAGACCGAGATCTCGTCCACTCAAGTGGAACCCGGCTCAGTCAGCTCTTCGCCGCGACCGGCCGTCGCCGTGGCGTTGCCCTGCGACGCAAGGACAGCAGCGCATTTTCCACCGCATCCTCGAAAACCGCTCCGTCGTCGTGTATTTGGGCCATCATCAACCCACCCTGCACAGCGGCGACGATCGATTGGGCAAGTCGATCAGGGTTTGATTGCCGTGTGAGCTGACCCCGTTCGCGCATGACCTCCAGGCCGCGCGCCAGCGGTTCCTCCCATCGGCGGAAGGCCGCGTCCAAGTGTGGAAGGTAGGCGTCATCATTCTTGAGTTCAGCAGCCATCGATCCGAGCGGGCACGCGAACGGCCCGTCGACGACACGGTGACTCTCCAACACCTGGTCAGCCCACCGCCGCAGGCCCGCCCAGGAATCCGCGTGATGTATCGCCGGTTGCGCCGCCAAGATCAGTTCGACCTGACGGTCGATGACTGCCCGGATGAGGTCGGCTCTGTCGTCGAAGTAGTGATAAAGCTGCGATTTGCCGCAACCCGCCGCCGCCAGAACGTCGTCGAGACTGGTCGACGCCACACCACTGTGACGCATCATGGTCGCGGCCGCGTCGATGACTGCGGTACGGCTGCGCAGGCCACGCGGCGACAACGGCGGCCTCGGAGTCTCGCCCGTTGCAGCCTTCTCGAGCATCCGCGTTACTGCCATCTAACCAGGATAGCGTCTCGTCAGTCGCACTTCCCCCGTCGACCGCACGCACCGTCGAGCCGATACCGCGAGTTCGTCACAGCCGGATGTACTCAGCCGTACATTTCGGATCGCACGAGCTCGCCGGGCAGTCAAGAGGTTGACGACGACCTTGGGGACACGACGTGAGCACTGACGAGATCATCTGCGTGCAATTCGTCGAGAGACTTCAGGGAGTCTGCGACGGGCGTCACGGGTTGGGGCGCGGTCGGTCGTCGCTTTCGCGCCTAGGATCCACGGCGTCGTCGAGGCCGTCGTGTGCGCGTACGTCCGACGGGGCTGGTTCCTTCGTCCCCCGTTCCAGCAGCAGGACTGCCAGTCGCGGGAAGACGATGACCGACAACAACCCCGCGGCGACTAGCGCTGCGTAGTTGGCCGGCTGCATCAGGCCCAACTCCACGCCGATGCCCCCGGCCACCACCGGAATGCTCAGCGAGGTGGCTTGCAGCAGACCTACGGCCACGACGTCGCGGCTTTGGCCGAGCAACGGTCGGTAGAAGACGGCCGGCAAGGCACGCACGACCAGGAGGGCGATGAGGAAGACAGGGATCTTGGCCAAGGAGGACACCTGGTCGACGAGTGCTCGAACGTCGAGTGACACGCCGGTTGCGACGAAGAAGAACGGGATGAAGACGCCAAATCCGACTGCATGCAGCTTGGTATAGAACTGGGTGTGGGTCATGTCGTCGTCGCGGTCGAGCATAGTCAACGCAGCCCCGGCAAGGAACGCCCCCAGGATTGACTCGAGGCCGAATGCCGTGGCGAGAGAGGCGAAGACCAGCAGCAGCGCGACGGTTCCGCGGACTCGGATCTCGGCGGTGGTGTCCTGCAAGTCGAGCAGCGTCTTGCAGACGGTGTGGGCACGCTCCAGGCCGAGAACGACGACGATGACGGCACCGGTGAATCCGAGAAACGCCGCCAGCAACGTCAGCTTGGCCCCCACCCCCGCCGACGTGTCTTCTGAGAACAACAGGGAGAGAAGGATGATGGGCACTATTTCGGCAATCGACGCACCGGCCACGATGACTTGCCCTGCTCGGGTCTCGACGATCCCTGCGTCCTTCAGGACCGGAAGGATGATGCCGAGTCCGGTTGCCGACAGGATCACGGCCATCAGCACCGGCGACCGAGCCAGGCCCAACATCCCCAGGCCGACGCCTACGGCCACCGCGAGGACGAACGACACCACGAAGGCGCCCGAGGCGCGCCGCAGCACTGGCCCCTTCAGCTGGCGGACGTCGATCTCCAGCCCGGCGAGCAACAGGAGGAAGCTCAAACCGATCGTCGACAGCACCTGCAGCGCAGCGTCCATGTGCACCCAGCCGAGCACCTGTGGGCCGACGATGACGCCCAGGAGGATCTCGAGCACGATCGCAGGCACGGGCAGTCGGAGCACCTTGACGCTGAGCGGTGACAGCAATGCCACGACCGCGACGATCGCTACCACAGTCAATGAGACGATGTGCGGATCCTTCCTCGCTGTGCCGCAGGAGCGGTGTGCGTACTGTACCTCAAAGTACAGTTGCTGACACGGCTCCATTAGGCGGCATCTCGGCAGTGACGAATGCGACGTCGAGACGGACCGTCAGACCACGCATCGGCTAGATCGGTCTCATGGAGCGGCCCACAGCTCTGTCGCGGCGCCTACTTCGCTGGCCTCAGAAGGCTGAGGGGTCGGCATCGGTACCTACGGCCTCACTGCTAGGACCGGTCACCCGCTGCCGCTGCCGGGTGCGGCCATCCCCGCGCCCTGGCCGGACGTCGACGAGGACGCCGACACAGCAGCGTGACCGGGTCTTGAGGAGAGTCCGGTGCACCGAAAGGTGCGCTCCGGGGTGCGGGGAGCGGCCCGAAAAGCGGAACAGCCACAACGACTGTCACCACGTCCCAGAACGACTTTCACCGACCCCCGAAACCGATGATCATCAAATTCGTCGACACGATTCGATCCAAAGGTGCTGCGGTCGAGTCGATCTGCCGGAGTCTGCGTGAACAGGGCTGCCAGATCGCCACGCGCACCTACCGGGCCTGGCGCAGTCGCCGACCTGCCGCTCGCCCTGCCAGGTGGCTACACAGCCTACGTCTCCACCATCGCTTGGTTGACCAACATGTGCGAGCAGTCCAGCTGGACCTGCGACATGGCACCGTCCACGCTTAGTTCGCTGCCGGCCACGAAGCTGCTTTCGGCGGATGCCAGGAATAGTGCTCTGGCCGCGGCGGCATCGTGTCGTCGAGCCAGTCGAAGATACGCCCGACGGCGAGTCGTTGGGCACCCGAGTGGCAGTGCTCGGCGGCACCTTCGGTGGCGGGAAAGGTCAGCAGCATCTTCGGTGCGGTGAGGTGGTCGTAGAGGCGCCGCGGCTCTGACTCACGCGACTCATCGGCGGCGAAGAACAGGTCTTCAGCGGCTTCGCAGACCAACACGGGGCAGGTGATCTGTTCGGCGATCCCGTCCATGACGTTGTATTTCAGTAAGGCCGCGAGGAACTGGCGGTCGGTCTGGACGCCCATCGCGTACCGGCCGTGGCCGTAGGCCCAGCGGATGACGGGACTGTCGTCGCGGGCGGCGGCGATCAGTTCGTCGAGTTCCTCGTCGTGGTCGGCATTGGCTCTCCTGGAGATCTCCACGCGGTCCAGTTCGAGGAACGTGGTGATGGCGGTGCTCCCGTCGTAAACGCCGTCGACGGCCACCACCGCGGCCAGTCGCGTTTCGAAAGCTGCTGCTCGGGGTGCGAGCATGCCGCCAAGGCTCAGGCCGAGCAGGGCGATGCGCGCCGGGTCGACGCTGCGGTCGGTGAGCAGGAAGTCCAGCACGGGGCCGACGACGTTCTCCCAGTCGGGACGGAACGGCAGCTTGTCGCGGTGGATTGCGGTCGCCTGGCCTGGCCCGTCGAAGGTCAGGACGTGGTAGCCGCGTTCTTGACCTCCGACGGCTCCGAAGAAGTGGAGCTCCTCGGCGCTGCCGTCGAAACCGTTGTGCATGACCAGCGTCGGCTTTGGCCGCTCACCCGATGCGCGGTAGAAGTAGCCACTGAGGGTCGTCTCCGCGTAGGGGATTTCGACGGGTTCGACCGCGGCGAGGTGGGCGATCGCGGAACGGAAGCAGGCGACGCCTCGGGTGAACGCGTGCTCTATGCGCGGGTCGTCGGGGTTGCCATGCAGGAAGAACTCGGCGGACCGGTAATAGGTCGATGCGCGAAGGAAGCCGTCGCGGGCGCTGATGGGATGGGCTGCGCGGGCTTCTGCCTCCACCCGCTCCGCCGTGGCGAGCCAGGCGTCGTGCCAGCTGTCGTAGTCGCCTGCCGTGATCTGAGATGCGGTCGCGACTACCTCGCCGAAGTCTGCCCCACCGTAGCTGGCATGCCCGATGACGCGCAGTGTCTCGAACCAGAACTGGACGTCGTCGTGAAATAGCAACTGTTTTATTGGATTTCCTTTGTTTCGGAGGTGCTGAAGCTGCGAGCAGGTTGGCTGGCGATTCGCTCGTCGGTGTCGGTGTCGGTGGCGTGGTCTTCGTCTCCGTCGGCGATGGCGATGGCGACGTCCGTGGCGGTGAGGACCTTCCCGATTGCAGCGGGTACGCCGTGCTGGGCGATGCGGCTGGCGACCTCCTCCTCGGAGACGGATTGGCGCCGGACGGTGTGACCGGTCAGTCGGGTGAGGATGTCGGCAGCATCGGTGCAGGTGAGTGCCGCAGGCCCGGTCAGGATGTGCGCGGTGTCGTGCGCGGCGTCGTCGAGGAACACCGCTACCAGGGGCACCGGTTCACTGAGGCCCCTGGGGGCGATGAAGTAGATCGCGGAGATGCCTTGCAGCGCTTCGTTGCAGGTCTCTTGGTCGGCCCAATCGAGCCGAAGCTGCCGGGTTGTGTTCGGTTTCATGTCTCAGGCGAGTCGCGACGCCGCGTCCGGCCAGGAAGTCCGCCGCCGTGCTGCTGGTCGTTGCGGTGGCTCCGGTGGCCAGGACTCTACTCATGCGTCGACCCGGGAAATGCGTTCAGCAGTGCCTGCGCGCCACCTATCACGTCGGCAGCCGCCGCTGGGCTCCAGTAGTCACGGTAGGACTGGATTTCTCCGTTGCGCGTGGTGATCACCGCAATGTAGGTCATCCGGTACGGCGCCCCGGTGGCGGTGACGGTCCCGGTGATCTCGAATTCGACGATCACCACGTCCGGATCGACACTCTGATGGACCCTCTGTCGAGGGATGTCCTTGATCTGCAGGATGTCCGGGTAGCCACTCAGGTACTTCGCCACCGCCGCACGTCCCTGCACGCGAGTCGGAAAACCGGGCGCGGCGAGTGGGAATTCCAGCACGCCCTCCTCCGCCCACAGCCCGGCGAAGCCGGCCATGTCCTGTGCGAGCAGCAGCTGCAATGCGCGGCGAACGACTTCGTCAGATGTCATGATCTCTCCCACCTACGGACGGCACGGGTCGGTCTCGTCCATTCCATAACCGTACATGGTGGACCGGTACCGTCTCGTCCTATTGGTATCGGCCGACGTCGACTCGCCGATCAGAGACCCGCGCCGCCGCCCTACGACCACGGATCACCGCGGCAATCCGCAACGCGGTGATCGACGAGTTGGCCGAGCGGGGTTTCGCGAGGTTGTCGATCGCAGCCGTGATCCGCCGGGGTTGAGGTCGGCCCGCTCTACCGGCGCAGGGCCGCGCTCTAAGTTCGCTTGCCTGGAACAGGCTGACACCAAGCGCCGAATACAAGCCTGCTCAAAGAAAGAAATGAGTCGTTGATTCTGGCGCTGTCTCGCTAGGCTCCTTGGCTCATGGCCGACCCGCTAGGCATCGCTGCCCAACTGTTGTCGCCGGCGTTCGCTAAAGTTGCCGGTGCGCCTGACATAGATCCGGTCGTGCGTACAAGCGATCCCGCCGACGCTCAGGCCAACGGCGCGTTGGACGTGGCACGACGGCTGGGCCGCGACCCTCGGCAGGTCGCCGGGGGAGATGCTCGACATGACCGATGCCAGCCCGGTGGCGTCACTGGAGGTCGCAGGGCCAGGTTTCATCAACGTCACCTTCCGCGGCCCGTTCCTTGACGAGCAGATGACGCTGATGTCGGAAGATTCTCGCCTCGGTGTGCAGTTGCCGACCACGCTTGAAACCGTCGTCATCGATTACTCGGCACCCAACGTCGCCAAGGAGATGCACGTCGGTCATCTGCGAACGACCGTCGTCGGCGACGCGTTGGCCCGCCTCTACGGCTTCGATGGCCACCGCGTCATCCGCGAGCATCGGCGACTGGGGCACCCCGTTCGGCATGCTCATCGAGCACCTCATCGACGAGGCCGGCACCGACGCCGTCGCCGACTTCACCGTTGGTGATCTCGACGCGTTCTACAAGCGGGCCCGGCTCAAGTTCGATGACGACGAATCCTTCAAGGCGCGGGCGCGGGCGCGGGAGCGGGTCGTGAAGCTCCAAGGCCGTCGGGACTCGCAGACCACGGCACTGTGGAGTGTCCTCGTCGCTGAATCCACCAGGCACTTCAACGAGCCGTACGCCAAACTCGGCATCCTGTTGACCGACGACGACCTGGCTGGTGAGTCGACGTATCAGTCCCTGATGCCCGACGTCCTCACCCGGCTGGAGAGTGCGGGTCTGCTCATCGAATCCGACGGTGCCGAAGTCGTATTCGTGCCCGGGTTCACCAACCGAGAGGGCGCGCCTCTGCCGCTGACCGTGCTAGCCCGCACCGGTGGGTTCAACTATGCGACTAGCGACCTCGCCTGCGTGATCGACCGGGTGGAGCACGTGAAGGCGACACTGCTGCTCTACGTCATCGGCACCGAACAGGCACAGCACCTGCAGATGGTGTGGGCGGTGGCGGAGATGGCAGGGTGGCTGCGGCCACCTGTGCGGCCCGTACACGTCAACTTCGGCCTCGTCCTCGACGCCAACCGCATACGCCTGCGCAGCCGCAGCGGAGAACCAATGAAGTTCATCGAACTCGTCGACGAAGCGATCCAGCGTGGGCGCCGTCTAGTCGCGGACCGCTCACCCAACCTGCCCGACGACGATGTGGGCACTCTCGGTGCGGCGATAGGTCTGGGTGCGTTGAAGTACGCCGAGCTGTCTACTGACCGGATCAAGGACTACGTCTTCGACTGGGACCGGATGCTGGCCTTCGACGGCAACACCGCGCCCTACCTGCAATACGCTCACGCCCGTATCCACAGCCTCCTCAACCGCGCAGGTCTCACCCCAATAGCTCTGCACGGGAGCGTATTTCACATATCTACACGCCATGAGCGGAAACTCGCGCTGCGGCTTCTGTCCTACGACGGCGCCGTCCGTGAGACCATCGAACGCTGCGCACCCCACCGGCTGTGCGCGTACCTCTTCGATCTCGCCAGAGATTTCACCGCCTTCTATGAGAACAACCCCGTTCTCGCTACTGAAAGCAGGATCCGCGAGAGCCGGCTCGCACTAGCCGGCCTGACTGCCCGAGTACTGGCGCATGGCCTCACACACCTCGGAATCGCTGCACCGGAACGAATGTAGAACGCGCTCGAGTGCACCCAGCGCGTGGCAATGACCCCGCCCTCGTTCCTAGGTAGGAGACCGATCAGACCCGTTCTCGGACCGAGCATTCTCCTAAAAGGGGGCAAGGGTGTTCGATACCGGGCCGATGCCGAATGATTTCGTGCCTCCTAAGCAGTACTCCCCGCAGCCCGCTCGGGTGCGGCAGGTACGGGTGCGCTGATCGCGTTGCCTGACGGGCAGGTGGTGATGTGGCTTTACCACTACCCGATTCCACAAAGCCGGGTACCGCGCCCGCTCGTCATCCGACCACCCCTCCCCCGAAGGCAACGTCACCGTGAACCGGTACGTAAGGACAGTGTCGGACATCTGATTTCGTCTACTAAAAGAAGCGGTCTCGATCACGTTGCTGTCAGTCCGACGCATGGGCACGCGGTTGCGACACCCCAACTCAACGGCCGAGGTCATTCAGGATAGCGTCCCGGGGAGTGGTGGACTTCGGATCTGGCGTGGTTCACGCGT
>NZ_JMHT01000114.1 GCF_001905655.1 Mycobacterium sp. ST-F2
GGGCCACGGGACTCTAAAACACGCTGGACTCATTCACAGGGAACACGCCAGGAGGACAGTCCTGCCGGCGTGATCCACGGTGGCCAGGCGCTGGTCTCACGTCGCCCCCAAACCGAGTTCGAAATCGACTTCATGCGCCCCCACGACCTTGACGACGGCATCTTCACCCAAATCGCCGTGGGCACGACCGCCGGAACATTTCTCGCGGCAGCACCCAAATGGCGGGAACCATTCGATACCGCCGAAAGAGTGCGGCTGGTCCGAGCTCTCATCCCTCACTTGGCTCAGTCACTCGCGACCCAGCAGCGAGTCGCAGTCCTCACCGAGACTGCAGACGGCATCTTCACTGCACTGGACTCCGTACAACACGGCTCCATCGTCGTCGACTCAGGCGGCAACGTGGCGTACGCAAATGATGCCGCAGCAGGGATGCTGACATCGTCTGACGGTCTGACCATCCGGTTCGGCAGGATCGAAGCGACGAATGCTTCGGTCAACAACCGCATCCAGGCCGCGATCAACGGCGCCATTTGCCCGCGTTCGGACGCGCGAAGGGGGTGTTCCATGACGTGTGAGCGCCCCTCCGGGAAGCGGCCGTATCAAATCGACGTGATACCAATGGCATCGAGTTCAGGTGATCCGGCAACAGCCATGGTGCTTGTGAACATCACCAACCCCGAAGTAGACCGCGAATCTCCAGAAGATTTGGTACAACGCCTATTTGGCTTGACCACCACCGAGACGAAAGTGGCGCTCCGAGTTGCCCGCGGTGAAGACATCAACCTCATCGCGGAAAATCTGGCCGTGTCGAAAGCGACCGTAAGGACGCACCTCCAACACGTCTTCGACAAGACCGACACCCATCGCCAAGCCGACTTGGTCCGGTTGCTACTGACGGTGATGCCCCCGCCGGCTTGAGCCCGGTCGCCATCCCTCGCCTTCTCCAGTTCGACTGCCCTACTGACGTTTACGTAGGTGGGCCGTTCTGATTTCCATGTCGGGCTCCCTCGCGTCAGCAACCGCCGCAATTTAGGTAGTCCGGTACTCATCGCACCGCTGTGCTGCGTATCCACACTGATCACACGCAGACGGCACGTTCGACACGTTGCCTGTACTCGGGCAACCGACCAGCTGATCCTCCAGTGCTGGCGACATTCGAATCAATGCTCCAGAGCAAACCTGCCCAGGCAAGGAGGTGGCAACCGGTCCCCGGTGGGGACGAAGCAAATCATCGGCATTCCGGTCACGTCTCAGCCGAACGGGCCCTGAACATACGAACTCGTATTCCGCTGGGGCGCAGAGCAATCCGTTGGCTGACCGCAGAGAGCTTGATCAGCCGGCTTGTTGGACCATGCCCGCGCAAGCCACATGAGTTAGAGCCAAGTGCAAGGGGGAGTTTGTCATGTCCAAACGTGGAAAGAAGTTGCCGCCGACCAGCCGGCGACAGTGTGATGCTCGTCGTCGCAGCATACGGCCGTTGGCGACCACTGCTGCGGTCATCGGCGGGGCCGGCGTCGTGTTGTGCGCACCCGGTGCGGCACTGCTCGTCGCGCCCGCCGCACAGGCTGCGCCGTATGTATCGGCGCCGGCATCCCCTCCAAATGACCTGTGCGTCGTCATGACGGGGTGCAACAACATTCCCGCCGGCAACCTGTTCGGGGCCGCCGCACTGTCGGCCGGGACTACGACCGACCCCTTCACTGCCCTCTTCGACCTCGCCGGAGCGATCCCTGGCGTGAACCTCCTGATCGGCAATGGCGCCGACGGCACCGCAGCACATCCCAACGGCTTCAACGGTGGGCTGTTCGCAGGTAGCGGCGGAGACGGCTACAGCTCGACCATCGCCGGCGCCGACGGAGGGCACGGCGGCAACGCGGGATGGTTCTGGGGCAACGGCGGCAAGGGCGGCAACGGCGCCGACGGCAACACCAACGTCTCAGGTGGCAATGGCGGCGATGGCGGCCGCGGCTCTGCGCTGATCGGCACCGGCGGCCGTGGCGGCAACGGTGGCCACGGCGGCGCCGGGAGCAACGGAATGAATGTCGCCACTGCGAACACGGCAGGGTCCGGCACCGATGGTGTCGACGGTGTGTCAGCGGCCGGTCCCGGTCAGAACGGCGTCGATGTACAGAACGGCGGCAAGGGCGGGACAGGCGGCAACGGACAGAATTTTGGGCTCGGCGGCAATGGTGGCCTCGGTGGACCCAACGGCGGTGACGGCGGCACAGGCGGCACGGGTGCGGCAGGCACGGTCGCGCACCTCGCGGGTGCAGGCGGATCCGGCGGCAACGCCCTGGCCAACGGTGGCAAGGGCGGCACGGGCGGCACGGGCGGCAGCGATCAGACGGGCCTGCCCGGCGACAGCGGCGCAGGCGGGAACGGAGGAAACGGTGCCACCGGAGCGAACGGCGGCAGCGGCACAGCCGGTGGAAACGGCGGCAGCGGTGGCCGTGGCGGCGCCCTCGGCGTCGGCGGCGGTGGCGGTACGGGTGGCGCCGGCGGCCAAGGTGGTGATGCCGCAAACGGCGGCAGCGGCGGCGGTGGCGGCACCGGCGGCAACACCAACACGCTGAACGGCTCCGCCGGCAAGGGCGGCACAGGTGGCAAAGGCGGCACCGGAGGTCAGGGCGGCACCGGCGGCAACGGTGGAAACGGGGGCGCGGCCGGAACCGGGGGCGCGCGTAACGGCGCGACGGGTGCGGGCGGCGCCGGTGGCAGTGGCGGCGGCGGCGGAGCAGGCGGGTCTGGTGGTGCTGCCGGCGCCGGTGGCTCCGGCCCAACGGCGGGGCAGTCCGGCAATGTCGGCGCCGGTGGCGGCGGCGGCAAAGGCGGCGCCGGCGGCAAAGGCGGTACCAGCGGCAGCGGCGCGCCCGGCTCCAACGGCGGCGGAGGGGATAGCGGTAGCGGCGCCGGCAATTCCGGCGGCGCCGGCGGTGGTGCAGGCGGCAGCGGCGGGGCCGCCCGAGCGGGGGCCAAAAGAACGCGCCCGGGCCAACGGGC
>NZ_JMHT01000115.1 GCF_001905655.1 Mycobacterium sp. ST-F2
GGCTCTTCATGATTGACGGTGTAGTTGGGGTCTGAATCCGCCGGTTTCGAGTAGGGATCGGGCGATGTAGTGGGTGAGGTTGCGAAAGCCCAGGGCGGAGCCACGGAGGTGTTCGAGACGGCCGTTGATCGCTTCGGTCGGTCCGTTGCTGGTGCCGGGCCGGTCGAAATAGGCCAGCACATCGACAGCCCGCTTGGTCAGTGTGCGTCCGAGGGTGATCAGCTCGGTCAGCGGTTTGGGAACGCCGGCGCTCAGCGTGTCGATCAGCGCCGCCATCATGGCTCGGCCTTTCGTGCGGTCGGGTTCGCGGTAGGCGGCCACGGCGCGTTGGTACATGTGCCAGGTCGCTTCGACCTCCACATGAATGTCGCCGGTGAACAAGGCTGCCAGCCGGGCTTTCTGGCGGTCGGTGAGCAGATCGACGCCGGTGTGCAGGGTGCGTCGGCAGGCATAGAGCGGGTCGGTCTTGCGGCCGCGGTGCCCACACGTGGCCACCTGGATACGGCGGCGGCAGTCGTCGAGAGCGTTGCCGGACAACCTCACCACGTGGAAGGGATCCATCACCGTGGCTGCCTCAGGAAGTTCTTCGGTGGTGGCGGTCTTGAACCCGGAGAAGCCGTCCATGGCAACAACTTCGACACCGTCGCGCCAGGGCTGGGGTCGCTCGGACAGCCAGTCGGCGAACGCCTTCTTGGAGCGGCCTTCGACCATGTCGAGCAGCCGGGCAGGGCCGGTCTGGTCGTGGACCGGGGTGAGGTCGATGATCACGGTGACGTACTTGTCGCCGCGACGGGTGTGCCGCCACACGTGCTCATCGACGCCGATCACCCGCACGCCGTTGAAGCGGGCCGGATCGGCGATCAGCACTCGCTGCCCTTCGGCCAGGACGGCGTTGTTGGCGGTGTTCCACGACACCGCCAGCGCTTCGGCGACGCGAGCCACGGTCAGGTGTTGGCAGACAATCGCTTTCAAGGCCCACTGCAACGCACGCCGGGACAGCTTGGCGCGTGGTTCGGCGGCGTTGCCGAGGTCTTGGCGCCACACATGGGCACAGCCGGCGCAGCGGTAGCGGCGGAGGGTGACCAGCAAGGTGGTGGGCCGCCACCCGAATGGTTCGTGGGCAAGCTCGCGTGTCACGCTGTCGCGGCTGACGCCTCGCTCGCCGCAGCGGCGGCACCACGAGTCGTCGTCGCTGACCCGGCATGCCAATACCGCACGATCGGGGTGCAGTTGCTGGCCGGTCACCTCCAACCCGAGGTCGTCGAGGCGGCAGAAAGTAGTCAGGTCAGCGCGGGCGAAGCCCGCCCGACCGGTAGCGTCAGGCACGTCGAGGTCTTTCGGATGAGGCGTGTAGGAACCTTCATCTTCGAGAGACCTCGACCCCTATCCCGGCAACGACGCGCCGATGACCTCTACACCCTCAACTGCGAAGAGCC
>NZ_JMHT01000116.1 GCF_001905655.1 Mycobacterium sp. ST-F2
TGGCGAGTCCCCGATTCTGAGTCCACCCGGAATTAGAGTCGGGTTTGTTGATCCAGATTCAGTTGATTTCGCAGGCCATCGGGGTGTGACTGCACGTACAGACGGCAGCGTACTCGGCGGGTGTTCGGTAGCCCAGCGCCGAGTGCCGGTGCCGCAGGTTGTGGTCAGCCTTGAAGTCCCCGATCACCACTCGGGCCTCCATCAGGGTGTTCCAGTGATTGCGGTTGAGGCACTCCTTGCGTAGTCGGTTGTTGAACGATTCGATGTAGCCGTTGTTCCACGGCGTGCCCGGCGGGATGTAGGACAACCCGACCTTGCCGTCGCAAAACTGTTGCAGCGCAGCCGAAATGAACTCAGGGCCGTTGTCCATCCGCAACACCATCGGCGGCCCGCCGGCCGCGGCGAACACCTTCTCCAACTCGGCCACCAGTCGCTGCGCGGTGATCGACCGCTCGACGATGTTCAGCAGCGACTCACGGGTGTGCTCGTCAAGCATCGACGCGATCTTGATGGCCTTGCCGTCGACGGTGGAGTCGAACTGAAAATCGATGGCCCACACCACCTTCGGCGCATCCGCGATGACCTCCGGTGGGCACGATGACACCCCCGACCGCTTGCGCGGCGAGGTGACCTTCACCTGCAGACCTTCCTCGCGCCAAAGCCGGTGGATCTTCTTCTTGTTCACCTCACGGCGCTCGTCGTACCGCAACGCCGCCCAGGCACGCCGGAACCCATGACACGGGTGTTTGGTGGCGTACGAGCGCAACCAAACCCGCATATCGGCGTCCGGATCGGACGGGGTCAGCGCCATCGGCAGGTTTCTGTAAGTGGAGCGGGCCAGCCCAACGGCCTTGCACGCCAACCGTTCCGACATGCTCAAGGTGTCCTTGAGCATGTCCACGGCGCGGCGCTTGGCAGCTGGGCTCAGAATTTTCCCTTCGCAACCTCCCGCAACGCGTCCTTCTCCAGCTCAGCCTCGGCCAACAGCCGCTTGAGGCGGGCGTTCTGCTCGCGCAGCTCCTTGAGCTCGCGGGCGGCGTCGGTGTCCATCCCGCCGTAGGCGCGGCGCCAGTTGTACAACGTCGCCGGCGATACGCCCAGCTCGGCGGCGATCTCCTCGCCAGTCTTGCCCTCGGCAGCCAACTCGTCCGCGCGGCGCAACTTGCGCACGATGTCCTCCGCGGAATGCC
>NZ_JMHT01000117.1 GCF_001905655.1 Mycobacterium sp. ST-F2
TACGTGACGGACAACCCCTCAAACCTGGGGAAATACGTGACCGCTGACACCTTGCTGAGCGGAACACCTTGGTGAATTGCCTTGTTTCTAGGCCTTGCGACGTGCGCCAATGCCTGATCAGACAATGTCGGTGACACGGTCTGGGGAATCTTTTCGGCCGCCAGACTCAGCAAGTTCGAAAGCATCCTGGTCCTCTTGATCTCCATTGTGACGGTTGGCCGGTTCGCTGCGAGAGCATATTGATTCAGCGTTTCCGTCACGGCTAGTTCAGCTGCAGTGGCCGCATCGAGAGTCGCTCGCCTGTGTTCGTCATAGCGAGCAAGCGAACGCGCGTCACGGATCAGACGCCACGCTAGCGGCGGCCTCTGCGACGTCCCTGCAAGTGCGAAACACCGCTCAAGCTGGGCTCCGGTAAGGGCCTCACCGCAGTAGCCGCGTAAGTCACCAAAACGGATCGTTGAAAAACCTGGCGCCTCGCCGCCTGCCGGTTCTGGTACCCACATGGAGACAACGTCCAGTGTCGTACCACGGCGTTGCCGCCCAAGTCGGACTAGATCCTGAGAAGTAACGACGCCGATCCATTCGGCGAACCGTGGCCACCAAGCTGCATAGTCTCGTCCGAAATGCCCAACGGTGTCTTGAATCTCATCATCGTTTCCAGCTTTTCCTTCGGTTGTAAACCGAAGTCTCTCGACCAATGCGGCGGTGTAAATCGGTCTCAGCTCGGCTGATTCGGGGTCGTCGTACGGGTTCTGCAAGCAACCCCACTTGCTGTCGCCAGCGTATTTCGCTTCGGCTGCGTCAGCGGCATCGTGGGCGGCGCGTGACGCAGAGAATGGTGCTATCAAGTTGTACTGATGCTGATCAGCATCGAGCCGAGGTAGCTTCACGGTCATTGGGAAACACGCCGTGCTAGATTCGAAACTCGTATCGAGACAGTCGATTTGCACCAAGAATCCGGCTTCACAGGCTATTTCGCCTTCCATCTGCTTCTTGGTCAATTGCGGATCTCCCCTTTGTCCACGTCGCCGCTGAGCCCGTCGCGGGCGAAGCTGCCGACGGGCTCAGCCGTTCCTTCTTCCATATTGCTGAATTCTCGCTGCTGCACCAGGGCAATAGTCCAGTGCCTAGTGTTCCAAATTGGTTGTCCGCCTGGATGTTCCGGGCTACCGATTCTTCGGCTTCTTGTCTTTGCGGAGTTGTCGCTCCGCTGCGCGACGTTGCGCACGCCCGCCAGGTGACGCCGGGCGTGGCTCGGGTCCGTTGACAAATTCGTCAGTGAGACCGGTCTCTTGCACGTACCAATCCTTGAGGTCATTTGCAGCCTTGATATATTCGGACTTCTCGTCAGAGTTGATCTCGTTGATCCGCTGCACGAACCAGTTGAAGAAAGCGCTTGCGGTGTTGACGTAGCTCTCGATCACCGGCCCCAGATCGAAATGCTCGTCCTTTGCATTCAGGTAAGCCTTCGCCGAGCTAGACCAGCTTTTCGATTCCAGCAGCTTCGTCCGGTCGAGTGTCAGCCTGTTGATCAGTAGGCCCGGGAGGCCGGCGCCGCCGGAGAAGGTTGTGCTGATGCCGGGCAAGGGAATTGATCGATGCGTGCAGTAGTGGCGCAGCTCGGTCATGAATTCGGCTTCGCCGGTTTCGAAAGAGGCCTTGCGGTGCTCGGTGTACTCGCCCAACTCGAACTCGGACTTCTCGCCGAAGCAATGGCGCATAACTACCCGCTGTGCCTCGATCAGTGAAAACACTGACGTCAGATAGTTGTGCAGGTAGCGCACCAACTCGTTTTCGAATTCGTCGCCGACGTTCCGTGAGAAGCCGCGACGGCCGGTCAAGTACTCGGTGGCGTGGCGCGAAAGCTCTTGGGCGTTGTGGTGCATTACATGACCCGCTCGCCCAAGTGCTTCTAGGTCAAGCTTCAACTGGTAGCCCGGCATGGCTTCGAGCAAGGCCTTGCGCCGATCGAGCTCAATGCTCGTCGGGTTCGTCCAAGATTCCAGCACCATGGGCTCGCCGCAGTTCTCAGTAGGGCTGTGGGGTTCAGCAGTCATTGTGTTCGGGTCCGTACTTCCGGCTAGATGGGCGCACTATGGGCCCGTTCGCTGACCAGGGTACGAGAACATTTGTTCGATATTGATGTTTGGGAATCGCGTCGCACCGGATTAGTACGTTCGACGGACACTCGCGGTCCGGCGTTTGGAGGCGCGATGAGCGGCAGTACGCCCTCAGAAGGCTGGACAGAGTCGTTGCCCAAGTTGATGCCCATAGCGATCGCCTCGCCGCCTGGGCTCTGTCAGTGCACCACGCAAAGATCGAATGCAGCTTGGCCACAAGCTAGTCGATCGTCTACCGAGGGGTTGGGCGGTAGGCATTCACATTCGGTCACCTCGGGCGAGGCGCATTGCACCTCGTCGAGTCTCGGCCGGTCAGTCCTTCTGGAGGGCACCAAAACCGATTGGGATATGTCTGTGATGCGGCCGCTAGGTCCAGGTGACACCGGCTGTTGAGCACTGGCGGCGATCGGCCGCACAGCCTCTAACTAGTCCAGTCACCGCCTGCAACGCGGCGAAAAGTGAAGTTCGAAGCCCAACCTTCCGCGCAGACACTCTTGTACGCATGCTGGGCCACAGTCGTACGTATCAGTCCCACTAGTCATCAAGTACGGCTTGACACATGTCAGCGAAACCGTCGCTCTTTTGCACATTCGAGCGTTAGTCTGCACGGCAACATTTCCCTAGGCAAAGGCATTTCTGCGATGAGCGTGATCCCATTTGCGGTGAGCGGGACGGTGCTGGCGCTCGCTATCACGGTTTTGGTTGCCCCAACGGCTGCGGCTGATTCGGCTGGATATTTGCAGGAACTCGACCGTGCCGGTGTTCGCTACACAGATGATGCGATGGACGCGATGGTGCAGATCGGCGTGGCGGCATGCAACGAGTTTCGCGCGGGCCAGTCATTGCCGAAGATCGGCGCGAACGCTGCGAACCGTGGTGTCGGCATGGAGTCATCGATGGCCGTCATCCTTGCGGCGACTCGCAACTTATGTCCCGAGTTCTTCGCTCAAACATTCACCACGGCGGTCAGTAACGGATGGGTGAAATTCGATTAGACCGATAGCCGGGTGTGCTTCCGAGACATCGTGCGTGATTTCGAACCCACTACTCGAGCTCGGGCAGCTGCCACCAGCTCCCGAGCTCCAGGTCGAACGTCCCCGGCGAGTACCGTGGGCTTGACCCCTGATGGTGGACACCTAACTGGTGGGACTGCTGGTCC
>NZ_JMHT01000118.1 GCF_001905655.1 Mycobacterium sp. ST-F2
GGGCCTTGCCCCCATGTAGTGGACACGGGATTTGTGGTTAGGCAGCTTCGGGCAGCGTAGCGGGTGTCAGGGTCCTTTCGTAGGTGGCGGGGCTGGAATGGCGGCAGCGGGAGTGGCGTCGTTTGGTGTTGTAGCGGGCCAGCCAGCGGAACACCTCACGACGGCAGGCCGCTGCGTCGATCCAGCAGGTGCGGTCTTGCAGGATCTCGCGCTTGAGGGCGGCGTTGAACGATTCGGCCAGGGCATTATCGGCACTTGACCCCACGCCGCCCATAGACTGAGTGACGCCCAGTTCTTTGCAGAGGTTCGCGAAATCTCTTGAGGTGTACTGACTTCCGTGATCCGAATGGAATATTGCACCGACCAGACTGCCGCGCAACGCCGCGGCGGCCCTGAGGGCGTCCTCGACCAACTCGGTACGCATGTGCTCAGCGATCGCCCACCCCGCCACCCGCCGTGAGCAGCAGTCGATCACCGTGGCCAGGTACAGATTGCCGCCGGTCGCCAGGGGCAAGTAGGTGATATCTCCGACATAGGCGACATTGACTGCCGACGCGGTGAAATCCCGCTTGAGCAGATCGGGCACCTTCTGGTTGGCCGGATCCGGCACCGTCGTCTTGACGCGGCGTCTGCGCCGGTAGCCGGCGATCTGCGCGCCGCGCATCACCCGGGCGACCCGCTTGTGGTTGACCCGCTTCGCCTCGGGCACACCGTCGTTGAGCTCAGCGGTGATCCGCGGCGCCCCGTAGGTGTTGTCCTCGTCATGCACCACCCGGATCCGCTCGACGAGCGCCTCGTCAGCAGCAGCGCGGGCATCCCGGCCTTCTGCTGCCGCGCACCAGGCGTAAAACGACGAACGCGCGATCTCAACCACGCTGCACAGCCACTTCACCTCGAAGGCGTCCCGGTGGTCGGCGACGAACTGGAAGCGGCTCACCAGTTCGTCTCCCCGGCGAAATACTTGGCCGCCGACCGCAGAATGTCCCGCTCGGTAGCCAGCTTCGTCTTCTCCGCTTGCAGGTCCTTGACCTGGGCGCGTAGCCGGGCCAGCTCCTGCTCCGGGGTCTCCACGCCCGGTGCAGGCACACTGGCCGATCCGGGCTTGCGGTGGCGGACCGGCACGCCGGCGGCCTTGCACCACGCCGACAACGTGGCCTCGCTGACACCGAGTTCGGCAGCAATCACGGTGATCGTCGCACCGTCGGTGTCCCGGTACAACGCGACCGCGTCACGCTTGAACTCATCGGGGTAATTTTTCCTTGCCATCGAGTTGGATCATCTCGCTTCCCCCAGGCATTCCTGGGATTAAGCGTGTCCAACACACGGGGTCAAGTCCC
>NZ_JMHT01000119.1 GCF_001905655.1 Mycobacterium sp. ST-F2
ACTACCTCTGAACAGCACAAAGGCGCCCACGAAAACCCGTGGAGCGCCACACATGTTCGAACGCGTAGGGATTGGGGCCGGCGGCACGCTGGTTCACGATGCCGGCGTGGTCGACGCCATGGTCCATTTTTCGCGGGTGGAGAACCGGTGCGCGGCGGGCCGTTTCTTTGCGATCGCGGACCTGGTCACGTTGCGGGTCGATGATCAGGGGGATCGGCAGTGGTGGGCCTGTGATGGCTGGGATGCCGCGGCCTGCGAGGTCGGTGCCGCTTTGGGGATCAGTACCCGGGAAGCGTCGGGGCAGATGGCGACGGCGGTGGCGTTGCGGTTTCGGCTGCCGCGGGTGGCGGCGGTGTTCGCTGACGGCGGGGTGTCGGCGCGGACGGTGTCGTTGATCTGCTGGCGTACCCGGCTGGTGGAGGATCCCAATATCTTGGCGGTGATCGATGCTGCCCTGGCTGGGGCGCTGCGTGAGTGGGCGGGGTTGTCCCGCAAGAAGATTGAGAAGAAGATCGACGGCTGGGTGCACAAGTTCGATCCGGCTGCGGTGCTGAAGGTGCGGTCGGCGGCCCGCCGTCGTGGGGTGGGGTTCGGCAAGCCGGACGATGACACCGGCGTCGCGTCGATCTGGGGTGCACTCCTGGCCACCGACGCCGAACTGCTCGATCGGGTGCTGACCGAGATGGCCCGGCAGGTGTGCGACAACGATCCGCGCACCTTCGGGCAGCGCCGCGCTGACGCTCTGGGGTGTTGGCCGCGCGTGGGGACCGGCTGGCCTGCCAATGCGGTGATCCCGACTGCCCGGCGGCCGGGCCCGATGCCCGGGCCACGGCGGTGATGATTCATGTGCTGACCGATGCGCTGCCGGTGCCGGTGGCTGACCCGCTGCTCAGTGGGGATCCGGCTGCGCCGCTGACCCCGACGCCCGCCCCGCCCGCACCTGAGCCTGAGCCCGCTCCCGAGCCGCGACCGGCCGCCACGCCTGCCGAGGACCCGTCTCCTGTAGCTGTCCCGGCCTCGGCGCCCGCTGCTGCGACCAAAGCTCCGGCTCCGGTGCGTACCCCCGTTGGGTATGTCCTGGGCGGCGGCGTGGTGCCGCCGGCGATCCTGGCCGATCTGGTGGCCCGCGGAGCGACGATCCGCGCGGTCGCCTCGGCCAACGATCTGGACGAAGTGCCGCGATACCGGCCCTCGGCGGCGATGGATGAGTTCGTCCGGATGCGGGCGATGACGTGCCTGTTCCCGGGCTGTGATCAGCCCGCCACCGGCTGCGATGTGGACCATACGATCCCGTGGCCGGCCGGGCCGACCCATCCGGGCAACTTGGGCCCCAAATGCCGCAAGCATCACCTGCTGAAGACGTTCTACGGCGGGCCGGATGGCTGGGGTGACCGTCAACAATCTGACGGGACGATTGTGTGGACCGCACCGACCGGCCACACCTATATCAGCGTGCCCGGGAGCCGAATCGTGTTCCCCCGTAAGGTGACTGATACCCCATTTTCGGAACCGCCACCGGTAGGCGCCACCGATCTGGACACCCCACCGGCACCGGGGAGGGGTGTCATGATGCCCATCCGGCGCCGCACCCGCGCCCAGAACCTCGCCCAAGAAATCGCCTACGAGCGGGCCCTGAACGAAGCCGACATCAAAGAAGCAGCTGCTGCACGCGCGGAGTTCGAACGCCGACGCGATGAACGCATCGCCCGCGAAGCCGCCGAGCGGAAGCGGCAGAAGCCGCGGCCGCAGAACAACAGGACATCCCACCACCGTCGTACTGAAACGTGTGCACTCCTGAAAAAGCCAGACTTTCAGGGGTACACGAAGGCGCCGAATGTCTGCTGCGGCGTTCCCGGCACCAAGGACAGATGGGTGTGAACGCCCAACCACGGGGCGTCGACAGCAGACCGCGTCAGCAACACGGTCGCCCGTCCCGGCCGCGCGAACGGACGATGATCCGCGTCGTAACCCGTTGACGTCCAAAGGCACAGGCCCCAGCCGGACAACCCGTCCGCCGACGTCCGGGACGTCAGCGAGTCCAGATCGAAGCGAAAGTCGGTGATGCGCCCCCAGATTGATCGCCATTGGGCGTCAACCAGTTCGTCGATCCCGCGGACGAGGCGCATGTAGGTGCCGAAGCCCACGACGTCGTCGTCGAACAGCTTGCGCGCACCGGCGTAGTCGACGTCCCGGATCAACCGCTCCCATTCGACGAACCAGTTGTGAATCGCATCCCCCGGCAACCCGTCTCCTCCTGCCTCTAAGCTGTCGCGATGCCGTCGAGTACCGCCGCGATCCAAACGATCAGCAGTCTGCTGGCGCGGGCGATACCGCTGCGTTGGCGCAGGTTCGTACTGTATGCACGCCGGCACCGGCGTTTGCCCGAGTTGATCGAACCACAACGATTCACCGACAAGGTCAACTGGCGCATCCTGCACGACCGTCGCGAACTGCTCAGCCCGACCTGCGACAAACTGGCCGTAAAGGAACTCGCCCGCCGCGCCGCGGGCGACACCGTGCGTATCCCCCGCACGCTGTGGTCCGGCACCGATCTGGCCGAGCTGGCTTCCGTCGGGTTACCTGACCGGTGGATTCTCAAACCCTCACATCGCTGGGGAAAGATTGTCGACGGCACCGGAACTCCCGATATCCGGCAGCTCACCGCGCACACCAAAGGGTGGCTCTTCAACGAGAACTGGCACATCATGGGCGAGTGGGCCTACAGCCACGCCGAGCCTGCGTTCCTGGTCGAGGAGCGGATCGGGGACGGGGCCGGCTTCCCAACCGACTACAAGTTCTTCGTCTTCGACGGTGTCGCACGCTACGTACTGCACGTCTCCGAACGCGCCGCCGACCCGTGCCCCACGTACTACGACCGGACCTGGACCAGAGTGGCAACCCGACCGGGATCAGAAGACGCCCCGCTTGCCGCACCGCCCGCACAGCTGACCGAGATGCTCGCGGCGGCCGAGCGCATCGCGGCAGGTTTCGATTTCCTGCGCGTCGACCTCTACAACGTCGACGGCGAGGTGTGGTTCGGCGAGACGGCCGCCTATCCGGTGAGTGGATTCGCGCGGTTGGGCTTGACCCTGTTTGGTGGACACAGGGTCAGGCGGCTTGTGCCGTCT
>NZ_JMHT01000012.1 GCF_001905655.1 Mycobacterium sp. ST-F2
CACCGCCGGGGAGCCGATTCCGCTGGCCGACATGGAACAGGGGCGGGCCGCCACGATCGACCGGATCATGGAACTGCGTCCGCGGCGGGTCCTGGAGATCGGCGCCGGCTCGGGCCTGATCCTGTCCCAGATCGCACCGCACTGCGAGCAGTACGTCGCGACCGACGTGTCGTCGGCGGCAGTGGACAAGCTGGCACAGTCGTTGCGGGAGTTGGAGATTCCGTGGCGCGACCGCGTCGAGTTCATGGCCCGGGCGGCGCACGTCACCGATGGCCTGCCTCGCGGTCATTTCGACACCATCATCGTGAACTCGGTGGTGCAGTACTTCCCCAATGCGGCGTATCTGACCGAAGTCATCGACAAGGCCGTCGAGCTGCTGGCGCCCGGCGGCACCCTGTTCCTTGGTGACATCCGTAATCACGGTCTGCAGCACACTTTCCAGACGGCCATCGTGCTGGCCCGCAGCGAGAACGCCGGCACCGATGCCGCGGTGCTCCGGCAGCGCGTCGAGCATGCCGTGCTCGGTGAAGCCGAGCTGCTCCTGGCACCCGAGTACTTCACGACCTGGGCCGCGCGCCGGGAATCGGCTGTCGGACTGGCCATCCGGATCAAGCGCGGTACCGCGGACAACGAACTCAACCGCTACCGGTACGACGTCACCATCCACAAGGCGCCCGCGGCCGGCCGGTCAGTGGCCGACATCCCGACCTGGACGTGGAACGACTGTGCCGACCTGGCCGGGCTGCAGCACCGGCTGGCCGACCTGCGGCCCGAGGCCATCTGCGTCACCGACATTCCCCGCGCGGGAGTGCGCATCGACGTCCGGCTGGAACAGGAACTCGCCGGAAACCCCGCGGACACCGAAATCCCCGAGGCGACAACGGAAGACCTGCACCGCGTCGGTGAACAGGCGGGATACCAGGTCGCCGTCACGTGGGCGTCAACTGGTGCTGATCATCCACCACCTCGCGGTCGACGGGGTGTCGTGGCGAATCCTGTTGGAGGACTTGAACGTCGCGTGGCTGCAGTCCCGCGCGGGGCAGCCCGTCGAACTGCCGGCGAGCGGCACGTCGTTCCAGCGCTGGGCGCAGGTCCTCGTCGAACACGCCGCGGCGCCCGAGGTGGTTGCGCAAGCGGACGCCTGGCGGCAGGCAGCGGCGACGCCCGCACTGTTGCCCGCCGTGCAGCCGGAGCGGGACACCTTCGCCACGGCCCGGCAGCTCTCGGTGACGCTGGACGACGTCGACACCGTGCAGACGCTGCTGCGCGAGGCGCCGGCGGCGTTCCACGCCGGCATCAACGACATCCTGCTGCTCGGATTCGCCTTGGCGATAGCCGAATTCACCGGTAGTGGCCGCACCATCGGCATCGACGTGGAAGGCCACGGCCGGCATGACGAGATCACCGAGAACGTCGATCTGTCGCGCACCGTCGGCTGGTTCACCACCAAGTACCCGGTGGCCGTCACGGTCGGGGACCTCTCCTGGACCCAGGTGGCCTCCGGTGATGCCGCCCTGGGCGCGGTGCTCAAGGACGCCAAGGAGCAGCTGCGCGCACTGCCCGACGGCCTGACCTACGGCCTGCTGCGCTACCTCAACGACGACGTCGATCTCGAAACCGACGACCCGGCAATCGGATTCAACTACCTGGGCCGCCTCGGTGGTGGGTCCGAGCTGTCCGACGAGCTCTGGCAGGTCGGCCGGGACGGTGCGGGAGCAGCTGAGGTCACCGGTCTGGCGACCGCGGTACCGATGCCGTTGATGCACACCCTCGAGCTCAACGCCGGCACAGTCGACACCGACGCCGGCCCGAAGCTGCACGCCAATTGGACGTGGGCACCGTCGGCGCTCGACGGCGATCAGGTCGAGCGGCTCAGCCGCCTGTGGTTCGACGCGCTGACCGGCATCTGCGCCCTGGTGCGTGCGGGCGGCGGCGGTCTGACGCCGTCGGACATCGCACCGGCCCGGCTGAGCCAGCAGCAGATCGACGAGCTGGAGCGTGAGCACGCCGTCGCCGACATCCTGCCGGTGACGCCACTGCAACAGGGCCTGCTCTTCCACGCCGCACAGCTGGGCGCCGACGCCGATCTCTATGCGGTGCAACTGGATCTGACGCTGGCCGGTCCCCTCGACGCGGAGCAGCTGCGGACCGCCGTGCAGACGGTGGTGCAGCGGCACCCGAATATCGCGGCCCGCTTCTACGCCGGACTCGATGTGCAGGTCATCCCGGCGGCGTCCGACGTTGCCTGGCAGGTGCTGGACGCAGCCGACGACGAGGTCACGCACATCTGCGCCGCCGAACGTGCCGCGGTGTGCGACCTCAGCGACCAGCCGCCGTTCCGGGTTGCATTGATCCGCACCGGCGAACGCCGGCACCGGTTGGTGCTCACCAACCACCACGTCGTGATGGACGGCTGGTCACTGCCGGTCCTGCTGCGCGAGATCTTCGCGGGCTATCACGGTTACCGGCTGCCTGCGCCGGTTCCGTACCGCCGCTTCATCACGTGGCTCGCCGATCGGGATCTCGATGCCGGACGCATCGCGTGGGCCGAGGTGCTGGCGGGTGTCGACACCCCGACACTGGTCGCAGCGCGGTCCGCATCGGGTGGCCGCGGCGTGAAATCCGCTGCGCTGTCGGCCGAAACCACACACGCAGTCGCAGAACTGGCGCGGGCGCGCCACACCACCGTCAACGTCGTCCTGCAGGCCGCCTACGCACAGCTGCTCATGCAGCTGACCGGCCGCCACGATGTGGTGTTCGGAACCGCGGTGTCGGGCCGCCCGACCGACGTGGCCGGGGCGGACGCGATGGTCGGCCTGATGATCAACACCGTGCCGGTACGCGCCACCGCGACCGCGGTCACCACCGTGGCCGAACTGCTCGACCAGATGCAGGATGCGCACAACCGCACGCTCGACCACCAGCATCTGTCACTCGCCGAGATGCACCGGATCACCGGTCAGGACCGGCTTTTCGACACGCTGTTCGCGTATGAGAACTACCCGCTGGGTGCCGCCGCGTCAGGCGGCGCCGGGGACCTGACCATCACCGAGTTCAGCAGCCATGAGCAGAACCACTATCCGTTGACGGTGCAGGCCATGCCGGGCGAAGAACTCGGCCTGCGCCTCGAGTACGACACCGCGGTATTCGATGCAGCCGCCATCGACAGGCTCGTCGAGCGGTTCGAACGCGTGCTGGTCGCGATGACCACCGTGCCCAGCGGGCGGCTCGCGTCGGTGAATCTGCTTGCCGCCGAGGAGCGCTCGCAGCTGGACCGGATCGGCAACCGCGCCGCCACAGCCGACGTACCCGCATCGATTCCGGCACTTTTCGCCGCCCAGGTCGACCGCACCCCGGATGCTGTCGCGCTCACCGGACCGGACGGCGCGCTGACCTACCGCGACCTCGACGCGGCCGCGAACCGGTTGGCGCACCGGCTGATCGACGCCGGCGCCGGTCCGGGGCAGACCGTGGCACTGCTGTTCCCCCGGTCGATCGACGCGGTCGTGGCGATCCTCGCGGTCCTCAAGACCGGGGCGGCGTACCTGCCGATCGATCCGGCGCTGCCTGCGGAGCGGCTCGCGTTCCTGATTTCCGACGCGTTGCCGAGCGTCGCCGTCACCACGGCAGAATTGGCCGGCCGGCTCGGCGCGTTCGACGGCCCGGTCGTCATCGGTTCCGCCGGTGAAAATGGGTCCGCCACAAGGCTTCCGGACCCGGACGCCGACAGCATCGCCTACCTGATCTACACCTCCGGTACCACCGGCGTGCCCAAGGGAGTTGCGGTGGCGCACCGCAACGTGGCCCGGCAGTTCGGGGTACGACTCGCGGGCCTGCCTGCTGACCCGGTGTGGACGCAGTGCCATTCGTACGCGTTCGACTTCTCGGTATGGGAGATCTGGGCCGCGCTGCTGCACGGCGGCCGACTGGTGATCGTGCCGGAGGCGGTGACCGCGAGCCAGGACGAGTTCCAGCGCCTGCTCGTGGCCGAGCACGTCAACGTGCTCACCCAAACCCCTTCGGCAGCAGGTGCGTTGGTGCCCGACGCGCTGGCGCCACTGGCCTTGCTGCTCGGCGGTGAGGCGTGCCCGGCCGAGTTGGTCGACCGCTGGACGGCGTGCGGGCACACCGTGATCAACGCCTACGGCCCTACCGAGACCACGGTGTACGCGGCGGTGACCGAACCGCTGACAGCCGGCGGGCGTTCGGTACCGATCGGCACGCCGGTGCCCGGCACGGCGCTGTTCGTGCTGGACGGCTGGTTGCGCCCGGTTCCCGCGGGCGTCGTCGGTGAGCTGTACGTCGCGGGTGCCGGTGTGAGCATCGGTTACGCCGGCCGGTCAGAGCTGACCGCCGGCCGGTTCGTCGCCTGCCCGTTCCCCGGTGTGGGGGAGCGGATGTACCGCACCGGCGACCTGGTGCGCTGGGACGACGACGGCCGGCTGCACTACGTCGGCCGGGCCGACGAGCAGGTCAAGATTCGTGGCTTCCGCATCGAACTCGGCGAAGTGCAAACGGTTTTGGCGGCGCTCGACGGCGTGGACCAGGCGGCGGCGATCGTGCGCGAGGACCGCGCCGGCGACAAACGCCTCGTCGGCTACATCACCGGCACCGCCGATCCCGCGGCATTGCGCGCTCAGCTCGCCGATCTGCTGCCGGCCCACGCGGTCCCGGCCGCCATCGTCGCGCTGCCGGCGCTGCCGGTCACGACCAACGGCAAGCTCGATGTCCGCGCGCTGCCCGCACCCGAATACCGCGCGGGCGCCCACCTGGCGCCGCGTACCGCCATCGAGGTCGCGCTGGCCGCCGTCTACGGCCGGGTCCTCGGCGTCGAGCGGGTCGGCGTGGACGAGTCGTTCTTCGACCTCGGCGGCGACAGCATCTCGGCGATGCGCCTCGTCGCGGCCGTCCGCGCCGACCTCGGTATCGAGCTGTCGGTGACGACGGTGTTCGAGGCACCCACGGTGCAGGCGCTCACCGAGCGGCTGACGAAGGACGGCGCGGCCGGGCCGGAGATCGCACCGGTGCAGGTGCTGGGGACCGGTACGGGCGTCCCACTGTTCTGCCTGCACGCGGTCAGCGGCATCAGCTGGCCGTACCAGGTGCTCGGCGGCTACGTCGACGGTCCGATCATCGGCATTCAGCAGCCGGCCACGGATACCCCGGGATCGCTGAGCGACATGGCGGCGACGTACGCCGACCGGATTCAGGCCGCACAGCCGTCGGGCCCGTACCACCTGCTGGGGTGGTCGTTCGGCGGTGTTGTCGCGCATGCTGTCGCAGTCGAGCTGCAGCGGCGCGGCGCCACTGTCGCCCGGTTGGTGCTGCTCGACGCCGAGCCGAGCCTGCGCGTCGCGAACCAGGCGGTCGACCGGGACCAGCTGGCCGGCATCGTGGACGACGGCCTGATGGACCTGTTGGTGCGCAACTTCGACACCAACGTCGCGCTGTACCGCGAGCACAAGGCCGGGCGGTTCGACGGAGATGTCGTGGTGATCGCGGCCGCCGGGGGCGACGACGCTCGTGGCGCCTTCCTCGCACAGAGCTGGCGCCCGCACGTGACCGGCACCGTCACGGTGCACGAGGTGCGGCGCGGGCACCATGAGATGCTGACCGTCGAAGCGCTTGCCGAGTACGGCAGGTATCTGAGCGGTGAGGCAACGTGATAGCTCGGTCGGGCAAGGGTGTGTTCGCCGGGGCTTTCGAGCTGCTGGCACGGGTGGTGCTGCGCCGGCCCTGGGTGGTGATCGGCGCCTGGCTGCTGCTCGTCGTCGCACTGTCGGCGGCCGTGCCACCACTGATGAAACTCGCCAGCGATCGCAACCAGGAACTGCTGCCGAGCAACTCCGCGGTCATGGCGGCGACCCGGGACATGACTACGGCGTTCCACGAACCCGGGATTCAGAACATCGCGCTGGTGGTGCTCACCGACGAGAAGGGCCTGACCAAAGCCGACGAAGACGTCTACCGCACCCTGGTCGACAGCCTGCACCGCGACACCGCCGACGTGGTGATGGTGCAGGACTTCATCTCGCAGCCGCCGATGCGAGAAGTGTTGGCCAGCAAGGACAACAAGGCGTGGTTCATCCCCGTCGGCATCCGGGGCGAGCTCGGTTCACCGGAATCCAGTGAGGCGTACAAGCGCGTCGTCGGCATCGTCGACCACACCGTCTCCGGCTCGACCCTGACGGTCCACATGACGGGCCTGACGGCCACCGTCGCCGAACGCGAACAGCTCGGGTTGCGCGATCTGCGGGTCATCGAGACCGCCACGGTCGCCATGGTGCTGCTGATTCTCTTTGTGGTGTACCGCAATATCGTCACCATCCTGGTGCCGCTGGCGACCATCACCGTCTCGCAGGCCGCCGCGACGCAGGGTGTCGCGGCCCTGGCGACGTGGGGCCTGCCCATCTCGCAGCAGACCGTCGTATTCATGAGCGCCATGATGATCGGCGCCGGCGTGGACTACGCCGTCTTCCTGATCAGCCGCTACCACGAATACCTCAGGCAGGGACTCGATTCCGACGAGGCCGTGGCGCGGGCGCTGACCGCCATCGGCAAGGTGATCGCGGCGTCGGCGGCCACCGTCGCGGTGACGTTCCTGGGCATGAGCTTCACGACCCTCAAGGTGTTCTCCACGACCGGTCCTGCGCTGGCGGTGACCATCGCGGTGGCGTTCCTGTCGTCGATCACGTTGCTGCCGGCCATCCTGACGCTCGTCGGACGGCGCGGTTGGGCCCGCCCGCGGAAAGAACTGACCAGCCGCTTCTGGCACCGGTCCGGGATCAACATCGTGCGGCGGCCGGTGGTCCATCTGGTCGGCAGTCTGGTCGTGCTCATCGCATTGGCGGCCGGGGTCGCGTGGTTGCACACCAGCTACGACGCCCGCACCGCGCTACCACCGACGGCCGAGAGCAACATCGGCATGGCGGCCATCGAGCGGCATTTCCCGGCGAGTGTGACGGCGCCGCAATACCTTTTCGTGCAGTCGCCACACGACCTGCGGACCACCAAGGGCCTTGCCGACCTGGAACAGATGGCGCAGCGCGTTGCGCAGCTGCCTGACATCACCGCGGTCCGCGGCGTCACCCGGCCCACTGGTGCACCGCTGGAGCAGGCGACGCTGAGTTTCCAGGCCGGCGAGATTGGCAACAAGCTCGCCGAGGCCACCAACAAGATCAACGGCAGCGTCGACCAACGGCAGGCGCTGGTCGGCGGGGCCGGCAAGCTCGCCGACAGCCTCGCCACCGTGCGCACCCAGCTGACCAAGACCATGGGCGTGCTCGACAGCCTGAACAAGAGCATGGCGAGTATCAAGGACCAGCTGGAGAGCTCGCAGGAATTCCAGGAAGCGCAGCGGGAGTTGGACAGCGTGCGCAATTCCGGTGACGTGCCGAACATCCCGCCGCGCTCCGGCAGCCAGAACTTCCAGGACATGGTCGCCATGGCCGATGCCCTGCTGCAGCAGCGGAGGGACAATCCGGGCTGCGACACCGATCCGGATTGCGCGGGGCAGCGCGACCAACTGCAGCGGCTGTCCGACGGGCTGCACAAGATGCAGCCCTCGCTGGACTCGGCCGCCAAAGCCCTTCGGTCCCTTGGTGGTAGCGGCGGCGCGGGCAGTACTCCGGGCGGCATGAAGCAGAACATGGCCGCCCTGCAGGAGGGCGCCAACGCCCTGGCCGAGGGCAGCCGCAAGATCGCCGAAGGGCTGCGCGTCCTCGACGATCAGACCAAGCAGCTCGGCGAAGGTCTCTCGCACGCGTCGGCATTCCTGCTGGCGATGAAACTGCACGCGTCCGAGCCGGGAGCCGCCGGCTTCTACATCTCCCCGGAAATCCTCGGCAACGACAAATTCAAAGACCTGGCCCGGGTTTTCATGTCGCCGGACGGACATTCGGCGCGGTACCTGGTCGAGTCCAAGCTGAACCCCTACGACACCAAGGCCATGGATCAGGTCAAGGCGATTCTCGCCGCCGCGCAAGGCGCACAGGCCAATACGTCGCTGGCGGACGCCAAGATCGCGATGTCCGGCATGACGCCGTACTACGCGGAACTGCGCGACTACTTCAACAAGGACCTGCGGTACATCGTGCTGATGACCGTCATCGTGGTCTTCCTGATTCTGGTACTGCTGCTGCGCGCCGTCGTCGCGCCGCTGTATCTCGTTGGCACCGTGATTCTTTCGTGCCTGTCGTCGCTCGGCATCGGCGTCATCGTGCTGCAGATCCTCGGCGGTCAGCCCATGGCGGCGAGCACCCCGGGCATGGCGTTCATCGTGCTGGTGGCTGTCGGCGCCGACTACAACATGCTGCTGATCTCCCGGATCCGCGACGAATCCCCGAACGGTATCCGCTCGGGCGTCATCCGTACCGTGCGGAGCACCGGCAGCGTGATCACTTCTGCCGGAATGATTTTCGCGGCCCCCATGTTCGCCATGCTGTTCAGCAGCATCGGCTCCATGGTGCAGGGCGGCTTCATCATCGGCGTCGGCCTGCTGATCGACACCCTCATCGTCCGCACGGTCACCGTGCCGGCGCTGGCCGTACTGGTCGGCAAGTACAACTGGTGGCCGTCGCGCCGGTCGGCGGCTACGCCGTGACGGTGAGCTCGACGCGGCCGTCGGTGCCGAGGGTCTCGCGTTCCGCTCCCGCGGTGGTCTTGGCGACCAACCGGACCCGATCCGCGCGGAACAGGTCTTCCGAGTACTCGAACGGCCGGCCGTCGGCATCGGAGGCGACGCGCGTCATGGCCAACAGGGGAGTGCGCGTGGGGATTTCGAGCCAGGCGGCCTCACGGGGGTTGGCACTGACGACCTCGATGCTCTCGACCGACGTCACCGGCCTGAGGTCGTAGCGGACGGCCAGGATGTCGTAGATCGAGCCGCCGAGCGGCTGCTCCAGTAGATCGGGCACGCGTTCGGCGATCAGGTGCGCGCAGTCGACCGACAGCGGGAAACCGTCGGCGTAGCGCAGCCGCTGCACGACGACGAGTTCGGTGTTCGGCTTGACGCCCAGGCGCTGCGCTTCCATCACGCTGGCGCCCCGTAGCGCGGTGGAGAGCACCCGGCTGCGCGTGGTGGAATGTCCGCCCTGCTTGAGCCGGTTCGGCAGGCCCGACAGCTCGGCGACGTTGCGTTCGACGAGAACGGTTTTGATGAACGTGCCGCCCGCGCGCCCGCTGCGGCGTTCCAGGATTCCGGCGCGGCTCAGCGGAACCAGGGCACTGCGCAGCGTCGCGCGGGAGACGGAGAACTGCTCGGCCATCTCGCGCTCGGAGCCCAGGCGGTCACCGGGACGCAGGGTGCCCGCGTCGAGCATGCTGACGATGCGGCGCCGCACATCCTCGGCTACCGGGCCACCCTCGGACTCGTCCATGTGGTTCACCGTACCCACACACCGCTACCCGGCGACGGCGTCCAGCGATTCGGGCAGGATTTGCCCGCCGTCGACGACGATGGCCTGGCCCGTGATGTATCGGGCCTCGTCGGTGGCCAGGAACGCGGCGAGGTGACCGATGTCCTCCGGGGTGCCGAGGGTGCCGGCGGGGATGGAACGGGCCATGCCGGCGATGTAGTCCTCGCCCATCTCCTGCAGTCCCTCGGTGAGGATGTTGCCGGGCAGCACGGCGTTGACGGTGATGTGCTTGGCGGCGAGTTCGATTGCGGCGGTGCGCATGAAGCCCAGCTGCGCGGCCTTCGACGCGCCGTAGTGCGACCAGCCGGGGAACCCGGTGACGGGGCCGGTGATCGAGGAGGTGATGACGACGCGTCCGGCGCCGCTACGGGTCAGTGCCTCCAGGCAGGCCTGCACGCTGTAGACCGTGCCCTTGACGTTGACGTCGAGCACCGTCGCGAGATCGTCGGGCGTCATGGTGGCCAGCGGTGCCTCGGGGAAGATGCCGGCGTTGGCGCACAGGACGTCGATGCCACCGAAGGCGTCGACGGCCGCCTGGGCCATGGCCTGGCACGAGCGGGGGTCGGCGACGTCGACGGAGACGCCGATGACCTTGCCGGACCCGAGGGCATCAAGGCCCGCGACGGCGGTGTCGAGGTCGTGCAGCGACCGCGCGGCGACGGCGACGTTGGCGCCCGCGCCGGCGAACACGGCGGCGATGCCGTAACCGATGCCCTTGGTGGCTCCGGTGACGACGACGTTCTTGTTGGTGAGGTCGAACATGGGTGTCCTTGTCGTCAGTGGGTGGTGAGGGCGGAGACCCGGAACCATGATGGGTCGGTGAGGTAGGCCTGCGCCAATTGTGCTGTGCCGGAGGCATATCGGTGGCCCATGGTCTGTGCGGGCCCGGACTCGGGATGGCTGCCGATCCAGGCCGTGAGCATGAGGCGGCGCAGCATGACGAAGGTGGGGATCTCGGCGAGGTCGGCGGCGGGGATGTCGCGGACGCTGCGGTAGCCCGCCAGCCACTCGTCGACGATGCGCGCGGCGTCGGGGGTGTCCTCGACGAACGACACCACCGCACCGAGATCGGCGAGGTACCAGGACCAGCCGCAGTCGTCGAAGTCGATGACAGTGATCTTGCCGTCCTGCACCATCAGGTTCGACATCCGCAGATCAGCGTGGACCAGCCCGAAGCGTTCGGGACCCATGCCGTACTCGGTGAGCCGCTCGATGACCTTGCGTTCGGCCTCCTCGATGACGGCGGCGTCCGCGGCGCTGAGCGCGGGGGCGTCCCGCCAGTTGCCCCACCGGCCGGCGGCACCGAGCATCGTGTCCAGATCCCAGCGGAACCGCGTGAAGGTCTCGGGCCGCTGCCAGTGCTGGACGTGCTCGTGCAGCGTCGCGGTGATGGCGCCCAATTCACTGAAGCTGATGTCGGAGGCGTCGTCCTCGGCGATGGTGCCGTCGACGAACGTGAACAGATCGACCAGGCAGGTGTCGTCACCGATGCGGGCCTCCACCACGCGGCGGCCGTCCGGTGCGGGAATGACCTGCGGCGTCGTGATGGACGAGTCGGCCCGCAGGCTCTCCATCCAGTCGAGTTCGGATTCGATGGCGGCCATGCAGTGGTACCCGGGACGGTGCACGCGCAGGACCACGCGTTCGGTGCCGGATTCGACGAGGAAGGTGCCGTTCTCGGAGTAGCTCAGCAGCGTCACGGTCGCCGAATCGAGCCCGTAGTGCGGGAGCGCGGCATGCGCGAAGCGTTCGTAGTCGGTGGCGGCCATGTCGCTCATTGTGGCTCTCCTGAACTGGCGGTGTGGGCGCGGTCACGTTTTGGTCTGGTCAGTTGTACCGCACTTTGGACCGAAAGTGAACCAAAACCGAAAATTGGTAACAGTGCCTTTACGCTGTGGAAATCCTGGGAGATTGGGGTATTGACCACGGCAAACCGGTCTGGTACCAATAGCGCTGTGGCGATGACCTGGGGGTCCATTGGTCCACTGGATAGCTGAACTGCCGCTCACTAGAGCAGACCAAATAACCAAAATCAGATCGGATCGGCACACATGAGTGAGATCGACGATTACCCACGAACTGCCACACCCGCCGCGGTGTCACCGGATGGCGCCCCGGTGCAGCGACTCAAACGCGACGCCGTCGGTTTGGTCGGCGTGCTGTTCATGGCTGTGGCCACGGCCGCGCCCATCACCGCGATGGTCGGCAATGTGCCCATCGCCGTCGGATTCGGCAACGGCGCGGCAGCCCCCGCGGGATATCTGATCGCCACCATCGTGCTGGGGCTGTTCTCCGTCGGTTACGCGGCCATGTCCAAGCACATCACCGCGACCGGCGCGTTCTACGGCTATATCTCCCACGGTCTGGGCCGGGTGGTCGGCCTCTCGGCGGGTTTCCTGACCATGCTGGCGTACATCGTCTTCGAACCCGCGCTGGTCGGCATCTTCGCGTTCTTCTCGCGGGACCTGTTCAACTCGATGTTCGGCGTCAAACTGCCGTGGTTGATGTTCGCGGTGGCGATGATCGTCGCCAATGCGGTGCTGACCTACTTCGACGTCAACCTGGCGGCGAAAGTGCTTGGTGGACTGCTGGTTACCGAGATCGTCATGCTGACGCTGATGGCCGGTTCGGTCGTCGTCAGCGGTGGCGGCCCCGAGGGCTGGTCGCTGAGCTCGCTCAATCCGATCAACGGACTGAAGGGCCTGAACGCCGTCGTCCCGAATGTCAGCGGTGTGGGCACCATGGCCGTGGTCGGCTCGGCCGGCGTCGGTCTGTTCTTCGCGTTCTGGTCCTGGGTCGGTTTCGAATCCAGCGCGATGTACGGCGAGGAATCGAAGAACCCCAAGAAGATCATCCCCATCGCGATCATGTCGTCGGTATTGGGCATCGGTGCGTTCTACGTCGTGGTGTCGTGGCTGGCGATCGTGGGCACCGGCCCCACCAAAGCCATTGCGCTGGCGCAGGATACGAACACCGCCGGGGAAATCTTCTTCGGACCGGTGCGCGACCACCTCGGCAACTGGGCCGTGACCATGTTCCAGATCCTGCTGACCACCGGCTCGTACGCCTGCGGCATGGCATTCCACAACTGCGCGGCGCGCTACATCTACGCCATCGGCCGCGAAGACATCATCCCCGCAACCGCGAAAACCGTTGGCCGCACGCATCACATCCACGGCTCGCCACACATCGCCGGCTTCGTGCAGAGCGCCTTGGCACTGGCCATCGTGGTGTGGTTCGCGGTCTCGGGCCGCGATCCCTACAGCGGCCTGTTCGGCCTCGGTGCCCTCATGGGGACCTCCGCCATCCTGATCGTGCAGGCGCTGGCCGCGTTCTCCGTCGTCTCGTACTTCCATGTGCGCAAACAACATCCGGAGACCAAGCACTGGTTCCGCACGTTGGTGGCGCCCGGACTGGGTGGCGCCGGGATGCTCTACGTGATCTACCTGCTGATCAAGAACGCATCCTTCGCCGCCGGCACGGCATCAGAGGACATCGTCTTCACCTCCATCCCATACGTGGTCGGCACCACCGCCACTGTCGGAATCGTCATCGCGCTCGTGCTGCGCGCCCGGGCGCCGCGGCGCTACGAACGGCTCGGGCGCGTAGTACTCGACGAAGAACGCTAAGGACAACGAACATGGCCTTTTCCGCAATCATGGATTCCAACAGCTACACGGGAGGGGAGGACCTCGACCCCGCCACGGATGCCATGGTCGAGAAGCGGCGCCGGGCGCTGGGTCCGTCGTACCGGCTCTTCTACAGCCGGCCCGTGCACCTGGTCAAAGGTTCCGGGGCGCACCTGTATGACGCCGAGGGCAACAAGTACCTCGACGCCTACAACAACGTGGCCAGTGTCGGGCACTGCAACCCGCGGGTGATCGAGGCCGTCACCCGTCAGATGTCGGAGCTGAACACCCACACCCGGTATCTGCACGGCGGCATCCTCGATTACTCCGAGCAGCTGCTGGCCACGTTTCCCGCGGAAATCTCCTCGATCATGTTCACCTGCACCGGATCCGAGGCCAACGACCTGGCGGTCCGGGTGGCCGAGGAGTACACCGGTGGCACCGGGATCATCGTCACCGAGGAGGCCTACCACGGCAACAGCGCGCTGATCTCGGCGCTGTCGCCGTCGCTGGGCGTCGGTGTCCCGCTCGGGGCGAACGTCCGCACCGTGCCGGCCCCGGACTCCTACCGTATCGATCCTGCAGTGCTCGGCCGCTGGTTCGCCGACCAGGTCGGCGCTGCCATCGCCGATCTCGAACGGCACGGCCACAAGTTCAGTGCGCTGCTACTGGATTCGATCTTCTCGTCCGACGGCATCTACGTCGACCCGACGGTGCTCGGGCCCGCCGTGGACGTCGTGCACCGCGCCGGCGGCATGTTCATCGCCGACGAGGTCCAGCCGGGCTTTTCGCGCACCGGCGAGGCCATGTGGGGCTTCCAGCGGCACGGCGTGGTGCCCGACCTCGTGACGATGGGCAAGCCCATGGGCAACGGCATTCCCGTCGCCGCGATGGCGGCCCGCCCGGAGGTTCTCGACACCTTCGCCCGGGAGACCCCGTACTTCAACACCTTTGGCGGGAACCCGGTGTCGATGGCCGCGGCGCAGGCCGTCCTCGACGTCATCCAGGGCGACGGGCTGGCCGAGCATGCCCGCGCCGTCGGCGAGCAGATGCGAGCGGAACTGTCAGCGCTGGCCAGGGACCACCCCTTCCTCGGCGACATCCGCGGCAGCGGGCTCTACACCGGTATCGAGATCGTCACCGATCCGGCGAGCAAGGAACACGACGGAGAGCGGGCGAAGCGCGTCGTCGACTTGATGCGGGAAAACCGGGTTCTGATCTCTGTGTGCGGCGGACGTGGCAACATCCTCAAAGTGCGCCCACCTCTTGTGTTCTCGATGTCGGACCTGGACTGGTTCATGACGGTGTTCTCCGCGGTCGCCAAGGAGCTCGCGTGAGTGCCTATCGCGAGGCTTTCGAGGCCGCTGCGGAGCGCCCTGACGAGTTCTGGTTGACGGCCGCGCAAGCCATCGACTGGACCGTCGCACCGACGCGCGCGCTCGACGATTCCGCGGCGCCGCACTACCGCTGGTTCCCGGACGGTCAGCTCAACACCTGCTACAACGCGCTCGACCGGCACGTCGAGGCCGGCAACGGGGACCGCACCGCGCTGATCTACGACTCGGCGATGGTCGGCCTGCAGCAGTCCTTCACGTACGCCGAACTGCTCGACCGCGTCGCGCGGTTCGCCGGAGTGCTTGCCGCACAAGGCGTCACCAAGGGCGACCGCGTCGTGATCTACATGCCGATGATCCCCGAAGCGGTCATCGCGATGCTGGCCTGCGCCCGCATCGGTGCCGTCCACTCGGTGGTCTTCGGTGGCTTCGCGGCCAATGAGCTCGCGGCCCGCATCGACGACGCACAGCCCGTGGCGCTGCTGACGGCCTCGGGCGGGCTGGAGCCGGGGCGGACGGTCGAGTACCTGCCCGTCGTGGCCAAGGCGCTGACCCTGACCAGTGCCGCGCCGACGACGGTGATCGTCAAGAACCGCGGCGAGATTGCCGGCGCGGCTGCCGACTACCCGGGCTACCTGGACTGGGACGAGTTGGTGGCGAGCGCCGAGCCTGTCGCTGCGGTGCCGGTGGCCGCCACCGACCCGCTGTACATCCTCTACACCTCCGGAACCACCGGGAAGCCCAAGGGCGTGGTGCGCGACAACGGTGGGCATGCCGTCGCGCTGGCGTGGTCGATGAAGAACGTCTACGACATCAGCGCCGGCCAGGTGATGTGGACCGCCTCGGATATCGGGTGGGTGGTGGGCAGCTCGTACATCGTGTACGGGCCGCTGATCGCCGGCGCCACCACGGTGCTCTATGAGGGCAAGCCCGTCGGCACTCCTGATGCCGGTGCGTTCTGGCGGGTCATCGCGCAGCACGGGGTCGAGGCGCTGTTCACCGCGCCGACGGCCCTGCGTGCCATCCGGAAAGCCGATCCGGAAGCGTCACTGCTTGCCGCGCATGACATTTCGTCGCTGCGCACACTGTTCGTCGCCGGTGAACGGCTGGACCCCGACACGTACGAATGGGCCTCCGAGAAGCTGGCGCGCCCCGTCGTCGACCACTGGTGGCAGACCGAGACCGGCTGGGCCATCTGCGCCAACCTGCGCGGCCTGGAACCCATGCCCATCAAGGCCGGATCGCCGACCGTGCCGGTGCCCGGCTACCGCGTCGGCATCGTCGACGCCTCCGGTAATCCGGTCGCGCCGGGCGTCGAAGGCAACATCGTCATCAAGCTGCCGCTGCCGCCCGGCACCCTCGCCGGGTTGTGGCAGAACGCCACCGGATTCGTGCAGTCGTACCTGTCGGCGTTCCCGGGCTACTACCTGACCGGTGATTTCGGGTACGTCGACGACGACGGCTACCTGACCGTGCTGGGCCGCACCGACGACGTCATCAACGTTGCGGGCCACCGGCTTTCGACAGGCGCCATCGAGGCCGTCATCGCCGGGCACAAGGCCGTCGCGGAGTGTGCCGTCATCGGCATCCACGACGACCTCAAAGGGCAACGCCCGAGCGGTTATGTGGTGCTCAAGTCCGGCCAGGACATCGACCCCGACACGCTGCAGCAGGAACTCGCGGCCATGGTCCGTGACCGGATCGGCGCGGTCGCGACGTTCCGGGACGTCACGGTCGTGGGCGCCCTGCCCAAGACCCGGTCGGGGAAAATCCTGCGAAAGACCATGCGGCAGATCGCTGAAGGCGTCGACTACGTCGTGCCGTCGACCATCGAGGACAGCTCGGTGATCGACGCGCTGATCCCGGTGCTGCGGCCGACGTAACTCCCGCCGGGCGGTCACTTGGGACACGAGATTCTGCGGCGTTGCGACAGCCGATTTTGGCAAATCGTACCGGGAGCAAATTCCGTGTCGGTTAGTGGTCTTACACTCCCATCGATGCTGAAAAGCGGTGGGGAATGAGTGAGGTACGGATGAGCAAAGGTCACGACGGCGTGGTAGTTCCGTTTGGACGCTCGGGATCGAGGAAAGTTCATGCGTCGGACGTCCTGACACGTAGCGCCAAGAATGCCGGCGGGGCGGTTGCCGTGCTCCCGTTACCGGTCGCGTGAGGTCCTGACCATGGAAGCGCATCCTCGTAGCCCCCGAGTGCTGTTCGAGGGTAAAGAGCACTACGAGATCCCGCCGTTTCAGCGGCCGTATGTCTGGAATGAAGAAGATCAGTGGTCGCCACTCTGGGATGATGTGCTCCGGGTCGCCGAGAGTTACATCGCAGCAAAGGAATCGGGGACAGAACCCGCAATCCGGCAGCACTTTCTCGGCGCGGTGGTTTACGTGACCAGGCCGCCGGTCACTGGCGACGTCACTCGTCACGAGGTCATCGACGGCCAACAACGCATGACTACCCTGCAATTGCTGCTTGACGCGGTACAGCAGGTGATCGAGGAGCGTGGTCACGAAGATCTTGCAGAGGCGCTGGAAGGCCTCATCCTCAACAAGCAAAAGGCGTTCGTCGACAAGCCCGAACGGTTCAAGCTCTGGCCGTCGCAAGCCGATCGCTCTGCCTTCGCCGCAGCTATGGATCCGCAGGATCGTTGGGATGGCGGGCACCGAATCCTAGACGCTCACAAGTTCTTTCGGCGAGAAGCGACTCGCTGGCTGACCGGTGAACCCGATGACGACGGGGATGTTCCACCGGGCACAGAGGAATTGCGCGTCGAAGCGCTGACCTCCGCGTTGCAGGACCGCCTGATACTCGTTGCGATCGACCTCACTGGCCACGATGACGCGCAGCTGATCTTCGAGACCCTGAATGATCGTGGAACCCCTCTGTTGAAGGCCGATTTGATCAAGAACTGGGTCTTCAGGACGGGTGAGGCCATTGGGGCGAATGTCGAGAAGTGGTCGGTTACCCACTGGGCCGAATTTGATGATTCCTGGTGGCGGGAGGAGATACCGCAAGGCCGGCACGTGAAGTCTCGCATCGACATCTTCCTCCAATACTGGTTGACGATGCGGACCCAGGACGAGGTGAAGGCAGAGGACATCTTCCGAATCTTCGTCTCCTACGCCGGACCACTCTTCAAGTCGGCAGGTTGCGCCGACGGCCTCCTGACTGAACTTCGGCAGGACGCTGATTCCTATCGAACCTTTGCGCAACTGGATGCGGCGACGCCTGAAGGTCGGTTCTATTCCCGAGTCATCGAGACGATGGAGCTCGCCGCCATAACGCCTGTGTTTCTGTGGCTGTTGTCGCCGAACCACAACGTTCCAGCCCAGCAGCTGCGGGCCGGCCTCGAATCACTGGAGAGCTGGGTGATTCGTAGAACATTGCTGCGCATGACAACCAAGGACGTCAACAAGTTTGTCGTCGCGATCCTTAAGTCGCTCAACGACATTAGTGCAGCCGAGGTTGGTGAGAAGCTGCGTGAGTACCTCGCCTCGCAGACCGCTGAGACTCGACTGTGGCCTGCCGATCTCGATCTACGGACGCAGCTTCCGGAAGCCAAGCTCTACGGCGTGATTCGCCAGGGCCGCCTGCGGGTGGTGCTCGGCGCCGTCGAACAACACTTGCGAGCACAGAGCGCAATGTACGAGGACATCTCATTGCCGGCTGGTTTGGAAATCGAGCACGTTATGCCCCGTGGCTGGCGTACGCACTGGGACACGGTGCCCCCTATGTCGCCTGAAGACGCGGCGAAGCGCGACAAGTACATCAATACGATCGGAAATCTGACGCTGGTGACCAAGTCGCTCAACGCATCGCTGTCGAACCGGCCTTGGACTGATGCGCAGGCCGCGGGCCTGATGGAAGGCGGTCAGCCTGGAAAGGGCAAGCGCAGCCTGATTGATGCCTTCAGCCTGCTCGTCCTGAATAAGTCAATCCTGAAGGACCATCCCGAATCCTGGACCGACGATGACATTGCGGAACGCTCACGGACAATGGCCGCGGCGGTCTGCGCTGTCTGGCCTGGGCCGACGGGAAGCTGATGACGATTCGTTGCTCGGGTGTGCGTACAGGAGGAACACGACGTTGACCGCAACTTTTACCGCCGCTCCCGGTTCCACTGTTGTTGTCCGCGACGAGGATTGGCTCGTGACCAAGGTCGACCCGGCGACCGACGGCTTCTTTGTCCACGTAGTCGGCCTGTCTGAGTTGGTCCGCGACACTGAGGCGACGTTCTCGACCGCACTGGACGAGATCATCGAATCCGACCCGGCAGGGGTGCAGGTCAAGGGTGACGACTCTCATGGCTTTCGCAAGACGAAACTCTGGCTGGAAGCGATGCTGCGCAAGACGCCGGTGCCGATCGCAGACCCCGAACTGACGGTCGCCAACCGAGGCCTCGCCGACACGCTCAAGTACCAACTCAAGGCCGTGCGGCAAGCCCTCGACCCCGACAATCTGCGGCCACGCATCCTGCTCGCCGATGCTGTCGGCCTCGGCAAGACCCTCGAAATTGGCATGATCCTGGCGGAGCTGGCCCGCCGTGGCCGTGGCGAACGCATCCTAGTGGTCACGCCGAAGCATGTGCTTGAGCAGTTCCAGATGGAGATGTGGACCCGCTTCTCGCTGCCGTTTGTCCGGCTGGACTCGGCAGGTATCCAGCGCATCCGCCGCGAGCTACCGGCCAACCGTAACCCGTTCACGTATTACAAGCGGGTCATCATCTCCATCGATACGCTCAAGAGCGACAAGTACATTGCGCATCTGCGCAAGCAGCGCTGGGACGCGGTGGTCATCGACGAGTCCCACAACGTCACGAACACGATGTCTCAGAACAACCGCCTGGCCCGCCTACTCGCCGCCAGGTCTGACGCATTGATCCTCGCCTCGGCAACCCCGCACAACGGCAAAGCCGAGTCGTTCGCCGAACTGATCCGCATGCTGGAACCCAGCGCGGTGAAGGCCGACGGCACCATCGACGAGGAGCAGGTCAAGCGCCTCATCATTCGCCGGCACCGTCACCACCCGGATGTGAAGGGCGAGGTCGGTTCGGACTGGGCCGAGCGGCTGGAGCCACGCAATCTGCTCGTGAAGGCTTCGCCGATCGAGAATCAGATCGCCCATGAGCTCAATGATGTGTGGCTGCACCCACAGGGCAGTGCGCCGACCAGCGTCCCGCTGTTTCCGTGGACCCTCGCCAAAGCATTTCTGTCATCGCCGGCCGCGCTCGCCCAGTCCTGCAAGGAACGCCTCAAGCGACAGGTTGAGTCGAAAGAGCAAGCGGCACTGAATAATTTGCTGACGCTCGCCCAGCAGGCCGAGGTCGGAAAATCCGCGAAGTACGACGCATTGGTCGAGTACCTCGCCAAAATCGGTGTCAAGAAAGGTAATCCGACCCGCGCGGTCGTGTTCGCCGAGCGGGTCGCCACGCTGGGTTGGTTGCAGAAGCGCCTGATGAAGGACTTCGGGTTCACCAAGGATCAGGTCGCGATCCTGCACGGTGGCCTGTCGGATGTCGAGCAGCAGGACATTGTGGAGTCCTTCAAGCTGGAATCCTCGCCGATTCGCATCCTGGTCACCGGCGATGTCGCCTCCGAAGGCGTGAACTTGCACAGCCAGTGCCACCACTTGATCCACTTCGACATACCGTGGTCGCTCATCAGGATCGAGCAGCGTAACGGGCGCATCGACCGCTACGGGCAGAAGCACCGCCCGGAGATCACCACCCTGCTGTTGGAGCCCGACACTGACGAATTCGCTGGGGACATAAGGGTTCTCACCCGCCTGATCGAGCGTGAACACGAGGCGCACAAGGCTCTCGGTGACTCGGCGTCGCTGATCGGCACCTACGAGGTCAAGGCCGAAGAGGACGCGATCCGAGATGTGCTGGCCCGCAAGAAAGATCTCGACGATGTAGTCAAGACGGTCGCCCAGGTGCAGGCGTCCGGCGGCATGGACGGACTGCTGGCCCGCCTGATGGCGATGCCCACCCAGGCCGCGCCAGAACAGCCGACGACGGAGCACGAAGGCATCTATGCCACCGATATCGACTATCTGTCCGACGCCCTCGACGAGTTCCTCAAAACACCGGGTCTGGAGCCGCCGTTGGGGGTGGCGTGGCAGCGTAACGATCAGCACAAGTCCGCGGTGCTCAAACCACCGAAGGACCTGAAACAGCGCCTGCAGGTGCTGCCGCAGTCCTACCTGTCGGCGCGCAAGGTGACTGAGCTGTTCCGGTTGGCGTTCACAGTGGCGCGCGGGGAGCAGGAGCTCACGGCGGCTCGGTCGGGGCAGTCCACCTCGGCATGGCCGGAGGCACATTATCTCGCGCCGCTGCACCCGATCATGGACTGGGCCAGCGACCGGGCCTTGGCCGAGCTTGGCCGCAACGAGGTGTTCGTGGTGCGCGGCGACGTCAGCGCTCCGAGTGTGCTGGCGCAGGCGACCCTGACGAATACGCTCGGTCAGGTTGTCGCTTCGAGCTACATCAACGTCGAATTTCCCTACGAATTCAGTGGATTCGCGCGCCCCTATCCGTCCGCCGAGGAGGCCATCGGACACCTGAAGCTGGCGAGCATCAACACCGGCGATGTCGCGGACGCCGATCAGCTGCAGCCGTACGTGAAGCATGCGGTGGCCTCGGCGCAGGCGGTGGTCGAGGGCCAGATCGATGCCATCAAGGCCGAGACACGCGGCCGCATCGACCGCTGGGTGGAGCGCAGCAAGAAGTGGGACGACGAAGCCGACGCGCTCGTTCAGCGAAAAGAACTGAAGGACAGGCGGACCCGCGTGCGTGAAGAGGCTGTGCTGGCCGAGGAGATGAATCCGGACCGGACGTTGATCCGGCCTCTGCTCGTGGTCATCCCTGCCGGTACATCCGTGGCAGAGCTGATCGGAGAGACCCGATGAGTGATGCGATCATCCTCGGTGGCGAGTTCGTCAGCGAGCACTACTTCGGCACCGACGCGACCAAGCAGTCGTTCCGCTTGCGGGTTCTGGCCCGCCGTAAGGTGTGGGACGAGGCGAAAGCCAACGTCGAGCCGACGGTCCGATCGCGCTATATGGAGGTCCGCGACCAGCTGGGCAAGTGCTTCGCTGCGCTCGATGAAGGCACCGTCGACCTGCCCGACCTCTATGGCCAACTGCGGACCGCTCTGGGATTCGAGGGACTCGGATTCGACATCGAGCCAAGGGATTCCATCCTGACTGTGCGTGCCAGCGGCCTGTCCGGGGCCGCGCCGTTGGCGCTGATCGATGCGGAAGCGAACCTTGAGGTCGAGGCGTTGCTCGACAAGGACGCCGACAATCTGCTGCAGCCGTTCCTGGTGGACGAGAAGACCGAGCTGACCTCGGTGGCCCGACTGCTGTCGCACCTGTTTGTCACCGACGACGGACCTCGGTTCGCACTGGTTTTCGCCGGATCGATCGTGCTGCTGGCCGAGCGGGAACGCTGGCCCGAAGGCCGTTACCTCGCTGTCGATTTGCAGCTGGTGGGGGAGCGCGCCGATGCCACCAAGGCCGGTGAAATCGACACCGCCCTGGCCTGCATATGTGCTGAGTCGGCGGCTCCGGACGCCGAGGGAAACATCTGGTGGACAGACGTTTTCGACGAATCGGTCAAGCACACCGTCGGTGTATCGCAGGACCTGCGTGAAGGTGTTCGGCTGTCGATCGAAATCATCGCCAACGAGGTGGTCAACCGCCGCCGGGCACAGGGATTGGAACCGCTGCCGCAGGACCAGGCCCAGGTGCTGGCGAGGCAGTCGCTGCGCTTCCTGTACCGAATCCTGTTCTTGCTCTACGCCGAAGCGTCGCCCGAGCTGGGTGTGCTGCCGGTCGGTGAGCAGGCTTATGAGCGTGGCTACAGCCTCGACCGGCTGCGCGATCTGACACTTGTTGAATTGGCCAGCCCACGGTCACTGAATGGGACCCACCTGTTCGATTCGCTGGGTGTGCTGTTCACACGCATCGACAAGGGACATGACGGCGGCGTCGAGAACGACGAAGAAGGTTCGCGTGCACAAGGGTTGACGTTCAACGCGCTGAAAGCCGACCTGTTCCTCGGCCCCGCCACCGCGTTAATCGACGAGGTGAAGCTCGGCAACGGTGAGCTGCAGCGGGTGCTACGGCATCTGCTGCTCAGTAAGAAGCAGACCGGCCGCGACCGCGGCTTCATTTCGTACGCGGAGCTGGGCATCAATCAGCTTGGTGCCGTATACGAGGGCCTGATGAGTTATACCGGCTTTTTCGCCGGGACTGACTTGTATGAGGTTGCGAAGAATGGGGATTCGTCGAAAGGCTCCTGGGTCGTTCCTCATGATCGGATCGACGGCATCAGCGAGGGCGACTTTGTCCGCGCCGTCGACGAGAACACCGGTGAGAGCAAACCGGTACTGCATCAGCGTGGAACCTTCGTGTTCCGGCTGGCCGGGCGCGAACGCCAGCAATCCGCGTCCTACTACACCCCCGAAGTGTTGACCCGCTTCACGGTGAGCCAGGCCCTGGCGGAACTGCTCGATCAGGATGGGAAAACGACGACCGCCCGGGAAATTCTCGACCTCACCGTGTGCGAGCCGGCGCTCGGCTCCGGGGCGTTCGCGATCGAGGCCGTGACGCAGCTCGCCGAGCAATACCTCACCCGCCGCCAGCACGAACTGGGCGAGCGCATCGACCCGGACCGGTACGCGGCAGAACTGCAAAAGGTCAAGGCGTACTTGGCATTACATCAGGTCTACGGGGTAGACCTGAATGCGACGGCGGTCGAATTCGCGGAAATCTCCCTGTGGCTGGCGACCATGGGCAAGGGCTTGGAGGCGCCGTGGTTCGGTCTGCATCTGCGGCGCGGAAACTCCCTCATCGGCGCGCGAAAGGTACTGGACGGTGGCGTATTTGAGTTCCTGAAGCCGAGCGCCGGCTGGGGGAGCGCGGTCGAGGCGAAAGAGGCAAAGACTCTTGCGCCCGTTGAACTGAAGCGCTTGCAGGAGTGGCGCAAGGCGCTGAAGCCAAAGCTGACGGTGGCGCAGGTCAAGGAATTGAAGACGCTGACGAGTCGTGCCGAACGACTCTGGGATTTCGCGGCCCGCCGGCTGCAGATCGCCGAGGCGGAAATCCGCCGCAACATCGCGGTATGGGGTGCCACCGACCTTCCCGTCGGTGGAGCCGTTACCCGCGAGCAGATCGAGGCTTCGCTCGCGGATTCGAGCGGTGCCTACCGGCGTCTTCGCCGTGCGATGGACGCGTGGTGTGCGCTGTGGTTCTGGCCGCTGACCACTGATGTTGCCCCGCCTACGGTTGGCCAGTGGATCGAGGTGATGAAGGCCCTGCTCGGAGTTGAGGGCAAGGTGAAGCGTGGGCACGAAGAGCAGTTGACTTTCGGCGACGCCGTCACCTGGGACGAATTGGAAGAGGCCGAGGCAACCGATCTGGCCTTCGCTTTCGCCGCGGACGTTCCGCGGCTTGTGGGCGACAATCCGTGGTTGGGTGAATGCGAACGCATCGCGAATCGGTACGGGTTCTTCCACTGGGAGCTCGACTTCGCGCCGGTCTTCGACAACGGCGGATTCGATCTACAGGTCGGAAACCCGCCGTGGGTGCGACCCCGCTCGGATGTCGAGGCGCTGCTCGCCGAGGGCGACCCGTGGTTCTCGTTGAAGGCGAAGGCGACACAAGCCGAAGTTGCCCAGCACCGTGAGGCAGCTCTGGACCTGCCTGGGGTCCGTGATCTGGTCATTGACGGGACAGCGGAAGTTGCCTGTACCGCGGCATTTGTCGGCGACGTGCGAATGTATCCGCACTTGAAGGGCCTGCAGCCCGACCTCTACCGGTGTTTCATGGAACGGACCTGGCGAAACGCCAAATCAACAGGTTCGGTTTGTCTGATTCATCTCGATTCACACTTCACAGACGAGAAGGCTCAACGCTTCCGGGCCGCGACCTACCGGCGTCTTCGGCGGCACTGGCATTTCATCAACGAGTTGCGGCTATTCGCCGATATCGAGGACCACAAGCAGTACGCAATCAGTGTGTTCGGCAGCGAACGCGCGGCGCAGTTCGCAAACGCATCCTGGCTTTACCATCCGGACACGGTTCTTCGGTCGCTCGAACATGATGGTTCAGGAACTGAACCCGGTTTGAAGGACGCCGACGGCAAATGGGACCTGCGGCCCCACGCTGGCCGCATCATCACCGTCGACAACCACGTGCTCAAGTCCTGGAACGACATCCTCGAAGGAGGCCAAGTCCCAGTCGAGCAATCACGGATGGTGTACACCGTCAACCGGTCGGTCGCGAGCGTGCTGGAAAAGCTTGCCCAAGCTCCTCGAATTGGTTCCCTCGATTTGCATTTCTCGCGCGGTTGGGACGAGTCCATCGACCGCAAGAAGGGCTATTTCGAGTCGCGGTGGGGCGTGCCTGAATCGTGGGATCAGGTGATCCTACAAGGACCGCACCTGTTCGTCGCCACCCCGTTGTACAAGTCGCCGAACCCCACGATGCTGCACAACCAAGACTGGACCGCCACCGATTTCACCACATTGACCGAAGACGCGATACCCACCACGTCGTACAAACCCGCAGGTAGCCGTGCGAAATACGACGCCAACTACACCAGCTGGCAGGTGGGCGGGAAACGCATCAGTGCCTGTGACTGCTACCGAATCGCGTGGCGGAACATGGCGGCGAACACCGGCGAAAGAACTCTGATCGGCTCGATAATTCCGCCGGGTGCGGCGCATATCCACACGGTCTATTCAGCAACCTCGCCCGATCCAGAGGAAGTTGCGGTCCTGTCGGCAATGGTCGCGTCGCTGATTGCAGACTTCGGCGTTCGCGCAGCGCCGAAATCGAGCATTTCTTGGGATACCGTTGCGCGGCTTCCGCTAGTGACCTCTTCAAACTTGCGACCCCTCCTCATCGAGCGTGCCTTGCGCCTCAACTGCGTCACCAACGCCTACGCCGACCTCTGGCACGACGTCATGGGAACCCCCTGGACCTGGAACACCCCACACCGCAAACCCGGGGACCGGCGCCAAGCCCTCGTCGAAATCGACGCCCTCGTCGCGCTCGGCCTGAACCTCACCGCCGACGAGCTGTGCACGATCTACCGCACCCAGTTCCCCGTGCTCTACGGCTACGACCGCAAAGCCGGATTCGACCGCGAAACGGCCATGCGCCAGGCGTTCCATCGGTTCGAGGCCATGTAAAGAACCGCCAACACCGCCACCGCGAGCGCCAGATCGATATTCGACGGGAAAGCTCCGGAGAAGGCAGCTCGCCGAGGGGGCGGCTGCACCCACTGGTTCGTGCGCGGAAACGCGTGTATACATGTTATTGGAGAATAAGTCCAACAACCGAACATGATGATTCAGAGATTCAGTTGTATTTGCAGTCTAGGGGCTGGCCAATGAGCGGATCTGCCGCGTTCGGCCTTCTCGGCGAGGTCGGTATTCACGTCTCAGGCGGCATGGATGAGTTGGACCTGGTGTTGCCTGACGGCTCGCGTGTCGCGGCAACGGCGCGGCTGGGGAACAGTCCCAATCCGGCCCAGATTGCGGCAGACCGTCGCACTGCGGGAGGCCGGCGCGTTCTCTATTGCCTGCATAGCGCCGGTGCCGCTGTCGTCGGCGCGGCCCAGCGCGGAGAGGTCGACCTGGTTACGTTTGATGAGCGCCGCGTGGTCATTGGCGCCAAAGATTTTCTCGACCCACCATCGACATGTACAACCGAACCCCGACGGCGGCCATGGGGACGATGGGCGATCGAACGAGTCCGCCTCCTTGATCCGAAAACCGTTCGGCAGGCAGACATTGCCGCAGCTGTGGGCACCTCCCAGCAAGCAGTCGCCAAGAGCCTCAAGGTCATGTCTTCCAAGCCGGTGACGGTGCATGAATGGCTGAGTACCTATCCCGGCGCAGGAGGGCTCAAGCAATGGTGGTACCATCTGGAAGGCATTGCGCCGCAAGGTGATATCGCCACGCGTGCGCTTGCCGAGCTCGGCCTTTCCGGGCGTATGTCAGGAGATCTGGCCGCCGACCGCTACGCGCCGTGGAGGCTCCCCGTCCAGGCCCACGTGTACACACCCGAACTAGTGGACCTGACACCGTGGGGATTCGTCAGCGCAAGTCAAGCCGAGGCCACGCTGGTCATGCAGGTCCCTGAGGACCGGACACTGTGGGCTACCGCCGACTGGTACCAACCCCAGGGGGGCCTTGTCGATCCGCTCATCGCGCTATGGGATGTCGCGCATGCGCTCGGCAGCGATGCACTTGATGCCGCCGAGAAGTTGGCGGAGGCCATCATGAGGTACACCGACGGTGCGTAGGCGGTTAGATATCGTATCGACGTCGAACGCGAGTGACCTCGGATTCCTGGCGTTGTCCGATCTTGCGTCCGCAGCGGCGCGGACCGACTACCGCGTGGTAGGCGGCCACATGGTTGCCCTCCTGGGCTATGCCTTTCCAACGCCCGGTGCCACGATCCGCGCGACCACCGACGCCGATGCAGGCATCGCGCGCCTCGCGGCTGCAGGCGGTGAGCTTCATACGGCGCTCCAATTGCACGGATACCAGCCGGTCTTCGGAAACCAGTACGTCAAGTCAGTTGGCGAGGGCGATTTATCCATCGATGTGCTGGTGCCCCGCACTACATCAGATGGAACGGTCATTCTTGGCGGTCGCGGGTTCGATCCGATACCGGGCCTGTCGCTGGCGCTGGCGATCGACCCGATTCAGATCGAAACCCGCGTAACACTGCGGGATGGAGCCGTCCGGGAATTCGTGGTCCCCGTACCCACGGTCGAAAGCGCCGTGGTTCTGAAAGTCCTTGCCTGGGACAAACGAATGGCGGACAAAGACCTGGCCGACATTGCCGCCCTGCTTGATATCGCCGCAACGTTCAGGGCCGAAATCGATTGGCAGCTCGACCAAACTCCGCTGCGCGGCGAACGGCTGGATTGCGCACGTGCGGCGCAACGTTTGCTACGGCTCCCCCGCAAACTCCCTGCCCGGACCAGAGCATTGCTGCAGTCATTCATTGGGCAGGCGTAGTCACGCCTCATGAAGACCCGAGAGCCGCGAACTGTAGGAAAGCCTTCTGCATGGCCGCTTCGCGGTCGAAACCGGCTTTGCGGTCGTAGCCGTAGAGTACGGGGAACTGGGTGCGATAGATCGTGCACAGCTCGTCGGCGGTGAGGTTCAGGCCGAGCGCGACGAGCGCGTCGATTTCGACGAGGGCTTGGCGGCGGTCCTCGGGCTTGCGGTGTGGGGTGTTCGGAGTCCAGGGGGTTCCCGTGACGTCGTGCCAGAGGTCGGCGTAGGCGGTGGTGACGCAGTTGAGGCGGAGGGCGCGCTCGATGAGAAGCGAGCGAATGCCTTCGGAAGTCACCAATGGCAGCCGGTTGATCGTGGCTGACCGAATATCGTTCTTCGGCGCAGCTCGCACGGAAAAGTCAGAAACCAGCGAGGAAAACTGCGCCGCGACGAATGCGGTCTCGCCGAGTCCGGGCGTCATGACCGACGCGACGCCGTCCAGGTGCGCCGTGCCTGGCGGAATGATCGCTGGGATCAGCGTCCGTTCACCGGTGTTGGCAGCCATTCGTCGCCACGCCACGCGGTAGCAGTCCCGCGCCCGAACCTCTGTCCCATCGATTCGCCAGCTCGTGTAGTCGGCGTCGTATTTGGCCCTGTCGCCTGCGGGTTTGTAGGACGTGGCGGGTATCGCATCCACGGCGAGGGTTTCGAAGTCGGTGGCGGTCCAGTCTTGGTTGTGCAGCATCGTGGGGTTCGGCGACTTGTACAACGGGGTGGCGACGAACAGGTGCGGTCCTTGCAGGATCACCTGATCCCACGATTCAGGAACTCCCCAATCTGACTCGAAATACCCCTTGGTCCGGTCGTTCTTCTCGTGCCAGCCGGAACTGAACTGCAGGTTCAATGCCCCGATCCTCGGTGCGTCCGCGAGCTTTTCCAGCACGCTCGCGACCGACCGGTTGACGGTGTACACCATCCGTGATTGCTCGACTGGGACTTGGCCTCCTTCGAGGATGTCGTTCCAGGACTTGAGCACGTGGTTGTCGACGGTGATGATGCGGCCAGCGTGGGGCCGCAGGTCCCATTTGCCGTCGGCGTCCTTCAAACCGGGTTCAGTTCCTGAACCATCATGTTCGAGCGACCGAAGAACCGTATCGGGGTGATAAATCGAAACTGCCTGATCGAATGTCGTCGGTCACGTAATTCCCCAGGGGTTGCTGTCACGTAATTCCCCAG
>NZ_JMHT01000120.1 GCF_001905655.1 Mycobacterium sp. ST-F2
CCACCGACATTTAGATTGGGTGAGTGCTCGCGGACGGCCGAACCCACCGACTGGAACCTCGCGGATTCCTGAAATTTGAGTGGCCGTCTGCGAGCACGACCCGTGGCCAGGCGGGTGTCCCTGTTTGGGAACTTGGAGCCGTCCACTGACGGACTCCTGCTTGTGGAATGTCTGGGCAATGCCGGCGCTGGCCTCGAGTCACACCCTCGCGAGAAAGGACGCCGTGGAACTCATCTTGGGTATCGACCTTGCGTGCCGGGCGGCTCATCAGGCCTCGCTGGCGCGGCCCGACGGAACGTTCGTCTGGACCGGACGCCGATTCTTCACCAGACCCGACGATCTGGAAAAGCTCTGGAATGCTTGCGATTTAAGCGACGAAGACACGTTACGGGTGGTGATGGAACCAACCCGCAACGCGTGGGCGCCGTTGGCATCATGGTTCCGCCACCACGGCGCGAACGTGTCGATGGTGCCCACCACGCAGTCAGCCGATCTGCGGGCCTACTACTCCAAACACGCCAAGAACGACCACCTCGATTCCAAGCTGCTGGCCCGGCTGCCACTGCTGCATCCCGAGGGGCTCCGTGACCACGCCAGCGACGGCCCGGCCGATCCGTTGCGTCGGATCGTGAAGATCCGCTCGTCGATCGTCAAACGCCGCACCGCGGTGTTCCAGCGCCTCGACGCCCAACTCGAACTGCTCGGCCCCGCCTGGTATGACGCGCTCGGAACACGTTATGGCAAAGCAACTTTGGCGCTATTGACCCGCTACGCCGACCCCAACACCCTGATCCGCCTCGGGCACGCTCGACTGACCCGGTTCCTGATTCGCCACTCCCGTGGCGCCTGGCGCGAGGCCCAGGCCACGTTGATCCTGGCCGCGGCCCGAGAGTCCTTGCAGTTGTGGGGCGCCGGCGCCGATGCTCGGATCGACTTCGCCGAATTGGCGGCCGATATCGCGATCGAAGCCGAACAAGCCCAAGCGTTGACCGATCAGATTGACGACCTCGACGAACGAGCCGCCAACCTCTACGCCGAAGCCGATCCCACCGGCATCATTGCCTCAGCTCCCGGGGTTGGACCGGTCACCGCCGCCGTCATCGCCGGCCGATTAGGCGATCCGCACCGCTTCCACTCACTGGCCGCGATCCGCGCCTACTCCGGGCTAATCCCCAAACTCAGCCAATCCGGCCAAAGCCAGCACCAGCACGGGTTGACCAAAGCCGGCGACCCATTGCTGCGCGAGGCCCTCTTCGCCGCCGCAGACCACGCCCGAAAGGTCGACCCTCAGCTGGCCGCCAAGTACCAGCGGCTCATGAGCACCGACCGTCATCACGACTCAGCGATCTGCCACATCGCCACCGCGCTGCTGACTCGTATCGCAACCTGTTGGCGCACCGGCGAGCACTACGCCCTACGTGACACCGCTGGCCGGCCCATTGACGCCGAGGAAGGTCGCCGCCTGGTGACTGCCCACTACCGCGTTGATCGCCAAACCAGGATCAACGCCGCCAACACCCGCCAATCGCAGCGACTCAAAGGCAGGGCGGGCCGAGGACAACAGGAGTCGCCAAGCGCTCCAATCCACCGACCCGCCCCCACCACCCTAGAACCCGCCTAAGGACTTGCCACAAGAACCCGTCTGAGAACTTGACTCCGATTAGGAACTCAA
>NZ_JMHT01000121.1 GCF_001905655.1 Mycobacterium sp. ST-F2
TGTGGTTGCGGGCACGATGTGCAATGTTCTTCGTCTTGTTTACACGCACTGGTTTTTTTGGTGTGTGTAAGTTTTCGGCCGGTTAGTACCAGTTCCCTGAATCCATTGCTGGATGTGCAGGTCTGGCCTATCGATCCCGTGGTCTGCGGGGGGCCTTATCCCTCCTAGAGGGTGAGAAACCTGGTCTTGGAAGAGGTTTCCCGCTTAGATGCTTTCAGCGGTTATCCTGTCCGAACGTAGCTATCCAGCGGTGCCCCTGGTGGGACAACTGGTAGACCAGAGGTTCGTCCGTCCCGGTCCTCTCGTACTAGGGACAGGTTTCCTCAAGTTTCTGACGCGCGCGGCGGATAGAGACCGAACTGTCTCACGACGTTCTAAACCCAGCTCGCGTGCCGCTTTAATGGGCGAACAGCCCAACCCTTGGGACCTGCTCCAGCCCCAGGATGCGACGAGCCGACATCGAGGTGCCAAACCATCCCGTCGATATGGACTCTTGGGGAAGATCAGCCTGTTATCCCCGGGGTACCTTTTATCCGTTGAGCGACACCCCTTCCACTCGGGGGTGCCGGATCACTAGTCCCGACTTTCGTCCCTGCTCGACATGTACGTCTCGCAGTCAAGCTCCCTTGTGCACTTACACTCAACACCTGATTGCCGTCCAGGTTGAGGGAACCTTTGGGCGCCTCCGTTACATTTTAGGAGGCAACCGCCCCAGTTAAACTACCCACCAGGCACTGTCCCTGGACCGGATAGACGGTCCGAGGTTAGAAGCCCAATACGATCAGAGTGGTATTTCAACAACGACTCCACACACACTGGCGTGTGCGCTTCACAGTCTCCCACCTATCCTACACAAACCGTACCGAACTCCAATACCAAGTTGTAGTGAAGGTCCCGGGGTCTTTTCGTCCTGCCGCGCGTAACGAGCATCTTTACTCGTAGTGCAATTTCGCCGAGTCTATGGTTGAGACAGTTGAGAAGTCGTTACGCCATTCGTGCAGGTCGGAACTTACCCGACAAGGAATTTCGCTACCTTAGGATGGTTATAGTTACCACCGCCGTTTACTGGGGCTTAAATTCTCCGCTTCACCCCCGAAGGAGTTAACAGGTCCTCTTAACCTTCCAGCACCGGGCAGGCGTCAGTCCGTATACATCGTCTTGCGACTTCGCACGGACCTGTGTTTTTAGTAAACAGTCGCTTCTCACTGGTTTGTGCCACCCCCTCCCGCTACCCACCGCAAGGGTGTTGACGGTATGGAGGTCCCCCTTCTCCCGAAGTTACGGGGGCATTTTGCCGAGTTCCTTAACCATAGTTAACTCGTACGCCTTAGTATTCTCTACCTGACCACCTGTGTTGGTTTGGGGTACGGGCCATGTGTGCACTCGCTAGAGGCTTTTCTTGGCAGCATAGGATCACCGAATTCGCCTCACTCGGCTATGCATCACCTCTCAGACATATGAACGACGGATTTGCCTATCGTTCGTCCTACAGGCTTACCCCGGTATTACCACTGACCGGTACGGCTACCTTCCTGCGTCACCCCATCGCTTGACTACTACCCACCAGGGTCCCACGCAGCCGGCAACACGTGATCCCCGAAAGGATCATCACGTGCCATTTGGATGGTTAGCACAATGGATTCATCACGGACGCACACACACGGGTACGGGAATATCAACCCGTTGTCCATCGACTACGCCTGTCGGCCTCGCCTTAGGTCCCGACTCACCCTGGGCGGACTGGCCTGCCCCAGGAACCCTTGGTCTTTCGGCGGGCAAGGTTCTCACTTGCCTATTCGCTACTCATGCCTGCATTCTCACTCCCACACCCTCCACAGCTCCATTACCAGGCTGCTTCACTGGGTGCAGGACGCTCCCCTACCCATCCTTGCGGATGCCGCGACTTCGGCGGTGTGCTTGAGCCCCGCTACATTATCGGCGCACAATCACTTGACCAGTGAGCTATTACGCACTCTTTCAAGGGTGGCTGCTTCTAAGCCAACCTCCTGGTTGTCTTCGCGACTGCACATCCTTTTCCACTTAGCACACGCTTAGGGGCCTTAGTCGGCGATCTGGGCTGTTTCCCTCTCGACGCACGGAGCTTATCCCCCGCCGTCTCACTGCCACGCTTTTGTCTTACCGGCATTCGGAGTTTGGCTGACGTCAGTAACCTGGTGAGGCCCATCGGCCATCCAGTAGCTCTACCTCCGGCAAGAAACACGCAACGCTGCACCTAAATGCATTTCGGGGAGAACCAGCTATCACGGAGTTTGATTGGCCTTTCACCCCTACCCACAGCTCATCCCCTCAGTCTTCAACCTAAGTGGGTTCGGGCCTCCACGCGGTCTTACCCGCGCTTCACCCTGGCCATGGGTAGATCACTCCGCTTCGGGTCCAGAACATGCCACTACACCAAAAAGGATACGCCCTATTCAGACTCGCTTTCGCTACGGCTACCCCCCACGGGTTAACCTCGCGACATGTCCCTGACTCGCAGGCTCATTCTTCAAAAGGCACGCCATCACCCCACTCAAGAGAGGGCTCTGACGGATTGTAGGCACACGGTTTCAGGTACTATTTCACTCCCCTCCCGGGGTACTTTTCACCATTCCCTCACGGTACTAATCCGCTATCGGTCATCAGAAGGTATTTAGGCTTACCGAGTGGTCTCGGCAGATTCACAGCAGATTTCACGGGCCCGCTGCTACTCGGGAACACCATCAAGGCAGACATCGGGTTTTCACGTACGGGACTCTCACCCTCTACGGCAGGCCATCCCAAGCCACTTCCGTTAACCACGACATTTTCTTACTACCCTCCAGCCAGGTAGAACTGGAAAGATGGGTCCCACAACCCCGCACACACAACCCCTACCCGGTATCACATGCATACGGTTTAGCCTCATCCGCTTTCGCTCGCCACTACTCACGGAATCACAATTGTTTTCTCTTCCTACGGGTACTGAGATGTTTCACTTCCCCGCGTTACCTCCCACACCCTATATATTCAGGCATGGGTAACACGACATCACTCGTGCTGGGTTTCCCCATTCGGACATCCTCGGATCAACGCTCGGTTGGCAACTCCCCGAGGCTTATCGCAGCCTCCTACGTCCTTCATCGGCCTCTGATGCCAAGGCATCCACCATGCGCCCTTAAACACTTACGCACAAAAACCAATTGAAAACAAGAATCAAAATTGCACATCAACACACACAGAACAAGCAACCCAGAAACCGAAGCCTCCGGGCCAACATTCTGCGTGCATTAGATGCTCGCAACCACTATCCACGAATCAAACACCACACCCCACCACCAAAACCGGTGAGGCAACAACAACCCCCACCCCGCAACCGGGGCGTCCCCCACCCCCTATACGAGAGGGGAGCGAACGGGCCTGTTGTCTCAGGACCCAACAGTGTGTCTGGTAATTCTTTCGGTCGACGTGTCATCCCAGCCGACCAGCGTTCGTTGTCCTATGCACCCACCGGACAAACCCACTACAGGCGCCGGCGACAATCCCAACCATGAACCCCGGCACTGTTGCCGGCATGGGGGAAACCCTGGATCAGGGCATGTAAAAGGTGCTCCTTAGAAAGGAGGTGATCCAGCCGCACCTTCCGGTACGGCTACCTTGTTACGACTTCGTCCCAATCGCCGATCCCACCTTCGACGGCTCCCTCCACAAGGGTTAGGCCACCGGCTTCGGGTGTTACCGACTTTCATGACGTGACGGGCGGTGTGTACAAGGCCCGGGAACGTATTCACCGCAGCGTTGCTGATCTGCGATTACTAGCGACTCCGACTTCACGGGGTCGAGTTGCAGACCCCGATCCGAACTGAGACCGGCTTTGAAAGGATTCGCTCCACCTCACGGCATCGCAGCCCTTTGTACCGGCCATTGTAGCATGTGTGAAGCCCTGGACATAAGGGGCATGATGACTTGACGTCATCCCCACCTTCCTCCGAGTTGACCCCGGCAGTCTCCTACGAGTCCCCGGCATAACCCGCTGGCAACATAGGACAAGGGTTGCGCTCGTTGCGGGACTTAACCCAACATCTCACGACACGAGCTGACGACAGCCATGCACCACCTGCACACAGGCCACAAGGGAACCAATATCTCTACTGGCGTCCTGTGCATGTCAAACCCAGGTAAGGTTCTTCGCGTTGCATCGAATTAATCCACATGCTCCGCCGCTTGTGCGGGCCCCCGTCAATTCCTTTGAGTTTTAGCCTTGCGGCCGTACTCCCCAGGCGGGGTACTTAATGCGTTAGCTACGGCACGGATCCCAAGGAAGGAACCCACACCTAGTACCCACCGTTTACGGCGTGGACTACCAGGGTATCTAATCCTGTTCGCTCCCCACGCTTTCGCTCCTCAGCGTCAGTTACTGCCCAGAGACCCGCCTTCGCCACCGGTGTTCCTCCTGATATCTGCGCATTCCACCGCTACACCAGGAATTCCAGTCTCCCCTGCAGTACTCTAGTCTGCCCGTATCGCCCGCACGCCCACAGTTAAGCTGTGAGTTTTCACGGACAACGCGACAAACCACCTACGAGCTCTTTACGCCCAGTAATTCCGGACAACGCTCGCACCCTACGTATTACCGCGGCTGCTGGCACGTAGTTGGCCGGTGCTTCTTCTATAGGTACCGTCACTCACGCTTCGTCCCTATTGAAAGAGGTTTACAACCCGAAGGCCGTCATCCCTCACGCGGCGTCGCTGCATCAGGCTTGCGCCCATTGTGCAATATTCCCCACTGCTGCCTCCCGTAGGAGTCTGGGCCGTATCTCAGTCCCAGTGTGGCCGGTCACCCTCTCAGGCCGGCTACCCGTCGTCGCCTTGGTAGGCCATTACCCCACCAACAAGCTGATAGGCCGCGGGCCCATCCCACACCGCAAAAGCTTTCCACCACAACCCATGAAGATTATGGTCCTATTCGGTATTAGACCCAGTTTCCCAGGCTTATCCCAAAGTGCAGGGCAGATCACCCACGTGTTACTCACCCGTTCGCCACTAATCCACCCGAAGGCTTCATCGTTCGACTTGCATGTGTTAAGCACGCCGCCAGCGTTCGTCCTGAGCCAGGATCAAACTCTCCAAACAAAAACCTCGGGACAAACCCGACAGAATCCAGTTCAGAACAATCTGACCTAAACAAAAGACACCAAAAACTGGCATCAAAAAACAACCACACCCCACAAACGGGAAAACACGAGG
>NZ_JMHT01000122.1 GCF_001905655.1 Mycobacterium sp. ST-F2
AGTGCGTGTAAACAAGACGAAGAACATTGCACATCGTGCCCGCAACCACACCACAATCAGAATCAAACAGACCACACCCCACCACCAAACAACACCCAACAGGGTCAAAAGCCGGTGGAGGCGTAAAAAAAATAGAGTTACGGCGGCAACAGCGGCAGGGAAACGCCCGGTCCCATCCCGAACCCGGAAGCTAAGCCTGCCAGCGCCGATGATACTGCCCTGCACGGGCGGAAAAGTAGGACACCGCCGAACACAAATTACCTCAGCCCCCCGATGCAAATCGGGGGGCTGAGGCATTTTGCGTTTCTACCGCTTTTGCATTTCGGCGCCGCGCAATTCCGCGGCGCCGGCAGACGCTATTCGACTAATCGAACAGCGTCGGCTCCGCGGCTCCCGAACGGCTTTTCTCCAGATCGAGCAGCAGCTTCTTGCGGTCCAGGCCACCGCCGTACCCGGTGAGGCTGCCGTTCGCGCCGATCACGCGGTGACACGGCACGATGATCCCGATCGGATTGTGGCCGTTGGCCAACCCGACGGCCCGGGACGCACCCGGAGAACCGACCTGAAGCGCAATTTCCCCGTAGGAACGCGTTTCTCCGTAGGGAATGGTCAGCAGCGCACCCCAGACCCGACGCTGGAATTCGGTGCCGATGAGATCGAGCTCAAGATCGAAATCCTGGAGTTCGCCGGCGAAGTACGCGGTGAGTTGGTCGACCGCCTCCTGAAAGGCGGTCTCATCGGGCTCCCAGCCGTCATGGCTGGGTTCGTATGTCTGGTCGTCCATCCGCAGATGCCGGATCCGGCCGTCGCGGCCGGCGAGTGTGATGGTTCCGACCGGACTCTGCATGGTCCGGGTCTGCAAGGTGGCGGTCATGCCTGCTCCTGTTGTGGTGATTGCGTCGTCAGCGGCGGCCATTGGTTGACCGCATGGTCCAGCGAGGTCCAGAGATGTTGCGTGGCGTACGCCCGCCAGGGCCGCCACTGTGCGCTGTGCTCGATCAATTGGCGTGAATTGTCCGGCAGCCCAAGCTGTTTGGCCGCGACCTGCACTCCCAGGTCGCGTGCGGGAAACGCATCGGGATCACCGAGGGCACGCATAGCGACCACCTCGGCCGTCCACGGCCCGATTCCGGGAAGTTCGGCCACCTGGGCCCGGGCCTGCAGCCAGTCCGAGCCGGCGTCGAGCTCGAGGGTGCCGGCGGCCAGCGCGTCGATCAGCGCGACGAGGGTGCGCCGGCGGGATTCGGGAAAGGCGAGTTGATTCGGATCCAGCTCGGCCAGCTGAGCAACGGACGGGAAGACATGGGTCAAGCCACCCACTGGGTCGCTGATTGTCGCGCCATAGGCCACTGCCAGCCTGCGGGTATGCGTCGCCGCGGCCTTCATGGACACCTGTTGGCCGATGACGACGCGCAGTGCCAACTCGTTCTCGTCGACGGTGCGGGGGATGCGCTGTCCCGGCGCCTTGGCGACGACGGGCGCGAGGTGGCGGTCAGCGTTGAGGACGTCGATGACGGCCTCGGGGTCGGCATCGAGGTCCAGTAGCCGTCGGCAACGGGCGATGGCGGTGGCCAGGTCGCGGAAGTCGTCGAGGATCAGCGTGCATTGCACATGGTCGACGCGGGGCGACAACTCGACTATGCCGGTGCCGTTGGGAAGACGGAGGGTGCGTCGGAAGGCTCCGTTGCGGACCTCTTCGACGCCGGGCACCGCACCGGCTGCGAGGTGGCCGAAAACGCCCTCATAGGCGAAGGGCGTCCGAACCGGTAGCCGGACGGAAAGCGTTCCGGTGCCGGTGGTTTCATTCGGGGCGAAGCGCGCCTGCGCCCGCTGGCGGAGTTCTGTCGGCGTCAGCGCGCACACCTCGCGGATGGTGTCGTTGAACTGACGGATACTCGAGAAGCCTGCCGCGAAGGCGACGTCGGCGAAAGGCAGTTGCGTGGTCTCGATGAGTACCCGGGCCGTCTGGCTGCGTTGGGCTCGGGCCAGTGCCAGGGGGTTGGCGCCCACTTCGGCCTGGAGCAGACGCTCGAGCTGCCGGGTGGTGTAGCCGAGCCGCGAGGCCAGCCCCGTGACGCCCTCACGGTCGACGGTGCCGTCGGCGATCAGGCGCATGGCCCGGGCCACGACATCGGTACGGATGTTCCACTCTGGTGAACCCGGTGAGGCATCGGGCCGGCACCGCTTGCAGGCTCGGAAGCCCGCTCGCTGCGCCGCCGCGGCAGTCGGGTAGAAGCGGACGTTCTTGGCGAACGGCGGCCGCACCGGGCAGCTGGGACGGCAGTAGATGCCCGTGGTGAGGACGGCCGTGACGAACCAACCGTCGAATCGGGCGTCCTTGGATTGGACTGCCCGATAGCAGCGGTCGAAGTCGTCGTACATGCCTTCGACAATGGCATGCGGCCGAGCGGAGCACTAGCGGAAAACCGACTGGCGTGTTCCATGTGAATGAGTCCAGCGTGTTTTAGAGTCCCGTGGCCCGGTTTCGGGCCGAGAAGGGACGATGAGATACATGGCTGGACGCAAGGGGCATTCCGCGGAGGACATCGTGCGCAAGTTGCGCCGCGCGGACGAGTTG
>NZ_JMHT01000123.1 GCF_001905655.1 Mycobacterium sp. ST-F2
GTGGGCTTGACCCCTGATGGTGGACACCTAACTGGTGGGACTGCTGGTCCTGCGGGAAGGATGTCCGTATGGCGGGCAAGCGTAAGAAGTACACCCCGGAGTTTCGGGAGCAGGCTGCCCGCCTGGTGATCGAGACGGGACGTCCGATCGCGCATGTGGCCGCGGAGATGAATCTGGGTGAGCAGTTGTTGGGTCGGTGGGTGCGCCAGGCCCGCGAGTCGGCCGGGGATACTGGCGGGGTGCTTGATGTTGATGAGCGCGCCGAGTTGGAGCGGCTGCGCAAGGAGAACGCTGAATTGCGTTTGGACCGTGAGTTTTTAAAAAAAGCGGCAGCCTTCTTCGCCTCCGAACAGAACCGGTAGATGCTTACCGGATCATCGAGGCGGAGAAGGCGAACTTCAGCATTGTGCGGATGTGCCGACTGCTGGTGGTATCGCGGTCGGGGTTCTACAAGTGGCGTGTGGCCGGCGCTGCCGGTCCTACGCCGGCCCAGCAGCGCCGTAAGCGCCTCGACACCGCAGTTGCGGGGTTTCATGCCGACTCCGACGGGGTGAACGGCGCACCGCGCATCCTGGCCGATCTACGGGAGGATGGCTGGGTGGTCTCGTGCAAGACGGTGGCGGCATCACTGCGCCGCCAAGGTTTGTTCGGGATCAGTCCGCGCACTTTCGGTCCGCCGACCACCGTGGCGGACCCGGATGCCGAAGCGATCCCGGACCTGGTCAAACGTCGTTTCGATACCGGTGTGCTCAACGCGGTGTGGACCAGCGACATCACCTATCTGCGGACTGGGGAAGGCTGGTTGTATCTGGCGGCGGTACGGGACGGGCATTCGCGGCGGGTGATCGGTTGGGCGATCGCCGATACCCTGCATACCGATGTTGTCGAGTCGGCGTTGACGATGGCGATCGCGTTGCGTGGCCCGTTGCCGGAGAAGGTGATTTTCCATGCCGATCGGGGCTGTCAGTACACCTCGGCGCAGCTGGCTCGGTTCGCCCGGGAGAACAACCTGCTGCGGTCGGTGGGCCGTACCGGGGTGTGCTGGGATAACGCTGCGACTGAATCATTATGGGCGACAGTGAAAGTCGAGTTTTACGACCGGCGGTTGTGGCCGACGAAAGCTGCCGCTAGGCTCGCCGTCGGTGACTGGATCGAGCGGGTCTACAACCGCCGCCGGCGTCACAGCGCACTGGGCATGATCAGCCCCGTCGAGTTTGAAAACCGGATCAATCAGACGGCACAAGCCGCCTGACCCTGTGTCCACCAAACAGGGTCAAGCCCA
>NZ_JMHT01000124.1 GCF_001905655.1 Mycobacterium sp. ST-F2
CCCGACCAGCCTCATCGGCGGGCCGCCGCTGACGGGCGTCATCCCCGGCGTCAAGGCCAATCCCAGCCAGAACCTCCCGCAGCTCGCTCCCGGCGGCACATCGACGTTCATCGGATCGGTGCCCGCTCCGGTCAAGAGCGCGGCACCGCAGCCGTCGGCCGCCGCGCTGGCCCCGGACTCGACGAAGGTCACGCAGGACACCACCCCGGCCGCACCCAAGGCCCCGCTGGCGCAGCTGCCGCTGGCCGCCGCCCAAGTTCCCCTGACGGCGCTCGACCTGGTCAAGACCAACCTGCCGACGGTCGTCGATGCGGTTCCGATTCCCGGCCTCGCCGCGCTGCCGGCATTCGCCGTCGCCCTGATCGACCCGATCGAGAGCACCGTCCGCGGCTTGGCGGCCGCGGCTTCCGACCTGCCACTGCTGCAGTGGACCCCCGGCATGCCCATCACGCCGTCGCCGCTGGACAACCGGAACGGCCAGTTCAACGTGCCGCCGCCGCCGAAAACCTTTGCGGCAAGCGGTGGTTCGGTACCGCGTGATGTCACGCCGGGCGCTCCCGGCACGACCGTCACGCCCATCCCGCCAATCCAGCCGCGAGACGTGTTCGCCGCCGAGCAGCACCTTGTCGCCGCGCAGGATTTCCGGCCCGGCTATCCGGATTACCTGCGGGCCGCGGGCCTCAGTGAGGTCGCCGCGGTCGCCGTCCCCGGATTCGCCGGCATCCTCACTCTGACGGCCGCCGGTGGGTTGGTCGGATACCGGCAGGCCCGCGCGACCTCGTCAGCGCCCGCCCGCGCCGCGCGCTTCGTCAACTAGCTCCGGTCCACCTGTCATCCGGCAACAATGGTCCCGACCGGAATAACCTCGCCTCCTCAATCCGTTGGGAACCAACATGACCGAAGCTGAACTGAGCCCCACCGACTGGGTCCGCAAGCAGACCGAACAGATCCTGGCGCAGGGCACCACCGACGGCGTCCAGATTCTCGATCGCCCCGTGGTGCTGTTCACCACCACCGGGGCCAAGTCCGGCAAGAAGCGTCTGGTGCCACTGATGCGGGTCGAGCACGACGGCCGCTACGCCCTCGTCGCCTCGAAGGGCGGCGCCCCCGAACACCCCTCGTGGTACCACAACGTCAAGGCGCACCCGCAGATCACGGCGCAGGACGGCGACAAGGTCGTAGAGCTGACCACGCGCGAGCTCGAAGGTGACGAACGCCAGGAGTGGTGGGACCGCGCCGTCGAGGCCTACCCGCCCTACGCCGAGTACCAGACCAAGACCGACCGGCTGATCCCGGTCTTCATCGCTGAATAGCCGGGAGCAACCGGCGCGCTGACTGCAGCAAGACGCGGTGGAGTTCGCCGTCGGGGATGTCCTGCAGTTCGGGGTCCATCGCGCTGCCGTAGATGCCCGAGATGACCAGTGACATGGTCACTCGGGTCTCGGTGTCCGCACCGTCCATGCCCAGCAGCGTCCGCAGGCGCTGATTGATGGCACTGCACTCCTCGTTGGCATTGACGAGGGTGTCGATGGCCGGGTCCCGGTAGAAGACGGCCGTCACGCGCCGGTGCCGGACCGCGAGTTCGACGAACCCGGTGATCGCCGCGTCCTTGCGGGCCGGCCCTTCCGGCGCAGCCTCGATCTCCGTCGCCAGCTGGTCCAGATCGGCGAACACCGGCCGGATGACGGCCAGGACGATGTCGTCCTTGGAGTGGAACTGGTAGTAGACGGAGGCCTTGCTGACGCCGAGGTGATCGGCGATCATCTGCAGCGATGTGCCGTTCACGCCGTGCTCCGCAAACAACGCCAGGGCGGCTTCGATCACCCGTGCCCGCGCCGATCCGCGTGGCCCCACCGATTTGGCCAATCCTCGCTCCCAGTTCGCCGCCGACCCGATCGGTCGTCGTGTAGTCGCGGTCACCGCTGTCGCGGCGACGTCACGTGCGTCACACGAGAGGCCCCGATGTGGGCACCGACCTGCATCAATTGATTCGCTTAACTTGTCTAAGTTTACCTTCGTGGATACGCTGAGTCTGCCGATCGGCAGATGAAATGTGACACAGGCGGCGGCGCCGCACAAACGCTGCGCAGCGCCCCAGCTCACGCGGTCCGCCAGGGCATGTCGAGCAATCGAAGAACGGGGAGGTCAGCATGGCCAAGGAGAGCGCCGCATGATCGGCAATGCGGTCAAGAAGGCGTGGATCCCGCTGCTCATCCTCGCCGTCGCCCTCGTCGCCGGCTTCACCGTCCAGCGCGTCCGCACCTACTTCGGCCAGAACCCCGTCATCGTCACCCCCCGCAACTTCGCCGACGACGCCAAACCATTCAAACCCAAGGTCGTCACCTACGAGATCACCGGCGAACCCGGCGCCTACGCCGA
>NZ_JMHT01000125.1 GCF_001905655.1 Mycobacterium sp. ST-F2
TGTTGGCCGTCGTTGAAGATGACGATGTCGGCGTCATCGGTGTTGATGACGATGCACTGATGAGAACGCCCCGCTCGACTGTGGCGAGCGGGGCGTTTGTGATCTCGGTGACGGGATCCTCGTCGCGGTGACGTGGTCGTCGCCGTGGTGAAGCGGATCGGGTTCAGTCGGTTGCTGTTTCGCTGATGGCGATGCGGGCGGCTTTCTCCCCGACGATGGAGTGCCCGGCGGCGAACGCGGCCGTGAGCGCGTGCAGGGCGAGATTGTTGACCGCACGCGGATGTCCACGGGAGGCGTTGTGGATCAGGGTCATCGCGTCGTCGGCGAACAGCGCATCGGAGCGGCCGGCGATCTTGGTGTGATGCCCGATGTAGTCGGCGGTGTCGGCCGCTGTCATGCCGGGCAGGGTGTAGCGCACGGCGATGCGCTGATCCAACGCGGCCAGAACACCCAGACGCAGTCGGTGCCGCAGGGTGGGTTGCCCGACCAGGACCACGGCGAACGGTGAACCACTGTCCATGTCGTGGTTGGTCAGCAGCCGGATCGCTTCGAGTTGATGGTTGTCGAGCAGGTGGGCTTCATCGACGACTAACACGGGGTTGCGGCCACGTTCAGCGTGCTCGGCGGCCAAGGCGTCTGCGGCTTGGGGAGCCAGCCGGGCGGTGTGAAACGCCGGGGTGTGCCCGAGGGTGGCCACGATGTGGGTGAGCATGCCGCGCACCCCGATGGTGGGGTTGGCGAGGTAGATGATTACGTGCCGCGCCGGATCCAAGGAGGTGGCTGCCGCGCGGATCGCGACGGTTTTGCCAGCGCCGACTTCGCCGGTGATGACGCCGATGGCGCATTGGTCCACACACCAGCCGATGCGGGCGATCGCTTCGCTGTGGCCGGGGTGGCGGTGCAGCATCGACGGCGCCAGATCCCGCCCGAACGGCATCCGTGTGAAGCCCCAATGTGATTGCAACCGTTGAATACTCACGCCGACACCCCGTCCTCGAACTCGTCCTCGGTGGGAGCGAGGTCGGTGATCGAGAGCTGAGCGGCGACCTGGTCGCCGTCGGAGTCGGTTCCGTAGAGGGCGTGATAGCCGATACGTTCATCCTCACGCAGCTGCTCGTGATGGGCGGCAGCGGTCAACGCCAGGTAATCGATCCCCGTCGTTGCCGGCGGGGTCTCGACGGTCTCGGGTCGGGCTTTCGGGTGGGCATGGCGGCTGATGGTGTGCGGTGTCGCGGCACCGAAACTCTGGTCGCGGTGGCGGACCTCGACGGTCTGCAGGTCGAACGGGGAGAACACCAGCTCCACGCGGCGCCCGGCCAGGGCGGGGTCGACCTGGTAGGTGTTGGAATGCAGGGAGACGGTGGCGGTCTTGGTCACCACCCGAAATTCCGACCACAAGAACGCCTCGGTCAGATCCGCCGCCGTCGGCAACTCCGGAGTGTGACCAAGGCGGTCCCAGCCGGTGTCCCAGCGCTCCAGTGGGGATTGCCCGGTCTCGGTATGGGTGCGGCGGTGGTATTCGGTCTCGACCCAGGCCATGAACAGCCGGTTGAGCTCCAACAGCGCACCGGTGTGGTCGACCCCGGCGGCGGCGAGGTCCTCGGTGGTGGTGTCGGTGACCTCAACGAGGAACTGCCCACGCACGGTGCGGAAGAACCGTTCAATCTTGCCCCGTCCCTGCGGGCGCCCGGGCGCCGAATGTACCAGTCGGATACCGAGTTTCGCGCACGCCCGCAGCAGCCAGGCATCGACGAACGCCGAACCATTGTCGACATAAATCGAGGCTGGCACGCCGCGGGCGGCCAGCGCGGGTTTGAGCGCGGCCGCCAGACGCACGGTGTCCTCGGCGAACCCGAACCGGTGACCGACCACCAACCGAGAATGGTCGTCGAGGAAGGCGAACAGGTAGGTCTTGCGGTCACCGACCCGCGGACCGTGCAGAGCGTCGCCGACCCACAGTTCGTTGGGGTCGGCGGCTTCGAACCGGCCGAACACCTCCCTGGCGCCACCGGCGGCCGGGCCCATCAGCTCGCAGCGATGGAAATGGCGCAGCAGGGTCGATTCCGAGGGTGCCCATCCGGTCGCGGTGCGCAGGATGCGGGCCACCTGGGCGGTGGTGCGTGACGGATTCTCCCGCTTCAACGAGGCGGCCAGCTCCAGCACCCCGACATCGGTGCGGGTGGCCAGCCGGCGCGGCTCGGGCACCAACGCTTCGAACCCGCCGGCCCGGTAGCGACGGATCCAACGGTCCAGGGTGGCTCGCGCGATCTGGACCTGGGTGCCGAACGGGTCGATATGGCGACGTTCGGCGATCTCGCGGACCAGCCGACCCCGTTGGCGGGTCGATAACCCCTCGTCCAGCGCCGGGCAGATCAGCTGATACCGGAACAGTCCGATCGCCTGGGCCCGCTCCCGACGCTTGTGCTCCTCCAATGACACCGCAGTGCCCTCCTCGCAGTCGAAGGCCCTGCCCGAAACCAATGCCGGGCAGGTGCCTTCGCGAGGATCACCGATCACGCCGCGCCGCGTCAGAGGCAACTGGTGTTGCGTACCGGACCTACCGCATCCAGGACCAGCCCGGTGAGAGCAGCCGGCCGCCGCTGACCGCGACCAGCACCTGTGCCGGCGTCACCGCGACCACCAATCCGGCCGGTCCGAACCGCTGCCGGATCGCCGCCGCCGCGGCGTTGACCGCCGCCACCACGTCACCCCAGGGACTGCTCCGCTCGTCGGGAATCGTCACATCGATCCCGACTCGAACCGCCACCATGAGGAACCGCGCCCGAACCGCCTCAAGTCGCCCGCCGGCCCGACGTAGCCAGCCGCGGACCGTGGCCGCCGGAACCCGCAACTGCTCAGCGATCTGCCGATACCCCTGCCCGTGGCCGCGCAGCGACAAAGACTCCCAAATCACCTGTGCCGCATAAGCCCTACGCAGCAACACCGTGACCGGCAACAACACATGGGTCACCAGACACGACCGGCACCGCGCCCGCCGCGGCCGAACCGCACCGGCCAGACCGACGACACGGCGAGTGCGGGCGAATCCCCAGCCGCCAAGAACACCCTGCGAGCACGCCGGGCAGCTGATCTGGCCAGCTGCCAACCGGGACTCGACGCAGACCAGATCAGCCTCTACCGTCACCATCAGTGCCTCCGTGCACTACAGCGCGGCACCCTGCGAGCCCGCCAAGACTTCGGCGGGGTGCCGCGCACCCATCAGTTCCTCATCACACTGATGGTGCACACCACCAAGCTCAAGCCGGCGGGCCACGCCACCGATCACATCGGCAAGATCAATGACGAATGGCCACCCCGTGATAGCCATCCAGAGAGACGGTCAACA
>NZ_JMHT01000126.1 GCF_001905655.1 Mycobacterium sp. ST-F2
CTAGTAGCGACGGCACCACGATTCACCACACAGCAGCGCGACCGGCTGGCCGAGCTGCTGCGGCCAGTACGCCGAGCTGGAGCGACAACAGGTGGAGGCACCACCCGTTGTCAGGGTGATGCCTCCAGACGGTCATCCGCGCCCGCCGTTGCCGATGATACTGCGCCACAGTCACGTTCGGCGGTGACAGCATGACCAACCACCAAGCGAGCCAGTCCCTGCTGGACGAAGCGCTCAATGAGTGGCGGCGGCTGATGCTGGCGGAAATTCGTCTGCGGGAACGGATTCACCACCAGCATCGGTTGATCATCGCCGAGCTCGAGACGCCCCACGAGCGGGCCGAAATGACAGCCAAGCTAGCCGAAGCCAATCGCCTTCTGTCCCAGTTGAAGACGCTCGTCGGGGAGGTGCGGTCTGATGCGTTGGCAGACCCGCGCCGATGAGCGCGACGATCCACGGTTTATCCGTGCTGGCGCTGCTGCTCAGTTGCTGTACATCCATGCTGGCGCGTGGGCAATGGAACAGGTGTTCAACAAGCGGGTACCGCTGCCGGACACGTGGTTCATTCCGTCGAGTCTCATTCGTGAGTGGGGCAAGCAGAAACCTGCTGCCGCGTTGGTCCGTGAATTGCTCTGGGCACGGGACAAACGCGCCGGCGCGGCCGGGTTCGTCTACGAGTGGATTCGGTACGAGAACACGCCGCTGTACATCGAGCACAAGCGCGAGGAGTACCGGCGCGAGCATGACCGCAAGCGTGCGGCTAAGCGACCGGCCAGCGGGGCGAGCGGTGCGATTGCTGGTCCGTAGTGGCGGTGGTGCGATGTTGCCAAACGCAACATGGCGTAGTTCATTTGGCAACACGTCCGCGTCGCCTACCTGCAGTTATGCGCCGGACTACTGGCATGTAGTCAACGCGCTTGCGCTATACGTCACTTGGGCATGGTGCAAAACGCAACATTCAACGCGCCTTGCAGCGGGCGCTGCGCGCCCTCGCCACACCGTCCGCGGAACCGCTCGCAAGCTCGCGAACCCGCGACGGATCGACCATGTTGTGCCGTCGAGTGCGCGCGCTGCGACACCCATCGAAGCGGCGGTACATGACGACGACGGTCGTCATCAGCACTCAGCCCGGCTGAAACGCGCGACCGACAACGCCAACCAGCGACCTGGTTCAGACCCAAGGGGCGCGAAGCGTCCCGCGGGAGCCGACGTCACCAGATCTGGGAACGGTACTGGGGGCGAGAGGTTTGGCGACGTGCCTAGCAATTGCTACCGGGGTGCCAGTGTGATGCCAGGTCCGGTCGCTGAAGCGTATGCCGGCGCACTCTGTACGCCGTGCTCCACGTGCGGGGC
>NZ_JMHT01000127.1 GCF_001905655.1 Mycobacterium sp. ST-F2
TGTTGACGACGCCTGAAAACTGACCCCCTGTCGACGGGTGAATTTTGACCCCCGTCATTGATAGGAGGGTGATTTCAGTGGAGCAGTGGGCGGAGATCCGCCGTTTGCATCGCACGGAGCAGGTGCCGATTAAGGAGATCGCGCGTCAGCTCGGTGTGGCCCGTAATACGGTGCGGTCGGCGTTGGCGGCCGATGCGCCGCCGCAGTACTCGCGGGCACCGCGGGGTTCGGCAGTGGATGCGTTCGAACCGCAGATCCGGGCGTTGCTCAAGGACCATCCGCGGATGCCAGCGACGGTGATCGCACAGCGGATCGGGTGGACCAGGTCGATCACGGTGCTCAAAGACCGGGTGCGGGTGATCCGCCCGGAGTACCGCGGCCTCGATCCGGCTGATCGAGTGATCTACGAGCCGGGGGCCTGTTCGCAGTGGGACCTGTGGTTCCCCGACTACCGTATCCCGTTGGGCCACAACCAGTTAGCGATCTTGCCGGTGTTGGTGATGACGTTGGCGTATTCGAGGTTCCGGGCCGGGTTGATGATCCCCTCGCGCCAGGGCGGCGACATTCTGGCCGGGATGTGGCAGCTGCTGAGCCGGATCGGCGCGGTGACCGCCAAACTGGTGTGGGACCGCGAGTCTGCGATCGGCGGCACGGGCCGGCCCACGGTGGTGGCCACGTCGTTTGTTGGGACGTTGGGCACCCGCCTGGAGCTGGCTCCACCGGCGGACCCTGAGTACAAGGGCATGGTTGAACGCAACAACAGGTTCTTTGAGACCTCGTTCCTGCCAGGCAGGGTGTTCGGTTCGCCGGCCGATTTCAACACCCAGTTCGAGGCGTGGCTGACCGAGCACGCCAACACCACTCGGGTGCGTTCGATCCGGGCCCGTCCGATCGATCTGCTGGCCGAGGACCTGGCCGGGATGACACTGCTGCCGCCGGTACCCCCGGCGACCGGCATCTGCCATCGGGTGCGCCTGGCGCGGGACTACTACGTGCGGGTCGCCGGTAACGACTACTCGGTGCATCCGGCGGTCATCGGTCGGCTTGTTGATATCACCGCCACCCTCGATCGCGTGATCGTCACCTGCGAAGGGCAGGTAGTCGCCACCCATCAGCGGTGCTGGGCCCGGCACATGACGCTCACCGACCCGCAGCACGTGGCCGCCGCCGCGCTGCTGCGCCGCCACTACCACCAACAACGCACCACCGGCGATAGCGGTCGGGTGCGCACCCACCGTGACGGGCACCTGGTGCCGATCCGTTCCCTGCCCGATTACGACGACCTGTTCGGCGTTGATTTCACCGTCCTGGGAGAACCATCATGAACGACCCAAACATGCACGGCCACAGCGAGATTGGTAAACAGATCGAGTATCTGGCCCGGGTGTTGAAAACCCCGACGATCCGGCGGATGTGGGCTGAGCTGGCTGAGCGGGCTCGCGCCGAAACGTGGAGCCACGAACAATATTTGGCCGCGGTCCTGGAGCGCCAAGTCAACGAACGCGAAGCCAACGGCACCGCATTACGTATTGCCGGTGCCCGGTTCCCGGCGACAAAAACGTTGGAAGACTTCACCTTTGACCATGTACCGTCATTGCCGCGGGATGTGATCGCACACTTGGCGACAAGCACATGGATCGCCAAGGGCGACAACGTGATTCTGCTCGGACCACCCGGGGTCGGCAAAACTCATCTGGGCATCGCTCTGGGCATCAAGGCCGCCCAGAGCAGCTACCCGGTGCTCTTTGATACCGCGACCGGCTGGGCGGCCCGGCTCACCGACGCCCACAACAGCGGCCGCCTGCCACAAGAGCTCAAACGGCTGCGCCGCTACCGACTGCTGATCATCGACGAGATCGGCTACCTGCCGTTCGATTCGGACACCGCCAACCTGTTCTTCCAACTGATCGCCAGCCGCTACGAACAGGGATCGATCCTGATCACCTCGAACATGCCGTTCGGCCGCTGGGGCGAAGTCTTCGCCGACGAGATCGTCGCCGCCGCCCTGATCGACCGACTGGTCCACCACGCCGAAGTCATCACCATCAACGGCGACTCCTACCGGACCAAAACACGCCGAGAACTGGTCAGAACCAGCAAGTAACCACAACCAAGGGGGTCAAAATTCAACCGACGCTACGGGGTCAATTTTCGACCGTCGTTGACA
>NZ_JMHT01000128.1 GCF_001905655.1 Mycobacterium sp. ST-F2
CGCCGTCGAATCGACGAACCCCTGTGCGTCCGTGGCGGGTTCGGCCGATGCCGCCGGGCTCCCCGCCACCAGCAGCGCCGCGAAAGCGGCAGCCGTCATCCCCGCGGCACGGATGGCGAAGGCGGACATCATGATCACCACATCACACCGCGACCGGTTCGGCGAGCACCCACACCGCACCGCTGGCAAATTGTTGGGGCTTCGACACCCGACCGTCGCACACGCAACGCACCGGGCAAATGCCGTCGGCCGCCGACCGGCCGGTGAATTCTTGGAAAACTTCAGCTTGATTTATTTACCCAGTCAAGCAAACTGCGCACATATGAGCAGGTCAACCCCTCGAAGCGAGTTTTCTCCCAGCTAGATGGGAGTGCCGGTATCGGCTACCTTCAGACCGCCAAAGTCCGATCCGCATCAGAAATACCGGGGACCATCAATGCAAACTGTCGCTCGCCCAAGAGTCATGCCAGTTCTCAAGTCGTCGCTCGTCGCCGGAATGTCTGCGGTGGTCGTCGCAACTGCAACCGGCGCTGTCACGCCTCAGGTGACACACACCAACGTGCCGGCCGTCTACGCCGCACCGGCAGCCGTGTCGACGTACGCCGAGAAGTACTACCTGACCGCCAGCCCGATCGATCTGCTGGGCCTGCCGTTCCAGGAGTTCTACGCGCTGTACACCCAGACCGCCACGGTGATCGGCTCGTACATCACCCAAGCCAACACCGCGATCACGTCGGCGCTCGCGCCCGCCATCGCGCTGTGGACGCAGGCTGCCCAGCTGCCCACGACGCTCATCACCACAGCCAACAAGGCCATCACTTCGGCGCTCGCGCCCGCCATCGCGCTGTGGAAGACCGCGGCGACGGCACCGGCCACGCTGATCAACGGCCTCAACAAGATCATCAAGGGCTTCTGGCAGGGCGCCAGCCTCACCACCGCCCTCCAGGCGGCCGTAACCGTTGTCACGAAGGCGATCCAGCAGCTCATCGCCACCCCGGCGGCCATCTTCAACTCGCTCGCCGCAGTCACCCCCCTTGCGGCTGTCAGCCCCGCTGCGGCCGTGACTCCGCTGGCCTCGACGTCGATCAGCCCCACGGCCAAGACGCTGTCCCTGACGGCCAAGCCGGCCGCAGCCGAGACGGGCACCTCGACCGAAACGGGTACCACGTCGCCGGAAGCCGGTTCGAAGGACAAGACCCCCGCCGTCGGCACCGACGCAGGCAAGACCGAGGTCAAGACCGACACCAAGTCCGAGGACAAGGGCACCGACGCGGACAAGACGACCGGTACCGAGAAGACCGACACCAAGTCCGAGGACAAGACGGACACCAAGTCGGACGACAAGACCGACACGAAGTCTGACGACAAGTCGGGGACCGACAAGTCGACGGACGACACCGGCAAGAAGCCCGCCAAGCCCAAGAAGGCCGACAAGTCGAAGGGTGGCAAGCACAGCGCTCCCGAGGGCGCCAGCGGTTCGGTATCCGTGCCCGCCGGTGCGACCGGCGGCAAGCACCGCGCACCTGAGGGCGGCAGCTCATCGCACGCCTCTAGCAGCGCGGAATAGCAAGTATTGCAACAACATTGAGGGCTGTGGCTTCGAAAAGCCACAGCCCTCAATGCATTCCCGCCCACATTCCGTGGGCGGGAGTCACACCTCAGTAGCCAGGAACCGCCGGCACGACCGGGGATGACGCCAGTTGCAACGGCGCCTGCGCCGCGGGCGCCAGGAGGCCCGGTGCAGGCAGAGCCGCTGTCGGAGCCAACGGCGCCGTGGCGGTGCCGAGCAGGCCAGGAACGGGTGCAGTCGCCGCACCCAGCGCACCCGGGACCGGCGCCGTCACCGCACCCAAGGCACCCGGGACCGGCGCAGTCGCAGCGCCCAACACGCTCGAGACCGGTGTCGTCGCCCCGCCCACCACGCCCGGCACCGCACCGAGTGTTCCCGGCACCGCACCGAGCGTCCCCGGGACGGCTCCCAATGCGCCCGGGACCGCCGCAGTGGCGCCCGAGAGGTTCGACAGCCCGCCCGGCACCCCGGGCAGCCCGGGCGGCGTCACCGGCAGTCCGCCGTTCATCAACGCCGGGATGTTGCCGTTGGCCAACGCCGTCATGAAGGCGGGGCACTGGGACTGGATTGCCACCTGAGTGGCGAAGCCGGCCAACGGCGGCGCGATGCCTCCGTGCCCGCTCATTTCTGTCGCCGTGCTGGCCACCTGACTTCCGGGCTGCACCAGCAGGGGGCAGATCGAGGTGCCCACTTCGGCGATCGCATTGCTGACGGGCCCGTTGTTGCCGATGCCGACTTCATTGAGCGTGTCGTGTACGACGTCGGCCTGGGCACGCGGTCCCCACATGAGGGCGGCGGCGACAATCGCCCCGGCCACCGCGACGGGGCGTAGCACCGCGGCCGATGCCGCGATGACATCCACCGAGCCGACCTGGGTCCTTCCGGTCTTCGGCCGGCCCGCGCGGGCAGCCACCGGTCGTCTGCGGTACGTCACTTCAGTAGTTGCGGTCATCAGCACGCTCCCTGTTCCTGAGTGCTCGGCGCCACACTGGGCACTGGTTTCACTTCGGTAACGGTGAGCTACAAATGTCACAAAAACAACACGGGGCGATAACCGTTCGAACCCTATGCGTTTCGCTCCATTGATCTCTGTGGCAGGGCTGAAAATCTGTCTCCTTTTCTTACGGTCGCTTCAACTCAATAACACCATTAGTCACAATTGCCTCACTAGCACCTTCAGGAACAATTTGAAATGTGCGTCAATACTCCGCCGAATCGTGGCGTGCGCGCGGTCGCGCGACGACGGCCGACGCGTCGCCGAACACCGCACGCAGCCCGCATCAATTGACGCCCGAGTAGAGGCCCACTTCGTTCATAGGTAATGGTCAGACGGGTATGACATACTGCACTCTGGTCAGAAAAGGGGAGGTGATCTCCGCGTGATGCCCCACGCGCGGCTCGCCGCCGCCTCCAGCCTCGTCACCGCAGGCTTTTTGGCATTAGCTCCCGCAGCTGCCGTGGCATTCTCACTTCCGATCGCCAACGCTGACACCACGAGTAGTGACTCGACCTCGGGCACGACGGGCACCAGCTCGACCACAGGCACCACCACGGGCACGTCCACGGGCGGTACGACGACCGGCGGCACCACCACCGGCTCCGACACCTCAACGACCACCGGCGGCACCACGACGTCGAGCACGACCACCGGATCGTCGACCACCACCGGTTCCACCACCGGCAGCAGCTCGTCGTCAAGCCTGCCGAACTCGTTGGGCGGCATGGTCGGTCAGTTCACCCGCATCATCCAGC
>NZ_JMHT01000129.1 GCF_001905655.1 Mycobacterium sp. ST-F2
CCCGCCAACCTTGCGGGATTCAGCGTGTCCAACACACGGGGTCAAGTCCCGGAGCTACCAGATGCCAGTTCGTCTCGGCGGACCCGGCACGTCCTGGCCAGCATGGCGGGCACCATCTTGCTACTTGGAGTTGTTCTACTGCTATGGCGGCCATGGCAGCACCCGCAGTCCGATATGAGCGCCGTCTCACCGGGCAAGACACCGATTCCATCCCCTGCGTCGCCGCCTTCGATGACAGCAGCACTGTCTCCGGCTCCAACGTCTGCTGCGGCAGAGCCCCCCTCCACGGCGAGCACCGTAGTGGCACCCTCGGGGACACTGACAACTCCTGCCTCCAATCCCAACGGGCCTGGATGCTCATCGCAGCGACCGAAGAATTGCGGTCAATGGACGCCTGAGCAGGCCGCGTTCGCATGCAGGGCAGTCCTAGCTGGTGCCGACTACTCTGGCGCCCTCAAGCGCTTGCTGATGAATAGGTACGGACTCAGTGAGGACAGTGCCTTCTTCCTCGGCAAAGAGGCCACCTACAGCCTGGACAGCGGTGGGGACTACATCCCCCCGCCGTCTAACGCCGAAGGTTTCCATCCGATGTGCAACGACATCGTTCCCTGACCTCGGACGCAGGCCCCTCGTGTGCACTTGTTGACAAGGTCGGCGAGATGGTCGAGCGGTACGGGCTGGCGGCAGTTTAGGCGTTTGAGCTGAGTTCGATTCTTGCCGCTCCCACGAAGCGTCGGCGCTCGTCATCGATCGCTTTCCGCTTAGCATCGAGTTTCTTGAGCTGTTCGCGTAGCGCGTCGGCGTCCCGGCTTGATGAAGTCAGTAGCTGCTTGTATTTCTGTGCGCTGCCCTGAATGTCATACGCTCGCGCCCGAATAGACCGGCACGCTTCGGCGAGTTTGGCGGCACCGAGAATCGTCAACGAATCGGCAAGTGAACCAAGGTTTCTCGTCTCTTCGCGCAATACCGAGATGCTGCGATCGAATCCTTTCCGATCCAACGGCTCAACCGTGGTTGGACTGAAATGCAGGTCGAGTCTGCGCGATGCTGTACTCACGTCGTAGCAGATTTGGAGCAGCTTGTCGGTCCGCCATTTTTCTGCCTCGATCTCCCTGGTGGAACGACTGCTTCTTCTCGTTCCGTAGTAGGCGGCTGCAGCCACGATCACGGAGCCAAGCAGGCCCACGAGGGGTGGGAAATATGGCTGCCACCCAAGGCCGTGATCGATGACTTCGACCATCAGCGGACCGCTCATGAGACGAGCGACAATCCAACCATCGGACGATCATGCCACCTCACTGTCATGGCTCAAGCTCGCCTGGTGCTTTGTGGCGGACCCACCTGGCCTCCGAACCGGGCAACTCTGCTGTGGACACGACCCCGCATTCACCACGGACGGTGCTGAACGTGCAATTCGTGAGCCGTGCGTCGGGCTATACGCCAGTGCACCGATGCTGCGAAACGTGCGGGGATTGTTAACGTCCGCGCGGCCGCGTCACGTGTCCGCGGGAGCGTCCGTGCATCTCGTAGTCGAGGTGTAAGCCGCCAGTCCAGCTGAGCTGGCGCAACCGCGCAGAGAACAAGGCCGCGAATGGGGGGGCGAGATCGAAATCCCCTGCACCGCGTCTAATCAACGTTGAATTGCAATGGTCGGTGAAGATCGCTCCTGGAACAATCCAACCACCTCCGCCATCAGGCGGAATGCTGAAAGCGTTGGGTACAGAACGCGGCTCAGGTCGCTTGTTAGACGTAGATTTACGATCGTGGGGTCGGTGCTTTCATGCTGCTCTTGTTCGGACATGCCTAGAACAGCCCACGGACGACCGTAGGCGAATCCCGAACAGACTTGCCACGGCAACAGCGGTGCCGAGATCGGTGAATGCTTGTTGACGTAGCGAACTGCAGCACTGCTGAAGTAGCCAGATCGGACGTCTGACGCTGCGATTCCACGCTGGACAGCGATTGCATCAAGTTTGGTCAACTTGGCCTCCCGCGTCGACTCATCAGCCAGGCCTACGGGTTGCAGGGCGGTCGCCTGGTCTTTGAAGTTCTTTGCGTGCCAGCGCAGAGTGCGCTCGATGCGGTCGTTGCGGCGAGTTGGATGCAGCATCCAGTACGCCGCTGCGAGGTTTTCTAGAGACCCGCGTATCAGGCTATAGACCGCCGATGCATGTAACACCTGCAAATCGACCACCAGAGATTTGGCTGCATGCAAGTGATCGACTCCGCTGACGAGGCAGCTACGCACGGCGTGAGATACGCAGTACGGCGCGCTGTGCTTGTCATCGCCACTTAGAGACGAACCGCGACTCACTGGGAAGTCGTCCAGATCTTGGATGCGTTGGGCCATCTTCTCGATGCCCGGCGCGATTTCTAGCCACTTTGCCGCTACCTCTTCAGCCGGTAGTTCATCAGTTACTTCGCCATTGCTCACCGGACCATCATCTAGTTCGGCACCGACACGAGGTGGAGTTGTTGACGACGCCTGAAAACTGACCCCCTGTCGACGGGTGAATTTTGACC
>NZ_JMHT01000013.1 GCF_001905655.1 Mycobacterium sp. ST-F2
GTCCGCGGGGAACACGCCGCCGTCGAACGGCGGCCCGCCGTACTCGCCGCTGCGCAGCAGGTCATAGGCCGGCTTGCTGAGGCTGGCGGGGTCGTCGCCCAGAGTCAGTCCCGGCACCTGCAGGTGACCGACCATCACTGCGACGGGCTGCTGCGTCGTCAGCGTCCGGTACGGCACGAGGTCGCTGTCCTTGAGCGCCTCGAGCGGCGGGGTCTTCACGCCACCGGTGTGCGAGTCACCCGAGCCGTGCCCGTGTCCCGGAAAGTGCTTGAGCACCGGAACCAGCCCCGCCTCGCGCAGGCCCGCGGCGTACGCACCGGCGTACTCGGTGACCTTGTCCGGCGTCGCACCGAACGAGCGGTCGCCGATCACCTCGTCGTCGGACTCTTCGGTGACGTCGGCGTCGGGCGCGAAGTCGATGGTGATGCCGAACTTGTCCTTCATCTGCTGACCGCGGTCCTTGGCGATGGCCTGGACCTCGGCCGGCGTCTTCGTCGTCGCCAGCACCCGCGCCGACTCCTGCTTGCCGATCAGCTTCTTCAGCCGGGACACCCGGCCACCTTCTTCATCGATGCTGACCGCCAGCGGCAACGCGCCGGATGCCGCCTGCAGCTCAGGGATCGAACCGTCCGACAGCATGGACAGGTCCGTCCAGCTGCCGATGAAGATGCCGCCGACCTGCTGCTGTGTCACCGCGGCACGGGCGTCGGCGGCGTCCTTGACGCCCACCATGAGCAACTGGGCCAGCTTCTGCCGCAGCGTCAGCGTGCTCAGCAGCGCGTGCGGATCGCACGGCGGAGCCGTGGGGGCGGGCGCGTCCATCGGCTTACTCGACGACGACGTGGTCTTGGCCTGGCTGGACGTGCTGGACGCGGCAGGATGGTCGGACGACGACGAGCAACCAGCCACCAGTCCGGACACCAGTGCCAGCACTCCGAGGGTTCGGGGCAGGGACATGGGCACCGAGCTTAGCTGTCGCAGCAGACGTCCCCGGGCCCCGCAATGACCTGGGAGCGGGCCGGCGAACACGGATGCGAGCAGGTCGTCATGCTAGTTTGGGCGCCATGGACCGCTTCCTCGTGCCCGCCGGAGCCAGCATCGTGGTCGGTCTGTTGCTCGGCGCTGCAGCGGTCTTCGGCACCACGCTGATGCTGGAGCAGGACACCAAGCCGACGCTGCAATCGGGCGATCCAGCGTCATCGGTGCTCAACCGGGTCGAATACGGCAACCGCAGCTGATCCCGCGGCGCCACTCTCCCGGCGCTGCCTATGGGTCGTCAGCGCGGCCGCTCTGGTCCTGACGTTCGCCCAGTCACCGGGCCGGGTCTCGCCCGACACCAAACTCGATCTCACCGCCGACCCCGCGCGTTTCCTGGCGCGGGCGGCCAATCTGTGGAGCAGCGACCTGCCCTTCGGCCAGTCGCAGAACCAGGCCTACGGCTACCTCTTCCCGCACGGCGCGTTCTTCCTCGCCGGTGACGTCATCGGCCTGCCCGGGTGGGTCATCCAACGGCTGTGGTGGGCGTTGCTGCTGGTCGTCGGCTTCTGGGGCGTCATCAGGGTCGCCGAGGCCCTGGGCATCGGCAGCCGGTCCTCGCGCGTCCTCGCCGCCGTCGCGTTCGCCCTGTCCCCACGCGCGCTGACGACGCTGGGAGCCATCTCGTCCGAGACGCTGCCGATGATGCTGGCGCCGTGGGTGCTGCTGCCGGTGATCCTGGCGCTCGGAGACTCGGGGATTTGTGCACGATTTCCCGCGGCGGGCGCGGAAAATCGTGCACAAATCACGCCTGGAATCCGGCAGCTGGCGGCCCGCTCGGCTGTTGCGGTCGCGCTGATGGGCGCGGTCAACGCCGTCGCGACGCTGACGGGCTGTCTGGCCGCGATCATCTGGTGGGCCGCGCACCGGCCCAACCGGCGCTGGTGGCGCTTCACCGCGTGGTGGTTCGGCTGCACGCTGCTCGCCATTCTGTGGTGGGCGGTGGCGCTGCTGCTGCTCGGCCGGATCAGCCCGCCGTTCCTGGACTTCATCGAATCGTCGGGCGTCACGACGCAATGGCTGTCGCTGATCGAGGTGCTCCGCGGCACCTACGGCTGGACGGCGTTCGTCGCGACCAACGCGACGGCCGGGTCGTCACTGGTCACCGGCTCGGTGGCGGTGCTCGCCACGACGCTGGTGGCCGCCGGCGGGATGGCCGGCCTCGCGATGCGCAGCATGCCGGCCCGCGGGCGGCTCATCTCGATGCTGCTGCTCGGCCTGCTGCTGCTCGCGGTCGCGTACTCGGGCGGCCTGGGGTCCCCGATCGCCCACCAGGTGCAGACGTTCCTGGACGCCGCCGGCACCCCGCTGCGCAACGTGCACAAACTCGAACCCGTGCTGCGGCTGCCGCTGGCACTGGGCCTGGCCCACGCACTGGGCCGGATTCCCCTGCCGGGCAGCGCGCCGCGCCGGGAATGGATCAACGCGTTCGCGCACCTCGAGCGGGACAAGCGGATGGCCGTCGCCGTGGTGCTGCTGACGGCACTGGCCGCCGGGACGTCGCTGGCGTGGACGGGCCGCCTGGCCGCGCCCGGCGCGTACCGCGCCATCCCCCAGTACTGGCACCAGACCGCGGACTGGCTCGACGCACACAACGCCGAGACGCCGGGCCGGGTACTCGTCGCGCCGGGTGCGCCGTTCGCCAACCAGGTCTGGGGCAACACGCACGACGAGCCGCTGCAGGTGCTCGAGCGCGGCGCCTGGGGTGTGCGCGATTCGATTCCATTGACCCCGCCCGAGACCATCCGCGCCCTGGACTCCGTGCAACGCCTGTTTGCGACCGGGCGGCCGTCCGCCGGGTTGGCCGATACCCTGGCCCGCCAAGGCATTTCGTTCGTCGTGGTGCGCAACGACCTGGACCCCGACAACTCGCGGTCAGCGCGGCCGCTGCTGGTGCACCGGGCCTTGGAGGGTTCCAGGGGGATCACAAAAGTCGCCCAGTTCGGTGACGCCGTCGGGCCGGGCACGCTGGAGGGCTTCGTCTCCGACAGTGGCCTGCGGCCGCGCTACCCCGCCGTCGAGATCTACCGCGTGACGGGTGCCGCCACCACCGTGCCGTACCTGGCCGACGCCGACACCATGCCGCGCATCGACGGCGGGCCCGAATCGCTGCTGCGCCTCGATGAGCGCCGCCACCTGATGGGCCGAAACCCCTTGGGCCCCATGGTCTTGACGCAGGACGCGCAGCGGGCCGGCCTCCCGGTGCCCGAGGTCACCGTCACCGATACCCCGCTGGCCCGCGAAACCGACTACGGCCGCGTCGACGACCACTCATCGGCGGTGCGGGCCCCCGACGATCCACGGCGCACCTTCAACCGGGTCATGGACTACCCGAGCCCGGGCGCCACGACTGCCTACGGCCAGTGGCCGGGCGGACGGATCACGACATCGAGTTCGTCGTCCGATTCGACCGCGCTGCCCAACGTGGCGACGGCGGCCGGGCCGGCCGCCGCGATCGACGGCGACACCTCGACCAGCTGGGTGTCCAGTTCACTGCAAACCGCTGTGGGGCAGTGGCTTCAGGTCGACTTCGACCATCCGGTGACCAATGCGACCATCACCCTGACGCCCAGCGCCACCGCAGTCGGCGCTCAGGTACGCCGCATCGAGGTGGCAACGGCCAACGGCACCAGCACAATTCGCTTCGACCAGCCCGGCAAGCCCCTTACCGCGGCCCTGCCCTACGGCGAGACCTCGTGGGTCCGGTTCACCGCGACCGGCACCGACGACGGCTCACCCGGCGTGCAGTTCGGCATCACCGACTTCTCCGTGACGCAGTACGACGCGTCCGGCTTCGCCCACGCGGTGAGCCTGCGGCACACCGTCGACGTGCCCGCGCCGCCGGCGGGATCGGCTGTGGCGCAATGGGATCTGGGCAACGACCAGCTGGGCCGGCCCGGCTGCGCCGACGGGCCGAACGGGGTGCGGTGCGCCGCCACCATGGCCCAGTCACCCGAAGAGCCCGTCAACATGAGCCGCACCCTCACCGTGCCCACGCCGACGGCCGTCGTCCCGACGGTGTGGGTGCAGGCCCGGCAGGGTCCGCACCTGGCTGACCTGGTCAGCCAGCCGGGCACCACCCGCGCCGCCGGCGACTCCGACGTCATCGACGTCGCGGGCTCGGCCTACGCCGCCACCGACGGCGACCCGCGCACCGCCTGGGTGGCGCCGCAGGGCATCGTCCAGTTCCGAAACGGCGCCAACCTGACCCTGCGCCTGCCCGCGCCGACGACCGTCAGCGCCCTGCGCCTCACCCCGAGCGCCTCCGAGCTGCCGGCCCACCCGACCGTCGTCGCCGTCGACCTGGGCAACGGACCGCAGGTCCGCCGGATCGGTGACGGACCTCAGACGGTGAAGCTGAACCCCGCAAAGACCGACACCATCAAGCTGTCGATCCTCGACTGGCACGACCTGATCGACCGCACCGCACTGGGATTCGATCAGGTGAAGCCGCCCGGCCTGGCCGAGGTCGTAGCCCTCGACGACCGCGGCGCCCCGATCGCCCCGACCGACGCCGCCGCGAACCGGCGCCGCGCCATCACGATGCCCTGCGGCCGCGGGCCCATCGTCGCGATCGCCGGCCAGTTCCTGCAAACCTCGGTGCACACCACGGTCGGCGCGCTGCTGGACGGCGAGCCCATCGCGGCACAGCCGTGCCAGACCGCGCCGCTGCAACTGCCCGCCGGGCAGCAGGAACTCCTGATCAGCCCCGGACCGGACTTCACCGTCATCGGCGCCCGGCTGACGGGTCCGCTGGCGGCCCACATCCACAGCGCCCCAACGACTCCCGCGCAGCTGAAGACGTGGACGTCCGACCACCGCGAGGTGCAGGTAGCCCCGGCGCCCGTGCAGCGCGTCCTCGTCGTCCCCGAAAGCGTCAACCCCGGCTGGACCGCCCACACCGCCAACGGCGGCGTCCTCACCCCGGTGACCATCAACGGATGGCAGCAGGGCTGGGTACTTCCCGCCGGCACCGGCGGCATCGTCACGCTGACGTTCGCGCTCAACACCCCCTACCGGATCGGGCTGTTCGGCGGGCTGGCACTACTCCCCCTGCTGGCGCTCCTGGCGTTGTGGCCGGTGCGGCGGCGGGTCGACGACGCACCGACCCGCCCCTGGCAGCCGCGTCCGGCGGTCGTCGGCGTCGCAGTGGCCGGGTTCGGGTTCCTGGTGGCCGGATTGGCGGGCCTGGTGACCGTCGCGGCGGCGATCGGCATCCGGTACCTGCTGAGGTCGCGGCCGCAGTGGCTGGACGGGTGGACCGTCATCGCCTCGGCGAGCGGCCTGATCGCCGCGGGCGCGGTGCTCAGCGCCTACCCGTGGCGGTCGGTGGACGGCTATGTCGGGCATTCGCCGTGGGTGCAGTTCCTGGCGCTCATCTCGGTGGCCGCGCTGGCGGCGTCGCTGTGGGACGCGCGGGCTAACCGACTTCGGCCGGGCGACGATCAAGCGGCGAGGGACGAGCCGCGATGAGGAGCGCGGCTATCCAACAGAAGCAGGCTCCGGAACATCCGTGATCGCGCTGTCCCGCGGCGACGGCGCGTGCCGGGACTCCCAGCGGCGCAGCAGCTCCCGGCAGGGCGACTCGATCAACGCGTAGCTGACAGCGGCGATCGCGAACCCGAAAACCCAGGTCAGGATCAGCACGATCGGCATGTGGCCGTTGAACGGAAACTCGCCGATGACCGGGAACACCATGGCCAGCGCCGCGAGGTGCCAGATGAACAGGCCGTAGGACCACCGGCCCAGCGTCACCATGACGGTGCTGCCGAGAATCCGGTGCGGGGTGCCGGGGGCGTCCAGCACCAGCGGAGCCAGTAGGGCTCCGGCGACCACGGCACCCATCGCCGTCTTCACCACGACCTGGCCGACGGTGCCCGGCGCCAGCCCGATGTTGCCGGCCAGCGGCGTCGCCGCGATGACGAACGCCACCCCGGCGATCGCGGCCATCACCCACCGGCGCCGGGCCAGCTGATGCATCCGGCCGACGGGCATGACCGTCAGCTCGGCCAGCAGCATGCCGGCGGCGAACCACGAGAACAGCGCCGGCAGCCAGTTCATCTGGTTGACGCCGAACGGCAGGTGCCACGGCAGCGCGGGCCACGCGAAGCTCGCCACCGCCAGCGTCGCGATCGCCGGCACGCGCCAGTCCACCGGCAGCCGCCGGGCCAGCAGCGCCAGCAGCGGCAGCACCAGATAGAAGCTGACCTCCACGGCCAGGCTCCACATCTGGGTCAGCCCGGCCGTCAGCGTCAGGGGCACGTAGACCTGGGTCAGCGTGAGATTGGACAGCCACACCGTGAGATCGGCATGCGCGTCGGGCAGCAGCGCCAGGATCACCACGACGGCCACCACATAGCCCGGCATGATCCGGACCACCCGGGACCGCAGATAGTGGCCCGTCGGCGGCCGATGCCGCAGTCCCCGCGCGGCGGCCGCGTGACCCCGCCACAGCAGGAACCCCGACAGTGCGAAGAACACCGCGACCGCCAGGTCGAAACGGGTGAACAACCGGCCGTACCAGCCGCTGCTGTTGGCGGTCTGGAACGCCACGTGAGTAAGCACGACGCCCATGGCAGCGCAGGCACGCATGCCCTCGACAGCAGGCAGGAAGCTGCGGGTGCCGCTCACCTGTTCGCCGCTGATCGCGTCGTCTCCCGGGTCGCCCACGACCCCAGTGTGCCGGGTGTACGTGCCCGGCGGCGAATCTCACTTCCGCCCCGGCAGCACTATGAGGGTGTGCCTTAGTAAGGGCTGTTAGGGTCAGTCGGGTTGCTGTGTGGCTGGCAGACAAAGTAAGGAGCACGGGTTGAACCGCGCTGTGGGGTTGCGAATCGCGGCATGCGTCTTGATGGGGCTCGGCGCCGCCCTGCTGATCGCCGCTCTGCTGTTGACTACCTATACCTCGGGCAAGATCAAGAAGATCCCGCTCGACATCGACACCACCTTGGTCAGCAACGGCACCGGCACCGCGCTGGACCCGGCATCGCTCCTGGGCGAGAAGTTCGTCGTCAACAAGAACGTGCCGCTGGTGTTGCAGCGGCAGATCAGCGTCGAGAACCCGGCGAACGCCGACGTGGTGACGCTGCAGGTCGGTAACACCGTGCGCCGCACCGACAAGCAGCAGGACAACGGCCTGCTGCTGGCCCTCGTCGACACCGTGACCCTCAACCGCACCACTGCCGCCGCGGTGACGGGTGCGGCCGGCTCGGTGCAGCGGCCGCGCACCATCGAAGACCAGAACCCGCCGACCAACATCGCGCTGCCCCACACCGGGCTGAGCTACCGCTTCCCGTTCAGCACGGAGAAGAAGACGTACCAGGTGTTCGACCCCATCGCGCAGAAGGCCTACGACGCCAACTACGAGGGCGAAGAGGATGTCAACGGGCTGTCGGTCTACAAGTTCACGCAGAACGTCGGCTTCGACGCCGACGGCAAGCTGGTCGAGCCGATCAAGTACGCGTCGCTGTACGACAAGGACGAAGACGGGTCGGTGACCGCGCGCGCCGAACTGTGGGGTGTGCCGTCCGCCGAGCCCACCGATCCGATCACCATGCAGCGCTACTACGCCGCGGCGCGCACCTTCTGGGTGGACCCGGTCTCGGGCACCATCGTCAAGGAGAAGGACCGCGGCTTCCACTACTACTCGCGTGACGCCCTCAAGCCCGAGGTGACGTTCGCGGACTTCACCGTCACCTCCAATGAGCAGACGGTCGAGTCGCAGGTCGCCGCCGCCCACGACGAGCGCGACAAGCTGGCCCTGTGGGACCGCATCCTGCCCTTCACCTTCGGTGGCCTGGGACTGGTCTTCCTGGTCGGTGGTGGGCTGCTGGCCGCGTACAGCCTGCGGTCGCAGGCCGCGCTGATCGATCCGGGTCTGGACGCTGCCGGCCACGGCTTCTTCGGCCGGCGTGACACCGATTCCGGTCCGATGCCCGCCGCCGAGGCCATGACCGAGAAACTGCCCACGCAGCGGCCGACCGATCTGCCACCGGACCGGGTCTGATCGCTCTTCGTCGTGCCCTACCGGCGCTGTACGCGCTGGGGCTGACGCTCGCTGTCACGGCGCCGCTGCTGGCGCCCGGTTACCTGCTTCTCCGTGACGCGGTCTCGACGCCGCGGTCCTATCTGTCCGACGCGGCCTTGGGCTTGTCCGAAGCCGCGCCCCGGGCCCTGCCGCAGGACTTCTTCCTCGCGGTGTTCTCCCCCGTTGTTGACGGCGGGGTACTGGTAAAAGCGCTGACGATCCTCGGGCTGTGGTTCGCCGGCTGGGGTGCGGCGCGGCTGGCGGCGTCGGTCCTCGATGCCGGTCTCGGCGGCCAGCTGGTGGCCGTCACGATCGCGGTGTGGAACCCCTATGTCGCCGAGCGGCTGCTGCAGGGGCACTGGAGCCTGCTGGTCGGCTACGGCTGCCTGCCCTGGGTCGCCCTCTCGAGCGATTTGTGCACGATCTTCCGCGGTGAGCGCGGAAAATCGTGCACAAATCTCATCTTCTGGGTGGCCCTGGCCGGGCTGACGCCGACGGGACTGCTGCTGGCGTTGGTCGTGGCGCTGGTGTGTTCGCGGACGTGGCGCGGCGTGTGGGTGGCGCTGGTGGCATCGGTCGGCGCCGCGCTGCCCTGGCTGGTGGCGACGGTCGTGGCACGCTCCGTGTTGCCGCTGTCCAGTGCCGGGGTGCCGGCGTTCGCGGCGCGGGCAGAGCCGGGACTCGGGACGCTGGGCAGCCTGGCCGGGCTCGGTGGTATCTGGAACGCGTCCGCGGTGCCGGTGTCCCGGACGACGTGGTTCGCCGTGGCCGGGACGGTCGCACTGCTGGCCGTGGTGGCTGTCGGTGCGCGCCGCGCCTGGTCTGTGGCGGCGGCCCGGCCGCTGCTGGTGCTCGCCGTCATCGCGGTGGTGGTACCCGCGCTGTTGGCGACAGGCGCCGGGTCGGCGTTCCTCGACTGGTTGATCCGCACCATCCCCAGCACCGGTGTCCTGCGGGACGGGCAGAAATGGGTGGCCCTGGCCATGCCCGGCTATGCCCTGGCCGGCGCCGCGGCGGTGGCGGTGCTCCGGCGGTGGCTACCAACGGCTTTCGCTGCTGCGGTCTGCTGCGTCGTGATACTCGCTGCGCTGCCTGACCTGGCATGGGGCGTCGGCGCCCAGCTACGGTCCGTGCGGTATCCGGCGGGCTGGTATTCGGTTGCGGCGCAGATCAACTCGGACCCGAAGCCCGTCGCGGTGCTGCCGCCCGACGTCATCCGGCAGTTCCCGTGGGCCGGGCCTTCTCCCGTTCTGGACCCGCTGCCCCGCTGGGTGTCGGCCGATGTGCTGGCCACCGGGGACCTGGTGATCGGGGGGCGGACGGTGCCCGGCGAGGGTGTGCGCGCACGGAAGGTGCAGGACCTGCTGCTGCGCGGCGCCGACGTGCACCAGTTGGCCGCGGCCGGGGTCGGCTGGGTGGTGGTCGAAGGTCCGGCACCTGCGCTGTCATTGCCGATTGCCTACCGGGACAACGAGATTGCGCTGTACCGCGTGGGCGGGACGGCGCCCGCGGCGTCAGGACGCCCGCTGCTGATCGCCGCGCACCTGGTGTGGCTGGCCATGCTGATCGGCGGGTTGGCCGCGATGGGCATCGGGCGGTGGCGGGGAACGGCGCCGCTCAGACGATCCCGGTGACGAACCGCCCGTCCCGGACCGCCTCGGCGACGGTCAGCATCGCGGAAGCACTTTGCTGCCAAGAGAATTCGGCCGCCCGAAGCTGGGCCTTGGTGCCCAGCTGGTCCCGCAGGACATCGTCCGTCAGCAGGGTCTCCAGCGCGGTCACCAGACCCCGGTGATCATCGACCAGCAGGCCCGTCACGCCGTCGACGATGGAGTCGGTCAGACCGCCCGAGGACCGGTAGCCGACGGTGGGCACGCCGTGCTGCGCGGCCTCGATGACGGCCAGCGCCCAGCCTTCCTTGCGCGACGGCAGCGCGTGCACCCAAGCCTGTTGCAGCACTTCGTGTTTGATGTCCTCATCGACGTGGCCATGAAAGGTTACGACGGCACCAATTCCCAATCGCCGAGCGTGCGCGACCAACCGCTCGTCCCACCAACCGCCACCGACGACGTCGAGGCGCAGCCCGGGCACCACCGGCGCGAGCAGCGCGACCGCGTCGAGCACGTCTTCGATCTGCTTGTGCGGCACCAACCGTGACAGCACCACGATGCGCGGCGCGGCCGCCCGCGGCAGCGACAGGGACGCCGGCGGAGCGAGATCGACGCCGTTGCGCACGACGGCGATCCGGGAGGCGTCGACGCCGAGGTCGACCAGATCCCGGGCCGACGGCAGCGACACCGTCACGTACTGGTTTTTCCGGTGCACGCGTGGCGACAGCCGTGATTCCACGAACCAACCGAACTTGCTCATCAATCGGCCAGCTACCGGCCACTGGTCGCGGTGGCAGTGGTGCACCAGCACCATGGCCCGCCGGCCGTACGCCAGCCGGGCCAGGAACGGGATGCCGTTCTGCGCATCGATCACCACGTCCGGGCGCGTGCCGCGCAGCGGACCCAGCCCGATGCGGGCCAGCACCATGGCCAGCCCCGCCCAGATATAGACGGAATGGCGACCGCCGCCGCGGCTGATCCGGATGCCGTCGACGACCTCGGTCCGCGCGGCCCCGCGATACCGGGCCGTCCGCAACGTGACCCGCACGCCGGCCTCCGCGAGCTGCGCGCCGATGCGCTGCAGATACGTCTCACTGCCGCCGCCCTGCGGGTGGCCGGTGTCGCGCCAGCAGAGCAGCAGCACCGACCGGATCTCGTCAGGAGATCCAGCAGGCAGCTGGGGGTGGTCTGGCATCGAATGAAGGGTACCGGTCAGTAGGGTTGCGGAGTGAATCGCTGGGCAGCCAAACGACTGGTCATCACGCGGGAGCGGGCCACCCTCGCCCGCTCGATCCGACTGCTCGGCGAGTTCCGTTTCGAGCAGACCGACCCGGCCCGCTTCTACGGCGCGCTCGCCCGAGACACCGTCGCGCTCGTGGACGGTCTGTGGCGCGACCTGAACGGCACCGCACCCGCCGGCACGACGGTGCTCGACGTCGGCGGCGGCCCCGGCTACTTCGCCACCGAGTTCTCCGGCGCCGGGATGACGTACGTCGGTGTCGAGCCCGACCCGCGCGAGATGCATGCCGGCCCGGCCAGCCAACCCGATGGCGCGGGCGTCTTCGTCCGCGCCTCGGGCATGGCACTGCCGTTCGCCGACGACAGCGTCGACGTCTGTTTGTCGTCGAACGTCGCCGAACACGTCCGCGAGCCATGGCTGATGGGCCGGGAGATGCTGCGGGTCACCCGGCCGGGCGGGCTGGTGATCCTGTCCTACACGGTGTGGCTCGGTCCGTTCGGCGGCCACGAGATGGGGCTGACGCACTACCTCGGCGGCAGGCGCGCCGCCGAGATGTACACCCGCAAACACGGCCACCGACCGAAGAACGACTACGGATCGTCGTTGTTCGCGGTCTCTGCCGCAGCTGGACTGGAGTGGGCCCGCAGCACCGGGGACCTGGTCGCCGCATTCCCCCGCTACCACCCGCGATGGGCCTGGCGTGCGACTTCTGTACCGGTGTTACAGGAGTTCTTGACGAGCAACCTGGTGTTGGTGCTCCAGCCCAGCTGAGCGACCTAATTGGAACATGTTCTCGTTTCGGCGAAAACTGGGTAGTGTGACGCCCATGACACAAAGCACGGCTTTCAAAACCGAGTGGGACCAGCTCTTCATCGGCGGTCAGTGGACCGCACCCTCGACGTCGGACGTCATCGAGGTGCATTCCCCGGCCACCGGCGAGCTCGTCGGCAAGGTGCCGCTGGCCGCCAAGGCTGACGTGGACGCCGCATGCGCCGCCGCCCGCAAGGCGTTCGATGAGGGCCCGTGGCCCAAGATGACGCCGGCCGAGCGTGCCGCCGTGATCGCCGAGGCGTCGCGCCTCATGACCGAGCGCGCCGACGAGATCAAGTTCCTGCTCTCCGCCGAGACCGGCCAGCCGCCGAGCATCGTCGACATGATGCAGTACGGCGCCGCGATGTCGTCGTTCAACTACTACGCCGGCGCCGCGGACAAGTTCCAGTGGAGCGACATCCGGGACGGCATCTACGGCCAGACGCTGGTGACCCGCGAACCCATCGGCGTCGTCGCCGCCGTCGCCGCGTGGAACGTGCCGTTCTTCCTGGCCGCCAACAAGCTGGGCCCGGCACTGCTGGCCGGCTGCACCGTCGTGCTCAAGCCCGCCGCCGAGACGCCGCTGTCGGTGTTCGCCATGGCCCAGGCCTTCGCCGAGGCCGGCCTGCCCGAGGGCGTGCTGTCGATCGTGCCGGGTGGCCCCGACACCGGCCGCGCCCTGACCGCGAACCCGGAGATCGACAAGTTCACCTTCACCGGTAGCTCGGCCGTCGGCAAGGAGATCGGCAAGGTCGCCGCCGAGCGGCTCAAGCCCTGCACGCTGGAACTCGGCGGCAAGTCCGCGGCCATCATCCTCGAGGACGCCGACCTGGATTCCACCCTCCCGATGCTGCTGTTCTCGGGCCTGATGAACACCGGCCAGGCCTGCGTCGGCCAGACCCGCATCCTGGCGCCGCGATCGCGGTACGAAGAGGTCGTCGAGAAGGTCGCCGCAGGCGCAGCCGCCATGCAGGTCGGCCTGCCCGACAACCCGGCGGCCATGATCGGCCCGCTGATCAGCGAGAAGCAGCGCGAGCGCGTCGAGGGCTACATCAAGAAGGGCGTCGAAGAAGGTGCCCGCATCGCCACCGGCGGCGGCCGCCCCGAGGGTCTGGACTCCGGCTGGTTCGTGCAGCCGACGGTCTTCGCGGACGTCGACAACTCGATGACCATCGCCCAGGAAGAGATCTTCGGACCCGTGCTGGCGATCATCCCCTTCGACACCGAAGAGGACGCCATCCGGATCGCCAACGACTCGGACTACGGGCTGGCCGGCAGCGTCTACACCACCGACGTGCCCAAGGCCATGAAGATCGCCGCGCAGATCCGGACCGGCACGTACGCCGTCAACATGTACGCGTTCGATCCGGGCGCTCCGTTCGGCGGCTACAAGAACTCGGGCATCGGCCGCGAGAACGGCCCCGAGGGCATCGAGGCCTACTGCCAGGCCAAGAGCGTCCTGATGCCGTTCGGCTACACCCCGGAGTAATGGAGTAATACCGCCTTCGTCCGAATGGCCATCCGCCTTGTCCTTCGCCCCTCGGGGGACTCGGCCGGGTGGCCATTCGGCTTTTCAGCACCGGTTTTTTATCCCAGGCGACCCCCAGCAATCGCTGATAGCGTCGCGACCGTCTGAAGGTCCGGCAAACAATCTGGGAGGAAACGTATGGCTGTCTCTGTGGATCTCGAGAAGTCGCTCGACAAGGCATACGAGGACAAGTCCCTCAAGGACATCCTCGACGCATCGCCCGCCGCGCTGGCCGGGGTCAGTGACTCCGACGCCGAGCACCTCGCCGCGGCATTCAACATCAAGACCGTGCGCCAGCTCGGCTCCAACAAGTACTTCGCCGTCGCTGCCGCGCTCGTCGCGCTGGAGAACGCCGGCTAGTTTTTCTGCGCGGGTTCTCACCGCGAGCAGTCGCAAAACTGTCCCTTTTTCCTTGGAAGAGGGACAGTTTTGCGTTTCCCGCAAGTGGGCGGCGCCCCGGTTCGTCACTGGTGTGGACGCTCACCGGCCCAGGCTGAGCGCTGTCCTCAGCGTCGGCTCGGCTTGGGTATCGGATGCCAGCGGAAAAGTGCGTGGATGCAATCGGGGTTGGGATCTGCCGGTGGTTTTGCACTCAGGGACCGCTGCAGCCCGCGAAAGGTCCCTGTGTTCAATCGCGGCAGCTACGGGCGCAGGGCCGTTGACGCTATGTACTTCCCCGGCAGTTTTCGCGCAGACGCTCGCCGCGAATGTGCAATCCGGCAGTCCCGCGGGCCGGATCCACGATCTGAGCGCACATTCGCGAGCCTGAACACCCGACCTCATGCCCCCTGAAACTGGGCAGCACGGCGTTCGACGAACGACTGCACGCCCTCGGCGGCGTCCTGGGTGGTGAACAACCGGGCCACCTCGGGTTGCAGCCTCTCGAACGCCGCGGCTTCGCCCCCACTGCGGGCCAGTTGCGCCGACGCCAAGGTGGCCTGGACACCGAGCGGGGCGGCGCGGTCGGCGATGGTGTGCGCGATCTCGAGCGCGCGACGGCGGGCATCCGCGGCGCTACCCGCGACCTCTTGCACCAGGCCGATGCGGTGCGCCTCGGCCGCGTCGAACTCGTCGCCGGTGAGTAGCCAGCGCATGGCGTTGCCCCAACCCGCGTCGCGCGGCAACCGCACGCTGGCACCGCCGAACGGGTAGATGCCGCGCAGCACCTCGATCTGGGCGAAGCGGGCGTCCGCGGCAGCCACCCGGATGTCGGCCGCGAGCAGCAGTTCGATGCCCAGCGTCAGACACCGGCCCTGAACCGCCGCGACGACGGGCTTGGTCCACGGCCCGTCGAGCCGCCAGGGATCGCGGCCGTCGGCGGGGAACGGACTCTCCCCGGCGGCGATGGCCGGGGCGACGTCGACCAGGTCCAGACCCGCGGTGAAGTGGTCGCCGTGGGCGATGAGCACGCCGGCGCGCAGGGTGTCGTCGCGCTCGAGCAGGCCATAGGCGCGGGAGAGGTCGGCCAGCATCGCGCGGTCGAACGCGTTGCGCTTCTCGGGCCGGCCCAGGCCCATCACCAGAACATGCCCGTCACGTTCGAGGGTGACGGTCTGCAGATGAAGTTCGGTCGTCATGCCTGAAGTGAACTCCTGATCACAAAATTATGCAAGACACCATAGTTTTGAGCTCCTACCCATCGCGAGATGCCGAAAACCTCGTCCATGTGTGACGCGGAATACATTCTTTGGCCCAATGTGTTAGTCGTTTTATGCTCAGTCCCATACCAAGGAGGGCGCCATGTGGGTGGTCGAAGTCAACGTGAAAGGCCATCGCTTCACGCACACCGTCCTGGGCGCCAACGAGCGGCTGCGTGAAGCAGCGCGTGGTGTGCAGGACCGGATGACGCAGCTTCGGAACCGGGTCGCGCATTGACCGCAGCAGGGCCCGCCCCCAAGACGGTCAACAAGCGCGGCGCCACCCGGGAACGGATGGTGCGCAGTGCCGCCGCCGTGCTACGTGAGCGCGGCGCCGCCGGACTGACCATCGACGAGGTGCTGATTCGCAGCGGGGCTCCGCGCGGATCGGTCTACCACCACTTTCCCGAGGGCCGCAGCCAGCTGCTGATCGAAGCGCTGCAGTTCGCCGGCGACGCGATCGCCGCCCACATCGATGGCTCCGCCGCGTACGGCGGCATCGCACTCGTGCGCGGATTCGTCACGTTCTGGGACCAGATTCTGGCCGACAGCGACTTCACCGCCGGCTGCCCTGTGGTCGCCGCCGCAGTCGGGTCGGGCGACGAAGCACCAACCCTCACTCCCATCGCCGCCGAGATCTTCGGCCGCTGGCGTACCGCCCTCGGGCACGCCTTCACCGCCGAAGGATTCAGCGACGCCGACGCGTCAGCCCTGGCAGTCACCTGCCTGGCCGCACTGGAAGGCGCGGTGGTGCTGAGCCGCTCGTCGCAAAGCGTCGAGCCGTTGCACGACGTCGCCACCCAGCTCGAATTCCTCATCAAGGCAAAGGCTTTCGTCAAGAGCAACGGCCTGCCGACTGCCGGCAACTAGCCCTCGGCGCGAGCCCAGCGCGCACACACGAAGTCCCCGTTGACCGCGGACTCCAGGAGCTTCCACTCCGAGCGCACCGGAAGCACGGGCGCGCCCTCGCCCAACGAGCACGGCGCGTAGGACACCACGAGTTCGTCGACCAGACCGGCCGTCACGAACTGTGCCGCGACGTCCCCGCCCCCGACGACCCAGACGTCACGCCCGCCCGCAGCCTCGACCAACGTCGGATGCAATTGCGTGACATCACCACTGACCGCATGCACGGGATGGCCGTCGACGACGACGTCCGAGCGGGACGTGAGCACCCACGTCGGTTGCGGGTACGGCCAGTCGCCCGGCTCATGTTCGACGACCCAGCGGTACGTCGTCGACCCCATGACCAGGGCACCCACCGACTTCTCGAAGGCTTTGTAGCCGAACGGCCCGTCGACGTCGATGTCGCGCGTGAGCAGCCAGTCGAGGCTGCCTGCGGAATCGACGATGAAGCCGTCCAGGCTCGACGCGGTGAAGTAGATGGTCGCCATCGCACCGAGTATGCCGCGACCCACCGACAATCCGATGCGCCGCGATTACTGTTGCCGGATGGACGATTTCGACGCCCTCCGCGCCGACGACGGTGACCTGGCGGAACTGCGTGCGGACGTGCGCCGGTTCCTGGCCGAGGACGCGGCCCAGTTCGGCTGGCGACCCGGCGTCGACTGCTGGTTGTCGAAGTGGGACGCCGACTTCAGCGTGCGGTTGGCGCAGGCCGGCTTCGTCGGGCTGACCATCCCGGTCGAGTACGGCGGGCGCGGCCGCAGCCACATGCACCGGTACGTGGTCACCGAGGAACTGCTGGCCCACGGCGCGCCGGTGGCCGCACACTGGATCGCCGACCGGCAGGTCGCCCCCGCCCTCCTCACCTACGGCAGCGAGGAGCAGCGTCGTCGACTGCTGCCCCGAATCGCCTCCGGCACTTTGTATTCCGCGATCGGCATGAGCGAACACGAGGCCGGCTCTGATCTGGCCGCCGTCGCCACCAAGGCCACCCGCACCGAGGACGGCTGGTTGCTCAATGGCAGCAAGGTGTGGACCAGCGGCGCGCACCTTGCACACCAGATCGTGGTGCTGGCCCGCACCAGCCCACTGGACCCGAAGCATCGGCACGCCGGATTCAGTCAGTTCATCGTGCCCACCGACGCCCAGGGCATCACCATCGAGCCGATCGTCCAGATGAACGGCGAACACCATTTCAACGAGGTGCTGTTCGACGACGTCGCTTTGACCGACGCCGACCTGCTCGGCACCGTCGGTGCCGGCTGGCACCAGGTGACCTCCGAGCTTGGCTTCGAGCGCAGCGGACCCGAGCGCTTCCTCTCTACGGCCACACTGCTTTTCGCACTCATCGAGGCGCTGCGGGACGATCCCCGCGCCGACGTCGGCGACCTCGTGGCGCGGCTGATCTCGCTGCGTCAGCTCTCGATCTCGGTCGCCCGGGCACTGACCGCCGGCCAGGACGCCGCCGTGCCTGCCGCGCTGGTGAAAGACCTGGGCACCCGCTTCGAGCAGGACTCCGCGGAGAGCGCCGCGGAGCTCCTGGACCGGTACGACGGCCCCGACCGCCCGCGGCTGCAGGCAATGCTGGACACCGCACGGGTGCACGCCCCGCTGTTCACGCTGCGCGGGGGCACCAATGAGGTGCTGCGCGGCATCGTCGCCAAGAACTGGACCAAACAGGCTGCGGTAAAACAGGATTCGGACGAATTCGCGGAACTGCGCGAACTGTCCGGCCAGATCGGCCGGTCCGCACAGCCCGCCCGCACCCTGCCCTTGACCTTCGACGACGCCCTGTGGCGCACCGCGGAAAGTTCCGGACTGACCCGGTTGAGCAGCGACGAAGACGCCGGTCCGGCCGCGGCCGCCGTCGTGCTGGGGGCGTTCGCGCGCCATGCCGCCGCGGTGCCGATCGCCGAAACCGATGTCCTGGCAACATGGTTGGCCGCCGAGGCCGGCCTGACGGTGCCTGAGTCCGGGCCACTGACGCTGGCGACGGAGCGCGTCGCCACCTGGCCGCAGTGCGGGCCGGTACTGGCAGCCACCCGCGGGCCGGATGCCCTGTACGTCGCACTACTGGATTCGCCGGTGGGCACCGCGAGTGGGCACAATCTCGCCGGGGAGCCGCGGGCCACCATCGAGTTCGACACGGCAGCAACCGATGTCGTCCAGCTGCCGCTTGCCGTCGCCGACGAGTTGACCATCCGCGGCGCCTGGTGCCGCTGCGTACAGATCGTCGGCGCGTTCGACGCCGCCGCCGAACTCACCGTCGCGCACACCGAAACGCGAGTGCAGTTCGGCCGCCCGCTCGCCACCTTCCAGGCGGTTCAACACTCACTGGCCTCGATGCTCGGAGAGATCGAACGGGCCAAGGCCGCAACCGCCCTGGCAGTCACCGCCGCAGCCCAATACGGCTTCGCCGACGCCCGCACGAGCTACGCCACCACAGTGGCCAAGGTCGCGGTGGGTCGCGCCGTCGCTCCGGTGACGACCATCGCCCACCAGCTACACGGCGCCATCGGCACGACCGCGGAACATCCACTGTGGCGTGCAACGATGCGGGCCCGCAGTTGGGCCGACGAATTCGGCAGCACCAGCTGGCACGCCCGCAGGCTCGCAACCCTCACCGCGACGACGGACCCGTGGGATGTGACGGTGGGCCGAATCTGAAAGCGCTTGTGAGCTAAGTCATTGTCCGTACCGAAAGTGCGTTCGGTCCGCTTGTGACGACCGCCATAGCGCTACCCGCGGTCCCGGTAAAAACTCGACAGATGTCGAAATTGAGCGGCGCCCTGGTTGCTGCGCTGACCGTCTCCGCCTTGCCCGTCGCGACCGTCGTCGCCGCGCCCGCGCAGGCCGCCGGCACGTCCCGCCAGACCCTGATGTCGCGGACGTACACCTGCGACCGGCAGCCGATCAACTACATGAAGTTCCGCTTCCCCGCAGTGCCGACCGCCGAGATCAGTTCGGACGGGCGCACTGCCGTCGCCCATGTCGACATGCTCGACGGCGCCCGCAACGCGCAGTACGTGGTTCGGCTGATCCCGGCCCCACATGCCACCCTCGGCTGCCTGCCCGGCGACCCGAGCATCGGCACCGGGACGCTCAGCACCGATGGCTTCGGCAACGGCAACTCGACAGTCCAGCTCTCGGTCGCCCCCGGCACCTCCGGCGTATGGGTTGCGGTCGAACTGCCGGCGCCGCATTCGCAGAGCCCGGCCGAGTTCTACAGCAGCGATTTCGTCGCGTCGGTCTGACCCCGTTAGCCGACGGCAGCCGTCTCCCGGTAGAACAAATACATGTCCTACCGGGAGATCGTGACGTCGCGTCGACTCAAGAGCCGCCAGGCCGCAGTGCTGGCCGCCGCCCTGCTACTGGCCGGTTGCTCAGGCGACAAGCAGCCGGCGCAGCCGACCACCTCGCCAACGAGTACCGCGGCGCAGAGCACGTCGGCTGCCCCCAGCACGCCTGAAGCCGGTGCGCCGCCGTCGCCCACCAGCCGTCAGCTCGACGGCGGGACCTGCCTGCAACTCACCGGCGCGGTGGTGAACCTGATGTCCGGCGCGTCCCCCGAGGACACGAAGGCAGCCGGGGACACCATCAACGATTTCCACCCGCCGGCCGATGTGCAGGCCGCCGTGACGCACTTCGTCAAGACCAACGGCCTGCACAGCAGCGATCCCGACCGCAGCCAATTCAGCCGCACGCTCAACAACTGGGTTGAGCAGCAGTGCCCGGTGCAGCGGTCGGAGAAGAAACCCAAGTAGCGGTCAGCTACCGGTCCACTGCGGGGCGCGCTTCTCCGCGAAGGCCACCGCGCCTTCGCGCGCGTCCTTCGACATGAAGATCGGGCCCAGGATGGCGCCCTGCTTCTCCCACTTCTCCGCGTCGGACCAGTCGGGCGACTCGACGATGATGCGCTTGGTCGCGGCGACCGCGAGCGGGCCGTTGGCGGTGATGCGCTCGGCCAGCGCGAGCGCGGCATCCAGTGCGCCGCCGGGCTCGGTCAGCTCGTTGACCAGGCCCAATTCGTGCGCCCGCGTCGCGGTGAGGTTGTCGCCGGTGAGCGCGAGTTCCATGGCGATGGCGTACGGGATGCGCTGCGGCAGCCGCAGCAGTCCGCCGCCGGCGGCGACCAGACCGCGCTTGACCTCGGGAATCCCGAACGCCGACGCGTTGGAGGCGACGATCAGGTCGGCCGACAGCGCCAGCTCGGTGCCACCCGCCAGCGCGTAACCCTCGACGGCCGCGATCAGCGGCTTGGCCGGCGGGCGCTGGGTCAGACCGAAGCCACGGCTCGAGATGATGTTCTCGCCCTTGGCGAAGGCCTTCAGATCCATGCCGGCACAGAACGAGCCGCCGGCGCCGGTCAGCACGCCGACAGACAGTCCCGGGTCCTCATCGAGACGGTCCGCGGCAGCGGCCAAGCCATTACTGACCGCTGAGTTGACAGCGTTCTTGGCTTGGGGCCGATTGATGGTGATGATCAGTATGCGGTCGCGCTGTTCGACGAGGACGGCATCTTCGCTGGGGGCTTCTTCGGTCACGACGGTGATGCTAGCCACAGGGGATTGGCGTCCGGCGGTCAACCAGTGAATAATCGAAAATTAGAACGCGTTCTAGTTTTTGTCGCAGCCAGAGGAGAAACCGTGGCCAAGCTGCCCGAAATCACCAAGTTCGACCCGGAGCTGACCGAGAAGGTCATGGGGATTCTCCGACCGCTGCTGAAGGTCTATCACCGATCCGAGGTCCGCGGATTGGAGAACATTCCGCTGGGTGGCGCACTCGTGGTGAGCAACCACTCCGGCGGCATGCTGCCCATGGATGTGCCGATCTTCACCTCGCACTTCTACGACAAGTTCGGCTACGACCGTCCCGTCTACACGCTCAGCCACGCCATGCTGATGGTCGGGCCGACCGCCGACTTCTTCAAGAAGACCGGCTACATCCTGGCCAGCCACGAGAACGCCGACGAGGCGCTGCGCTCCGGCGGCCTCGTCGTCGTCTTCCCCGGCGGTGACTACGACGTCTACCGGCCGTCGACCGACGCCAACAAGATCGACTTCGACGGCCGCAAGGGTTACGTGAAGGCCGCGATCAACGCCGGCGTCCCGATCGTGCCGATGGTCGGCATCGGCGGCCAGGAGACGCAACTCTTCCTGACCCGCGGCGAGAAGATCGCCAAGGCCCTCGGCCCCATCGCCCGCGCCGCCCGCGCCAAGGTGGTGCCGCTGTCCATCGGCCTGCCGTTCGGACTGTCCGCCGTGCTGCCGCTCAACCTGCCGCTGCCGTCGAAGATCGTCATGCAGGTGCTGCCGCCCATCGACATCCACGCCGAATTCGGGGAAGAGCCCGACATCGACGCGGTCGACGCGCGCGTCCGTAAGGTCATGCAGGACGCCCTCGACGAACTCGCCGAAGAGCGCCGCTTCCCGGTACTAGGCTGACCGCCCGTGGGTATCACCGACAAGCTGACCGCCACCGCCGGCCTGGTCAACACCATGGTGCGGGCCGGTGTCATCGCCCCGCTCCGTCCCGACAAGTATCTCCGGATCGCCAGCGCCATGGCGCGCGAAAACATGAATGTCACTTCGGGTTTCGCCAGTTCCGCGCAGCGCTGCGGCAACCGGCCGGGCTTGATCGACGAGCTCGGCACCCTGACTTTCGGCGAACTCGACCGGCGCGGCGACGCGTTCGCGGCCGCCCTGCAGATGCTGCCCTCGGCCAAGGTCGTGGGCATCATGGCGCGCAACCACCGCGGCTTCGTCGACGCGCTCATCGGAGCCAACCGCATCGGCGCAGATGTGTTGCTGCTGAACACTTCCTTTGCCGGACCGGCCATGGCCGAGGTGGTGGACCGCGAGAACGTCGACGTCATCATTTACGACGAAGAATTCACGGCTACGGTCGATCGCGCGCTCGAAGGCCGAACCGGCACCACACGAATCGTGGCGTGGACCGACACCGAGGACCACCCGCTGACCGTCGAGTCGCTGATCATCGATCACATGGGGCTGCAGCCGCGGCGCAGCGGCGAGAAGAGCCGGGTGATCCTGCTGACCTCCGGGACCACCGGAACTCCCAAGGGCGCCAAGCATTCCGGCGGTGGCCTGGACGCACTGAAGGCGATCCTCGACCGCACACCGTGGCGTACCGAGGAGACGACGGTGGTCGTGGCGCCGATGTTCCACGCCTGGGGCTTCTCGCAATTGGTGTTCGCGGCGTCGATGGCATGCACCGTCGTCACGCGCCGCAAGTTCGACCCACAGGCCACCCTGGCGCTCGTCGACAAATACCAGGCAACCGGATTGTGTGTTGTCCCAGTGATGTTGGACCGCATCATGGAATTGCCGGACCACATCCGCAATCGCTACAGCGGCCGGTCGCTGCGATTCGCCGCGGCCTCCGGCTCGCGGATGCGGCCCGACGTCGTCATCTCGTTCATGGATCAGTTCGGCGACGTCATCTACAACAACTACAACGCCACCGAAGCCGGCATGATCGCCACCGCGACGCCCGCCGACCTGCGCGCCGCCCCCGACACCGCCGGCCGTCCGGCCGAGGGCACCGAGATCAAGATCCTCGACGCCGACTTCAAGGAGTTGCCGACGGGCGAGGTGGGCACCATCTACGTGCGCAACTCGACGCAGTTCGACGGCTACACCTCCGGTACCACAAAGGATTTCCACGAGGACTACATGTCGTCGGGGGACGTCGGCTATCTGGATGCCGCCGGCCGCCTGTTCGTCGTGGGCCGCGATGACGAGATGATCGTGTCGGGCGGCGAGAACGTCTACCCAATCGAGGTGGAGAAGACGCTGCTGACGCACCCAGAGGTCGCCGAGGCCACGGTGCTGGGTGTCGACGACGAACAGTACGGCCAGCGCCTGGCCGCGTTCGTCGTGCTGGCCGACGGGGCTGCCGCCACCGAGGACGTCCTCAAGCAGCATGTGCGGGACAACCTGGCCAATTACAAAGTGCCGCGGTCGATTACGGTCCTCGCTGAATTGCCGCGAAACAGTACCGGCAAGATCGACCGCCGCGAGCTGAAGGAGCTGTCCAATGGCGCGTAAAGCGCTGACCCTGGTGCGGTCCGTCATCGGACTCGTCAACGCCACCAACGCCGCCAGCCCCCTCATGCGCGCCGGGAACCCCGGCATGGTCACGTTCGCCTACGGCTGGCCGTCCAGCGAGGCCGCCGGCTTCGTGCTCAGTTCCTCGGTGCTGTCCGCGATCCGCCGTGGCCGCCGCGGCGATTTCTCGGGCACCACCGGCCGAATCGCATTGGGCATCACCGTGATCACCTGGGCCATCCTGGGATTCATCGTGGGTCGCAGCCGGAGTTCCCGGCCGGCGTTCGAAGAGCCGCTGCGCGACGTGATCGGCCCGGGCAACCCGGCCGATCCGGGTCTCCCGCGCCTGCCCGGCATCGCGCGCACCTTCCTGTCGCGCCGCAAGTACAACAAGAAGACCGTGAAGTACGGTCCGCACAGCGCCAACCTCGCCGACATCTGGCGCCGCCCCGACCTGCCGCTCGACGGCAAAGCCCCTGTGCTGCTGCAGGTTCCGGGTGGTGGCTGGATGCTCGGCGACCGTCGGCCACAGGCGTACCCGTTGATGGGCACCCTGGCCGACCGCGGCTGGATCTGCGTGTCCATCGGCTACCGCGTCAGCCCGAAGCACCAGTGGCCGGCGCACATCATCGACGTGAAGCAGGCCCTCGCCTGGATCAAGGAGAACATCGCCGACTACGGCGGCGACCCCGACTTCGTCGCGATCAGCGGTGGTTCGGCGGGCGGTCACCTGTCCTCGCTGGCCGCTCTGACCCCTGGAGATCCCCAGTGGCAGCCCGGTTTTGAGGATGCCGACACCTCGGTCGTGGCCGCGGTCCCGGTGTACGGCCGCTACGACTGGTTCAGCTTCGACGGCCCCGGCCGCCCGGAGATGATGCAGGCCCTCGAGCAGATGATCATCAAGAAGCCGTTCGCGACCAACACCCAGGAGTTCCTGGACGCCTCCCCCATCACGCGGATCGGCCCTGACGCCCCACCGTTTTTCGTGCTGCACGGCGCCAACGACACGCTGATCGACGTCCAGGAGGGACGGGATTTCGTGGCCGCGCTGCGCGAGCGCTCGCCGGCACCGGTGGCGTACGCCGAAATCCCCTACGCCCAGCACGCATTCGACGTGTTCGGCTCGGCGCACGGCCGCTACACCGCCGAGGCCATCACCCGGTTCCTGGAGTGGGTCCGGGCCGAGAAGGCCAAGGCCGTTGCCACCGAGGAAGTCGGCTAGCAGCTCCTACGCCAGACGCAGGCGAACGCCGGATGCCATGTGGTGTCTCGGAGGGTGGATGCCGCCACTGTATTGCCATCGGTGGATACCGCTTCGGGATGATGCTTGATCACAATGTGACGCTGAGAGCGTGGTCATGTGAAATGCGTCCATGACGGCGCTGTCAGACTCACGTTGTGTTCAGCACTGCTCGTTGGCATAGCGCCTACCCGCCGCCCAGGACCCACATATTGGTCAGAAGAGCCGCCCATGGTGACCGCTTACCAGCGCGATGGTGAGCAGACAGAGGTGCCCGGAAGGCGCCGTCCTGCTACTGCGCCATGGCGGTCTCGACGACCGTCAGCTCCTCGGAAAGCCCTGCGGCCCTGCGGATTTTCTTGAAGTCCGCGACCATGCCGGCGGTCACCTCGTGGGGGTCGTCGGTGGTGACACCGTCGGCGAGCACCGAGATGTTGAGCTGGTCGACGTAGCTCCACACGGTGATGTTCAGGCCGCTGCCAGCGGTGAGCGGGCCGACCGAGTAGATCTCGGTGACCGTCGCGCCGCCCACCTTGCCGCGTTCCCGCGGCCCGGGGACGTTGGAGATGTTGAGGTTCAACACCTTGTTCTGGCCGTCCTTGTTGGACAGCCGGCGGAACATGGACTCCATCGGCGCCGGCGGCATGTAGGCAGCCCACCGGGCCACCAACTCGGGGCCCACCAACTGGTGGCTCTCCTTGGCCAGTAGGGCAGCCTCACGGGCCTGCTGGACGCGCTGCGCGGCGTCGTCCACGTCGACCGGCAGCGCGATCAGCACGCCACTGAATCGGTTGCCGGAGATGCGATCCGGCGAGAAGTCGTAGCTCATCGGCACCGACGCCAGCAGCGGGTGGTCTGCCTTGCCGTCGTACTTCAGCAGCAGCTCGCGCAACGCGCCCGACGACATGGCAAGCACCAGGTCGTTGATGGTGACACCGAGCTTCTTGCTGGTCTCCTTGACGTCGGCGAGCGCCAAAGTGGCTGTGGCGAAACGCCGCTCCGGTGTGATCACGTGGTTCATGAAGCTCGGGGGCGGCGTGAACGGCCGGGTCAGTTCGGGCGACAGCTTGCGGCTGCTCTTGCGTACCCGCGCCATGCCGTCGGCGGTGTACTTCACGACGCCGGGAAACCGCGCGATCTGCCGGAGGTGGTCCGCGAACGCCGACCGGACGAGCTGACCGCGCGACGGCGCCGGATCGGTCACGTACAGATCGTGGTCCCGCTGCGGACTCTCGGTGATGTCCATACCGAGAGCGAGGAGGTTGGCCGAGGCGACCCCGTCGGCCAGCGCGTGGTGGATCTTGCCGACCACGGCGACCCGCCCGTTGGCCAGGCCTTCGACGAGGTACATCTCCCATAGCGGCCGGCTGCGATCCAGTGGGGTACTGGCGATTTCGCCGATCGCCTCGTCCAGTTCGCGGCGGCCACCGGGGGCGGCCACCCGCCACGGCCGGACGTGGTACTCGAGGTCGACTTCGGCGTGCTCGCGCCACATCGGGTGGTGGAACTTGAACGGGATGTCGACCAGCTGGTAGCCGAACGGGTCCAGCTTGTGCAGACGTTCCCGGAGCACGCGCCGGAACTCGTCGATCCCGAAGGTGCGATCACCCAGGCCGGCAAGGTCGATGACGGCGATCTTGAGGGTGTGCATGTGCACGTTGGGCGTTTCCGAATACAGCAGGAACGCGTCCCACCCACTCAGTCGTTTCACTCGACCTCTCCTGCGCTTCGGGTCAGAACCGCGGCCGGTCGATCGGTCTAGACGACCTCTTCGACACAGTGCTGGTTCTGGTTCCGGCGAACCTCATCGAGGAACAACCCTATGGCAGTGGACATCGAGCCCGTGCGGGCACCGTCCGTCATGTCGAAACCATGTCCGGCGCCGGGCAATTCGATGTAACTGACCGTCGACGCCGACACCGCGCGCAGCTCGTGCACGAAGTCCCGCGCCTGCGCCACCGGGATGACACTGTCGCCGCTGCCGTGAATGACCAGGAACGGCGGCGCATCCCGGTGCACGCGCGCGATGGGCGAGGCCTGCCGGTAGATCTCCGGGTGCTTGTCGATGCGGCGCCTGACCACGACGCGCTCCAGGAAGTCAACGAACTCCTCGCGCTCCTTGGTGGACCGGTCCTCCCAGTCGTAGCGCCCGTAGATGCCCACGACGGCGTCGACCGACGTGTCGGCACCCTCGGGAAGATCGGCCTGCAACTCAGGGTCGTTGGCGGTCAGGCCGGCCAGCGCGGCGAGGTGCCCGCCGGCCGAACCGCCGGAGATCGCGATGAAATTGCGGTCGCCACCGAACTTGTCGACGTTGGCGCGGGCCCAGGCGATCGCGGTCTTGACGTCGGTGATGTGTTGCGGCCAACGGTGATTCGGGGCCACGCGGTAGTCGATGGACAGACAGACCCAGCCCTGCTGGGCCAGGTGGCTCATCAGGGCGTAGCCCTGCAGCAGCCGGCTGCCGTGCACCCAGGCGCCGCCGGGCAGGTAGATCAGCACGGGCGCAGGCGCATTGGGCAGATCGTCGGCGCGCCAGACGTCCAGCAGCTGCGACGGGCTGTCGCCGTAGCGCACCGAGGTGCGGTGCACCTGGCGACGGTGTTCGCGCGCCCGCCAGAACGGCGGCGTGCGCTCCGGCGCGGGCCATTCGATGTCGAGTTCCTTGGGCGGCACGACGCCCGTCAGCGCGGCCCGGACGACCTCGTTGGTGCAGTCCCGCTCGGCCCGGCGGATCTCGGCGACGCTGGGGGTGAAGAGGGCCTTGGAGGTCGACGCCCAGAAGCTGGGCACGTGCCGCATGCCCCAGAGGGTCATCGCGGTGGCGCCGCCGAGCGGCTCGAGACTCTTGCCGATCACCGGCAACGACGCGGCGGCCGTGGCCATGGCCAACAGGTGATCGGAGGGCTTGGCTGCCATGAACCAGCGCAGCCTGGTCGCGAGCGAAGGGCTGTGAACATCATTGTTCGGTCGAGCCGTCATTTCGCGAGCGTACACCGGGCTGACCACGTGATTTCGGGGCCACGGCACATTCACGGTCACGGTTCGGCGACTGTTCGTTTGTGAACTCCATCACAGCTGATCAGGGCCTATTCGGAGCCATCCCGTCGTGCTTACAGTCGAGCGATGGGTACCTCAGCGCTGGCGATCACCGACGACCACAACGACCTCGCGCACTCGGCGACCGGACTGCTGCACCGCCTCGGCAGCCGGGCCGCCGCCCGCGCCACGCTGGAGGGCGGGCCGTCGCATCCGGCCGAATTCTGGACGGCCGCGGCCGATCTGGGGTGGCAGGGCCTGGCCATCCCCGAGGCCTACGGCGGATCGGGTTTCGGCCTGCCCGAGCTGGCGGTGGTGCTGGAGGCTCAGGGCCGCGACCTGTGCCCCGGGCCGTTCCTGCCGACCGTCGCCGCCGCCGTCGTCATCGACCGATGCGGAACCGAACCGACGCGCGCCGCGCTGCTGCCCGGCCTGGCCGACGGCAGCACCGTTGCCGCCCTGGGCTTGTCGGGCCACATTCACATCAGCGGCCACATGGCGTTCGGGGTCAGCCCGACGGTCCTCGGCGCCCCGGATGCCGCACTGCTGGTCCTCGTCGCCGGTGACGACGTCGTGATCGTCGATGCGAACGCCACCGGCGTCACCGTCACCGCGTTGGACTCGGCGGACACCACCCGCAGCGTCGGCTCCGTAAACCTCGACCAGGCCGAGACCATCGCCGTGCTGCGTGGCGCTGCCACCAAGGCGCACACCGCTTTTCGTATTCTCGCCGCGGCCGAGGCGGTCGGGATCAGCTGGGCGGCACTGGAGATGGCGGTCGAGTACGCCAAGGTGCGCGAGCAGTTCGGCCGCACCATCGGCACCTTCCAGGCCGTCAAGCACCACGCCGCGAACATGTTGGTGGCGGCCGAACTCACGACCGCCGCGGCGTGGGACGCGGCGCGCGCCGATGATCTGGACGACGCCTGGTTCGGCGCGGCGGTGGCCGCGACGCAGGCCATCCACAGCCAGGTCTTCAACGCCGAGAACAACATTCAACTGCACGGCGGCATCGGCTTCACCTGGGAGCACGACGCGCATCTGTACCTGCGCCGGGCCCTCACGCTGGCTGCTCTGACCGCGGACGGCGCCGACCCGCCGGCCGATGTGGTCGAAGGGCAGCGCACCGGCCGGGCCCACGGTGCGTCGTTCGCGCTCCCCGAGGAGGCGGCCGAATACCGCGCTGCCGCCCGCGATGCCGTCACCACCCTGCAGTCATTGGCTGACGAGAAGCAACGGGACTTTCTCGTCGACTCCGGCTATTTGGTGCCGCACTGGCCCAAGCCGTGGGGGCGCGACGCGGGGGTCCTGGAGCAGTTGGCCATCGAGGAGGAGTTCCGCGACGTCGAACGCCCCGATATGGGCATCACCGGCTGGGTGACGCTGACCATCGCCCAGGCCGGCACCGACGACCAGCGCGAGCGGTGGGTCTACCCGGTGCTGCGCGGCGAGATCATGTGGTGCCAGTTGTTCTCGGAACCCGAAGCCGGCTCCGACGCCGCGGCCGTGCGCACCAGCGCCAAGAAGGTCGACGGTGGCTGGCTCGTGACCGGCCAGAAGGTGTGGACCAGCCTGGCCCAGTACTGCCAGTGGGGCCTGGCCACCGTGCGCACCGATCCCGACGCACCGAAGCACGCCGGTGTCACGATGATGGCGGTCGACATGAAAGCCCCCGGCGTGACCGTCAACCCCCTCAAGGGGCTGACCGGCAATGCTCACTTCAACGAGGTGTTCTTCGACGAGGTGTTCGTGCCGGACACCGACGTGATCGGTGACGTCAACAAGGGCTGGCTGGTGGCCCGCGCGACGCTGGGCAACGAGCGGCTGTCCATCGGCGGCGGATCCGGTGCGCAATCCGGCTTCAGCGCCGACGACCTGATCGCCCTGCTCGACGCTGCCCCGCCACACCTGGCCGACGGGCTGCGCGACCGGGCCGGTGCGGTGATCGCCGAGGGACACACCCTGCGCCTGTTGAATCTGCGGCGGATCAGCCGGGCCATCGCGGGCACCGGCCCGGGCCCCGAGGGCAATGTCACGAAACTGGTGGTCGCCGAGCAGGGACAGCGCCAGACCGAGCTGGGCATGAAGCTGGCCGGCCCCGCGGCCGTCACCGGGCAAACTCCGGCGCTCACCCAGGCCTACCTGGGCTACCGCGCCATGACCATCGCCGGCGGTACCTCGGAGATCACCCGGAACACCATCGCCGAGCGGATTCTCGGACTGCCCCGAGACCCTTTGCTCAAGTAGGTCGCGACACATCACGAGACGGCCCCGACTCGGTAGAGATCGACCCGCCAAGCTGCGCCAATCGGCCAAATGTGTCACGATCTAGACCGATGAGTCTGCAATCGGTCAAGTCTTGGGCGTCACGTCGCGCTTTGCTGGCGGCTTTGCTGTGCGCTCAATTGATCGCCGGGGTGGTGACGGTGGTCGCCGTCGGCTCCTCCTCCGGCGCCACGACCGACGATGACCACACCGACGCTGTCTTCCGCAGCGCACATGCCGGCAGCTGCCTGACCTGGCAACCTGAGCCACCGCAACGTCCCGCATTCGTGCAGTGCAGCACCCCGCACTTGTTCGAGGTCGTCACCTCCGTCGATGGCGAAGGCGATCAGGAATCGTGCGCGGTGTCGGGCCGCCGGTACCTCGGCACGCACTACGACCCGAACGGCCGGTTCGCTTACGGACTGCTGCGCTCGGTCGGCTCGCAGAATCCCGGCGGCCGCGTCTCCCTGTGCGGCTTGCAGCTCCCCGGGCCCAACGGCCAGCAGCTGCCGTTCCGCGGTCTGGTCGCCGAACAGGACCAGTCCCGGGTGTGGGAACCGGGCACCTGCCTCGGTGCCGACATGAAGGGCGGGCAGACGGGCCTGGTGCCCGTGGACTGCGCTGAGGCGCACTCCGTCGAGGTTGTCGGCCACATCGACCTCGGCGCGCACTTCCACGACGGCGCAACGCCGTCGGACGCCGAGCAGGAGGCGATCCTGGGCCCTGCCTGTGTCACGATGGCCGCCGCGTACCTGGCGCCGAAGACGCTGTCCGCCACCGACTTGACGCTGAACCACCGCCCGATCGGCCCGGCCAGCTGGATCGCCGGCAGCCGCCAGGTGCTGTGTTCGTTGGCTCCTCGGACGCCGGGCCCCATGACCGGCAGCATCAAGGCTCCTGGCGTCGTGCCGACACCCGCACCGATTCCGGTGGCCCCGCGCCCGGTGGCGCCACCGCCGCCCGTCACGACGGCCACCACCGTCGCCCCGACGACCGACGCCCCGGCCACTGTCGCGGCCGTCGCCCCCAGCCCGGTGGCACCCTCGTCGACGGCACCGTCGTCGGTGGCGTCTCAGGCCGCCGAGGTGCCGGCCGCGGCCGTCACCGAAACCACGGCGCCGCCGGCCGCCCCGGCCTCACCCGTCGACAATCCCGCGCACCCGCCGCAGGCTCCCCCGGTCGAACCCGCAGCCCCCGCCGAGCCCCCGGCGCCCTCACACGTCCTCGAGCTCCCCGGCATGGCCCCGATCACCCTGCCCTGGGCGCCGCCGCCGCTGTAGCGCTCGCGGCGGCTACCGGACCGCAGCCTCCAGGTCCGCCAGGGAATCCTCGAGGTGGCCGAGCAGCCGCTGCAGATGCGGCACGCTGTGCCGGCAACCGACCAGCCCGAAGTCGAGGTTCCCGCCGTTGTTGACGAGCGTGATGTTCAGCGCCTGGCCATCCAGGGCGATCGACAGCGGGTAGTTGCCGTCCAGCCGGGCGCCCTTCCAGTACATCGGCTGGCGTGGCCCCGGCACGTTCGAGATGACGAGGTTGAACGGCGGCGGCGTCGCGTCGATGAAACCGGGCACGGTGGACAGCGCGATCGGGGACAGCAGCAGCGCCGACAGGGCCATGGACTCCGTCTTCGACAGCCCGGCGAACACCTGCTTGTTGCCGCGCATCGAGTCGGAGATGGCCTGCAGCCGGGCCGCCGGGTCCTTGATATCGGTGGCCAGGTTGCACAGGATGGCGCCCACCTGGTTGCCGCCGGCATCGGCGTCGGCCTCCGAGCGCAGGCTCACCGGGACCATGGCGATCAGCGGTGCGTCGGGCAGGGCGCTCTGTTCGAGCAGGTAGCCGCGCAACGCTCCCGAGCACATGGCGAGCACGACGTCGTTGACAGTGACGCCGCCCGCGGCCTGCTTGACGGCCTTGATGCGGTCGATGGACCAGGACTGCGCCGCCACCCGTCGGGCACCGCCGATCTTGACGTTGAACATGGTCTTCGGTGCGCTGAAAGTCCGGGTCAGGTTCTCCTCCAACAGCACTGCGCGCGCCACCTTGAACGCGGACGGCGCCAGACCGGCCGCGGCGCCGACCGTCTCCAACGCCGAGCCCACCAACGACGGACTCTGCTTCGGCGCGCGCTTGCGCGACGGCAGGTCCCACGGCACCCGGACGTCCGTCTCGGCCGGATCGGCGGACAGCGTGCGCATCGTCATCCGCAGCGCGGACACTCCGTCGAGCAGCGCGTGGTGCACCTTCGAGTAGACGGCGAACCGGCCGTCCTCCAGCCCCTCGACCAAGTAGGTCTCCCAGAGCGGGCGGTGCCGGTCCAGCAGGCTGGTGTGCAGCCGCCCGCAGAGGTCGAGCAGTTCACGAACGCGTCCCGGCGTGGGCAGCGCCGAGCGGCGGAGGTGGTAGTCGACGTCGATCTCGTCGTCATAGGCCCAGCCGAAGCTGGCGATGCCGCCGAGGATCCGCGCCGGGCGCTTGCGGTAGGTGGGGTTGAAGTTGGTGTGCGCCAACATGTCCCGATAGAGGTCGGAGACGAACTCCGGCCCGGCGCCGTCGGGCGGGGTGAACAGTTGCAGGCCGCCGACATGCATCGGATGCTCGCGCGATTCACCGAGCAGGAACATGGCATCGGTTGGCGACATGATCTCCACCCGCCAAGTAAACCGCGATTCGGCGGGCAGTGACCAGGTCAACGCGTCAGGGTTGACGTTCTCCCGGCGGCGGCGGATTGGCGACCACCGGGAACTGCCCGGTGAAGCCCTGCCGTTGCTTGGCGATCTCGTGCACCCGGCCGCGCACCGCGAACCAGCCGGCGATGAGCATCGGGATGATGATCACCAACGACGCGACGGTCCAGGTACCGACCGGCTTGTCGAATGCCATCAGCACCAGCACGCCGGCCAGGAAGACCAGCGTCAGGTAGCCCGTGTAGGGCGCGCCCCACATCCGGAACGACGGCCTCTCGATCTCGCCTCGCTGCGACCAGCTGAACAGCCGCAGCTGGCAGATCACGATGGTGGCCCACGATGCGATGATGCCGAGGGCCGCCATGTTGAGCACGATCTCGAACGCCTGCGCGGGCACTACGCCGTTGAGGATGACGCCGAGCAACCCGATGCTCGCGGTCAGACAGATACCGCCATAGGGCACACCGCGATTGGACATGACTCCGGTGAACTTCGGCGCACTGCCGTTCATCGACATGGAGCGCAGGATGCGGCCGGTGGAGTACAGGCCCGCGTTCAAGCTGGAGAACGCTGCGGTGAGCACGACGACGTTCATGACGGTGCCGGCGCCCTCGAAACCGATCTTGGAGAAGAACGTGACGAACGGGCTCTCGCCGGCCTTGTAGGCGGTGTACGGCAGCAGCAGCCCGAGCAGCACCAGCGAGCCGACGTAGAACAGCGCGATACGGAAGATCACCGTGTTGATGGCCCGCGGCATGACCTTCTCCGGCTCGGCCGTCTCACCGGCCGCGGTGCCGACGAGTTCGACTGACGCGTAGGCGAAAACCACGCCCGACATGACCACGACCAGCGGCAGCAACCCGGTCGGGAACAGCCCGCCGCTGTGCTCGATGACGGACACGCCCGTCGTCTGCCCTTCGATCTTGAACCGTCCGGCCAGGAACACGGTGCCGACGACCAGGAACGTCACCAGCGCAACGACTTTGATGAGGGCGGCCCAGAATTCGAGCTCGCCGAACAGCGTCACCGAGATCAGGTTCATGCCCATGACGATGGCCAGCGCGATGAGGGCGATCAGCCACTGCGGGACGGCACCGAACGCCGACCAGTAGTGGAAGTAGGTGGCGATGGCCGTCGAGTCGACGATCGACGTCATGGCCCAGTTCAGGAAGTACATCCAGCCGGCGACGTAAGCGGCCTTCTCACCGAAGAATTCGCGCGCATAGGAGACGAACGAGCCCGACGACGGACGGTGCAGCACCAGTTCGCCGAGCGCCCGCAGAATGAAGAACACGAATATGCCGCACACGGCGTACGCCAGGAACAACCCGGGGCCGGCGTTGTGCAGGCGCCCACCGGCGCCCAGGAACAGGCCGGTGCCGATGGCGCCGCCGATGGCGATCATCTGTAGTTGTCGCCGTTTGAGGGTCTTGTGGTAACCCGCGTCTTCGGCGGTCAGTCCGGGTGGCTCTACATGCGTATGCGGCGTGGAAGTCACAGCGATTCAGTGAACACCCCCTTGCGACCGAGCGCAGCCGAACCGGTTTCCTGTGTGTGAACTCCGGCGTGTTCACGCCGCGCTTCGATAAGTAGTGTCGTTCGGATGTCGGGCCTCTCCCAACCAGTCGAGTTCCACCCCGAGCTGGCGCGCGCCGCGCGGTTCATGCCGCGCAGCTCGATCACCCCGTGGAACATCCGCATCGTTCGTCTGCTGTCCTACCTGCAGGAACGCCGCACGCCCGCGGGCACCGAGGTACTGACCCTGCCGTCGGGCGTCGGGATCCGCTTGCACCGGCCACCGGCCGGAGCCGACCGCGGCGGCGCACTGCTGTGGATCCACGGCGGCGGCTACCTCATCGGCAGCCCGGCACAGGACGACGCGCTGTGCCGGCGGTTCGCGAAAGAACTGGGCATCACCGTGGCGGCGGTCAAGTACCGGCTGGCGCCCGACCATCCGTATCCGGCCGGGCTGGAGGACTGCTACACGGCGCTGCGCTGGTTGGTCGACCTGCCGGCGGTGGACCCGGCCCGGGTGGCCATCGGCGGCTCGAGCGCCGGTGGCGGTCTGAGCGCGGCGTTGGCCCAGCTGGCCTACGACCGTGGTGAAATTCCCTTGGCGGCACAGCTTTTGGTGTATCCGATGATCGACGACCGGTCGGGCAGCCGGCCTGGCCTGGACCATCCGGGGCACCGATTGTGGACCCAGAAGTCCAACCGCTTCGGCTGGCGCGCGTACCTCGGCGGCGCCGATCCCGCGGTGGCCGTCCCCGCCCGCCGGAGCGACCTGTCCGGACTGCCGCCGGCCTGGGTCGGTGTGGGGACGTTCGACGTCTTCCACGACGAGGACGTCGACTACGCCGAGCGGTTGCGCGCGGCGGGCGTACCGTGCGAGCTCGAGGTGGTGCCGGGCGCCTACCACGGGTTCGACGGCGTCGCGGCCAAGAGCGAGGTGGCGCGCGCGTTCTTTGCCAGCCAGGTGGAATTCCTGCGGCCGATGCTGAACCCCGCCGTCGTCGGCTGACCCGGTCGGCTAACTCATCGGCCACGCAGGCCGATTCACGGCTGCCGCAACCGCCCTGCGGCACTGCCGATCCCGCGTCGGCGCCGTCGCGCCGGCGTGATCTTCGTTACTTAGCTTATGCTATCTAATTGATGTTTACGCAGGTCAGAATATGTTTTCAAGAAATTAGCCGATCAAATAAACGCTTGCGGGGAAGCATTCGGGGGCGCATGGTTGTTGAACAGACCAACGACCACCTCGGTCGTGATCTTCACCGAGAAGAGGCACGGCAATGACCACCCTGACCCATCAGACGACCGAAAACATCGGCCCCCTGCGGCAGCTGTTCCGGCGTTCCACCGCTGCGGTGGTGCTGACGGCGGCAGGTCTGGGCGTGGCCGGGTACCTGTCCCTCGGCATGTTGCAGGACAAGCCTGCCGACCCGGTGCTGCCGACGTTCTCCGCGGTCCCCGTCCCGTCCGCCCCGGACCTGGACAAGCTGCAGAACCTGGGCCAGCTCGCCGCCATCGTGCAGGCGCCGCAGACTCCCCCGAGCCGCTAAGTCCCCAGAACGAGCCTGAGCCGCCCTCGAAAACGAGGGCGGCTCAGTGCTGTTCGGGGCTACGGCGTGGCGTGCGCGTTACCGACCGGCGTCCGGTTGGCCAGGTTCTTGGCGACTTCCTCATGCCACAGATCGTTGGCGTGGGTGGTGTCGACTTCCTGCTCGAAGCGGGCGACCATGTCCGGCTTCACGTCCGCGACGTCGACATAGAACTGCTCGTACCAGCGCCGGTGCTGGTAGACGGGGCCGTCCTCCTCGGTCAGCAGCGGGTTCTCGATCCGGGTCTTGTTCTTCCAGATCTCGACGTCCTCCATGAAGCCGTCCCCGAAGCTGCGGCTCAGCGTGGCGGCCAGCTTCGCCGTCTTCTCCGGCGGCAGCGCCGGGTTGTTCTGCACCGCGACGCCCCACTGCAGCACGAACGAATCGTGCGTCACCGGGTAGTGGCAGTTGATCAACGCGATCTCGACCGTGAAGTCCGGGGCGAGGTCGTTGTGCAGCCAGTTGATCATGTACGCCGGCCCGAAATAGGTGGCCTCCGAGCGCAGGTAGGTGCCGTCCCACAGTTCGCGGGTCGCGTAGTCCGGCCGCGGCTTGGACTCCATGAACTGGCTCGCGGTGTGGCCTTCGATGACGTTCTTGAAGTACGTCGGGTAGGCGTGGTGGATGTAGAAGAAGTGCGCCATGTCGACGTTGTTGTCGACGATCTCGCGGCAGTGCGAGCCCTCGATCAGCAGCGAGTTCCACTGCCACTGCGACCACTGGCCTTCCTCGTACCCCTCGATGGTCGGCGGGGTCAGCTCCGGTCCCGGCGTCGAGCCCTCGGGGTCGTGCCAGATCAACAGCTGTCCGTTGACCTCGGTGGTCTGCCAGGCGCGGGTCCGGGCCAGGCGCGGGGTGCGCTTGGCGTAGGGCACCAGCTGACACTTGCCGTCGCCGCCCCAGCGCCAGTCGTGGAACGGGCACGCGACGGCGTCGCCCTTGACGGTGCCCTGCGACAGATCGCCACCCATGTGCCGGCAGTAGCCGTCCAGCACCTTGATGGCGCCGGTGGAGTCGGCGAACACCACCAGCTTGGTGCCGAACGCCTGGATGGCATGGGGCTCGCCGTCGCGGAACGACTCGGCCAAGCCGATGCAGTGCCAGCCGCGCGCGAACCGCGTCATCTCGACGCCGGCGTCGATGTGCCTGACTTCAGCCTCAGTCATGTTGTGTCCCTTCCAAACCCTGGGTGACCAGGATTTTCACTTCGGTCTCCCGGCCCGCCGATTGCAGAGCGTGAATGCCTTTTTCCAGTGCGTCGGCCAACGGGATGCGGCTGGTGATCAGCGGCACGGGGTCCAGCCGGCCGTCGGCGATCATGTCGACAACGGTACGGAAATCGGCCCGGGTGTAGGCGGAACTTCCGGTAACCCGCCTCTCGGTGATCATCGTCTACCCCTTCGCCTGCCCGAGCATGTCGAGCACGGCCAGGTGGGAGAACACCATGCTGGTGCCGATCGGGTTGCCGCCGCCCGGGTAGGCGTAGCCGCTGGGCGCGGCCATGGTGTTGCCCGCCGCATACAGCCCGGGAATCGGGTTGCCGGCGGTGTCGAGCACCTGACCGGTGGTGTCGGTGCGCAGCCCGCCCTTGGTGCCCAGGTCCGAGATGCCGAACTTGGCGGCGTGGAACGGCGCCTTGTCGATGCGGACCATCGGGTTGGCGCCGCCGGAGAAGGCGCAGTCGTAGGGCTCGTCGCCGCGGCCGAAGTCCGGGTCGGAGCCGGCGTCGGCGTATTCGTTGAACGTGGCCACGGTCTGGGCGAGTTGATCCGCGGGCACGCCGATCTTTGCAGCCAGCTCCTCCAGGGTGTCGGCGGTGTGCCACAGCCCGGCGTCGACGTACTTCTCGGTCTCGACCATGGACACGTTGGTGGCCTTGATCGGGGGCACGCCCTGATCGGTGTCGTCGTAGATCATCCAGAACGGCAACGTCATCTCGCCCTTGGCCAGCCGGTCGACGATGACGCGGCCGATGCGGTCGTACGCCGCGGACTCGTTGACGAAACGCCTGCCGTCCTGGTCGACGAAGATGCCGCCGGTGAACCACAGCGCGAACGCGCTGCGGCCGTCCGGGTGGGTCAGGCCGGGCGACCACCAGGCCTGCTCCATCAGATCGGTGTCGGCGCCGACGGCAATGCCCGCCTCATGCGCCTGGCCCAGATTTCCCCAGGGCCCCATGGTGTCTCGCGCCTCACCGGGCACGCCGTACTTGTGCCGCAGCTCGTCGTTGCCCTCGAAGCCACCGGCCGCGAGCAGCACGCCCTTGCGCGTCCTGATCGCCTTGCGCACGCCGTCGGTCTCGACGACGGCACCCACCACGGCGCCGTCCTCGGTGACCAGCTCGACCAGCGCCGTATTGAGTTGCGTTGTGGCCGAAGGATATTGCTTCAGCGCCACCAGGAAGCGGGCGATCAGCGCCCGGCCGCCGATGAAGTAGTCGTCGGGCTGCGGCACGCCCAGACGATCATTGTCGAGCGGGCCGCGTACCAATTCCTTGAATTCAGGCGCCTTTTCGATCTTCAGCGGGCGAGCCGCGACGTGCCGCTGGCCATCGGCCCGGGCCTTCGGCATCTTCCCGAAGTAGTCCGGCCAGGGCAGCATGTCGAACTTGATGTTGGGATCGGTCTCCAGGTACTCGATCAGCGGAGCGCCGCTGCGGACGTAGGTGTCCTGCAACTCGCGCGGCGTCCGGTCTCCGACGACGGCGTGGTAGTACTCCAGCGCGTCCTCGATGGTGTCGTCGGTGCCGGCCCGCTGCAGCACCGGGTTGCACGGGAACCACACCCCACCGCCGCCCGAGTAGGCGGTGGTGCCACCGAACTTGTCGGTGGCCTCGACCAGCAGCACCTCGAGTCCCTCGCGCGCGGCGGTGTAGGCGCCGGTGACGCCACCGCCACCCGAGCCCGCCACCAGTACGTCAACCGTCGCGGTCCAGTCCGTCATGCCCAGCTCCTAGAGGTATCTCTGCCGTCCGTACTGCGTGAACTCATCGTCCAACGCGCGCTTGGCATCCTCGGACATGAGCCCGTAGACGGGTACGCCCCGACCCACCCAGCGGTACACCAGTTCGTCGGTGTGCCACTTGTCCGCCTGCAGCTCGCGCTTGAGCACCTTGTTCGAGCCCGTGACCGGCAGCGACTCCGAAACCCGCAGGAATCGTGGCATGCCCTTCTTGCCCAGGTCGTCCTGGTCGTTCAGGAATTTCACGAACGTGTCGACGTCGAACAGAATCGGATCGGCCACCTCGATGGCCGCCATCACCTGATCGCCCGAACGGGGATCGGGCACCGCGTACACGCCGGCGGCGATCACCTCGGGGTACCGACGCAGGACGCGCTCGATGGACAGGGCCGAGGTGTTCTCGCCGTCGACCCGGATCCAGTCCCCGCGCCGCCCGGCGAAGTAAATGAAGCCGTTCTCGTCGAGGTAGCCCAGATCGCCCGTCCAGTACCAGCCGTTGCGAATCCGGTCGGAGTCCGCGGCGTCGTTCTTGTAGTAGCCCTCGAACTTCTTGGTGCCGAGCTTGTCGATGATCTCGCCGACGGCGTCGTCCGGGTTGAGCAGGCGGCCGTGCTGATCCAAAACCGCTGGGACACACTCGATCATCGTTTCGGGGTTGACGATCGCGACGCCGGGATGGGCGGGCCGCCCGAGTGCGCCCTCGGGCTGGTTCGGATCGAGCACGACGGCCCCGCCGCCCTCGCTGGATCCGTACCCCTCGAACAACTCCGCTCCGAAGCGGCGCTTGAAGTAGGCCTGGTCCTCCGGTGAGGCCTCGGTGCCGAACCCCCGGTTGAGCTGATTGTCGGCGTCGTCCGGCTGTTCCGGCGTGGCCAGCAGGTACCCGAGCGCCTTGCCCACGTAGGTGAAGAACGTCGCACCGAAAAACCGCACATCAGGCAGGAATCCCGACGCCGAGAAGCTCGGCGTCAGGCAGACCGTCGCACCGACGGCCAGCGCCGGGGCCCACAGCGCCATGATGGCGTTGCCGTGGAACAGCGGCATGCAGCAGTAGTCGACGTCGTCACGGACGTGGTTGAACTTCTCCACCGCCGAGTAGGCGATCCACGCCAGCCGGCCCTGGCTGCACTTGACGGCCTTCGACGCACCGGTGGTGCCGGAGGTGAACAGCAGCAGCATCAGCGACTCGGCCCCGACGCCCGCCGCAGGAGCGATTTGTGCACGATTTTCCGCGCTTGCCGCGGATTTTCGTGCACAAATCGCGTCTTGGTAGGCCGGGTCGTCGACAACCAGGAGGCGATCCGGCGTCAGGCCGAGGTCCAGGCCCGAAAGCCGTTCCCGCCCAGCCGAATCCGTGACGATCAGCTGACAGTCCGCATGCCGGACCTCGCCCGCCAACTCGTCGTTGCCGCGCGTCGGGTTGATGCCGACGATCGTCGCCCCCGACAGGGCGGCAGCGCCCAGCCAGAAGAGGAAGTCGGGCACGTTGTCCAGCAGCACACCGATGTGGAAGGGGCTGTCGTTGCGTAGCTCGGCCGCCAGTGCGCCGCGGGCGGCGGATTCGCGGACCACTTCGTCCCAGGTCCAGTCCTGGTCCCTGGTGCGCAGTCCCAGCCGCTCGTCGCCGACGCGGTCGAGCAGCAGGGACGCGATGTCGTCGCGAACCTCAGGCATTGGCCTGCGCGGCAGCGGCGTTTTTCTGGTCGATGTACTTCTGCGGCAGATCCTCGACGCTCAGCTTGGTGACGCTGACCGGGCCGGTCTGGTAGGCGTCCTCGCCGATGATCAAGCCGTCGGCGTCGATCGGCCAGTTGATGAGCTGACGGAACACCAGCAGGTAATCGCCGGCCGGGTCCTCCACCTCGACGCCGATGGCCTGTGCGGCGGCGCCCGGGTAGATCATCTTCATCCAGCCTTCGGTCATGACCAGATCATCGTCGACGGCGAGGCGATCGATCTCGAAGACGAGATGGTTGGCGCCACTGGCGACGAAGGCCTCGTAGTAGGCGCGCACGCCCTCGGTGGTCTTGGGGCCCATGTCGGTATTGGCGTACCAGAAGTGGTAGTCCGGGTTCGGGGACAACGTGGCCATCAGGCGGTCCATGTCGGGCTCGGCCTCGGCCTTCATGTGCTCGAGCACGATGCCCAGCACCTGGCGGTGGCGCTCGTTGGTGGTGCGCGACAGGCGTTCTTCGACGAGTTCCCAAGTCTTGGTGGGATCGATGATGGCCATGTGGGTACTCCTCGGGTCTGTGACTGAGCGTGACTGTTCAGCTTGTGTGGCAATCATCACGAACCCGACCACCCCGGGTCATCCGACATACGTCGGATTATCTGCACAAATTGTCCGACGGTCGTCGGGTGCGACTAAACCTTCCTGGGCGTTGCTGGAGGCGATACCATGCGGATCTCCCGTCGCGACAGGAGGTGCCGGCCATGGCGCACACGTTCCGCGATCCACTCGAGGCGACCGACAACCTGCGGCGATCGCCCGTCCACCGGCACATGCAGCTCAGCGTGGTGTGGCAGGAGCAGGGCGTCGCGATCCTGTCGATGCCACTCGCGCCGGATCTCGAAGGGCTCGCGCCCGGCAGCATCCACGGTGGGATGCTGGCAACGCTGGCCGACGCCGCCTCCGGCTTTTGCCTCGAAGGCTTCTTCGAGCTCGGCTCGGAGATCCCCGTGACGACCGATATGCACATCCGCTATTACCGACAGCCCCACGGCGGACCGCTCGTCGCGGAAGCGCAGGTGGTGAACCTCGGCAGCCGACTACTGACTTGCGAATGCTCGATCGTCGATGCCGGAGAACGGGTGCTGGCCAGGTCCACGGCCAGCTTTATGATCGTCCCCTTCCCGGGCTGAGGTTCACTCCGTCAGCTCCGCCGACGACAACGCGATCCGCCGGATCATCAGCACCAACGTCGCCGAGAAGCGGTCCAGCGGATCGTCCATGTCCCAGCCCAACTGCGATTCGACGTGCGCCAGCCGCGCGGCCACCGTGCTGTGGTGCACGTGCAGTTCCTCGGCCGTCCGCCGCAGCGAGCCGAACACACAGAACGCCTCGGCGGTCTCGACCTGCAGCTTGCCGGTGGGCGTCGCCGCGATCTCGTTGATCCGGGTCAGCGCGTGATTGCCCCGCGTGGCTTCGGGCGGCAGTTCGGCCAGCAACTCCAGTGCGCTCAACCGCTCATAGGCGACGGCGCGCCGCCCGAAGCCGGTCGACGATGCGAACCGCAATGCCCGCAGCGCCTGACCCCACGACGTCGGCGCCGCGAACACGCCGCCGGCCGCTCCCAGGCCGACCCACGGCCCGCGGTCGGCGCCGACCGGCAGTGGCGCGGGGAACGTGGTGACGATCGCCTGGTCCAGCTCATCGGACAGCGCGCGGGTGTTGGTGCGGCCCTGGCAGACGACGGCCGTCGCGGTGCCGAGGTCCGCGGTCCGCACCGACACCGACGTCAGAGCCGATGTGATGACCCGCAGCGCTTCGGGCGACGACTGCGCCGACACCGCGAGCACCCGGACCTCGCGGCTCTCGTCGAGCCCGAGCAGCCGAATCGCCCGGGCCCGGTCCTCCGGACGTTCCCGGCTCGAGAGCACGACCTCGACCAGCGCCGGGTCGCCGAAGCTCGGTGGCACCCGCGCACTGATGGCAACCAACGTGTGCCGCACCCGATCGAGCAGCACGCCGTCGAGCGGGTGGGACGCGGCGTCGCGCTCGAGCCAGACCTCCGGCGCCACGCCATCCCAGCGCACGTGCACGGGGCAGCCGGCCACCGCCCGGGCCGCCTCCAGCACGGCGTCGACGCCCGTGACGTCCAGGTCGTCGAAGTACCGCACCAGCCGCAGCACCGACTCCGGGTCACTGCCCAGCTCGGACAACCGCAACGTGCTCACGCCGCCATTCTGACAATGAATCGCGGCAATGCTTCAAAATTGCAGGACGCTGAACCGCCAGTCCAGTACCTGCCGGTCCGGTCCGTCGGCTGCTGCCGCGAACACCAGCGACCGCAGATCCAGCGTGCCGCCGCGGCCCGACGGCGACGCGTGGGCCGCCTCGATGCGCAGTTCGCTGTAGAGCGTGTCGCCCTCGTGCACGGGGCCGGTGTGGTCACAGGACTGCCAGCCGAGGACGACGACGATGTTCGGCAGCAGCCGGGTGGCCTGGGCCAGCGCCAGCCCGATGGTGTGTCCGCCGTACACCAGGCGCCTGCCGGCCACTCGCGAATCATGATGGGTAGCAGCAATATTGAGGGTCAGGCGGGCCAGCTCCGGCGCGCTGCTGACGACGTCGGCTGTGCTGGTGAACGCCTGGCCGGCGAGCTCCGGATCGAAATTCTCGCCGGGCACCGCAGAGCGCCACGCATCGACGCTCCATCCCGCGGCCGGGTCCGGCAGGCTCGGCGCGGCGGTGCCTATGGTGCTGAGGTCGTCGGCGTGGCCCGTATCGTCGGCATCGTCGCGCAGCGGCAGCATGGCGCACCGGTGGAAATCGAGCACCGTGCGGCCGTCCTGGTCGATGGTGATCATGCGCAGCGCCGCCAGCCCAGTGCGCGGCCTGCCGGGCTTGGCCGAATTCTGTTTGAGCCCAACCACTTCGGTGCGGGTGGTGATGGTGTCACCGATGTGCGGAAAGCGGTGAAACCGCAACCCGCGGTAGAACAGATTCGCCTTGACCCGTCGAGTCACCAGGGTCGACTGACCGATCGCGACGTCACACACGAGCGCCGGATGCACCAACGCCCGCGGCGATCCGGTGACCGAGGCAGCCAGCGCAGCATCCAACGGCAGCCGCATGCGGTCGCCGAGGATGGCCTGGTGCACCGCCGCGGCCCCGTCGGTGAAGGTCATGCCGGGCGCCCAGTCGAAGACCTGACCTATCTTGAGGTCCTCGAAAAACGGTCCGCCAGAGGGCACGTCACACAGAGTACTTCTCGATCAGCGATTGCTTGTACAGCTTGCCCGTGTCGGTCCGCGGCAATTGCTCCTCGAACGAGATGGACCGCGGGCATTTGTAGTGCGCCAGCCGGTCGCGCAGCCAGGCCAGCAGTTCGCCGCCGAATTCCCGGGTGCCGTCGGCCGGATCCACGGTCTGCACAACCGCTTTCACGCTCTGGCCCATCTCGGCATCCGGGATGCCGAACACCGCGGCATCCATCACCTTGGGATGGGTGACCAGGACGTTCTCCGCTTCCTGCGGATAGATGTTCACGCCGCCGCTGATGATCATGTGGTGCCGGCGGTCGGTGAGGTAGAGGTAGCCGTCATCGTCGAGGTAACCGATGTCGCCGACGGTCGCCCAGCCGTGCTTATCCCGTGATGCCGCAGTCTTTTCCGCGTCGCCCAGGTACTCGAACGTGTTGCCGCCCTCGAAGTAGATTTCGCCGGGCACACCGGGCGGCTGCTCGTTGCCCTCCTCGTCGAGGATGTGCAGGGCGCCAAGCATCGGCTTGCCGACCGAACCGGGATGCGTCAGCCACTCCTCGGCGGTGATGAGGGTGGAGCCGATGGCCTCGGAGGATGCGTAGTACTCGTCGACGATGGGCCCCCACCAGTCGATCATCTGCTTCTTGATGTCCACCGGACACGGTGCGGCCGCGTGCATGACGCGCTTGAGCGACGATAGATCGTACGAATCCCGCACGGACTGAGGCAGTTTCAGCATCCTGGTGAACATCACCGGCACGAACTGGCCGTGCGTGATGCCGTAGCGCGCGATGGCGTCCAGACAGCCCTCGGCGTCGAACTTCTCCATCACGACGGTCGTAACGCCCGCGGCTTGAACCTGCATCGACCACACCGATGGCGCGGTGTGATAGAGCGGCGCCGGGCTCAGATAGACGGCGTCGCCGGGGAGCCAGACGGTCAACAGCATCTTCATCAGCCCGGGCACCTCAGCCGGTGGCAGGTGCGTCAGCTCGCGCTTGATGCCTTTCGGGCGGCCCGTCGTCCCCGATGAATACTGCAGCAGATCGCCCTCGATCTCGTCGGCGATGGGCGTATCAGGATGGGCGGCAACACATTCCGGGTAGCGATCCCAGCCCGGCAGGTCGCCGTCGGCAATCAGCAGCAGTTCGGGCAGGCCGGCTTCGAGGTGCTCGGCCAGTCCCGCGCAGGTGTCCGCCAGGGCCGCCGAGCCGATCACCGCGGCAGCTCCGCTGTTCTCGATGATGTACGCCGCTTCGGCCGGCGTCAGGTGGATGTTGATCGGCACGTAGTACAGCCCGCTGCGCCGCGCCGCCCACATCACGGCGTGCATGTGCTCGTTGTTCTCCATCAGGATGGCCACGACGTCACCTTCGACCAGCCCGTTGGCCCGGAAATGATGCGCCAGCAGGTTCGCCCGGGCCTCCAACTCGTCGAACGTCACCACCGTGCCGGAGGGGTGCAGGATGACGGCCGGTTTTCCATTGCCCACATGCTGGCGAATCTGCATGACGGCACTCTACGACAAGGAACTTGACACCTGTCAAGTAGTTCTAGCGACCGGCCGGAACCAGTTCCCTGCCGTCGCGCGTCGGCTCGCCCGAATCGTCGTCGGCCCACTCGAACGGGGCCCGCAGCGTCGCCAGGAGGTGGCGGCGGTTGATGATCAGGCCCACGACCGCCAGGGCGGCGTACCCGCCGCACAACGCCAGCCGGCCGGTGGTCGACGTGATGGGGAACTGCACCGCGAACAGCGCCAGCAGCAGCCATGCCGTCGACCGATGGAACCGCAGCGACAGGATCAGCGCGACGCCCATCATGGTCTGGGTGGCGGTGAGCAGCACTTCCTCGATCTGCCGACCGTCGAGGACCAGCGCGGTTCCGCCGCCGCCGGCCAGGTACGCGATGGGCAGCGAGCCCATCAGCAGCGTCCACTGGTTGACCTTGGAGGAGATGAGCATGGCGATGGCGGCGGTGCTCTTGCCCCGCGAGGCGAAGATGGTCGCGATGATGAACTCCGGCGCCTCCGAGGCCAGCGGCGCCAGCCACTGCACCAGCAGGAAGCGGTCGACACCCAGCTCGGTACCCGCATTGATCAGGCTGTTCGCGAACGGCTCGGCACACATCAGGATGACGGCGCCGGCCAGCCCGAACAGCGTCAGAACCGCGATCCGGCGGGCCCGGTCCGGCAGCGCGCCGATGGCCGCGGCAGTGCCGATGAGGTCGGGCTCTTCGGCCTCACCGCGGGTCAGCTTGTAGAGGTAGAAGGCGAACCAGGCCAGCATCGCGACGCCCAGCACCAGGTGGATGCGCCCCGTCGCCGGGATGACGAACGCGACGAGGCCGGCGATCAGCAGGAAGCCCAGCTCGACCCGGTTACCCGGTTCGAGCGCCAACAACCGTTTGCCGGACTTGTTCGTCTTCTGCGCGACGTACAACCCGAGAATCACCACCACCGGCCAGCCGATACCCATCAGCAGCCGGTTGGAGCCGGTCATGTTGGCGGCGGCGTACTGCACGTAGTCGGCATTGTGGCCGGCGACATAGGCGTAGTACAGATCGACGGCATATTCGGGCAGCACCGCGATCAGCGCCAGGACGGCGATGGCGAGGCCACCGGACACGTCGACCTGCGCCGCCTCGGCCGCCCAGGCCAGGACGAAGCTGGCCGCGACGACGGCCGCGCCGAAGGCCAGCAGCGACACAACAGGGTTGGGCTGGACGCCCGCCAGGCGCAGCGTCACCGCCGGGAGAACGAACACGGCAGCCAGCAGGAGGGATCGCACAAGCGGCCGACGCGTGGTCGGGCCGGCGGATCGGATGCTGGTCACGATTGCCGACCATAGCCATCGAAAATCGCTCCAGCAACTTAGCGTTGCTACGAATTACCTGGGCTTGTGACACTGAATTTGCTGGTCAGCGTCGTGAACTTTTTGAGTTTGGCTACCCTAACTTCATTGTATGGCTAATCAAGATCATTTGTGGTGGGCAGCCGTCGGACCCCCGGGCGGGCCATGAACCGCGCCGAACCTGGCAGTCATCGGTCGCAGGCAGATATCCGCCCGTCACGCCACGAGTGTGTACGTAGCGCGTGTCCGCCAACCGATCCGCGATCTGGACGCACATTCGCGGTGGTCACCCGCAAAACACACAACCCCCGATCTCCTGGGAGACCGGGGGTTGTGTGTTTGCGCTTGAGGGGACTAGCCCTCTTCAGCCAAGCGGTGCTTGAGGGCGTCGAACTCGTCCTTGATGCCGGTCGGCAGCTTCTCGCCGACGAACTCGAACCACTCTTCGATCAGCGGCAGCTCGTTGCGCCACTCGTCGGCGTTGACGGCCAGCGCCTCATCGACGTCAGCGGCGTCCACGTCCAGACCGGCCAGGTCCAGGTCGGCGGCGGTCGGGACGATGCCGATCGGGGTGCTCTTGCCCTCGGCCTTGTGCTCGATGCGCTCGATGGCCCACTTCAGCACACGGCTGTTCTCGCCGAAGCCCGGCCACAGGAAGCGGCCGTCATCCCCACGACGGAACCAGTTGACGAAGAAGATCTTCGGCATCTGGGACTCGTCGGCGTTCTTGCCGATGTTGATCCAGTGCTGGAAGTAGTCACCGACGTGGTAGCCGAGGAACGGCAGCATGGCCATCGGGTCGCGGCGGACGGTGCCGACCTTGCCCTCGGCAGCGGCGGTCTGCTCGGAGCCCAGGGTGGCGCCGATGAACACACCGTGCTGCCAGTCGCGGGCCTGCGTGATCAGCGGCACCGTCGTCTTGCGGCGGCCACCGAACAGGATCGCCGAGATCGGCACACCCTGCGGGTCGTCCCACTCGGGAGCAACCGACGGGCACTGCGAGATCGGGGTCGTGTAGCGCGAGTTCGGGTGCGCAGCCTTCTCGCCGGACTCGGGCGTCCAGTCCCGGCCCTGCCAGTCGATGAGGTGCTGCGGGTCGCCTTCCAGGCCCTCCCACCAGACGTCACCGTCGTCGGTCTTGGCGACGTTGGTGAAGACGGTGTTGCCGGCGGCGATGGTCTTCATGGCGTTCGGGTTCGACGACCAGTTGGTGCCCGGCGCGACGCCGAAGAAGCCGAACTCGGGGTTGACGGCGTACAGGCGGCCGTCCTTGCCGAACCGCATCCAGGCGATGTCGTCGCCGACGGTCTCGGCGCGCCAGCCCGGGATGGTGGGCTGCAGCATCGCGAGGTTGGTCTTACCGCACGCCGACGGGAACGCCGCGGCGATGTAGTACGCCTTGTTCTCCGGGGAGATGAGCTTGAGGATCAGCATGTGCTCGGCGAGCCAGCCCTCGTCGTGCGCCATGGCCGAGGCGATACGCAGCGAGTAGCACTTCTTGCCCAGCAGCGCGTTGCCGCCGTAGCCCGAGCCGAAGCTCATGATCTCGCGGGTCTCGGGGAAGTGGGAGATGTACTTGGTGTCGTTGCAGGGCCACGGCACGTCCTTCTGGCCCGGCTCCAGCGGGGCGCCGATGGAGTGCAGCGCCTTGACGAAGAAGCCGTCGTCGCCGAGCTTGGCCAGCGCCTTGGCACCCATGCGGGTCATGGTGCGCATCGAGACGACGACGTACTCCGAGTCGGTGATCTCGACACCGAGCTTGGGGTCCTCCGCGTCCAGCGGGCCCATGCAGAACGGCACTACCCATAGGGTCCGGCCACGCATGCAGCCGCGGTAGAGGTCGGTCATGATGCCGCGCATCTCGGCCGGGTCCATCCAGTTGTTGGTGGGGCCGGCGTCCTCTTCGCGCTGCGAGCAGATGAAGGTGCGGGACTCGACGCGAGCGACGTCCGACGGATCCGAAAGTGCCAGGTACGAATTCGGCAGCTTCTCGTCGTTCAGCTTCTCGAAGGTGCCGGCCTCGACGAGGTGCGCGGTGAGGCGGTTGAACTCCTCGTCCGACCCGTCGGCGAACATCACCCGGTCGGGCTGAGTCAGCTCCGCAACTTCACGAACCCAGGCGAGCAGCCCGGCGTGATTCGTCGGAGCGGCGTCCAGACCTGGAATGGTCGCTGAGGTCATCAAATTCTCCTGGTCGCAATCCAGCAATACCTCATTAGAGGTTAACGTGAGTGACATACAAGTGGGCAATCGGGATGGTGTCCGATCTCTCACAAGAACGATTCAGAAAGAACGATCACGGATCGGCGAATCCGCTGGTACCCGATTCGGGGCGGGTGACGGACGGTTACCGGTCGGTAGCGCGGCAGCTTCGGTCGGAGCAATTCCAAAATCGGTCAATTTTCCGTTTTGTGATCTGCGCGGGGCTGCCTGCGCCTCAAGTAGCCGAAAAGCGAGTTCCTCCTCGCTCGCCTGCCGCACCGCGGTGACCGCGGTCCCGACCCACCGGTCCAGCACCGCCCGGCGGTGCATCCGCGCCCGGGTCCGGATGACCGCCCAGGTCAGTGCCAGGCCCAGGGCCAGTCCCAGAACCCCACCGAGCCGATCGGGCACGCCGGCCAGCCCTGTCGCCACCCTGGCCAGCCCCAATGCCGCGCCGAGGCCGAAACCGGCGCCCAGCAGAGCGCCCAACCACATCTCGTCAGGCCGTTGGGTCAGCACCGGGGCGGGCAGGTCGGGCGGCCGACGCGCGGCATGGCCTGAGACGCCCAGCGCGACACCGGTCGCTTCCCGAACCCGCCCGGCCACCTCGGCCAATCGGTGGCGGGCGCCGACCTCGAAACGCGCGGCCGCATGCCGGCCCGACGGCACCTCGGCGAGCAGGTCGGCACGCAGGTCACCGAACAGCCTGCGGGCGTCCCGGAGCAGGTCCAGCTTGATCCGCTGCAGTTCCAGCCGGGACATTGTGGGCGCCGTACCGCACTGCGCGAGCAAGCGCAGCGAGCCGCGACTGAGGTCTGCGGCACAGCGGCGACGCACGTCGTCGGTGGTGTGGCGGCCGTGGCGGCGCCAGCGCAGGGCCCGCCGCAGATGCGCATCGGCGTCCATACCGCGGTCGACGACGAGGCCGTCGGCTTCCAGCACGGCAGTGGCGGCTGCTGTCACCAGAGCGGCCGTCGCATCGGACACCAACCAGCGCTGCACCCGGTCGTCATCCAATTCTGTTGCTGCCCAGGCAATTTCACTCAGCGCTGCACGCATCGCGCGGTATCGGCCCGCAGCGTCACCGGCATCAGGTCCGGCGACGACGTGAGCCAGGCCCGGAACCTCCGCCGCCAACGCGTCCAGCGCAGCGGTGAACCGCTGCCAATTCTCCTCCGACACCACGCCCCCCGGATGCCATCGTCGCACCTCCGGGCAGGTGTGGCCGACGCCGTTTTCCAGGCAACTGTTGGGTATCAATCTGCACCACGATGCGGGCTCTCACCGCCTGATGAGAGACGATGGACGGATGTATGCCCAGCGCGAGGACACCGGGGCGAGCGAAGCGACGGGGGAAGACGACGCTGCCTCGTCGGCCGGCGCCCCGTCGGCCGAAATCGAGCCTGCCGCCGAAACCACCGCCGCGCCCACCCATCAGCACCGCCGCGTCACCAGCTTCCGGTCCCGCCGGTCGAGCCTGTCCACCAAACAGCAGAGCACCTGGGACCGACGGTGGCCTGAGCTGGGCAAAGTCGCCCGCTCGGATGACGGCGAACCGGCCCCGCTGATCGACACCGCGGCCTGGTTCGGCCGCACCGCGCCCGTCGTGCTGGAGATCGGCAGCGGCACCGGCATCTCGACGCTGGCCATGGCGCAGGAGGAACCGCACCTCGACGTCATCGCGGTCGAGGTCTACCGCAAGGGCCTGGCCCAGCTGCTCGGCGGCGTCGACCGGGCCGGCCTGACGAATGTGAGATTTGTCCGCGGCGACGGCGTCGATGTGCTGGAACACATGATCGCCCCGGGCACCTTGACCGCCGTGCGGGTGTTCTTCCCGGACCCGTGGCCCAAGGCCCGCCACCACAAGCGCCGGCTGCTGCAGGCCGAGACGGTCGCGCTGATCTCCAGCCGCCTCAAGCCCGGCGGCATCCTGCACGCGGCCACCGACCACGCCGACTACGCGGTGCAGATCGCCGAAGTGGGCGACGCCGAGCCGACGCTGAAGCGCACCTCGGTCGACGCCGACCTGCCGATCTCGGTGCAGCGGCCCACGACCAAATACGAGGCGCGGGGCATGCGGATGGGCAGCCCCATCACCGAGCTCATCTGGGAAAGGCTCTAGGTGACGACCACCACTGAGGCCTTTCCGCAGGCCATCCCACAGGTCAAGCCCTACCCGCCGACCCCGCCGCCGGGGCCCCGGCCACACCGGGTGCTGCTGGTGTGGGACGCGCCGAACCTGGACATGGGCCTCGGGTCGATCCTCGGCGGACGGCCGACGGCCGCGCACCGGCCCCGATTCGATGCGCTGGGCCGCTGGCTGCTGGCGCGCACGAATGAGATCGCCAACGGCCGCAGGCCGGACCAGGCACCGGTGTCCCTCGAGCCCGAGGCGACCGTCTTCACCAACATCGCCCCTGGCAGCGCCGACGTCGTGCGGCCGTGGGTCGAGGCACTGCGGAACGTCGGTTTCGCGGTGTTCGCCAAGCCGAAACTCGACGAAGACAGCGACGTGGACAGCGACATGCTGGCCCACATCGCGCTGCGCCGCAGCGAGGGCCTGGCCGGCATCTATGTGGCTTCGGCCGACGGTCAGGCGTTCCGTCAGCCGCTCGAAGAGATCGCCCACGACGGCACCCCCGCGACCGTGGTCGGATTTCGCGAACATGCCAGTTGGGCGTTAGCGTCGGATACCTTGGACTTCGTCGACCTGGAAGACATCCCTGGTGTCTTCAGGGAGCCGCTGCCGCGAATCGGCCTGGATTCGCTGCCTGATCAGGGCGCGTGGCTGCAGCCGTTCCGGCCGTTGTCCGCGCTGCTGAGCTCGCGCGCTTAGGAATAACTACAGATGACGTGTGCGGTGGCCAAAAATGGCAACCTCTTAGAGAGTGCCTTTGAGCAGGACTTTATGCAGATAATCGTGAGGAGCTGACGTGTTCGCCTGGTGGGGTCGAACGGTGTACCGATTCCGATACATAGTGATCGGTGTCATGGTCGCACTGTGCCTTGGTGGCGCCGTATACGGGTCCAGCCTTGGCGAGCATGTCACACAAAGTGGCTTCTACAACGAAGGCAGCGAGTCCGTCGCCGCGTCGGTCCTCGGTGATGAGGTGTACGGCCGCGACCGGACCAGCCTGGTCGTGGCGATCCTGACCCCGCCCGACAACAAGAAGATCACCGATCCGGCGTGGCAGAAGAAGGTCAGCGCCGAGCTGGACACCTTCGTGAGCGACCACAAGGACAAGGTCGTGGCCTGGGTCGGCTGGCTCAAGGCGCCCAGCGACGGCCTGAAGAAGATGACGACGCAGGACCTGCGGCACACCTTCATCACCGTCCCGCTCAAGGGCGACAACGACGACGCGATCCTGAAGAACTACCAGGCCGTCGCCCCCGACCTGTACAAGGTCAACGGCGGCAACATCAAACTGGCCGGCCTGGAACCGCTGGCCAGCGAGCTGACCGGCACCATCGGCACCGACCAGAAGCGCGCCGAGCTCGCCATCGTGCCGCTCGTCGCGGTCGTGCTGTTCTTCGTGTTCGGCGGAGCGGTCGCCGCCGCACTCCCCGCGATCATCGGCGGCCTGACCATCGGTGGCGCACTCGGCATCCTGCGGTTCACCGCCGAATTCGGTCCGGTGCACTTCTTCGCCCAGCCCGTCGTGACCATGATGGGCTTCGGTATCGCCATCGACTACGGCCTGTTCATCGTGAGCCGGTTCCGAGAAGAACTGGCCGAGGGCTACGACGTCGAGGCCGCGGTTCGAAGATCCGTCATGACCTCGGGCCGCACCGTCGCGTTCTCCGCGGTGATCATCGTCGCGTCGTCCCTGCCGCTGCTGCTGATCCCGCTGGGCTTCTTGCGGTCCATCACCTACGCCATCATCGCGTCGGTGCTGCTGGCCGCCTTCCTGTCGAATACGGTGCTGCCCGCCGTCCTCGGCATCCTGGGTACCAACGTCGACGCGCTCGGTGTCCGCACCCTGCTGAAGGTGCCGTTCCTGGCCAACTGGCCGTTCTCGCGCAAGATCATCGACTGGTTCGCCGAGAAGACACAGAAGACCAAGACCCGCGAAGAGGTCGAGAAGGGCTTCTGGGGCAAGTTGGTCAACGTCGTCATGAAGCGGCCGCTGGCCTTTGCCGTGCCGATCACCATCGGGATGATCCTGCTGGTGATCCCGCTGGGTCAGCTGGCCCTGGCCGGCATGAGCGAGAAGTACCTGCCGCCGGACAACTCGGTTCGCGTGGCGCAGGAAGAGTTCGACAAGATCTTCCCCGGCTTCCGCACCAACGCCCTGACCCTGGTGATCAAGAGCGACAACGGCCAGCCCGTCACCGACCAGCAGATCGCTCAGGTGCGGGCCAACGCCGCCACCATCAGCGGGTTCGTGATGCCGGACGACAACGACAAGTCGAAGATGTGGGCCGAGCGGACCTACCAGGAGGGTGGCACCAAGACCCCGTCGGTCCGGGTGCTGTCCAACGGTCTGGTCAACAGTGGTGACGCGTCCGAGAAGATCAACGAACTGCGCGCCCTGCAGGAACCGCACGGCGTCAAGGTCATGGTCGGCGGCACCCCGGCGCTGGAGCAGGACAGCATCAGCACGCTGTACGAGAAGCTCCCGCTGATGGGCGTGATCCTGGTCATCACCACGACCATCCTGATGTTCCTGGCGTTCGGTTCGCTGGTGCTGCCCATCAAGGCCGCGCTGATGAGCGCGCTCACCCTTGGCTCGACCATGGGCATCCTGACCTGGATGTTCGTCGAGAACGGGCACGGGTCCGGACTGATGAACTACACCGCGCAGCCGCTGATGGCCCCGATGATCGGCCTGATCATCGCGGTGATCTGGGGTCTGTCGACCGACTACGAGGTCTTCCTGGTGTCCCGCATGGTGGAGGCCCGCGAACGCGGCATGTCCACCGCCGAGGCCATCCGGATCGGTACCGCGACCACCGGACGCCTGATCACCGGCGCGGCGCTGGTGCTGGCCGTCGTCGTCGGCGCGTTCGCGTTCTCAGACCTGGTGATGATGAAGTACCTGGCGTTCGGTCTGCTGATGGCGCTGCTGCTCGACGCCACCGTCATCCGGATGTTCCTGGTGCCGGCCGTCATGAAGCTCCTGGGCGACGACTGCTGGTGGGCGCCGCTGTGGATGAAGCGCATCCAGCAGAAGCTCGGCCTCGGCGAGACCGAGCTGCCCGACGAGCGCAAGCGTCCCGCGGTCCGCGACCCCGAGGAGCCGCGTGCCCTCGTCGGTTCCGGTGCGCCCGCGCGCGCCCCGCACGATCCGACCCATCCGGCCGCCGGCCAGCGCGCCGTCCCGACCCGGATCAACCCCGGTCAGCCGCAGCCGCCGAGCCAGGCCCCGACCAACCGGATGCCGTCGGCCCCGCAGGCGCCGGCTCCGGCCCCGCAGGCGCCACCCGCACCGCCGGCGCCGCCGGTCCAGGCACCCGAGTCCGAGCCCGCGACCACGCGGTTCAGCGCCGCCAAGGCGTTCCGCAACGTGGTGTCGAACGTGACCCGCGCCGTCACCCCGCAGAACGACCCGGCGACCACCGCGATGGGTCAGACCTCTGATCCCGCCACCACCGCGTTGCGCGCGCCAGGTGCTGCTCGGCCCGCCGACCCGAGCCCGGGCCAGGGCGCCAGCGGCAACCGGGAGATCGAATCGTGGCTCGGCCAGCTGCGGGGCAACCTCAGCGCCTCCGGGCCGCAGATCCAGACCCCGTCAGACGCACCGGGTGATCAGGGCAACGAGCCGACCACCGCGTTCCGCGCGCAGCCGGCCGAGACGCCCGATGCCACCGAGAAGATCGACACCGCGGAAACCCAGCGCCGCGGTAGCGGCGGCGGCGTCAGCGCCCAGGATCTGCTGCGCCGGGAGGGCCGTCTGTAGCTGGCGAGTCGGGCGTCACCGCGGCTGCGGCGACCGACCCGGCCTTCGCCAGCAGGTCTGCTTCCACGGCCGCCGGATCGTCGGCGATCAGCACGCGGATGGCGCTGTTGAGGAAAGCGACGATCGGCACCGCGATCAGCGCGCCGATGATGCCGGCGGTGACACTGCCGCCGGCGATCGCGAGGACGACGGCGAGCGGGTGCACCGATACCGCGCGGCCCATGACGATGGGCTGCAGCACGTGGGCCTCCAGCTGCTGCACCGCGATGATCAGGCCGAGGGCGATCAGCGCGTAGATCCAGCCCTTCGCGATCAACGCCACCACCACGGCCACGAAACCGGTCACCACCGCACCGACGAGCGGGACGAACGCACCCAGGAACACCAGCGAGGCCAGTGGCAGCGCCAGCGGAATCCCCATGATCGCCAGCCCGGTGCCGATACCGACGGCGTCGACGAGCGCCACCACGAACGTCGCGCGGACGTAGCCGATCAGTGAGCCGAAGCCGGCCCGGCCGGCGTCGCGCACCCGGTCCCGCACCGTGGCCGGGAAGATCTTGGTGACGAATGCGTAGATGTCGCGGCCGCCGTGCAGCAGGAAGATCAGGGTGAACAGGACCAGCAGCATGCCGGTGATGATCTCGGTCAGGGCGCCGGCGGTGGAGAAGACGCCGCTGGTCAGCTTGGCCTGATTGTTCTTCAGCGCATCGATGGCGGTCTGGCCGACGCTGTTGATCTGATCGGCGCTCAGATGCAGGACCGGGCCTTCGGTCAGCCATTTGCGGGCGCCGTCGATGCTCCTGGTGACCTGTTCCACCAGCGCCGGCGCGCCCTCGATGAACTGGGAGACGACGAACGTCAGGATGCCGCCCATCACCACGATGGAGCTCAACAGCATCGCCGCGACCGCCGCACCGCGCGGCAGACCCCACCGCGTCAGCAGGTCGACGGCCGGCAGCAGGAACGCCGCGGCCAGCGTGGCCAGCAGCACCGGCACGACGATGACCTCGAGCTTGATGACCAGCCACAGCAGGGCGAGCACCGCGCCGAAGATCGCCAGCAACCGCCATGACCAGGCCGCGGCCTTACGTACTACCGGATCGACCGCTTCGTCGGCGTGTGACATGGGCGCCAGCGTAGCGCCGCGGGATGCCGCCCGGCGAGAAGCCGGAGGCGGATCGCGTATGAGCCCGCGGGGTCGTTGCGCGTTGCGTGCCGCACACGGCGCGCCGACGGCGACACGCCGGATACGCTAAGCGGATGTCGAACGAGGCTACGCAGGGACCGGTGACGGCTCGCCGTCGCGGCCTGCTGACGGCTCGTGACGGCCGCGCGCACCCGGGCCGGACGCGCGGTAAGTACTGGTGGCTGCGCTGGGTCCTCATCGGCATCGCCGTCGCCGTGCTGACCATCGAGATCGTCATGGTGTGGGAACAGCTCGCCAAGGCGTGGCGCAGCCTGCTGTCGGCGACGTGGTGGTGGGTCGCCGCGGCGGCCATCGCGGCCCTCGCCTCCATGCACAGCTTCGCGCAGATTCAGCGCACCCTGCTCCGATCGGCCGGCGTCCAGGTCAAACAGTGGCGGTCCGAGGCCGCGTTCTACGCCGGCAACGCGCTGTCCACCACGCTGCCCGGCGGCCCCGTGCTCTCGGCGACTTTCGTCTACCGCCAGCAGCGGCTGTGGGGCGCCTCGCCGCTGGTGGCGTCGTGGCAGCTGGTGATGTCCGGGGCCCTGCAGGTGGTCGGGCTGGCGCTGTTGGGCCTGGGCGGCGCGTTCATGCTCGGCGCCAGCAAGAACCCGCTGTCGCTGATCTTCACCATCGGTGGCTTCGTGGCGCTGCTGCTGCTGGCCCAGACCGTCGCCGCCAACCCGCAGCAGATCGACGGCATCGGGGTGCGGCTGCTGTCGTGGGTCAACTCGCTGCGCGGCAAGCCCGCCGAAACCGGGCTCGAGGGCTGGCGCCGAACGCTGCGCCAGCTCGAGTCGGTGAGCCTGAGTCGCCGGACCCTGACCGTGGCGTTCAGCTGGTCACTGTTCAACTGGGTCGCCGACGTCGCGTGCCTGGCCTGCGCGGCCTATGCCACCGGCGGGCACCCGTCGCTGGCCGGGCTGACGGTCGCGTACGCCGCGGCCCGCGCGGTCGGGGCCATTCCGCTGATGCCCGGCGGGCTGCTGGTGGTCGAGGCGGTGCTGGTGCCCGGCCTGGTGTCGAGTGGCATGACGTTGGCGGCGGCCATCTCGACCATGCTGATCTATCGGCTGGTCAGCTGGATCTTCATCTCGGCCATCGGCTGGGTGGTGTTCTTCTTCCTGTTCCGCACCGAGAAGGACTTCGATCCCGACGCCCCGGATTCGTCACATGACCAGGGGTAGCCGGCTGGCGGCGGTGGTGCTGCTCGCCGCCGCACTCACTTCCTGTACCGCAGTACCAAAAACTGGACAATCTTCCACTCCCCCAGCCACTTCCGCGGATGCCGCCGCGCCGATCGTCACCCCCGTACTGGCCGACGTCGTCGCCGCACCCGTCCCGGTTCCCACCACGGACGGCCGCGTGCAACTGGCCTACGAGCTGCTGCTCACCAACACCTCACCCGAACCCGTGACGGTCGACTCGATCGCGGTCATGGGCCCGGCCGGGCCACTGCTGCAACTGTCCGGGGCCGGCCTCGCCTACTGGACCCGGACCATGGGTACCCGGATCAGCACCAACGACCTGGGCCCCGGCCAGCGGTCCATCGTGTGGCTGGACGTCAGCCTGAACTCCGGAAGCGCTGTCCCCCAGCAGCTTTCGCACCGCGTGGCGGTCAAGGTCCCCAAGCCCATACCGCCGCTCGTGCCGCCGGTGGTGACCGAGACCGTCGCACCGGTGACGGTGTCCGACCGCAAGCCCGTTGTCATCGAACCGCCGCTGCGTGGCTCCGGCTGGGTCGACGCCAACAGCTGCTGTGACATGACGCCGCACCGGATGGCACTCAACCCGATCGACGGAAAGCTCTGGGGCGCAGAGCGATTCGCCATCGACTACGAGCAGCTACTGGCCGACGGGCAGCTGTTCAGCGGGGACCGCGCGAAGATCGACAGCTATGCCTACTTCGGGTCCGACGTGCACGCGGTGGCCGACGGCCCGGTGGTGGCGGTCCTCGACGGGCTGCCCGAGCAGGTTCCCGGCGTCGACCCGACCGGTCTGACGCTGGCGCAGTACGGCGGCAACCACGTCGTCCAGGACATCGGGAACGGCAACTTCGCGTTCTATGCGCACCTGAAGACCGGCACCGTCAAGGTCAAGCCGGGTGACCAACTGAGTACCGGACAGGTGCTGGGCAACGTCGGCAACACCGGCAATTCCACTGCGCCGCACCTGCATTTCCATGTGATGAGCACAGCTGACCCGCTGCGCGCGGACGGCCTGCCGTTCGTCTTCCGGTCGTTCAAGCTCACCGGCCGACTGGCCAACCTGGCCGCGGCCGACGCGCTCGACACCGGTGGCCCGGCCCGGATGCAACCAGGCTTCACCGCGCGCGACGAAGACAATGTCAGCCCACTGAACCTGGACGTGATGACGTATGACAACTGAGCAGGACACCGGAACCCGCAGCGCCACACAGGCTTTCCTCGCCGACGTGGTGCTGGTGGTGATCTTCTGCGCCATCGGGCGACGCAGTCACGCCGAAGGCATCACCCTCGCGGGCGTCGCGCACACCAGCTGGCCGTTCCTGACGGGCACCGCCGCGGGCTGGGCGCTGGCGCAGGGCTGGCGCCGCCCGACGGCGCTGATCCCCACCGGCTTGGCGGTGTGGATCAGCACCGTCGTGATCGGCATGCTGCTGCGCAAGGCTTCGGCGCAGGGCGTCGCGGTCAGCTTCGTGATCGTCGCGTCGACCGTCACCGCCGTGTTCCTGCTCGGCTGGCGCGGCGCCGCCGCGCTCATCCGGCGCCGGGGCTAGCGGGCGGCGCAGCGGTCGCGGATGTCCTTGAGCGGCTGCCGGATGCCCTGCAGCTCGGCCTTGATCTGCGGGTTGGCGGCCAGGTACTGCTTGACCTTGGCGTGCGACTGATCCTTCGACAGGCCGCGCAGGCTGGTGAAGAAGTCGTTCACATCCGGATGGGTGAACAGATAGGCGGAGGTCGACGCGTCGACGCCCGACCGGACGCCGGCCAGGTCCGCCGCGGTGCAGTTGGGCGGCAGATCGTCGGCGAACGCCGACGGGACGGCACCGAACAGCATGCTGCCGGCGATCGCACCGGCGCCGATGAAGCCGGCAACAACGCGTCGCTTGGCCAGAGCGGTGAGCATCATGTGGTCAAACCCCTTCGTCGAGAGCTCCGGTATCCGAACCCCGACGGGGCTACCGGCCCCTCAAAGATAAGCAGAAGAGCGCAGGACCGCCCGTCGTTGCCTACCGCGCGGCGGGTTGCGCCGCCGACACGGCCTGGGCCGCGGGAATGGAACCCGTCGCCGTCGTCACGCCGGGCAGGGTGGGCACGAACGGCGCGGTGCCGGGTGCGCTCGGTGCCACCGGGTTCGTGGGCATCGCGGGCATCGCCGGCAGGGTGGCCGGGAGGCCGCCGCCCTGCGCGGTCTGCATCAGCCCCATCAGCTGCGGCAGCGTCACCGGCAGCTTGCACTGCGAGGACAGCGTGACCAGCGGCGCCTGGAGGTTCTGCAGCGCGGCGCCCTCCTGCGGGTTGGCGTCGAAGTAGGTCTTCAGCGCCACCAACGACTGCGGGCCGGCCTGCTGCTGCGAGATGGCGGTCAGGGTCTGGTTGGCGGACGGATGCGCGTCCAGATAGGTGCCCATCGAGGTGGCCACCATGCCGATGGTCTTGGCGACCTGGCTGGCAGCGCACGGATCCTGGCCGGCACCGGCCGACGGAGCGCCGAACGACGTCACCATCACACCGCCGAGTGCAGTTACAGCGAACGCCCCGGCGAGTCCGCGGCGAACCGTCACGCTGGTCATCCTCATGGCAAATCTCCTCACGGTTTACGGGCCCTTGTCGGCCGTGTAAACACTCGGCAAACACTGATTTCCCGGGGCGGCGCCTGTTGGTGCCCGCAACCTCATCCGGGATTCGGCTCCCGCCATCTTGCCATCGCGGCGCGGCCCGCGGCCAATCCATACAGCAAACATCCAGGTCATCGGCCGGTTACCTCCGGTGCAAACACCCCGCGAGCGGTGGTGCCCACGGTTGCTGCCCGGGGGCCGGGAGACCGTCCGGTTGCAGTTGGATCAAGGTTTTCCAGCAGGCGGCAACGGCGCTCGCGGGCCGGTCACCCTACCTCATACTGGGGTAAGGTCGGCGGCACGCAACGCCGATCAAAACACTCCGGTGGCAACCGGGACGACCGCAGGAAGAGGGTTCGCCATCCAGCAGTTGATGATGCGGCTGAGCGGTCTGCTTCGGCGCTGGCGCTGGGCGGTTTTCGCCACCTGGCTGCTGCTCATGGTGCCGTCCCTGTATCTCGCGGCGACCCAGTCCAGCAACCTCAGCGGCGGCGGGTTCGAAGTCGCCGGCTCTCAGTCCCTGCACGTCCAGCGCGAGCTCGAGGACCACTTCCCCGACGAAGGCGCCTCGCCGCTGGCGCTGGTCGCGGCCCCGACCTCAGGCGCGTCGCAAGAAGACATGACGGCCGCCGTCGACGAGCTGAAACGCATCGCCGCGGGCATCTCGAGCGTCGAGGTCGTGCCCGATCCCACGCAGCCCGAGCCACAGGCCGGCAAGCCCTACGTCGTGACGCTGCGCCTCGACTTCAACAACAGCGGCGCCGTCGACATCGCGAAGAAGCTACGCAAAGAGGTCGGCGTCGCGGGCGGCAAGCCCGGCCAGACCGCCGCCGGCAAAGTACGGCTGTACGTCATCGGACAGGGCGCACTCGGTGCGGCCGCCAGCGAGACCACCAAGCACGACGTCGCCGAAGCCGAGAAGTGGAACCTGCCGATCGTGCTGATCGTGCTGCTGGCGGTGTTCGGCTCGCTGGCCGCCGCGGCCATGCCGATGCTGCTCGGTGCCTGCACGGTGATCGTGACGATGGGCGTGGTCTATCTGCTGTCCATCTGGGTCACCATGAGCGTTTTCGTGACGACGACGCTGTCGATGTTCGGCATCGCGCTGGCCGTGGACTATTCGCTGTTCATCCTGATGCGCTTCCGCGAGGAGCTGCGGGCCGGGCGCGATCCGGAACAGGCCGTCGACGCGTCGATGGCGACGTCGGGCCTGGCGGTGCTGCTGTCCGGCCTGACGGTCATCGCGTCGATCACCGGCATCTACCTGATCGGCACCCCGGTGCTGTCGTCCATGGCCACCGGCGCCATCCTCGCCGTCGCCGTCGCGGTGCTGACGTCGACCACGCTGATCCCGGCGGTGCTCGCCACGTTCGGCAAGCGCGTGGCCAAACGCTCGTCGTGGCTGCAGGTCACGCGCCGCCCCGACGTCACACAATCGAAGTTCTGGACCCAGTGGACCGAACGCACCATGCGCCGCCCGTGGCTGTCGGCGCTGCTGGCCGCCGCCTTCCTCATCGCCCTGGCGGCACCGTCGTTCGGTATGACGCTGGGCAACAGCATGCTGCGCCAGTTCGAACCCAGCCACGAGATCCGGACGGGCGTCGCCGCGGCGGCGGACGCGCTGGGCCCGGGTGCGCTCGGACCCATCCGGGTGCTGGCGACGTTCCCCGAGGCGACGGCGTCCGACCCGCAGAGCACCGCGACGCTCGACGCCCTGCACCAGAGCATGACGCAGGCACCGGACGTGGCCCAGGTGTCGCCACCGGTGTTCAGCAACGACAACCGCAGTGCGCTGTTCACGGTCGTGCTGTCGGTCGATCCCGAAGATCTGGTCGCGCGGGACTCCATCACGTGGCTGCGTCAACACCTGCCGGGCGTCGCCGGCCCGAACGTCACGATCGCGGTGGGCGGTCCGACGGCGCTGATCATGGACTTCGACCATCGCGTCGCGAACACCGAGATCCTGGTGTTCGTCTTCGTCTCGCTGATCGCGTTCGTGATGCTGCTGATCTCGATCCGGTCGATCGTGCTGGCGATCAAGGGCGTCCTGATGACGGTGCTGTCGGTCGCCGCGGCCTACGGCAGCTTGGTGATCGTCTTCGAATGGGGCTGGTTCCAGGCCCTGGGCTTCAAGCCTCTGGAGTCGCTGGACAGCACCATCCCGCCGCTGGTCCTGGCCATGACGTTCGGCCTGTCCATGGACTACGAGATCTTCCTGCTGACGCGTATCCGCGAGCGCTTCCTGCAGACCGGCAACACCCGCGACGCCGTCGCGTACGGCGTCAGCACCAGCGCCCGGACCATCACCAGCGCGGCGCTGATCATGATCGCCGTCTTCATCGGGTTCGCGTTCGCCGGCATGCCGCTGGTCGCCCAGATGGGCGTGGCCTGCGCCGTGGCCATCGCGGTCGACGCGACGGTGGTGCGGTTGGTCCTGGTGCCGGCGCTGATGGCGATGTTCGACCAGTGGAACTGGTGGCTGCCCGCGTGGCTGGATCGGCTGCTGCCGTCGGTCGACTTCGAGAAGCCGCTGCCCGCCACCGACACCGGCAGCCTGGTCATCATCCCCGACGACATCTCCGCGCTGGGCCCCTCCGGTGCCGAGCTGCGCAGCGTCGTCAAGTCCGCGGCCAAGCTGCAAAGCCTTGCCGCGCAGACGGTTACGGTCTCCGACCCGCTGGCGTTCAGCGGCTGCAGCGGCGGCGAGCCCGGCGAGCCGCAGTACGTCCCGCGGGCCGTGCCGCGCCGGATCGCCGCGGCACCCGCCCGCAAGGACGGGTCGCGCACCGGGCTGGCGCTGCTGCGGCGCCGCTCGCACGGCACGTCGCGTGTCAAGGAAAACCCCGAGGTGCACCCCGTCACCATGTGGGGCGGACGGCTGTCGGTCGCGCTCGACGCGTTGTCGCTCAGCGACACCGACGGGCCCGCCACCGAGCGGCGCAGCCCCGTGGAGACGACGACCGTATTGCTGCCCACCGGCGACCGGCTGGAGATCCCGACGGGCGCCGAGACGCTGCGCCTCAAGGGCTACCTGATCATGTCCCGCAACAGCGTCCAGGACTACGCCGACTTCGTCGATCTGGTGTCGTGCATGGACATCCGGACCGCAGCCGCGGTTCTCGCGGGAATTGACGGGTACTACTGTGGAGAACGGTCGAAGAACCAGTGGGTGGCAACCCAGTTGGTCCGCAGGTTGGCCGACCCGCATCCGTTCGACGACCACGAAACGGCAGATTGGCCCGACATCAAACAGCGGTGTCTGGCAGTGGCGGTGGCCATGTTGGAGGAGGCGAGGTGACGTTGACATCCGAAGTGAGGGACACCCCTTCCGGTGCCGACGAACCCGGTGAACCCGCCTCCGCCGGCACCAACGGCGCGCCCACTGTCGCGTTCCCGGCTCAGCCCCCCGGCGAGAAGCCCGTCGAGTTCTGGTCGACGTCAGCCATCCGGACCGCGCTGGAGAACGACGACCTGGCGGTGTGGCAGCGCATCGTCGCCGCCATCAAGCGGGACCCGTTCGGCCGCACGGCCCGTCAGGTCGAAGAGATTCTGGCGACCACCAACCCGTACGGCGTCTCCAAGGCGTTGTCCGAGGTGCTGGCCCGCGCCCGCACCCAGCTCGAGGCCAACGAATGCGCCGAGGTGGCGCGCCAGATCCGGCTGCTGATGGAGCGCTCGGGCCTCAGCGAGACCGAGTTCGCGTCCCGCATCGGGGTTGGCGCACAAGAACTTTCGACGTACGTCGCCGGCACCACCAGCCCGTCGGCCGCACTGCTGGTGCGCATGCGGCGGCTCTCGGACCGGTTCGCCCGGATGCGTTCGGCCCGCTCCTAGCGCGACGCGATCGGGGTCACGTCCATGACCAGCCAGCGTCCGTCCTGCTTCGTCAGCGTGACCCGCAGCCCCAGCACCGTCGCCTGAGCAGGCTTGTTGGGGATGTTCTGGGTGGCCCGCATGACGACGGCGACACTGGCGAAATTCGGGCCGATGGTCTCGATGCCGGCCGAGACGGTGCTGGCCTGACCGGCCACCCCACGGCTGGTCAGATCCTTGGCGACCGCATTGAACTCGTTGCGGTAGGCCTCCGCGCGCTGCGGCGCCATCAACGATGTGGCGCGGTCGATCGACACATTCGGCGCGCCGGGGGTGAAGGTCGCCGACGCCTCCGCGACGCTGCTGGCGATGCCGACCACCGTGGACATGTCGTTGTCGGTGGTGCGGTCGGGCACCGTCCACTTGGTGTAGCCGACGATCGCGGCCGCGGCGACGGCGGCGGCCGTCAACCCGGCGACCAGCAGCCGCAACTTGGGTGCGTCGTCGTCGGTGCCCATGGTGACGCCGTCACGGCGGAACAGCACGAAGTTGACCACCGAGGCCTGCAGCACCAGCAGCCCGACGATGGTGCCCACCACGACCCACCACAGCGGACGCTCCAGCGCCAGCCCGATGTAGATGAGGCTCGCCAGCACCGCGAGCGGCGCCAGGACGTCGAAGGCCACTACCCGGAAGGCGTTCCTCATCGCAGCGACTCCAATCGCGAAATCAGCATCTTGCCGCCGACGTCGGAGACCCCGAGACGCAGCCGCCAGCGCACCGTGGTCGGCTTGGCACCGGCGTTCTGGCTGACGGACGTCGCGATCACCAGCACCGTCGTCGTATTCGACGAGATGGCCGCCAGCTCCGGCTGCACCGCCGGCTTGCCCTGCTCACTGGGCGGCGCGTGATGCAGTGTCTCGAGCGCGACCGATTCGATCTGCCCGCTGGTCTGGCTCTGCAGCTTCTCGACCAGCTTGGTGAACGGCTCGACCGTGGCGTCGAAATCGGCGTTGAGCTGGCCAACCGTGCCCTCGTGCAGCTTCGGCACGTTGATGGCGACGTTGTCCTTGGTCATGTTGATGAGCAGGTTGGACCACTCGGCGGCGGCTTTCATGGCCTGCGCCTCGTGCGCGCGCTCCGCGTCGTTGGCGCGGTGGCCCAGCCAGACCCAGGTCGCCACCACCACCGCGACAGCTGCGACGACGCCCAGCACCGCCGAGGCGATGCCGTAGGGGCTGAAGATGCGGTCGGCCGTGGCTGCCGTGGCCGCGCTGGCCGGTGCGGTGTCTTCCGCGGTGTCTTTCGCGGCGGAATCTTCGCTGCGCTCGTCAGGCATGGGCGTGAGGCTACCCGCAGCACCCTCCGGCACTGCAGCGGCGATGGCAGGATGGCGTGGTGACTCTCGAAGCTACCTCTCCCCGATCCGGTATCGACCTGAGCTACCTCGACGCCGACGCCCGTCCCCAGGACGACCTGTTCGGTCACGTCAACGGCCGCTGGCTCACCGACTACGACATCCCGGCCGACCGGGCCACCGACGGCGCCTTCCGGCTGCTGGCGGACCGCGCCGAGGAGCAGGTGCGCGACATCATCACGACGGCCTCGGGTGCCGCGGGCACGGACGCCCAGCGCATCGGCGACCTGTACGCCAGCTTCATGGGCACCGAGCGCGTAGCTGCCGTGGGCCTGGCGCCGCTGCGGGCCGATCTGACTCTCATCGCCGACGCTGCCACCCCTGAAGCGTTGTCCGCCGTGCTCGGCGCCCTGCAGCGCACCGGTGTCGGTGGTGGCGCCGGCGCCTACGTCGACACCGATTCCAAGGATTCGACGCGCTATCTGCTGCACTTCACCCAGTCCGGTCTGGGGCTGCCCGACGAGTCCTACTACCGCGAGCCGGTGCACGCGGCGGTGCTGGCGGCCTACCCGCAGCACATCGCCCGCATGCTCGAGCTGGTCTTCGGCGGCGATCAGGCCGAGACGGCCGCGCGGATCGTCGCGCTCGAGACCAAACTGGCTGCCGCGCACTGGGATGTGGTCAAGCGCCGCGACGCGGACCTGAGCTACAACCTGCGCCGCTTCGCCGACCTGGCCGACGAGGCACCCGGTTTCGACTGGGCCGGCTGGCTGACGGCGGTGGGGTCATCCACCGACGTGGTGGCGGAAGTCGTTGTGCGGCAACCCGATTTCCTCGTCGCGTTCGCGGCCCTGTGGGCTTCCGAGCCGCTCGAGGACTGGAAGGCCTGGCTGAGCTGGCGCCTGATCAGCGGCCGCGCCCCGATCCTGACCGACGACCTGGTGGCGGAGAACTTCGCGTTCTACGGCCGCACGCTGTCCGGCACCGAGGAGATCCGGGACCGCTGGAAGCGCGGCGTCGGCCTGGTCGAGGGCCTGATGGGCGACGCCGTCGGAAAGCTGTACGTGGAACGGCATTTCCCGCCCGCACACAAGGCGCGGATGGACGAGCTCGTGGCCAACCTGCGCGAGGCCTACCGCGTCAGCATCACCAACCTCGAGTGGATGACGCCGGAGACCCGGCAGCGCGCGCTGGCCAAGCTGGACAAGTTCACCCCCAAGATCGGCTACCCGGCACGCTGGCGGGACTACTCGGCGCTGGTGATCGACGCGGGCGACCTGTACGGCAACTACCTGCGTGGGCAGGCCGTCGAGCACGACCGGGAGCTGGCCAAGCTGGGCAGCGAGGTGGACCGCGACGAATGGTTCATGACGCCGCAGACGGTGAACGCCTACTACAACCCGGGGATGAACGAGATCGTGTTCCCCGCGGCCATTCTGCAGCCGCCGTTCTTCGACGCCGAGGCCGACGACGCCGCCAACTACGGCGGCATCGGTGCGGTGATCGGGCATGAGATCGGGCACGGTTTCGACGACCAGGGCGCCAAGTACGACGGCGACGGCAACCTGGTCGACTGGTGGACCGACGCCGACCGTGCCGAATTCGGTTTGCGTACAAAGGCTCTCATCGAACAGTACGAGGCCTTCACACCGCGGGCGCTCGATTCGAGCCACCACGTGAACGGTGCGTTCACCGTCGGCGAGAACATCGGCGACCTGGGCGGGCTGTCCATCGCACTGCTGGCCTACGAGTTGTCACTCGGCGGCGAGGAAGCCCCGGTGATCGACGGACTGACCGGCATCCAGCGCGTGTACTTCGGCTGGGCGCAGGTGTGGCGCACCAAATCCCGTGACGCCGAAGCCATTCGGCGCCTGGCAGTCGACCCGCACTCGCCGCCGGAATTCCGGTGCAACGGCGTCATCCGCAACATCGACTCGTTCTACGAGGCGTTCGACGTCAACACATCTGACGAGCTGTACCTGGAACCCGCCGAGCGCGTGCGGATCTGGAACTAGCCGTCGAAAGCGAAACCCCCTATTTCCGTGGGAAATAGGGGGTTTCGCGTTGTTCGCGGGTCAGCGCGTGCCGGAACCCGAGCCGGTCGACGGAGCCGCGGCGGGGGTCTGCATGCCCCACTGCCAGTCGCCCGCGCCGTCCGAGTAGTTGTAGAGCCCGACCGAGTTCTTCACGACGATCGGGTCACCGCTGCCGAACTGGTCGTAGAACCACTTGGCATTCTCGGGCGACAGGTTGATGCAGCCGTGGCTGACGTTGCGCTTGCCCTGGTCGGACACCGACCACGGGGCACTGTGCACGAACGCGCCGCTGTTGTCGATGCGGACCGCCCACTGCACCTTGAGCTTGTAGCCCTGCGGCGAGTCGACGGGGACGCCGTAGGTGGACGAGTCCATCACGATGTCCGGGAACTTCTCCAGCACGTAATACGTGCCGTTCTTGGTCTCGTTACCGGACTTGCCCATGGACATCGGGAACGTCTTCTCGACCTTCCCGTTGCGGCTGATGGTCATCTGGTGCGTGGCGTTGTCGGCGGTGGCGACCAGTGAATCACCGGTGCGGAAGCTGGACTTGGTGCCTGCGGCGTCGATGTTGACGACGGTGTTGGCCGGCCAGAAGTCGATGGGCCGCCAGCGCAGTTGCGTGTCGGTCACCCAATAGAACATGCCGGGCACCGGCGGGTTCGACGAGATGTGCACGGCGTCCTGCGCCATCTGCTTGTTGGCGATGGGCCGCGGAAAGTTGATGTAGATCGGCTTGGCCACGCCGACCATGGACCCGTTGACCGGGTTGAAGCTGGGCGGGTTGAACGGCGGCTGGCCGACGAACGGCGTCGGGTTCTGTCCGGCCGGGGTGCCTGACGGGATCGGTTGTGGCTCGCCGGGGATCGGGGCGCCCGGGATGACCGGGGCCGGCGCCGGGGCCGGCTCAGCAGCCGGCGGGATCGGCGGCGGCAGGGGTGCCTCAGTGGGAAGTCCCGGGTCGATGGGCGCTGCCGCCACATCTGGGTCCGGCACATCCGGGTCGGCCCACGCCGACGGGGTTGCGACGGTCATCCCGGCGACCAGTCCGGCCGCCACGACCACGGTCAACAGCTTGCTCTTGTTCCACTGCGGCATCCGCCACCTCCAGTTCACAACGTCCCCAGTCTGTCATAGCGCGTTGACCGGCCCCTGCCGCGAAGGGCCGTCCCACCCCGTTTTCGGCCCCGTCGAAGGCCGCTGAACTGCACTGTTGATCGCCTCAGATATGTCGGGCGTTACTCCCCCGGCAGCGCTGGAGCGCACAATCGACCATGTGATTGTTGCCTTCAGCGTCAGCCCGATGGGTGGAGACGAGTCCGTCGGTGTCGGCGCGGCCGTCGCCGCTGCCGTGCGGGTGGTGCGAGAGTCGGGCCTGCCCAACGAGACCAACGCGATGTTCACCAACATCGAGGGTGAGTGGGACGAGGTGATGGCCGTGGTCAAACGCGCCGTCGAAGCGGTGGCGGCGGTGTCCCCACGCGTCAGTCTGGTCCTCAAGGCCGACATCCGGCCCGGCTACACCGGCCAGCTCACCGCGAAGGTCCAGCGGATCGAACAGGAGCTCGGCACCTAACACGATCGATACACGCCCGTACTGCCGGCGCCATCATGCTGCTGACAATGGTCAAGCATGGGTTCAGATGCGCGCGGCGGGTTGGGTACCGGTCCGACGATAGGCCCGTCGGTCGCCGAGATCCTCGATTCGCACGCCGCCGGCACGGGCTCCCCGGTCAAGACCGCGGCCCGCGTCGCCGATGCCATCGCCGCCCGCGGGGACGACGGCACCTGGCTGTCCGTCGTGCCGCGCGAGGAGTTGTTGGCGGCCGCGGCCGAGATCGAGAACCGGCCCGGCGCCCGCACCCTGCCGCTGTACGGCGTGCCGTTCGGGGTGAAGGACAGCATCGACGTCGCCGGGGTGCCCACCACGCTGTCCTGCCCCGACTACGCCTACGTCGCCGAGCGGACCGCACCGGCGGTGCAACGCCTGCTCGACGCGGGCGCCCTCTACGTCGGCAAGACCAACCTCGACCAATTCGCCACGGGCCTCAACGGCACCCGTACGCCCTACACTGTCCCGCGCAGTGTCTTCGGTGGCGGCCTCATCTCGGGCGGGTCCAGTTCGGGCTCCGCGCTGGCGGTGGCGCTGGGCCAGGTGCCGTTCGCGGTGGCCACCGACACCGCCGGGTCCGGTCGGGTCCCCGCGGCCCTCAACGGCGTGGTGGGTTTCAAACCGTCCCGTGGACTGATCAGCACGGTCGGACTGGTACCAGCGTGCAAGTCTCTGGATTGCCTCAGCGTGATGGCGGGCTGCATCGACGACGTGGACCGGGTTTTCGACGTGATGGCCGCCCGCGACGACGCCGACGCCTGGTCGCGCGACCGGGGACCGCGCCACGACGGCGCGCCGATCCGGGTCGGACTGCCGCCGGCCGCCGAGCTGGAGTTCTTCGGCGATGACGCCATGCGTGCGGCGCATCTGAGTTTCCGTGACCATCTCGAGCGCCAGGCCGTCATCGTCGAGGTGTCCCTGACGCCGTTCCTGGCCGCCGGCGCCTTGCTGTACCAGGGCCCGTGGGTGGCCGAGCGACTCGTCGAGTTCGGTGATTTCCTTGCCGCGCAACCTGATTCGATCCATCCTGTGGTGCGCGACATCTTCCGCAGCGGCCTGAACTACACCGCGGTCGACGCGTTCGCCGCCCTGCAGAAACTGCAGGAGCTCAAAGCCGAGGTGGGCCGCCTCTGGCAGACCATGGACCTCCTCGTGGTGCCGACCATCGGGACCACCTTCACCGTCGAACAGGTGCAGGCGAATCCGATCAACTGCAACACGATGCTGGGCCACTACACGCACTTCGGCAATCTGCTCGATCTGCTGGGTGTCGCTGTCCCGCTCGGCGTGACCACTGATGGACGTCCGTACAGCGCCATGCTGCTGGGCAACGCCCTGTCGGACGACACCGCGCTGACCTTGGCCGCCCGAATCCTCGATGAGCCCCGCGCGACAACCGAAGTCGCCGCAGCGACGGTCAAGGAGCCCGCATGACGTCTGTCGAGGTCCCGGCCGAGCCGACACCGTTCACGCTCACAGCGGGTCAGACCGCGCTGATCGTCATCGACATGCAACGCGATTTCCTGCTGCCCGGCGGATTCGGCGAAAGCCTCGGGAACGACGTCGACCAGCTGCTCAAGGTGGTGCCACCACTGGCGGCGCTGATCGCCGCGGCCCGCGCGGCCGGGATCACGGTCATCCACACCCGTGAGGGCCACGAACCCGACCTGTCGGACTGCCCGCCCGCCAAGCTCAATCGCGGTGCGCCGTCGAAGCGGATCGGGGACCCCGGCAAGTACGGGCGCATCCTGATCCGCGGCGAATACGGTCACGACATCGTCGACGAGCTGGCCCCCATCGACGGGGAATTGGTGATCGACAAGCCGGGCAAGGGCGCGTTCTACGCCACCGGGCTCCAGGATGCGCTGACCGCTGCGGGCATCACCCAGCTGCTCGTCACCGGCGTCACCACCGAGGTGTGCGTGCACACCACCACACGCGAAGCCAACGACCGCGGCTACGAGTGCCTGGTCGTATCCGATTGCGTCGGTTCATATTTCCCGGAGTTCCAGCGCGTGGGCCTGGAGATGATCGCCGCGCAGGGCGGCATCTTCGGCTGGGTCGCAGACACCGCGGCAGTCATTCCCGCGCTGCAACAACTCGCCGCCCCGTCACCGTCCGCGGTTTAGAGAGGACCAGCCCATGTCCACCGACGTCTCCGATCCCCCGGCCGCCGATACTCCCAAGTTGTCCATTCCGTGGTGGACGCGTGGCGACACCAACGCGTTCTTCGGGCTGGGGTTCAACATCCTGGTGAACGTGCTGACGCTGACGGGTCTCATGATCGGGGTCGTCAAGGTGCCGGCCGGCGACGTGCTCGGCACCATCCTGCCCGCGCTCGGCGTGGCCCTGATCCTCGGGAACCTCTACTACACGTTCCTGGCGCGGCGCCTCGCCCGGCGCGAAAACCGCACGGACGTCACAGCTTTGCCCTACGGCCCGAGCGTGCCGCACATGTTCATCGTGGTGTTCGTGGTGATGCTGCCGGTGTATCTGCACACCAAGGATGCGATGCAGGCCTGGCAGGCGGGACTGGCGTGGGCCTTCATGATCGGCATCATCGTGATGATCGGCGCGTTCGTCGGGCCCCACATCCGCAAGCTGACGCCGCGGGCCGCCATGCTCGGGACGCTGGCGGGCATCTCCATCACGTTCATCTCGATGCGGCCGGCGGCCCTGATGTGGGAGGCGGCCTGGATCGGCCTGCCGGTGCTGGCGATCATCCTCATCGGGTTCTTCACCGACATGAAGCTGCCGTTCGGCATCCCGACCGGGCTGGCCGCGCTGCTGGTCGGTACCGCCATCGGATGGATCGGCGGGTTCATGTCGGCACCCGACGTCGCAAAGGCGGTGTCCGACATCGCGATCGGGCTGCCCGATCTGCGGGTCGGCATGCTGGTCTCGGGCCTGTCGCATCTGGCCCCGCTGCTGGGCACCGCGATTCCCCTCGGTGTGTACAACTTCACCGAGGCGATGAGCAACGTGGAGAGCGCGGCCGCCGCCGGCGACAACTACAACCTGCGCAGCGTGTTGCTGGCCGACGGCGCGGGTGCGGTGATCGGGTCGGCCTTCGGCTCGCCGTTCCCGCCGGCCGTGTACATCGGCCACCCCGGCTGGAAGGACGCCGGCGGCCGGGCCGGGTATTCGTTGGCTAGCGGCGCGGTGATCGGCGTCTTCTGCTTCCTGGGTCTGTTCGGCGTGCTCGACGCCCTGCTGCCGGTGCCCGCGATCGTGCCGATCCTGCTCTACATCGGTCTGCTGATCGGGGCGCAGGCATTCCAGGCGGTGCCGCGTCTACATGCCGTCGCGGTCGTCGCCGCGCTGCTGCCCAACCTGGCGCAATGGGCCGGCGGCCTGGTCGACAACACATTGAACGCCGCAGGCACGTCGGCCGCGGCCGTGGGACTGGACAAACTCAACGGCGCGGGCGTGGTCTACCAGGGGCTGCAGACGCTCGGCGAGGGCGCGGTGCTGGTCGGCCTGATTCTCGGCACCATGGTGACCTTCATCCTGGAGAAGAAGTTCCTCTACGCGGCCATCGCGTCGGCCGTGGGTGCGGCGTTGTCCTTCATCGGCCTGATCCACGCACCCGAGGTGGCGTGGGCAGCCAATCCACAAGTCGCTCTCGGTTACCTGTTCTTCGGGCTGGTGTGCGCCGCGTACTCGCGGTTACCCGGCGCCGATCAACCGGTCACGGTCGACGAGTCGGACGTCGTCGCCGGGCGCTAGGAGACGGCGCGATCACAATGTGCCCCTGACAGCGGCGCCATCGCAAATGACTCGATGACGACGCTCGTGGAGTCACATTGCGTCAGGACCGGACGAGCCGCGCGATCGCCGCGGAGGCCTCGGCCAGCTTCTGCTCGGCCTCGTCCCCGCCGACCGCCACCGCGTGGCTCACGCAGTGGCCCAGGTGCTCGTCGAGCAGCGCCAACGCGACCGACTGCAACGCGCTGTTGACCGCGCTGATCTGCGTCAACACGTCGATGCAGTACTTGTCCTCGTCGATCATCTTGGCGATGCCGCGGACCTGTCCCTCGACGCGCCGCAGCCGCTTGGCGTAGTTGTCCTTGTTCGGCGAATAGCCGTGTTGGGCCTCAGGGTGACCCGCCACCGCAACGTCCGACTCGTCTGACGTCATAACCCCAGCGTACCGCATACCCCTTAGGGGTATCCAATGCAATTTCGCTTGGCGGCGGCGGGCATACTTACCTGCATGTCTGCTGATCAGCCCGATATCAAGCCCCGCAGTCGCGACGTCACCGACGGCCTGGAGAAAACCGCAGCCCGAGGCATGCTGCGGGCGGTAGGCATGGGCGACGACGACTGGGTCAAGCCGCAGATCGGCGTCGGCTCGTCGTGGAACGAGATCACGCCCTGCAACATGTCGCTGCAGCGGCTGGCGCAGTCGGTCAAGGAGGGCGTGCACGCCGCCGGTGGTTACCCGCTGGAGTTCGGCACCATCTCCGTCTCCGACGGCATCTCGATGGGCCACGAGGGCATGCACTTCTCGCTGGTGTCGCGCGAGGTCATCGCGGACAGCGTCGAGACCGTGATCCAGGCCGAGCGCCTCGACGGCTCGGTTCTGCTCGCCGGCTGCGACAAGTCGATCCCCGGCATGCTGATGGCCGCCGCCCGGCTGAACCTGGCCAGCGTCTTCTTCTACAACGGCTCGATCATGCCCGGCGTCGCGAAGCTGACCGATGGCACCGAGAAGGAAGTCACCATCATCGACGCCTTCGAGGCCGTCGGTGCGTGCGCCCGCGGGCTGATGTCCCGCGAGGACGTCGACATCATCGAACGCGCCATCTGTCCGGGCGAGGGTGCCTGTGGCGGTATGTACACCGCCAACACCATGGCCTCGGCGGCCGAGGCACTCGGTATGTCGTTGCCGGGCAGCGCTTCTCCCGTCGCCATCGACAAGCGTCGTGACGAATTCGCCCGCAAGTCCGGCGAGGCCGTCGTCGAGATGCTGCGCCGCGGCATCACCGCGCGCGACATCCTGACCAAGGAAGCGTTCGAGAACGCCATCGCCGTCGTCATGGCGTTCGGCGGCTCCACCAACGCGGTGCTGCACCTACTGGCCATCGCCAAAGAGGCCGAGGTCGACCTGACGCTCGCCGACTTCACCCGCATCGGCAACAAGGTCCCGCACCTGGCCGACGTGAAGCCCTTCGGTCGCCACGTGATGAAGGACGTCGACGAGATCGGCGGCGTGCCCGTCGTCATGCGCGCACTGCTGGATGCCGGTCTGCTGCACGGTGATTGCCTCACCATCACCGGCAAGACCATGGCCGAGAACCTCGCCCACATCGCGCCGCCCGACCCGGACGGCAAGGTGCTGCGGGCGATGAACAACCCGATCCACCCGACCGGCGGCATCACCATCCTGCACGGCTCACTGGCCCCCGAGGGCGCCGTCGTGAAGTCGGCCGGCTTCGAGTCCGACGTGTTCGAAGGCACCGCAAGGGTTTTCGAGCGCGAGCGCGCCGCCCTCGACGCACTGGAGGACGGCACCATCACGCACGGCGACGTCGTCGTCATCCGCTATGAGGGCCCCAAGGGCGGCCCGGGCATGCGCGAGATGCTGGCCATCACTGGCGCCATCAAGGGCGCCGGCCTGGGCAAGGACGTGCTGCTCATGACTGACGGCCGCTTCTCGGGCGGGACGACTGGCCTGTGCGTCGGGCACATCGCGCCGGAGGCCGTCGACGGCGGCCCCATCGCGTTCGTGCGCGACGGTGATCGCATCCGCCTGGACGTCGCCAACGGCACGCTGGACCTGCTGGTCGACGAGGCCGAATTGGCCTCGCGCCGTGAAGGTTTCGAGCCGCTGCCGCCGCGCTACAAGACCGGCGTGCTGGCCAAGTACACCAAGCTGGTGCAGTCCGCCGCCGTCGGCGCCGTCTGCACCTAGCCTGGGATTTGTGCACGATTTTCCGCGGTAGGCGCGGAAAATCGTGCACAAAACCCCCGGTGGGCGAACGGGATCCCGCTGGAGTGGGCCGAGCACGCCTATCAGACCGAGGCCGCGGACCTGCTCCGCGCCGCGGGTCAGGAGAATTCGGCGTAGAGCTCCGGCAGGAACCCGGCCAGGTGGTTCATCTCCTGTGCGCAGTGCACCAGCAGGTCCCGCGGGTCCGGCAGCTGGCGAGCCGCGAGGACCCGAAATGCGTGATCCGCCAAGGACTTACCCGCACGGAAGTTGACGTGCTCGCCGCCCATCCAGAACCGGGAGCGCATCTCGGCACCGTCCGGGGTCGGCCGCACCTGATGTACCAGCCAACCGATGTCGACGGGAATGTCGGGGGAACCCAGGCGTGCGGCGATGGCCAACCCCTCGTGCCCCTGCGTAGCCGGGTCGACGAATTGGATTGCCACAGAACTGAATGACGAGCCGAGGTACTCCTCGACCAGCGACGTGCGGCCTATGTAGGCGATGTCGTCGCGGCCGTCACGCCACACGGCGGACACGTGTGCCCGGGGATGCCACAGCTTGTAGCGACGCGCATCGCAACCGTGCCAGCCGAACCACCAGTCCCACATCTGCGGCGTCACGCGCGGCATGTCGGTGCGGACCGCCACGGTGTAGCCGCCGTCGGGCGTCCGGCCGTACCCGTTCTCGGTCTGCTGGTAACCGTCCGCGGCCAACGGATCGTCGAACGCCGGCATCACCGGCGCGGCCTGCGGCCCGTGTTCGAGCGCCAGCACCACATGACGTGGCAGTGGGGCCATGTCCGGGTTGAAGAATCTGCCGAATGGCGTGTCTGCGTCGTCGTCGCGGTAACCCAGGTAGTTCATGTGCGTCCCATCCACGCGTAGAACCGACCGTCCGGGTCATATTGTGCGCGCACACTGTCCAGTCGCGCCATGGCCGCGTCGGTGGCGAACCGGGCCGGCCGGGCCCCGAGGTTCTCGTCGGCCAGCTGGATTCCGGTGGCCAGGTGGGACATGGCCGCCATGTTGGATCGGGCCCAGTCTCCGTATTTTTCGTCATCTGCGGCGTCTGCCCAGCCGGAGTAGAGCGCCAGATACACCTCGTCCTCGAGGCTGTAGGCCATGTCCTGGCGAGCCGGCGACGGACCCCAGTTCAGCCAGAGGAAATGCGACGGGTGCGGCGGCATGGTCTCGAGGATTTGCCGCACGCCCGGCAGCAGCTCGGCCGTCGACGCCGACGTCCACATGTTGTCGGCGGCGTAGCGATGGTCGCTCAGGTAGTTGCTCATCACCGCGTCGTACCAGGTGGGCAGGTTCGTCGGCGCGAACGGCACCGCCATCAGGGCGTGTGGCCGCGCGGGGCACGTATCCAGCAGTGCCACTGCGGCTTTCGCTTCGTCGTCGCTGTCGGCGAACACCGGCGAAGCCAGCACGATGCCCGGCGTATCCAGACCCGAACTCGGCATGGCCCGCGAGGCGACGATCTGCAGCTCCACGCGGCGATCCACCTCGGCGCTGATCCCGCGGGCCCACGGGTAGATCTCGTCGGCGGCCTCGAAGGGGTAGACGTACAGACTGCTACCGCACACCGGCGGTTGTGGGTAGAGCCGGAGGTGGAACGCGGTCACCACGCCGAAGAATCCGGGGCCGGATCCTCGTGCCGCCCAATACAAGTCGGAATGATGTTCAGCGTCGCACCGGAGCTGCTCACCGTCGGCCGTGACCACGTCGAGCGCCAGCACGCTTTCACATGCAGGACCCAGGACCCGGCTGTTCCAGCCATAGCCACCCTGCAGCAGGTAGCCACCCAAGCGCACGCCCCGGCAGTGTCCCGATGGGAAGAACAGGCCCTGCTGCTCCAGCTCGGCCGCCAGGACGCTGCCACCCTTGCCGGGGCCTACCACCGCGGTCATCGCCTCGCGATCCACCCGGCAGACGTCGAGCCGGCTCACGTCGAGCAGCAGGCCGCCGTCGCGCAGATGATTGGCCGACCAGCTGTGCCCACCGGACCGGATGCCGACCGTCAGGCCGTTCGCGCGGGCGTACCGGACCGCCACCACCACGTCCGCGGTGGTCGATGCCTGCACGATGACGTCCGGAAACCGCTGCGGCACACGCGCATTCCACACCGTCGCGCAGCGCGCCTCCTCGTAGCCCGCGTCACCGCGGCGAAAATGCCGGACCTCGGCCAAAGCTGTCACCGCAACTCCTCACGCCTCGACCCCACCTGCACCGAAACGTAACACCAGGAATCAGCGGTTGCGTCAATTTTGCGCACGTCAGCGGGCCTGGGAGCACCTCCCAGGCCGGTCGGCGGAATTCAGGCTCAGCCGTGCCGAGCCTCAGAGCCGCGTACGCGCATACCGAGGTACGCCGCACACATGCCCAACATCATGATCAGCGCGCCACTGATCACATGGGACCAGATCATGCCCATGGTCGGCGCGCTCTGGAAGATCCACGGCGCGGCGATCATCCACACGCCGAAGAACGGCAGTGTCCAGGTCAGGCCATGGGTGCGGTCGAGGGCGCAGCCGAAGCACAATGCCAGGACCCCGACGGTTCCGCCGACGAACACATCGTTGACCGTCAGCCGCGGCAGGCTGAAGTAGCCGACGATCCACGGTGACAACGCGGCGTAGGCCGCCACCATCAAGGTCAAGCCAAAGGTCGCCTGCGCCGCCATCGACTCGGCGATGCGGTCATAGCCGGCCCGCAACGCCAAGATGTCAGGGTGTTGATCGATTGACGAATGGACCGTAGTCATTTCTGCCCCTTCCGTTACGCGACAAGGGGTTCGGCCCTGCCGCACCGATCCATCACCCACAAGGCTACGCGGATTTCTGCGGCCTAACCCGCCACCGCCACCGTCCGGTCACCCACCGGACCGGCAAGCGGCACAACGATTTTGCCGGGCATGATCATCATGGTGCAGACCATCTGCTCACGGTCAGACCGACGGCCGGACGTCAACGTGACCACCACGGTCTGCTCCGTCTCCTGGACGGTGGCGTGCACCCCGTAGCAGTCGGGCGATCCGATCGAGATGTTCAGCGCCAGTGCGGGTTCCGGGTCCAGCCGGCTCCAGGATTCCGCCGTCAACGGGTAGGCGTCGCGGATCGACGGATCGTCGACGAACGTCGTTCCGGGCGTCGCGGGCACTTCGGGGAGCGGCGTCTGCTCAGCCGAGGCTGTCGGCGCGATGCCAACGGCGACCATCACGCCGACAGACCCGAGAACCGTGGCTACCCTCATGCGGCCACCCTAGCCACACTCAGAGCGCACGACCCGGCCGAGACGCTCAGGCCGCCGGCTTGTCTGCCGTGTCCTTGTCTGCTGCCACCTTGTTCGGAGCCGGCTTCTCGGTGGTCTTGCCGACTTTCTTGCCTGTGTCCTTTCCGGACGACTTCTCATGCCCCTTGCCACGCGGTCCCTTCTTGGCCTTCTTGTCAGGCTGGTCCGACTTGTCGTCCTGCGCCTTGACCTGGTCCGACGCATCGTCCTGCGCCGCCTTGGTCGGGCTGGTGCCAGGCTCAGCGGCCACCGGCTTGACCGCGGCGGGAGCTTTCGCGACCTTGGTCGTCGGCGTGCTCGGCACACTGGTTTCCGTTGCGGCAACGGGAGTGACGGGCGGAGCGGGTGCGTAGCTGATCTTCAGGTGGTCACCGTCCGGAACGAGCGTCGGCGCCGGGCGGCCGAACCGCAGAATCGGGAACTGGTCCTGGAACCCGACGACCAGGGCGCGGACCACGTCGCCCGGAACCTGCAGCCACTGCTTCGGGGTCAGGACCGCTTTGGTCATGAACTGGGTGTAGGTGCCCTGGTCGTTGAACGTGCGGTTGTACGTACCGCCCTGCCCCGGCAGCACAACGTCGGTGTAGCCGGTATTGACCAGGATCGACAACGCCGGCTGCAGGGCATCCGCCAGCGGAGTCCCCAGCTTGGCCTGCACCCCGAGCTTGCCGAGCACAAAGTTGGCGATGCGTGATGGCAGCCGCAGCGGCTCCAACAGCGGCAGGTCGTTGGGCACCAAGGTGGAGTACGCAGTACTGGGCGTTCCCAGCGTCGCCAGCAGACCGAGGTTGGTCGCAATCTCGACGCCCGACGCTCCGCCGAGGGTGACCCCGCCCAGCAGGTTGGTCGGCAAAATGGTCGCCATCAGCGAGTTGGCCAGAGAGAACAGGTTGGGTGTCTCAGGGAAGTCCGACATGAGGCTGTAGCCCCAGCCGACACCAACTGTCGCGGCGCTGACCTTGATACCGGTGCTGGACGTCGACTGACCGCCGGGAGTGACGGGATGCAGTCCCAGGCGCTGCAGGATCGAACCGAACCGGGCGTAGATGCCGCCGTTGGGCGTCCCCGGATCATTGATGAAGAGCATCACCAGATTGGTGTTGTTGACGCCCTGAACGCACCCGAGTCCCGCGGTGCACGGCACACCGGTGATGGAGTTGACCCGCCCTGCCGGTGTCAGCGGGATGTACCCGGCCGGAGTGTTGCCGGCGCCGCTGGCCAGCAGTGCCTGATAGGCCTTGACCGCGTTCGGGGTGGCGATGCCCGACGACACCAGAATTCCCATGCCCAGCGATCCACCGGGCTGGCGGTAATAGTTCCCCAGCAGGAATCCACCGAAGGGGTAGGCGTTGATCTTGTCGTACAGGTTCACCGGATCACTGTCGGTGTAATTCAGCGCAAGGTTGACATCACCGAGCACCGGCACGTTGGGCACCGAAATGTTGTGAAAGCCAACCCAATCCGCGACGCGCATCAGCGGTCCGGTGGTAACGGCGGCGAGATCCAGGGCTTTGGATTTGGCGAGCATCGACGGAGTGGAAAGCCCGCCGATCATCATGGCGGCCGCGCCGAGCACTGCTACGAGCACCCGCATTTTGGCGGTCAGGCTGTTTGGATCATCAGTCGTGCAGACATCGTCCCCACCCCCCAAGTGCTGACTTTCACCGGAAGGTACACCCGGCGCTATCCCAGGGGTCAATATTTGCCAGAATTCGCTGACCTAGGTCGCGACGCGCGCTACCGCAAAGCCGTCCCAGCCCTTGGTGCCGACGGTCTGGATGGCCGCGGCCTCGAGCCGGGGATGGTTGCCCAGCAGCTCCAGCATGTCGCGCACCCCGCGGGCCTGCAGATCATCCTCCGCCGGATCGAGCACCCGGCCCATCCGGGTGACGTTGTCGACCACGATCAGGGCTCCCGGAGCCGCCAGCCGCACCGCCCATTCGACGTAGGCGCTGTTGTTCTCCTTGTCGGCGTCGATGAAGAAGAAGTCGAACTGTTCGCCACGCTCGGCCAGCAGCGGCAAGGTGTCCAGCGCCGCCCCGACCAGCACCTCCACCCGGTCCGCGACACCGGCCCGCTCGAAGTTCGTCCGCGCGACCTCTGCATGCTCGGGCGAGTACTCCAACGTGATCACCCGGCCGGCCGCGCCGGCACCACGCGCCAGGTTGATGGTGCTGTAGCCGGCGAGCGTCCCGATCTCCAGAACCCGGGTGGCTCCTGTGGCAGCGACCAAGAGCGACAACAACTTTCCATGCTGCGCCGAAACCTCGATGGCCGGCATGCCTGCCGTCACCGCAGACTGCCGCGCTGCGGCCAGCGCCTCGTCCTCGGTACGCAACACTTCGTTGAACATCTGGTCGACAGCCTGGGGATCGGGTTGCGTCATGACACCAGGCTAGCGTCGACAATTGACCGATTCCGGATCGCCGCCGCGCTCCAACGCCTTAAATAACGGCTATGTCAAATCACTTCACCGGGCTCAGCCTGGGACCGCCCCTGGGTGACCAACGCCTGGACCTCTGCGATCTGTACGCCTTCCAATCGCCGGCCGACCCGACCCGCACCGTCCTCATCCTCAACGCCAACCCCAACGCCGACGCCCTGCACCCCGACGCCGTCTACCGACTGGCCATCGACAATGACGGCGACCTGCGCAACGACATCGCCTTCAGCTACGTCTTCTCCGAGCCAGATTCGGGCCGGCAGACGGTCGACGTGTTCGTGGCGACCGGAGAGGCCGCCCGGTCACCGGAAGCGTTGGGCGACAAGGTCTTCGAGGGCGTCGAAGTGTCGTTCGGCACGGAGCCGGTGATCGCTGAATCCGGCGGCTACCGGTTCTTCGCCGGCGCCCGCAGCGACGCCTTCTTCTTCGACTTCGACGGCATCAAGAACCTGTTCGACATCCGGGGCGGCCGCAATTTCACCGCTTTGCACCTCAGTGGCGAGTTCCCGTGGACCGGAGTGGATTCCAACACGCAGGCCAACGTGTGCTCGATGGTCCTGGAACTGCCGACGGCGCAACTGCTGGGCGCCACGCCCGACATCCGAATCTGGGGCCGCTGCAGCGTCCGCCGCGACGGCACGCTGCTGCACGTCGACCGGGCCGGGCATCCGTCGGTCAGCAGCTTCTTCAACACCGACGACACCAAGGAGGAGTACAACGCCAGCGAGCCCGAGCACGACCGCGACCGCTGGATGCCCATGTTCGTCCACCTGCTGGGGCACACCGGCGGCTACACCGACGAGGAGGCCGTCGCCGCCGTCGACGCCGAGGGCATCCTGCCCGACATGCTGACGTTTAATCCGTCGCTGCCCGCCAAGTACCCGAACGGCCGGGTGTTCACCGACGACGTCATCGACTACCGACTGGCGTCGTTGACCAAGGGCGACTGCCCGCCGTCCGGCTTGAGTCCGCGCACCGACACCCTGCAGGTCTTCCCGTATCTCGGTCCGCCGCACTAGGCGACTCGCACATCGTCGATGCTTAGGCTGGCTCGGCAGTAGGACGACGGCTCAGCCCCGCGCAGGGCGACTGCCCTCTCGGCACCGCCGCGCCGTTCTGCGCGATCCTCAACGGTTAGGTCGGCTAATAGCCGTGCCTTCAAGAACCGGCGCCTCGTGACGATGGCTAGTTGGCCTAACCGTCGACGATTCCTGCTGGGGTGTCCGACTGCGGCCCTTCTGTGTAGGTGCCTTAGCCGTCGGCGCGATGGCGGGTCTTTGCGGCGCCCATTTCTTGTCGATCAACTCATTCGTGGTACCGGCCGTGACGGGCTGGCGCAAAGACACGCAGCCCGACACACCGAGATGTGTCGGACCCCAGTCATAAGCTGCTCGCTAGTGGCTCGGAAATTCACGGGCCAGGCGAATGGCGCGGCAACGACCCCGCGCCCGCAAAACAGGAGTACAGATGACGGTCAACAACGACGCCGAACATGAGCTTGCCGACGCGAACGAGATCACATTCTTCGCACCGTTGCGGCCGACGGTCGTGCAGGCACTGCGACCGGGAGACGAGCTGCTGGTTCCCACGAACGACGGTGACCGGCGCGGACGGATCACTGACATACGAGATGACGAAGAAACGAGGACGATCACGGTCAACGGCGACCTGATCGGTGAGAGCGGGCTGTTCGAGAAGCCGGCCCATCCCGGCGAAGTCCTGCAACGGCTGGTGCAGCCCGGAGAGCCTCTGCCGGGCACAGAATCGATCCTCGTGCACGGCGACAACTTGTGGAAGTGGATCGGTGCGACGATGGATGATCCGTACGGGTCGGCAGAACAGTTCATACTCCGCACATGGCAGCGCGTCCATGACGACGAGATCGACGGCGAAGCGATAGAGGTACGGTTGCAAAGCGTGTGGAATCCAAAGAAGACGATCACCCAGACCGCCCTGTTGGATTCGACTGTCGGCTTTAGAGGCTACCGCTGACCGTGACCGCGGCCACCGCTGAAGAGCGACCCCTAGAAGGGCACTTCGCTTGCGGCAATGGACTTTTCATAGCAATCGAATGCCTCGGGCACAGCTACCAGACCAAGACTGCGACCCGGGATGTATCGATCTCCCTTCCGACGTTGCGGCAGAACTGGCAGCAAGGTCATTTGGATCCACCGACGTGGACACGTAGTCGCGGGCCGAAGCCCAATGCCGACTTTCCGGATGAGGACTTCGAGTGGGGCATCACAGTAGGATTCCACGACGAACCGGACGGCACGCAGTCACCCGACTACGCACGGATCAGTCGGTGGCGCTTCGAGACCACAATTTCCACAACCCGCATGGCTTCTGACTTTTTCAGGGCGCGCGACAGTGCTGTCCGCGAACTCGAATCCTGCTGGGCAATAACGAGTTCATGGATTTCCATTTTTACGAAACAGAATTCCATTCCCATCGGAAAGGCTGGCAGCGGCATGCGCGTCAGCTCCATCGTCACGTGGAGCGGCGACGATCAGGGCCACCGCGTAAACGCGTCGAAAGATACGAGCACCCCTGCGCTCAGCCCGACCGGGGTAGACATTATCGACCACCAAACCCTGACCGCCTGCCTGAAGTTGGCCGCTAGCCAAACGCCGCCTCCTCTGGAGTGGCTCTTCATACGCAATGCCCGGTCGCTGGCCTCCGCGAAGGAGTACCGCCGTGCGGCAATAGATGCTTGCACAGCCGCCGAACTTTCCCTGACTGTGTTGATCGACAACAAGTTTGACGCCGACAACATCCCGACGACGGCGCGCAAGGCACAGTTCGATTCGCATCACGGAATCTCAAGGCTCACGCAGCTTCACAAGAACGTGGGTGCCGCGGGAGCACTTCCAAAGCGTCTGGTCGAAGACGTCGGAGCCCTTCGGAATAAGGCCGCGCACCGGGGATACGAGCCGACGTCGAACGAAACCGCGCTTGCGATTCAGACAGCGACCGCAGTGGTCGAACTTGCGAGTCCCTTGTCGAATTACCGCTGAGATCAGTCCTGAGTTACCGCCGGGGGAATGCCGGGCGTGCCGATGATGCGTGCGCCGGGGGCACCAACTGCACGATTCTGCTCGCCTCGGCCAGCGCCTTGCAGTACCGCTCGTACTCGGCTGGACCGATCGCCAGTTCCCGGACGGAACAGTGGTGTGGGTCGCCCCGACCGGGCACACCTACATCACCAAACCCGAAGGCGCGCAACTGGTACCCACAACTGGCCACACCCACCGGAACACCCGAGATCACCGAGGAACCGGTGCGCACACCCGGGCGCGACTATTGCATGCCCAAACGCAAACGCGCCCGCGCCCAGGAACGCCAACAACTCATCAATGAGACCCGGATGAACAACGAATAGCGTATCGCCGAAATAGCCTCGGCCACAAAGGAATCGGATGAACCAGCACCGTTCTAGACGACCCGAGGCTACAGCACACCCTCTTTCGCGTAGACCACCCGCAGCACGTGCCCAACCTCCGGGCCCATGACGACATCCGCCAGGTCGCAGAACGTCGCGGTGAACGCCGGCCCGTGCGGCGGCACCGCGGCCGACAGGTGGTGGGCCAGCTCGTGCAGCAGTGTTTCTGTGGACATACGCGGTGTTATGTTCAGGCAATTTATCTCCGACGAACGGGGGCGTTGTGAGCGACAGGTGGCTGACCGTGCTTTCCGGTGGTGGTTCGTCTGCTCCAGCGGACTTCATCCCCGAATTGGCGTGGTTCGACTCGCTCGAAGATCTGGAAGCACGAGCAGGCATAAAATCCGGCACCCCGGTGATCATCGACCTAGCCCGCTTGGCAGAGGACCCTGAGAATTACCGGCCAGAGCGCGTCTTCACCGAGTTCCTACGGACCTCCCGCTGGCCACGTCTCAAGCAGGGCACTCGCACCACCTACGCGACCGTGTACCCACCGATCATTCGATGGCTCGCTAGTCGTCTCCTCCCGAAGGCACTACACGAGATGGATGCAAACGATCTCGGCGAGTGGAAGGAATGGCGCACTGATCCCATACGCAATGAGAGGTCCATCAGTTGTCAGCGGTCACGTATTTCCCCAGGTTTGAGGGGTTGTCCGTCACGTAA
>NZ_JMHT01000130.1 GCF_001905655.1 Mycobacterium sp. ST-F2
CGAAGCTGCCTAACCACAAATCCCGTGTCCACTACATGGGGGCAAGGCCCGACACACCACCGGCGAGGGCGGCGTCGCTCTCGCCGTCGTGCAGGCTGCGACACGCGTTGTGGATGGCCAGGAGGCTGGACGAGCAGGCCGAGTCGACCGTGTACGACGGACCGTGGGCACCCAGGTGGTACGACACGCGTCCCGAGGCCAGGCTGAAGTTGTTGCCGGTGAAGCCGTAGGGGCCCTCGATGGCGTGAGCGTCGGCGGCCAACAGTTGGTAGTCACCGTGGGTCATACCCACGAACACACCGGTGAGCGAGCCGGCCAGGGTGGCGGGATCGATACCCGCGTGTTCCACAGCCTCCCAAGAGGTTTCGAGGATCAGGCGGTGCTGCGGGTCGATCGCGGTGGCCTCGCGGTCGCTGATGTTGAAGAAGTCGGCGTCGAAGCCGGCCACGTCGTCGATGAAGGCGCCCCATTTGGAGACCGACCGGCCGGGCACACCGGGCTCGGGGTCGTAATACTCCTCGGCGTCCCACCGGTCCAGCGGGACGTTGGTAACCAGGTCGTCACCGCGCAGCAGGGCTTCCCACAACTCCTCTGGCGAACTGATGCCGCCAGGAAGTCGGCATGCCATGCCGATGATCGCGACGGGTGTCGTCGGTGACCCACCCACTTAGCTACCACCTCTCCGAGCAGTCCGGCACGACTCCGACACGCTGTGTCGGGTGGCGCGCAGACCGCCGCTCAAATCTTTGCGAAATCGTCTTTGCCGCTTTAATCAAACTGGCTCGAAATCCTACCGGGTCAAATTAACTGATCCGACGTATCGGAGCCACCCGTTTCGGTTGAATCGCTACCAGGCGACCGTCACCACCGGATATCCGCAGCACACTCGCTACGGAAGGCCCAACCCGCCCGGCGCGTCGTTGCGCAGGGCTTTGGTTCGGAGCCTTTTCGAACCAGCCACGCGCCGGAAGCATAGCGGTCCGTAGCGAACATCGTTCACCCCAGCACCACCTGCACATGGGCGGTGTGACAGGACAATAGTTTGCGTTGATATGAATCTTGCAATTCGAGCAACACCAGGGAAATCGCAGACATACAGGCTGTGGGCATAAATGCGTATTGTCGGCAATGGTCAATACACATGGTATGAAATTTCTGGTGTGACGAACTCCGCTCGTTCCAGGCAAAAAATCAACACGCCAGACATCTGCGCGATTATCGAAGTCCAGTGCTGAGCGCGGTCCGCATCGCCTCAGATGCGGCCGCGAATCCCATGCGCGCAAACTCCGTCAGCCCGCTACCGGAGCCGAATCGGCATGGCCTGCACCGAACTCCGTCACCCGGCAGAAACCGTTGCTGCGCGCCTGCGCAACCCCGTGTCGGACCATTGCCCCAAGGGCCACGAAACCGGCCTGGTCGGCAACCATCAGCGGCGTCAACAGCCGGTTGTGCACGAAGCCGAAAGCCAGGCCCCGATCGGGGTCCGCCCAGCCCAGCGAGCCACCCAGACCGACGTGGCCGAACCCCGGCATGACACCCGGGAACGGCAGACCGTGATAACCCAGATTGAAGTCCATCGGCAGGCCGAGGCCCAGATCCGGGAACACACTGCCGGTGCCGCGCAGCTGCGCGACGGTACCCGCGGACAGGAAGCGCAGACCGTTGATCTGGCCGCCGTTGGCGATCGCGCCGTACACCCGGCCCAGCGCTCGTGCCGTGGCCACGCCGTTGGCGCCGGGCATCTCGGAATCCAGCAGCGGGGTGTCCCCCTGGGCCATGGACCGCATGCCGGTGAAGTACATCGAGCCGAAGCCGCCGGAGAACGGCAACGCTGCGACGTGCGGCGCCACCGCGTCGAACACCGGGTTCGGGATCCGGAACTGCGGGCCGATGATCTGCGCGGGCTGCGTCGGCGCATCGGCCGACGGACGTCCCAGATGCAGACCGTCGACGCCGAGCGGCTCGGCCAACTCGGTCCGGAACAGCTCCCGCATGCCCTGCCCGGTCACCGCCCGCGCCAGACCCGACAACAGCCAGCCGTACGTGATGGCGTGGTACGCCGGCCGGCCCTTCATCCAGCTCATCGGGGCGGCCGCCAACCTCCGTTCCATCAGGCGGTGGTCCATCAGCTCGTCCCGCGTGGCGCCGTTCAACTGAGACAGCCCGGCGCGGTGCCGCATCAGCTCCCGCACCGTCACGCCGGCCTTGCCGTTGGCCGCGAAGGCCGGCCAGTAGTCCGCAACCGGCGCGTCGTAGGCGATCAGGCCGCGGTCGGCCAGCCGGTGGATGACGGTCGATGCCAAGCCCTTGGTCGCCGAGAACACCATGGCGCCGGTGTCCGCCTCCCACGGCCGGCGGCCCCACCGGTCGGCCCAGCCGGTCCAGACGTCGACGACGGGCACGCCGTCGAGGTACACCGACAAGGCGCCACCGCCCAGAAAGCGGCTGGGGAACATGACGGAAAAGGCCCGCACCACGGCGGCGAAATTCGGATCAGCGGCCCCTTGAACACCCTGCGGAAGAGGTCCGCCGGCGGACCGGAGAGGCGCGACGTTGCGCTCCCGGCGAATTGCGTTGGTCATTACCAAATAATTACTCTTGCCTGCCGCGGATCATCTCCGACGTTATCAATCTGTTAGCTAAATGGCCCTGATACACAGCTTGAGCGGCAGCGCGAAATCCACCCCAAGGTGGCACTTACGCTCGCGTAACACGTTGCGGGGGACCAAGCTATCATCGATCAGTCCAGTTCTGACCATATGGATCGACTTTAGTATCGATAGCCAGTGCCGAGATGTCGCTTTTCCTTGCATGTGTCATGCGTGCCACTGAGACGTCCAGAGATTGGTTTCGCCAGTGCGTCATCCGAAAACAGCCGGCATCCAATCTCGAAATCACGTCGATGAGACTCGCGGGCAACATCGACAGGGCAGCGGGCCAGTCGATGCGGCCGAAACGATGTGAAATCTGGGGCGGACCCATAGCGGATCAGTCGGTTCAGTGGGCAGTAAGCGTTCGCTCCCAACGCCAGATTGTGCCCTCCTCGGGGTCGTCGCGCTCGCCGGCGAAACAGAAACCGAGTCGGCGAAGTACTCGCGTCGACGGGTTCTCGTGGGTCAGCGTGTGTGCGATGACTGCGCTGACTACGCCACTGGCGGCTGCCTTGTCGAGCATGGCCTGCGCCGCAGCGACGCCGAGTCCCCTTCCACGAAACGCCGGCGCGACTTCGTAGCCGAATTCCACCACACCGCGGTCGGGAGGGCCGACGAAACCGCCCGAGCCAACGAGCACGTCGTCCCATAGAAAGAAGTGCATCCACCAGTCGGTTTCTTCAGGATGTTCGCGCAGTCGGTTGAGGGTGAACCCGACAGACTCGGGAAACTCCGGCCAACCGTCCGGCACCGGGCTGCCGATCAGCCTTCCGAACGCGGATGAGTCGGACTGCAGCGCGTTGAGATACTCGACGGTGGCAGGCAGCAGGATGACGCGTGGCTCCAGGTATGAGATCAGCTCAATCATGGTCACCTCAAATCTGTCGTTCGGGCGCTTGGGAAATCGTTTCCGACGACGTAGTGGCCGCCGCCATGATCAACAGGCTGATCCTGCCGGGTACGGTCGCGTTGGATGTCACGCCGGGGTCACTCGTTCACGAGCTGATGCAGCAGTCCGGCAGCATATTGTGCCGTCGCGCGGATCCGGGCTGCGACGGAAGCGGTTCGGGTCGCGACGGATTCGGTGAGAGCTCGACGAAGAGCGCTCGAGAGGCTCGTCGGGGTGGGACTGTCGCCCTGGGCGGCGCTGATGCCGAGCTGCTCCACCCTACCGGCGAAATATCGCTGCTCGAAGTCCGGCGGAGCGCACGCCACCGTCTCGTGGCCAGCGTCGTCAAGTGCGACGGCTCGGGCCACCGTGGGCTGAGCCTCGCTCCGTGACCCGATCGTCGACAACACCGCGCATCCTGGTCTCCCATTGCATCGCCAAAATTGTTGCCGGACAGCAACGCTGCTCCGATGCCGCAAGGCCACCCAGCCGAGGGGTCACGTCGCCTGGACGACGATGGAGTCCCCAGAGACTTTGATGACTCTGGCCGGCAGTGGTTTCTTCGCGGGGCCCTCCTGGACGCTGCCGTCCAGCGCGAATTTGCTTCCGTGGCACGGGCAGATGATGCTGCCGTCGGCGATTTCGGACACGGTGCAACCCTGGTGCGTGCAGATCGCCGACATCCCCTTGAACGTTCCGGCCGCGGGTTGGGTGATGACAGTCTCGCCGACGATCACCCCCGAGCCGACGGGCACTGCCGACGTCTTCACGAGCGCGTTGCCGAAATCCGTCGACGGGGGCTGGCCGGCTGCGCCGGAGGTGGAAGGACCAGCCGACGGCGAGGGGGCCGGCGGCTTGCCATAAGTTGCGCATCCGGCAATTGCTGTGGCGCTCAACGCAATTCCGGCTCCCGCGAGCACCGTGCGACGATCGACGCGGGCCTCATTTTCAGTCATCTCACATCTCCTTCAGAACTTCAGGCCCTGACCGGTGAACAACCACAGGGCAGAGGTCAACCAGAGGTAGATCAGGCCGGTAAATACTGCGCCGCCCAGTACGGGTAGCGCCCACCCCGGCATACCTTTGCGGCTCAGCACCAGCATCTTGGCCACGAATGCGCCGTAAAAGAAACAGCCGAGCAGCGAGTGCGTCAGCACGCGGGCGTCGCCGGTCTGGAATCCGACGGCATATAGGCAGTGCACGGCGACGGGGACAGTCGCTAGCACAGCCAACCGGCCCAACCATGCGTGCGCGGTGCCGATCCATGACGGTGGGGTGATCGGCAGCCTTCCATACATCACCAGCGCGGAAAACACCTGGAACAGGGCGAGAACCGCGGCGGCGGTAGTCAGCCAGGCCTTCGCGTACAGGCCGCTGGAGAAACCGGCGACATTCACCGAAAAGAACCTCGGGTCGTGCATAGTGTCAGCGGTCACGTATTTCCCCAGGTTTGAGGGGTTGTCCGTCACGTA
>NZ_JMHT01000131.1 GCF_001905655.1 Mycobacterium sp. ST-F2
GAACCGCCCCAGGTTTTCCGCCGCTGCTATACGGGTTGACGCTCTCGGTCGAGGGCGCTGTAGTGGGCGTGCTCGTACTCGGTTGGGCTGACCATGCCGAGACTGGAGTGCAGCCTTCGGTTGTTGTACCACTCGACCCAGGCTGCTGTCGCGTACTCGACGTCGGCGATGGTCCTAAACGGCCCCGGGTGGAACACTGTGGTTCGGATGCATTCGGTCTTGTACAAGCCGTTGATCGTTTCCATCAGAGCGTTGTCGTAGGCATCCCCGACGCTGCCAATGGAAGGTGAAATCCCTTCCAGTTCAAGGTGTTCGGTGAAACGGACCGACGTGTATTGGCTTCCGGCGTCGCTGTGGTGGATGAGCTCGCCGGCTGCGGTGGGATGACCTTCGTGACGGCGCTGCCACACGGCCATCCGCAACGGGACCATCACCAGATCGGTGGTCTTGGTGGTGGCCGCGTGCCAGGCCACGATCCGCTGAGCGAACACGTCGACGATGAAGGCCACGTAGACAAAGCCCGCCCAGGACCGCACGTAAGTGAAGTCGGTGACCCATACCCGGTTCGGGACGCTCGCATGGAAGTTGCGGTTGAGCAGATCCGGGGCGCGGCGCCCGTCGGTGTCCGGGATCGTGGTGCGCACCTTCTTTGACCGCCGTATGCCCTGCAGACCCAACGTGCACATCGCCCGGTGCACCGAGCCCGCCGAGGCCTCTGGCAGCGCGGCACGGCGGATCAGGGCCGTCATCTTGCGCCGCCCGTAGAGCCCCTCGGGGGCCAGAACGCGCTTGCCGGCGGCGTTGGTGGTCCACGCCAGGCCACGCACAGCGTCGATGACCTGGGCGTCGGTGATGGTGCGGGCCGCTACCGTCCGGCCTGGTTGTTTCCAGGACCGGTAGGTGCGCGCGGCGATCTGACAGCCCTGCTCACACAAGACTCGGCAGATCGACTCGACCGCGTGCCCAGCGGCGCGTTGATCGTCGATGAACGCGAAGATCACCGGTTGCGGGGGTCGGTGAAAGTCGGCCCGGGACGCGGTGACAACCGTTGGGGCTGTTCC
>NZ_JMHT01000132.1 GCF_001905655.1 Mycobacterium sp. ST-F2
GCTGAAGCGTATGCCGGCGCACTCTGTACGCCGTGCTCCACGTGCGGGGCAGAGGTCGGCCAGTACTGCACGACGCCCGACGGACGCCTGCGCCGCTGCCCCTGCGTAGCTCGCTGCCGGTCGATCCCCATCGAACTGAGGTCATCGAGCCGGGGAGCGGATTCCGACGCGGCACAGGGCCACTCAGCCCCGATTGCTCAGCAGCCGTTCGTGGACCTCGACGCCTACGCCGACCCGTCGGAACCCCGCTACCCGAGGAGCGAGCAGTGACGGCCCGGGCACTGCTCGCTGCGCTCGGTGGCCCGCCGCAGCTGAGGGGCGCGCTGTGCGTCGGCCGGCATCAGCTGTTCGACACGACGGGCGACGACCCCGCCAGCCGGCACCGCCAGGAACAGGCCACCGCGGTGTGCCGCACATGCCCGGTACTGGTGCCCTGCGCCCGCTGGCTCGATTCCCTACCCCCACACCAACGTCCGCTCGGCACCGTCGCCGCGCGGGTCATCACCACAACGACTGGAGGACCACGATGACCGACAACCCCACTGACAACCCCGGGCCCAACCCTTGCGGTAACCCTTGCCCGGTACCCGATTCCGTCGCCCCCGGCCGCGCCGACTTCTACCGTGTCGCCGCCGCCGTCGCGGCTGACGACCGCGACGGCATCACCCAGGTGCTGGCCGAGCTGTCGCTGCTGCACCCCGCGGCGTGGCAGTCAGTGATCGGGGCGGCAGCAGCCGAGTACGTCGGGCTGCTGGTGCACCTCAACGGCGGCGATCGCGATGCGGTGGCGGCAAAGCTGACTGCCGAGGCGTTCACCGCGCTGGATCACGCCAACGAGGTGGCGAACCGCGGGGGCCAGCACTGAGCGGCAACGAGTTCCATCCCGACAGCGCGCAGGTGGCGTTTCGTCTGATCCTGGCGCACCTGCAAGACGATGGGGACGCCGCGCGTTTCACGCTCGGGCAAGTGGGTGCAGACCCGTTCCCCGAGGTGGTGATGGTCGAGGCGGCCCAGTTGGCAGCTGCGATCGCGGCCAAGGAGCTCAGTGCTAACCGGGGTGGGCGGCAGTCGGCCATCGCGGTGGTATCGGGCTGGCTGCAGCGCGCGCTCGACGCCCAGGAAGGGTGAGCGGGCCGTATCGGGATCCTTGGTGCCACATGAGATTCGGCGTATGCTGCCGAACACGCGGGTCACCGCCGGCCCTGGCACTGGGCGGGTGATTCACTGATCGGC
>NZ_JMHT01000133.1 GCF_001905655.1 Mycobacterium sp. ST-F2
GGGAATTACGTGACAGCAACCCCTGGGGAATTACGTGACCGACGACAGCAAGGAGGAGGCCCAGTTGGCTGTTGCGACCGCGAGTCGGCTGGTTGAGGCCGCCTATCCGCTGTCTACCTACGGATTTCGCAGTTACAACGTTTAGGTCCGAGTTCAACTGCGCAAGCACTCCCCCGGAGCAGAAATCGGGTCCCGCCTTGCCCGGGCTCAGCAGCTGGCGCTCATCGCATTCCTCCGGGCGTCACAGCCCGCGCCAACTGCCCACTCTGATTGTCCATACCGAACCCCGCCGCTGTCGTCGTCGGCACTGCCAGCGTCGACCAGCAGCGACCGGACGATCACACACCACCCGCAAGACAATATGACGGCGCGGTAGCGCAGAAACCAGGCCTGCGACCAACGCTACGCGAACGACGGAGCGCACAGCAGTATGCGCCTATGCCGTCGGCTCCTGGGACTGGCTCCTCAGGACCAAGTATTCCCGACCACTGTCAGTTAGCCGGAAGAGGGTTTTGAGGTCCTTATGCTCATTGAATCCTTCGTGCCAATTGTCTCGAATTGGCTCGATGAATCCCAATCCTCGAAGAGTCCCACTTGCATTGAAGAACTCATCGCTATGCAGATCGAGTGTGAATGGTTCCGAGCTCGCGAACCTGCCGAGGACTCGCTGCTCTGCATCAGGCAGAAAATGGGCAACAACAAATCGCATGGCGTCGAGCTCACTCTGCTGGCGTTCGACTGCGCCTTCTAACTGCCGTAGCTTCAGGCCACCGCCACCTGGGAACTCAATACTCTCCAGAACACGCCAGAACCACGGCAGTGCGCCGAGACCGAAACTGACCACAACCCAAAGGTCGACCGACCAGTCGTTGTGCGCTAACTGGAGGACCATAAGTGCAAACGCAACCACCGTCACGCCACTGAGCAGGAAAGCCTCACCCCGCGACTTCGGCCCCATTCAATGCGCCTTTCCTGGTTGGCAAGATTCGTCAGTCTACTTGGCGATGCTGACCTGTCCGATCCACCCGAGACGACATGCAAGTTCTGCACACTGAGCGATGAGTAGCGATCCGATACAACAGCTGCGGAAGTCGTGGCGGAAACTCGCGCTCACCCGCTAACCATCGCGAATTGGTCCGCGACAACTGGAGGGAATTGTGCGTACGCGCCGTGCGGTAGAGGCCATCGAAATGACCTCTACCGCACAGACAGTGGAGCGAGTGACGGGATTCGAACCCGTGTGAACGGCTTTGCAGGCCGGTGCCTAGCCACTCAGCCACACCCGCACTGAGGACCACAGTGCCAGCCGAGCCGCGGCCCGCCAACGGTTTTGATCTTGATGATCGCTACCCCTCGCAGCAATCCCCCACCGGCCGGCCCACCGCCGGGCCACCCTGCGGCCAGCCGGCCGGCGAGTCTTCCCACGGCTCCTGGCGGCCGTACGGCGTCAGGTCCAGGAACGGGTAACCCGCCGCCGAATGGTCGAGTCCCCGCGCATACGCGGAATAGGTATGGAAGACCTCGTCGCCGCGGCGCAGGAAGACGCTGGCGCCGGGCCAGTCTCGGGCCTTGCCCCCATGTAGTGGACACGGGATTTGTGGTTACGCGGCTA
>NZ_JMHT01000134.1 GCF_001905655.1 Mycobacterium sp. ST-F2
GGCTGGGGCGGCGGGAGCAGCAGCCGCCACTGCGGCGGGTGCCGTGGCCAGCGGAGACGCTGCGGCCGGAGCGGCAGCCAACGGTGCGGCGAGCGGAGCCGTCGCGGCGGCCAGCGGTGCGGCGGCAGCCGGGGCAGCAGCGGCGAGCGGTGCGGCAAGCGGGGCGGTCGCGGCCGCGAGCGGTGCGGTGGCGGCAGCCAACGGCGAGGTGGCGGTCGTCGCGGCGGCAACCGGCGCGGCAACGGCCGGCTTCGGCAGCATGTTCGCCAACGGGGTGCCGGCCGGCAGCAGCGAGGTCAGGTCACCCGGGAAGGCGATCTGCTGCGGCAGCGGCAGCGGCGAACCCGGAATCTGCGGCAGGTTGATGTTGGCCGACGGAATCAGGCCCTGGGCCGGGGCGGCCGGGGCTGCGGCAAGGGGTGCCGCGGCGGCCGGTGCGGTGGCGCCGGGAACCAGGTTCTGCGGCAGGGTCACCGACGCGGTGGCGGCGGGAGCGGCCGGGGCGGCAGCCGGCGCGCCGGAGGTCAGGGCCTGCGTGACACCCGACAGGGCCTGGACCGGAGCCTGGGCGAGTTCATTCACCAGCGGCGTGCCGGGCACGACAGGTGCCGGGTTCGCGGGGGCCGGGTCGGCGGCTGCGACCGCGCTCAGGGCGATCGCCATGGGGACTGCGCCGGCGGCGGCAATCATGCTGGTGGTCAATACTTTTCGAGCGGTGCGGTTGCGCATTTTGGGGGTCCTCCCGGTCCAGTCGTGGCGCGTCAGAACCGAAGGTATTCCGTTACTGGTGTTACTCAAGTGACACGTGTGGCATTTATAGATCCGTTACTGATCGGAAGGCGAAGGGTGACCGACCGTTACAGTCGTGCGATAAACACCGCCACGCGATCAGTCCTGCGCTGGGCGCCGCTGATGCTGGCGCTCAGCATCGCTGCGCGCTTCGCCTGGACCTATCTGGTGCCCAACGGCGCCAACTTCGTCGACCTCCACGTCTACGTCGGCGGCGCATCGACCCTCGCCGGCGGCCACCCGCTGTACGACTACGTCTACGCCGACCAGACCCCGGACTTCCCGCTGCCGTTCACTTATCCGCCGTTCGCGGCGGTGCTGTTCTATCCGCTGCACTTCGTGCCGTTCGGATTGCTGGCGTTCTGCTGGCAGGTCGGCATCATCGCGGCGCTCTACGGTGTGGTGTGGATCAGCTTGCGGCTCATCGGGTTTCGGGGCGAGCGAAGCGACGGGAAATATCCAGTCGATCCCTCGCGTCGGCTGGCCATGGCGTGGACGGCCGTCGGCATCTGGACCGAGCCACTGCGCAGCACATTCGACTACGGGCAGATCAACGTCATCCTCGTGCTGGGCATGCTCTACGCCGTCTACAGCACGCGGTGGTGGTGGTCCGGTCTGCTGGTGGGACTGGCGGCCGGAGTGAAGTTGACACCCGCGGTGACGGGGCTCTATTTCGTCGGCGTCCGGCGTTGGGGCGCCGCGGTGTTCGCCGCTGTCACGTTCGCCGGCACCGTCCTGGTGTCGTGGCTCGTCCTGCGCGATCAGGCGCTCTACTACTTCACCGACCTGCTGGGTGACGCCAACCGGATCGGTCCGGTCGCGACGTCGTTCAACCAGTCCTGGCGGGGTGCGATTTCGCGGATCGTCGGGCACGACGCCGGCTTCGAGCCGGCCGTGGTGATCGCGGTGCTGGTGACGGCTGTCGTGGCCGTGTTCGCCTGGCGCGCCGTCTACGGTCCAGACCGGCCCGACCGGCTCGGTGCCCTGCTCGTGGTGCAGTTGTTCGGGCTGCTGTTCTCGCCGATCTCGTGGACGCACCACTGGGTGTGGTTGATCCCGCTGATGATGTGGCTGTGGCACGGGCCGTTCGCGGCTCTCGGTTCCGCGCGGGTGCTGCGCTGGGCCTGGCTGGTGCTGATGATCGTCGGCGTGCCGTGGCTGCTGAGTTTCGCGCAGCCGACGATCTGGGTGATCAGCCGCCCGTGGTACCTGGCGTGGGCGGGGCTGATCTACCCGGTGATGACGCTGGTGACGCTCGGCTGGATGGCTAGACGAGCCCGTTGATGTCCTCGGCCATCGCCACATCCTTGTCGGTGATGCCGCCTTCGGAATGCGTGACCAGAGCGAAAGTAACTGTCCGCCAACGAATATCGATATCCGGATGATGGTCCTTGGCCTCGGCATGGACAGCCACCCGGCGCACGGCGTCGATGCCGTCGAGGAATGCCGGGAACTTCACGGATCTGCGTAGTGCGCCGTCGGCGCGTTCCCAGCCTTCGGGCAGTGCGGCGTCTACTTGTTCATCGGTGAGGACGGCCATGGGTTCGAACGTACTCCGTTCTGTGTCGGTGACGTCGCGGGCGTGCATACAGATCGCCGGATCCGCGAAATCGGCGATCTGACTGCACATTCGCGATCGTGGACCTTCCGTTTTCGCGCAAACGCCACGCGCGACGAGCCAGTAACCTGACCGACGTGATCGTTGTCGCGGGCGCGCTCATCATCGACGCCAGACTGCTGGTCGCTCAGCGCAATCGGCCGCCGGAACTCGCCGGCCTCTGGGAGCTGCCGGGTGGGAAGGTCGCGCCGGGGGAGACCGACGCGCAGGCGCTGGCCCGCGAACTGCACGAGGAACTCGGGGTCGCGGTGACTGTAGGGAGGCGACTGGGCGAGGACGTGCCGTTGTCCGACACCGTCACATTGCGGGCATACCGGGTGTTGACCGACGACGCGCCCCACGCCCATGACCACCATGCCGTGCGCTGGGTGGGCGCAGCCGAACTCGACGACCTGCCCTGGGTGCCCGCAGACCGCACGTGGCTCTCAGAGCTGAAGGCCGCACTCGCTCAGTAGTGCAGCTTGTCGCCGACGACGCGTGCCGACGCCATCGCGGTGCCGTGCTGCGCGGTGTACAGCGGGTGCAGCAGTGCGGGGTACTTGCAATGCGGGCAATCGGTCTTCGGCTTGTTCACCGTGGAGAACGCCAAATGGTGACACGCAGCACACCGCACCACGAAGAATCCGCCTGCCCAATTGGCCAGCCCGGCGAATATCGCGGCGGTGGCGCCGAGCGCCAACACGAACCCGATCACGCCGGTCAACACTTCGTAGATGGTCATGATGACGACCTCCTCGCGCCGGTTCTCACGGACGCTTCCACGGTACTCGCGGAACGCGTAAAGAGGCAGGTCAATCGCTATTAATCAGGCCTTGCGGGCGCGCTTGTAAACCTTCTCGAGATCCTTGCCGTGGACCCCGTGGTGCGCCGCCTTCTGGACCTTGTGCAGCACCAGCGGACACCGCTTGCACCGGGGCTTGCTGCGGCAGCATTTCTTCTTCGGTTTAGCCCCGGCGAGCTTGCTGACCTTCATCGATGAGCAGTTTTGCCAGGACGCCCGCAGTTTCGCAAACCGACCCCCTCGCTGCGACAATCTTGGGCGTGAGTGAGCAGGCCAGCGCCGGATTCAGAAATGTCGCCATCGTCGCACACGTCGACCACGGCAAGACGACCCTCGTCGATGCCATGTTGCGGCAGTCCGGAGCCCTGGACCGGGGTGACGACTCCACCGAACGCATCATGGACTCGGGTGACCTTGAGAAGGAAAAGGGCATCACGATCCTGGCCAAGAACACCGCGGTGCACCGGCACCACGCCGATGGCACCGTGACGGTCATCAACGTGATCGACACCCCCGGCCACGCCGACTTCGGTGGTGAGGTCGAGCGCGGCCTGTCCATGGTCGACGGCGTCGTGCTGCTGGTCGACGCCTCCGAAGGCCCGCTCCCACAGACCCGCTTCGTGCTGCGCAAGGCCCTCGCCGCGCACCTGCCCGTCATCCTCGTGGTCAACAAGACCGACCGGCCCGACGCCCGCATCGCCGAGGTCGTCGAGGAGAGCCACGACCTGCTGCTCGACGTCGCCTCCGACCTGGACGAGGAAGCCCAGGCCGCGGCCGAGAAGGCGCTCGACCTGCCGACCCTGTACGCCTCGGGCCGAGCCGGCGTCGCCTCGACCGTCCAGCCCGCCAACGGCGAGGTGCCCGACAGCGAGAACCTGGACCCGCTGTTCGACGTGCTGCTCGAGCACATCCCGGCGCCCAAGGGCAACCCGGAGGCGCCGCTGCAGGCGCTGGTGACGAACCTCGACGCCTCGGCCTTCCTCGGCCGTCTGGCGCTGGTCCGCGTCTACAACGGCAAGATCAAGAAGGGCCAGCAGGTGGCCTGGATGCGTGAGGTCGACGGCGCGCCCGTCATCACCACCGGCAAGATCACCGAGCTGCTGGTCACCGTCGGCGTCGAACGCACCCCGACCACCGAGGCCATCGCCGGCGACATCGTGGCCGTCGCGGGTATGTCGGAGATCATGATCGGCGACACCCTGGCCGACCTGGACCACGCGCACGCGCTGCCGCGCATCACCGTCGACGAGCCGGCCATCTCGGTGACCATCGGTACCAACAGCTCGCCGCTGGCGGGCAAGGTCTCGGGCCACAAGCTGACGGCGCGAATGGTCAAGTCCCGCTTGGATTCCGAGCTCGTCGGTAACGTCTCGATCCGCGTCGTCGACATCGGCCGGCCGGACGCCTGGGAGGTTCAGGGCCGTGGTGAGCTGGCGCTCGCCGTCCTGGTCGAGCAGATGCGCCGCGAAGGCTTCGAGCTGACGGTCGGCAAGCCACAGGTGGTCACCCGGCAGATCGACGGCAAGCTGCACGAGCCGTTCGAGGCCATGACCATCGACTGTCCCGAAGAGTTCGTCGGCGCCATCACCCAGCTGATGGCCGCCCGAAAGGGCCGCATGGAGGAGATGACGAACCACGCCGCCGGCTGGGTCCGTATGGACTTCATCGTGCCGTCGCGTGGCCTGATCGGCTTCCGCACCGACTTCCTGACCCTGACGCGCGGCACCGGCATCGCCAACGCCGTGTTCGACGGCTACCGCCCGTGGGCCGGCGAGATCCGCGCCCGCCACACCGGCTCGCCGGTCTCCGACCGCAGCGGCTCCGGGACCCCGTTCCCCGTGATTCAGCTGGCCCGC
>NZ_JMHT01000014.1 GCF_001905655.1 Mycobacterium sp. ST-F2
TGTGGGGGGGGGGGCCCCCGGCGGCACCGGCCGACCCCGCCACGGACGCACAGGGGTTCGTCGATTCGACGGCGCGCTGCCCGACAGGGGATACGGCGGTGGCGTTCGGGAGCACCGCCTCGTCGCGGGTGGCCATCTGCCGGAACTCCGGCGGTCAGTACCAGTATCGCGGGGTCCGCATCAGTGACGGAGCGAAGCTGATCGTCGCCGCGAGCGCGGACGGCCAGGGCGGCTACACCGCGACGACCGACGGCATCACCTATGTAGTGAGCGCGAAATCGCTTGATATCAGGTCGGGCTCACAGTCCATCCGGTCGGAACCCATGACCTTCTTCCGCAGTGGCGGGCCGTTGACCGGAACTGCGGCCGCGACGCCGGCACCGGCACCGGCCGCCGCGCCGGCCGGCACTCCGGCGGCACCGGTCACCGGCGCCCCCGCGCCCGTGCCGACGACGCCACTGCCGCCGCCGTTGCCCGCAGAAGTCGGTGGCAGCCGCCCGAGCGGGCACTGACGCGCATCAGCTGGCGGGCGCGCTCCGGTTTGGCATCGGATGGATGCCGCAGGTGCAGGCGTCGATCGACGGGCAGGTGCACTGGATACCCCATTCGACGATGGCCCGGGCCAGGTGCAACTCGGCGATCTTGGCGTCGATCTCGGCGAGCTTGGTCTCGGCCAGCGCGCGACTGGCGGGGCGGCCGGGAGCGTCGTCGGCGAACAGCAACTGAATCTCCTCGAGGGAGAACCCGGCGGTCTTGCACACCCGAATGACGTTGAGTCGGTCCACGACGGAGTCGTTGTAGCGGCGCTGGCCGCCGGCTCGGGCGGGCGCCGGGATCAGTCCGATCTGTTCGTAGTACCGCAGTGTCGTCGCGGCGACCTCGGCGCGCGCCGACACTTCGCCGATGGTGAACATAGGCATGACACTCCTTGTGAAGCCCTTGACTTGGAGCCAACTCTAAGTCGTTGACTGTCCGCATGGCTACCAACACACAGCGTTCGGACATCGATGAACTGAGCAGGACCCGCTACGCGCTGCTCCGGACCTACAAGAAGAACGGCGAACCGGTCGACACCCCGATGTGGTTCGCCGTGCAGGAGAAGTCCGTGGTCTTCCGGACCAAGCGCGGACCGAAAACCGCCCGTCTACGGGCTCATCCGCAGGTGGAGTTGACCGCGTGCGATTACCGCGGTCGGAAGCTGAGCGGGGCAACGGTATTCACCGGCACGGCGAGGATCCTGGCCGACGCGGAGGGGGAGGCGGCGAACCGCGTGCTGCACCGCCGGTACGGCTGGCAGTGGAATCTGGTGCCGCTCATCAGGATTCCGGGCGTGACGCAGGTGCATGCGGGTCTGCCGCTGCGGGAGAAGTGGCGCAAGGCGCGCAATCGAAATGTCTGGGATGACAGCGTGATCGTCCGCGTCGACTTCAGTTCCTGACGTTGACCCAGCGCCCAGGGTGCTTCGCACTCGGGCTTTTCCGCCATGGGCGCGGAGTCAACGCCAACAAAAAACACGGTGCCGACACCAGGATTGGTGTCGGCACCGTGATGGAGGTTGGTGGTGTCAGAAGGCCGGCGTCGCCAGATGCGTCTTACGACGGTGGTGGTGAAGCAGGGCGCTCAGCCAACGGAGATCGATCAACATGTTCAGTTCCTGTCTTACGCGGACTTCTTGGTGAGGAACGGCAGCAACCGACGGCGCTCGTACATGCTGTCCGAGAAGTGGTGCAGCGCTTCGGAGACGGAGGTTGCGGTCGGGAAGGCGGACTCTGCGCCGCAGGCCAGCAGTGCGGTCGAAACCGGCTGGGATGCGATGAGGGACCACTCATTACCTGCTGCGATGCAGCTGTCGTTGACCTTGTCGAGCAGTTCGACGCAGGACACGGCGAACGAGGTGACCCCGCTCAGGTCCAGGATGAACGGCTTCTCGGGGAGGACGCAGCGCCGTGCCTGCGCTGCAACCAGGTCCACATCAGTTTCGTCGATGACTCCGGTGACGGTGAGTACCGTCGCCAGTTGGCGGCACTGGGCGCGCACCTCGGCGTCGCCGCAGGCGACCGCCGGATTGCCATAGCGGAAAGCGGCAGACGTTGTTGCGTCGCCGGTGGCCTTGCCTGTCACTACAGCCATGTGATGCCTCCCTTCGATGTTGCCGAACGCCCGACAGCTGTGTCGTTTCTCCGGCTCGAGATCGAAGTTATGTGGCCAAGTTAAGGTACCGGGGAGTAAGTCCTAAATCATCGCTAAGGATTGTGATAGCTGCAGCTAGCAAACATGGTCTCGGCGGGGTAACGCTCACCCACGGCGCCACTGGTTGCCCTGGTAGCCCACCCACGGCGAATAGTCGGCGATGAGCGGCTCTTGCGGCGGCCGCAGTTCCTCCGGCACGTGCTGCAGGTTGATCCGGATGCGGTACCAGATCGAGCTGGGCCCACGCATGCCGTCGACCAGAACATCAATGGCTTCCAGGGCAGATGCCGCCTCCGGATGCCTTGCGCGCCATGTGTCGAGCGCGGCCATCGCCTCGTCGCGGGTCTTGGTCCGGGCGACCTCGATGAGCGGCATCTGCGACGTCCGCCGCCCGTCGGCCGCCGCACTGCCCCCGGGTTTGTCCGCCTTGGGCATCGGGCCGAGTTCTTCGGCCAGCGCCAGCAACCCCTCCAGGCCGCCGGCCTCGTCGTCCATCGCGGCCCACGGATCGCCGAATTGCGCGTACCGGTCGGGGACCGTCGCCACGGTGAAATCCTCCGGACGGCAGCCGGGCACCTCGTCCCAGAACAGCGGTGTCGACACCCGGGCATCGGGCCGCGACCGCACCGAGTAGGCCGACGCCACCGTGCGGTCCTTCGCGTTCTGGTTGAAGTCGACGAACACGCCCTGGCGTTCCTCTTTCCACCACCGGCTGGTCGCCAACTCAGGTGCCCGGCGCTCCACCTCGCGGGCCACGGTCTGGGCGGCCAGGCGGACCTGCTTGTACGGCCACTTCCGCTCGATCCGGGCGTAGATGTGGAAGCCCCGCGAGCCCGAGGTCTTGGGCCAGGCCGTCAGCCCGTAGTCGGTGAGCACGTCACGGACGACGGCTGCCACGTCGAGGATCTGCGGCCACTCGACACCCGGCATGGGGTCCAGGTCGACGCGCAGCTCGTCGGGGTGTTCCAGGTCGTCGGCCCGGACCGGATGCGGGTTGAAGTCGATGCAGCCCAGGCTCACGGCCCACACCAGCCCCGCCGCCTCGTCGATGACGGCTTCCTTCGCCGAGGTGCCGGAGGCGTACTTCAGCTCGGCGACGTCGATCCAGTCCGGCCGGCTCGTAGGTGCCCGCTTCTGAAAGATCGCTTCCTGGGCAATGCCTTTGACGAACCGCTTCAGGATCATGGGCCGCCGCGCCACACCGCGCAGCGCGCCGTCGGCGACGGACAGGTAGTAGTTGACCAGGTCGAGCTTGGTCACGCCGGGCTCGGGGAAGATCACCTTGTCCGGGTTGCTCACGGCAACCTCGCGCCCGCCCACCTCGAGGGACCGCGAGTCACCCATGAAGTCATGGTAATTGGAGACGGAGTTCCGGCCGCGTTACCCGTGGTGTCACCTATGGTTGGCTCATGGTGAAGCTGACTGACCTCCCATCGCAGGTAGCAAACAAGGTTCAGGAATCTTTGGAGAAATCGGTCGGTAAATACGTCGACCGTGGCGTCGCCGAATTGCACTACGCCAGGAAGATGTTCGAGGCGGGCGCGCTCAAACTCGAATCGCCGCAGCACATCGCCGCGATGCTCGCGGACATCGTGCGCTGGGGCGAGATCGGCATGGTCCCGGCGCTCAACGCGCGTCGTACCCCGCACCGCACCGCCGTCATCGACGACGACGGCGACATCACTTTCCAGGAGTTCGACGACGCGGTGAACGCGACGGCCAACGCGTTGCGCGCCAAAGGCGTTCAGGCCGGCGAGGGTGTGGCGATCCTGGCCCGCAACCACCGGTGGTTCCTGATCTCGGTGTACGGCGCGGCGCGGGTCGGCGCGCGAATCATCCTGATGAACACCGAATTCTCGGGTCCGCAGATCAAAGAGGTCTCCGAACGCGAGGGCGCGCAGCTCATCATCTACGACGACGAATACGCCGACGCCGTCGCGCTGTCCGAGCCGCCCCTGGGCAAGCTGCGGGCGCTCGGACACAACCCGGACAAGCCGGAACCGTCGGGCAGCATCGACGAATCGCTGGCCGACGTCATCGCCCGCACCAGCAGCCTCGCGCCGCCGAAGGTCTCCAAGGCGGCGTCGATCATCATCCTGACCAGCGGCACCACGGGAACTCCCAAGGGCGCCAACCGAAGTGCCCCGCCGTCACTGGCCCCGGTGGGCGGCGTGCTGTCGTCGGTGCCGTTCAAGTCCGGCGAGGTGACCAGCCTGCCGGCGCCGATGTTCCACGCGCTGGGCTACCTGCACTCGACCATCGCCATGCTGCTCGGCAGCACGTTGGTGTTGCGCCGACGGTTCAAACCGGCCACGGTGCTTGCCGACATCGAACGGCACCATGTGACCGCCATGGTGGTCGTGCCGGTGATGCTGTCGCGCATCCTCGACGAGCTGGACAAGACCTCGCCCAAGCCGAACCTGTCCAGCCTGCGCATCGTCTTCGTGTCGGGTTCGCAGCTGGGCGCCGAGCTGGCGACGCGCGCGCTCAAGGATTTGGGCCCGGTGATCTACAACCTGTACGGCTCGACCGAGATCTCGTTCGCCACCATCGCGCGTCCGCAGGATCTGTCGATCAACCCGGCGACGGTCGGCCCGGTGGTCAAGGGCGTCCGCGTGAAGATCTTCGACGACAACGGCAAGGAGCTGCCGCAGGGTAGCGTCGGCCGCATCTTCGTCGGCACCACCTTCCCGTTCGAGGGGTATACCGGCGGCGGTGGCAAGGAGATCATCGACGGCATGCTGTCGTCGGGCGACGTCGGCTATTTCGACGAACGCGGACTGCTGTACGTCAGTGGCCGGGACGACGAGATGATCGTCTCCGGCGGCGAGAATGTGTTCCCGGCCGAGGTCGAGGACCTGATCAGCGGACACCCCGACGTGGTGGAGGCGACCGCGATCGGTGTCGACGACAAGGACTTCGGCGCGCGACTGCGGGCCTTCGTCGTCAAGACCGAGGGAGCGACGGTCAGTGAGGACGACATCAAGGCCTACGTGCGAGATCACCTGGCACGCTACAAGGTTCCGCGTGAGGTCGTCTTCCTCGACGAGCTGCCACGCAACCCCACGGGCAAGATCCTCAAGCGCGCGCTACGGGATATGGACCTCTAGTACCCGTTGACGTACCAGGACAGGCAAGCCGGCCTGCCGCGGCACGCGATGATGGCGCCTGCGTCGGGAGCCGCGCCGCGGACCTTGGGCGTGTTCCGGTCCGGCAGGTTGCAGTTCACGACGTAGGGGTTCCACGGGACCACGCCGTTGACGCACGGATCCCCGCCCGCCTGCAGCGTTGTGGTCGGGCTGTGCAGGGCCGTCGGCAGGACCGTGAATGCGATCGCGACGGTCCCAATGAACACCGGTCGCAGCGCGCGCGACAGTCGTGTCGTCAGCTCGTCTGTGGTCATGATCGTCACCACCAAGGAATGGTCCGCCTACGTCAACGGTACGCCTCCGCGAGCAGACGTAAAACTGTCGTTTTCCCGCCGGAAACGACAGTTTTGCGTCTGCTCGCGGGACGGGTTGTGGGTTACGGGTCGCGGGGCAGGCCCAGGAGCCGCTCGGCGATGATGTTCAGCTGCACCTCGGAGGTACCGCCGTAGATGGTCGTCGCGCGGCCCGCCAACAGGTACTCGTCCCACTTGCCCGAAGGCTGCTGCAGATCGCCGACGACGGCCTCGCTGCCGAATGACGCGACACCGAATTCGGCGTAACCCTGACCGGTCTTCATGGACAGCAGCTTGGAGATCGCGGCGGCAGGCATCGGATCGCCGCCGGCCAGGGTCAGCAGTGTCGACCGCATGTTGAGCAGCTTGGCGGCGTGGCCCTCGGCGATCAGCTTGCCGGCTTCGTGGCGCTGCAGTTCATCGAACTCGCCGTCCCGCAGGAACTCGACGAACTGCTCGAGGCTGGCCAAGAACGGCGGCTCGCTGCTGCCGATGGACACCCGCTCGTTGGTCAGGGTGTTGCGGCTGACCTCCCAGCCGCGGTTCACCTCGCCCAGCACCATGTCGTCGGGTACGAACACGTCGTCGATGAAGACGGTGTTGAACATGGCGTTGCCGGTGAGCTCGCGCAGGGGCTTGACCTCGACACCCGGGCTCAACATGTCGAGCAGGAAATACGTGATGCCTTGGTGTTTCGGCACATTGGAGTCCGTCCGGGCCAGGAGCGCACCCCACGCGGAGTACTGGGCTCCCGTGGTCCAGATCTTCTGGCCCGTGATGCGCCAGCCGCCGTCGACCTTCACGGCCTTGGTGGTCAGGCTGGCCAGGTCACTGCCGGCTCCCGGCTCGGAGAACAGCTGGCACCAGATCATGTCGCCGCGGAAGGTCGGCGGCAGGAAGTCCTGCTGCTGCTTGTTGGTGCCGAACGCCACGATCGACGGGATGATCCACGCCGCGATGCCCATCTGCGGGCGACGCACCTTCCCGGTGCTGAACTCCTGGGCGATGATGATCTGCTCGATGGGCGCGGCGGCCCGGCCCCACGGCGTTGGCAGGTGTGGCTGCACCCAGCCACCCTCGGCGATCGCGGCATTGCGCTCGGGTCCGCTCGGAAGTGCTTTCAGCGCAGCCACTTCCGCGCGAATCTCGGCGCGCAGCTTCTCGGTGTCCGGATCGAGGTCGATGTCGATGGACCGCATGCCGGAGGTCGTGGCAAGGTCCACCACCTGCCGGGGGTGGTCGGCGGCGCGGCCGAATCCGGCGACCAGGCCGATGGCGTGCCGGTAGTAGACGTTGGTGTCGTGTTCCCAGGTGAAGCCGATGCCGCCGTGGACCTGGATGCAGTCCTGCGCACAGTGCTGGGCGGCGACGGGCGCCAGCGTCGCGGCGACCGCGGCGGCGAACTGGTAGTCGGACTCGGTGTCGCCCGACGCGTGGTCGTCGAGTGCGCGGGCGGCATCCCAGACCGCACCCGTGGCGCGCTCGGTCTCGGCAATCATGTTGGCGCACTTGTGCTTGATGGCCTGGAACTGGCCGATGGGCCGGCCGAACTGCTCACGGATCTTGGCGTACCCGGCCGCGGTGTCGGTGGCCCAGCGTGCGACACCGACGCATTCGGCCGCGAGCAGCGTGGTGATCAGCGCGCGGGCATGGGCCGGCGTCAGTCCGGACAGCACGTGGTCGGCGGCGACCGTGACGGCGTCCGCGCGGACATGGGCCGCCGGGTGCAACGGGTCGACGGTCTGCACCGGGTCGATCTGCAGGGCGGCGGTGTCGAGCACCACCCACTGGGAGTCGACCGGCACGACCAACAGGGCGGCTTGGGCGGCGGCCGGAACCGCGCGGATCTCACCGCTGACGACCAGTCCGTCGCCCTGGGTCGTGGCGGTCAGGCCTGAGCTCAGGGCGTAGGCGGCGATGGTCTCACCGGAGGCCAGGCCGGGCAGCAGGGGCGACTTGGGGTCGTGCGCTGCGATCAAGGCACTGGCGATGGCCGACGGGACGAACGGGCCGGGGACTGCGCCGTAGCCGAATTCGGCCAGCGTGATCGCGAGTTCGAGGATGCCGAAGCCTTGTCCGCCAACGGCTTCCGACAGGTGCAGGCCCTGCAGGCCCTGGTCAGCGGCTGCGCTCCAGTAGGGCGGCGGGTTGCTGATCGGGGTCTCGAGGGCCTCGTGCAGCACCTCTGACGGCGCGACGCGCGCCACCAGGGATCGGACCGAATCGGCCAGATCGTTGTGCTCGGACATGATCGCGATGGGCATCGTTGCCTCCTGTGACCTGCTGTGGGCTTTGTGTGGCGCACCCAACCAAATAACTGGTCGGTTGGTTCCGAGAGTAACCCACTTGACGGGTGTCTAGAAGTGCACCTCGTTCACCACGTTGGCGAGCTGCTGTCCAGCGGCGAGTCGCTCGCAATTGCCGACAGCCTCGGCCAGATAGCGGCGCATGGTGTCGGCGGTGTACCAGGTGGTGTGCGGGCTGACGACGACGTTGTCGAGGGCCAGCAGCGGATTGCCCGGATCGACGGGCTCGGTGGCGAAGACGTCGAGACCCGCGGCCTGCAGCGGCCCGTTCTGCAAGGCCGACACCAGCGCGGCTTCGTCGATGACGGCGCCACGAGAGGTGTTGACCAGCACCGCACCCGGCTTCATCAAGCCCAGTGCGGCGGTGTCGAGTAGGCCCTCGGTGTGTTCGGTGAGCGGCAGGTGCAGTGAGACGACGTCGCTGGTGGTGAGCAGGTCGGGGAGCGACCGCCAGCCGGGGTGACCTTGTGCGCCACGGGTATTGGTGTGGACGACGGTCGCGCCCATGGCGGTGACGATGGTCTCGACCCGCTTGGCGATGTTGCCGTACCCGATGAGGCCGACGGTGCAGCTGCCGAGGTCCCGCACCGTCTCACCGAGGCTTGGGTCGGTCGGCCAGCCCTCACCCGCTCGGGTGGCCCGGTCGAGTTCGGGCAGCCGGCGCAACGCGGCCAGCATCAGCATGACCGTGCCTTCGGCGACCGACGGCGCGTTGGCGCCGGGCATGTTGGCCACCGCGATGCCGAGGCGGGTCGCGGCGTCGACGTCGATGGTGTTGACGCCCGCGCCCATCTTGTGGACCAGCTTGAGTCGTCGGCCACGTTCCAGATCCTCGGCGCTCACCGGCCGCAGGACATGCCAGAGCACGTCGGCGTCGGCCAGTTCCCGATAGAACGTCGCATCATCGTCCGCCGCGCAGAACCGGACGTCGATCAGATCCTGCAGCGGCGCAAGGAAGTCGGTGACGCGCGGACCGGGCGTGAAATGCGCCAGCACCCGAAGTCTGTTCACCGCCACCGCTTGGCAATCCATTTGGCAATGACGTCGGCCTGCTCGCTGCGGGCGCCGGGGGTGGTGAAGTAGTGGTCGGAGTCGATGGGGTGCAGGGTCTTGTCGGTGGTGGCCAACGCGTCGAAGATGCATTGGGCGTCAGAGGGATACACGCCCGAATCCTGCTCGGCGTTGATCACCAGCGCCGGGTTGTCGATGCGGGCCAGGTGCGGTTCGGCCCGCGTCTGGGCGTGCCGCAGGCTCCACATGGTCAGCCAGCTGCGCAGCGTGCAGGCGGCGGCGATGCCGTTGGCCGAGCGGTTGGCCTGGACGGGGACGCCCGCGTAGCACTGATTGGGCGGGCGCTTGGTGGGCTCGAGCTTCGGGTCGATCATGCGCAGGTCGGCCCAGGTCCGCATGACGGTGAACGTGCGGTCCCGGAATCCCGCGGCGCGGACGCGGGCGTACTCGGCCTCCACCCAGTCGGTGATCGCATGGTTCCGGGCGACCTGGGCGTCGCGGTAGCGCTGGACGAAATCGGGGGAGAACGGCGGGCCGTTCCGCGGGTCGAACGGGTCGAGATCGGGATCGGTTGCCAGAGCGTCGGTCTCGTCGGTCACCGAACCGTCCATCCAGTTGGTGAGAACGTCCGGCCGGCCGGGATGCGCGGCGCTGGAGATGTAGCCGTCGGCCGGCAGCAGGTCGTAGACGCCTGCGGCCGGGCGCATTCCGTCCAGCGGCGTGATGTGCGGTCGCACGGCCTGGGCCTGGTAGGCCGCCATCAGAGAGCCGCCCCCCGAATTGCCCAGGAGAATAACGGTTTCCACCCCGGCCACTTCGCGCAGCCAGCGCACCCCGACACCGATGTCGACCAGTGCGTGATCGAGCAGGAAGCTGGATTCGTAGCCGCGGAATCGGGTGTTCCAGCCGAGGAATCCGATACCGCGGGTCGCCATGTAATCGGCGAGGTAGTGCTCGGAGAAGTCGATCTGGTAGTGGGCGGCGATCATCGCCACCTTGGGCTTGCGTCCCATGCCCCGGTAGTAGATGCCCTGGCAGGGATGCCCACCGGACCCGGCGCGCAGCGCGGTCGGCGAGTCCATCCCGATGAATTCTCGGGTGACTCCCGCGGCGGACGAGCTTCCCGATCTGTTCATGTACGCGGATTCCCCTCGTGGTAGATGGTCCGGTAGAAGATGTTGGCCAGCGTGGTGACGCATGCGTCGTCGTCTGCGGTGTCGGCGCCGTCGCCTGACAATTGGGTATAGCAGAACTGGTTCAGCATCGATACCAGAGCCACCGCGACGAGCCGTGGTTCGTCGTCGGGGCAGAAGCCTTGCTGCTGAGCATGTTTGACCATCGACATGATCAGCGAGATGGGCAGTTCGCAGATATCGGCCCAGCACTGCGCGAAATCGTCGTTGACCATGGCCAATTGGGAGATGCCGATGACCTCGGCCAACCGGTGCCGGTAGGTGGCCCAGTGTGCAGCGGCAGCCTGGTGGGAGCGTTCCCAGTTGGTCAGTTCCGGACCGGTGGCGGCCAGCGCCCGGTCGCGGGCTTCGTCGCGGAAGCGCTCCGCCCACTCGCGGACCATCGCTTCCTTCGAGTCGTAGTAGTTGTAGAACGACGCGGTGGACCGGCCGGCTTCGGCCGCGATGTCCGAAATGGTGGTCGCCAGAATGCCTTTGCGGGCAATGACGGCGCGGGCTGCGCTGTCGATCGCCGCTTGCGTCTGGCGGCCCCGCACGGTGGGGAGCTGCTCGCGGGGCGCGACGGTCACGGTGGCGTCCTTCCGGAGTGTCTCGGGCATGATTGACAAAACTGAACCTGATGTTAGATTCAGATTCGCTGGTTGACCATACCCCGGCGTAGGAGTGGCCCGATGATCAAGCCCGACAATCGCAACCCTGAATTCGAGCTGGGCGGCATCAACCATGTCGCCCTGGTCTGTGCCGACATGGCACGAACCGTCGACTTCTATTCGGGCGTGCTGGGCATGCCTCTGGTGAAGTCGCTCGACCTGCCCGGTGGCATGGGGCAGCACTTCTTCTTCGACGCCGGTAACGGCGACTGCGTGGCGTTCTTCTGGTTCGCCCAGGCGCCAGACGGCGCGCCCGGCATCTCGCAGCCGGCGGCGCTGCCCGGCATCGGTGAGTTCATGAGTGCCGTTGGTTCGTTGAACCACTTGGCCTTTCACGTGCCGGCCGAGAAGTTCGACGAGTACCGGAAACGGCTGAAAGAAAAGGGCGTTCGGGTCGGCCCGGTGCTGAACCACGACGAGAGCCCCATGCAGGCGTCGCCGACGGTGCATCCTGGTGTGTACGTGCGGTCGTTCTACTTCCAGGATCCGGATGGCATCACCTTGGAATTCGCCTGCTGGACCAAGGAATTCACCGCGGCCGATGCGATGACTCAGCCGCGGACCGCGGCTGACCGGCGCCCGGCGGTGGCTCAGGTCTGAGCTGGACACTGATGTGAGCCCGGCCCCTACGTCGAGCGTGGCGGTTGTCGTGGTCGCCCCCGGCGTGTCGCCTCGGAATCCCCCACGCTCGGTGAAGGGCGGTAGCCAATGACAGGACGCGCACTATCGGGCGAGGAGTGCGACGAGCTCTGGCAGGCTTGGACGCCGAGGGAAGTCGCCGAACGGCTCTCGAGCACCTCGGCACGCTGGTACGTCGCGGCTGGGTGGGCGCTGGACCTGTTCGTCGGTGGACTCGGACGTGACCACGACGATCTCGAAATCGGAGTACCGCGTGAACAATTCGCCGAGATCGTCGGCGCGTTCCCTGGCTTCGAATGGGACGTCGTCGGGAACGGCCATGCCTGGCCGTTCCCGGAAAGAGCGGACACCATGCATCAGACGTGGCTGCGCGAGCCGGCGACCGGGCGCTATCGCCTCGACGTGTTCCGTGAGCCGCACGACGGCGACCACTGGGTCTGCCGCCGCGACGCGTCGATCACCATGCCTTACGCCGAGCTGATTCTTCGTACCGCCGACAACATCCCGTATGTGATTCCCGAGGTTGTGCTCCTGTTCAAGGCGAAAGGGCTGCGCCCCAAAGATCAAGCGGACTTCCTGCACGCACTCCCTCTGCTGGACCGGTCACGGCGCTCCAGATTGTCCGAGTGGTTGTCGCGAGTCCACCCGGATCACCCCTGGCTGCAAGCGCTCGGTGCATGACGTTCTGAAAGCGGGCCAGGCTATTTCACCGCCTCGACGAAGTAGCCGCGCGGGACGTCGGGCACGTCCATGGGTACCGCGGGGGCGAACCAGCGGCCCCAGGCGTTGCCGGGGACGGCCACGTCGGTCACCACCGATGACCAGCCGTGGCGCTCCGCGAGTTCGCCCGGTTGGTCCGTTCCGAACAACCACGGCGCTCCGTTGCGGGCCATCGACTGGCGCACCGCGGCCAGGACCTGCGCGTCCAGCAGCGTCTTGCCGACGACGTCGTACAGCAGGATCGAACCGGGCGCCGACAGCGTGTCCACCCGCTCGAACACCGTCCGGACCGCGGCCTCGTCGAGGTATTGCAGCAGCCCTTCGATCAACCAGACTGTCGGCTGGTCGTCGTCAAAACCGTTGGACCGCAGGGCATCCGTCCAGTCACGGGTGAGATCGACGCCGACGGCCACTCGCGCGCACAGCGGCTCTACGCCTGCCAGGGCTGCCGCCTTCGCGGCGATCACCTCGGGTTGGTCCAGTTCGTAGACAGTGGTGCCGGCGGGCATGGGCAGCCGGAACGCGCGGGCATCCATCCCCGCGGCAAGGATGACGACCAGGCGGACCGATTGGGTGGCGCGGAGCAGGGCGTCATCCCAGAACCGGGTGCGCACCACGATCTGCCGGGTCGGCCGGTCTCCGGCTTCGGCGACGGCCTCGGCGAGCAGCCGGCGGCCTGACTCACCGGCCAGGCGTTCGGCGAACGGATCCGTGAAAAGGCGGTCGGAACGGCGGGATTCGTCGGCGCGGATGGCGGCGACCAGGAGGCCGGTGTTCGCCACTGCTTGTCCTGCGTTGTTCATGCCTTCATGGTGCTGGCTCGGTGCCGGGTCACGCTTGGATATTTATGCCGTCAGTCCGATGTGGCTGGGCAGCGCGGTCCGTCGCTGCGCGTATTGCGTCGGGGTCAGCCCGGTGAACTCGCGGAACTCCCGAACGAAGTGGGACTGATCGAAGTATCCGAGCCCGGCGGCGATGTCGGCTCCGTCGGCGATGTCGGCGTCGAGCAGCCGCAGCGAGGACTGCAGCCTGCGTACCCGCAGATAGGTCTTGGGCGTCAAGCCGATCTCGCTGCGAAATGTCGCTATCAGTCGTTTGGGCGTCAGGCCGGTCAGCACGGCGGCTTCGGAAACCCTGAGCGACGGCCGGCGTTCGGCAGCCGCCAGGACGGGTGTGAGCACACCGCCGCGCGGTTCGAGCCGGGTGAGCAGGAACGTCTCCAGCAGGTCGATGCGCTGGGCTGCCGTCGGCGCGGCCACCAGTCGTTCCCGAAGGATGGTGCCGGCATTGCCCCAGATATCGGCCAGGCCGGCGCACGTGTTTTCCAGTTCGTGCAATGGGATTCCGACGAACGGCAGCGCGCCGCCGGGGTGGAAGTGGATGGTGAGGACCGTCTGCCCGGGTTCCATCCGCGCCAGGTACGACCGGGTGCCGGGTCCGGTGATGAACGCGGGTGCGGCCGACGCCAGTGTGACGCCGTCCGCGGTGTGAAAGTCCATGCGGTCGCGTCCACCGACATCGATGACGACGGTCGCCGCGCCGCGGGGCAGGGCCCTGCTGATGTCCGTCGCGCCGTCGTGCGCCCAGTATCCGAAGAAGTCGATGTGCCGGTGCAACGGAGGCCGGGGCCGGCGCAGGTGCGGGCCTGTCACCGGCGGAGGGCCCGTTTGCCGAGTGTGTCGAGCAGGAACGCCAGGTGGTCGATCAATTCGTCTGGGGTGAAGGTGATTTCACCGGAGAGCCAGGCACTGAGCGTCTGTCCGACGCCCCCGACCGCGAAATGAGTACTGGCCCGGCGCCGATCCCCGGCGGGCAGCTGCAGGGCGTCGCCCGCGTGTTGGCCGAGCAGCATGGCGAAGAAGACCGTCGACTCGTTGCGCTTGCGGGCGACCACCTCGTTGGACAGGTGGACGCTGAACAGCAGGCGGCCGACCCGCGGGTCGTCGGCGATCGCGTGCACGATGTTGGCCATGCCGGCGTGGCTCTGCTCGTCGGGCGGCGCCGCGGCCACCGCGGCCTGCGTCGTGGTGGCGAGGTCGGCGATGACGTGGTCGAAGATGGCTTCGACGAAAACGTCCTTGTCGGCGAAGCTTTCGTAGAAGTAGCGCATGGCGACGCCGGCGCCGCCGCAGATGGTGCGGACGGTGAGTTCGGGCGTCGGCGGCGCGCCACCCAGAATCTCCAGCCCGGCGTCGATCAACCGGGCCCGGCGTCCCGCCAGACGTTCTGCCGCGTCGATCCCGCGGTACGGCCGTACCTGTGGCACCCCGCCATCTTGACACCTGCACCGGCCCGCAGGCAATATCAGGAATCAATCGTTCTCACTTTTGCGAGGAGTGACCAATGACGGTCGATCTGGTGGAACTTCCGGTCAACGCGTGCGCGCCCGGACGTCGGGTGCGTCGCGGCGTCCAGTACTCCGACGGATTGATCGGCGCAGCGCTGCTCGCGGGCCCGGCCAACGTGATCATGCAGCTGGCCCGGCCGGGTGTCGGCTACGGCGTCGTCGAGAGCCGGGTGGAGAGCGGCCGCACGGACCTGCACCCGATCAAGCGGGCCCGGACCACGTTCACGTACCTCGCCGTCGCAATCCTGGGTTCCGACGAGCAGAAAGCGGCGTACCGCAGCGCGGTCAACAAAGCGCACCGGCAGGTGTACTCCACCGAGGACAGCCCGGTGAAGTACAGCGCCATGGACAAGAACCTGCAGCTCTGGGTGGCGGCGTGCCTGTTCAAGGGCGCGCTCGACGTGTACCGCCTGGTCGTCGGCGAGTTGGATGAGGAAAACGCCGAGGAGTTCTACCGGCAGGGCATGACGATGGGCACGACACTGCAGGTGACGCCGGAGATGTGGCCGGCCGACCGGGCCGCGTTCGACAAATACTGGCAAGAGTCCCTGGATCAGGTGCACATCGACGACACGGTGCGGGAGTATCTGTTTCCGATCGCGGCGGCGCGGTTGCGGGGTCTGCAGCTCCCGGGCCCGCTGCAACGCCGGTCCGAGGCGATCGCCCTGCTGATCACCACCGGTTTCCTGCCGCAGCGCTTCCGTGACGAGATGCAGCTGCCGTGGGACGCCAAGCGGCAGAAGCGCTTCAATTCGCTGATGGGCGTCGTGAAAGTGGTCAACCGGGTGCTGCCCGGTCCGTTGCGGCGCTTCCCGTTCAACTGGATGCTCAGGGACCTGGACTGGCGCATCCGCACCGGGCGTCCGTTGGTCTGAGTCAGTCGTCAGATTTCGGGCGTACCCTCGCGCGGGTGCGGACCGACAATGACAGCTGGGACATCAATACGAGTGTTGGATCGACTGCGGTGATGGTTGCCGCGGCGCGAGCGTTGGAAGCGGCGAAGCCCAATCCGCTTGCGGTGGACCAATATGCGGAGGTGTTCACGCGCGCGGTCGGCGGTGCCTGGTCCGACGTGCTCGACGGTGAAGCCCCGGAGCACCCGTTGGCGACGCCGGACTTCGGTGCTGTCTTCGTGGACTTCCAGGCTGCCAGGACCAGGTACTTCGATGCCTACTTCCACAGCGTGATGGACGCCGGAGTGCGCCAGATCGTGCTGCTGGCTGCGGGTTTGGACTCGCGCGCCTACCGGCTGCACTGGCCCGCCGGCACCACGATCTACGAACTGGACCAGCCGCAGGTACTCAAGTTCAAGCGAGAGGTCTTGGCCGACAACGGAGCCGAACCCAGGGCGGAACGCCTCGAGATCGCCGTCGACCTGCGTGACGACTGGCAGCGCGCGCTGACCGACAGTGGCTTCGACCCCGCGCAGCCCTCCGCGTGGATCGCCGAGGGGCTCTTGATCTATCTGCCCGCCACCGCCCAGGAGCAGCTGTTCACCGGGATCGACGGGCTGGCCGCGCCCGGGAGCTGGGTGGCGATCGAAGAGGGCAAGCCGATGCCGGCCGAGGTGTTCGCTGCGAAGCGCGCCGCGTCGGACGAGATGGCGGAAGGCTTCTTCAAACTGATCTACAACGAGCAGATCGCCCCCGCGGAGGACTGGTTCGGCTCGCGTGGCTGGCGTGCAGAGGCCACGGGTCTGGCCGACTACTTCCGGACGGTCGGGCGCCCGGTGCCGACCAGCCCGGAGACGGCGGCCATGATCGCGTCGAACAGCCTGGTCACTGCCGTTAAGGAGTGAGCGTCGTCACCCGGTGACCGGGCAGGGTGCGTCTCGACAACTTAAGTTATGCAATGCTAACTTCGCAGGGTTAGCTTAGGCATACTTAAGGAGATATGCGGGGACTCTAATACCCCGCAAACACCAACATGGGCACTGACACATTTGCGGTCGCCGGGACCACACGGGTTGACCGTGACGTGCTGACCCGGTTCGCCACCAGCTGTCTGGCGCTCGGCCTGAGTGTCGACGGTCGCCGTCGCCCGGCCGACCTCGACGCCGCCCTGGGCGGCTTCCTGACATTGACGCGTATCGCGGGCGAGCACTGCGACGCCTGGACCGGCTTGGCTGCCGCAGGTGCAGCAACGCCCGATGTGGTCGAGGCGGTCTGGCGGACGGTGTCCTCCGTCGGTGTGCTGCAGCGCGCCCTGAACCTCGCCGACGGCGATCTGGGCTTCAGTTATGACAGCGGTCTGTACCTGCAGTTCCGCGCAGCCGACCGCGATGGCTTCCAGCTTGCTTATGCCGCCACCCTCGCCGGTGCCGGTGCCTACGAAGAGGCCGATCAGCTGGTCGGCGAACTGCTCGATCGCAAGCCGGGCTGGCTGCCGGCCCGCTGGGTGCGGGCGGCGATGTACCACCGCACCCGGCGCTGGTCGGACGTCGTCCGGCAGCTGACCCCGATCGTCAGCGATCCGAATCTGGATGCCTCGTACGCACATGCCGCGCGAGTGGCGCTGGGTATCGCGCTGGCACACCTGGGCATGTTCGCCCCGGCGCTGTCGCACCTGGAAGACCCTGAGGGACCGATCGCGGTCGCGGCGGTCGACGGCACCCTCGTCAAGGCGCTGTCCCTGCGCGCTCAGGGCGAAGACGACGAGGCCACCGACGTGCTGGCCGAGCTGTACGCCGCGCACCCCGACAACGCCGCTGCCGAACATGCGTTGACCGACACCAGCTTTGGCATCGACCCGACCACCGCGGCCCGCATCGAGGCCCGGCACAACCCGTGGGATCCGGAGACCGAGCCGGCCGAGGCCGACTTCGTCGACCCGGATGCCAAGTCGCGCAAGGCGCATCTGCTCGTCGAGGCGGAGGCCGAGCTGGCCGAGTTCATCGGTCTGGAAGAGGTCAAGTACCAGGTGGCCCGGCTGAAAAGCTCTGTGGCCATGTCGATTCGGCGTCAGGAGCGCGGCCTGACCGTGGCGCAGCGCACCAACCACCTGGTGTTCGCCGGACCTCCCGGAACCGGTAAGACCACCATTGCCCGTGTGGTCGCCAAGATTTACTGCGGCCTGGGCCTGCTGCGCAAGGAGACGGTGCGTGAAGTGCACCGTGCTGACCTGATCGGCCAGCACATCGGTGAGACCGAGGCCAAGACCAACGCGATCATCGACAGTGCGCTGGACGGCGTGCTGTTCCTCGACGAGGCGTACGCGTTGGTGTCCACCGGCGCCAAGAACGACTTCGGTCTGGTCGCCATCGACACCCTGCTGGCGCGCATGGAGAACGACCGCAACCGTCTGGTCGTGATCATCGCGGGCTACCGCAAGGACCTGGACATGTTCCTGGACACCAACGAAGGTCTGCGGTCGCGCTTCACGCGGAGCATCGACTTCCCGTCATACTCGGCGACCGAGCTCACCGAGATCGCCATGCGGATGGCCGAGAAGCGGGACAGTGTCTTCGAGCCCGCGGCGCAGGCCGAGATGGAGCAGCTGTTCGGGCACCTCGCCACGGCGACGACGCCCGACGCGGCCGGTGTCGCGCGCCGCAGCCTCGACATCGCGGGTAACGGCCGCTTCGTGCGAAACCTGGTGGAGCGCTCCGAAGAAGAACGCGAGTACCGGCTGGATCACCTTGCCGCGCACGACTTCACCGACGACGAACTCATGACGATCACCTCGGGTGACGTCAGCAACTCGGCCACGCCGCTGCTGCGTGGTCTCGGACTGGTGGTGCCCGAGTGACCGATCGCAAGACGTTCAGTTCCCGTACCCCGGTGAACGAGAACCCGGAGCAGGTCCGCTACCGGCGCGGCTTCGTCACCCGGCATCAGGTGTCCGGTTGGCGATTCCTCATGCGGCGCATCGCATCTGGCGTGGCGTTGCACGACACCCGGATGCTGGTCGACCCGTTGCGGACCCAGAGCCGCTCGGTCCTGGTCGGCGCTCTGGTGCTGGTGACGGGGCTTGCGGGCTGCTTCGTCTTCTCGCTGATCCGGCCCGCCGGCGTCGCGGGCAACAACGTGATCCTGGCCGACCGCGAGACGTCCGCGCTGTACGTCCGAGTGGGCGAGCAGTTGCACCCGGTGCTGAACCTGACGTCGGCCCGGCTCATCGCCGGCCGGCCGGACAACCCGACCATGGTCCCCAGCGCCGAGCTGGACAAGTTCCCCCGCGGCAGCCTGATCGGTATTCCGGGCGCCCCGGAACGTATGGTGCCCAACACTTCTCGCGATGCCGACTGGACGGTGTGCGACGCCGCCACCGGCGAGGTCGTTGGGGTCACGCTGATCACGGGCGCGCTCGCCGAAGGCGGCTCCCGTGCCGGCGCGCTCGGTGCGCATGACGCCGTGCTGGTCCGCAACGACGGTGTCGGCTCCGCCGGTGTCAACGGTGGCAGCTGGCTGTTGTGGGATGGCAAGCGCAGCGCGGTCGACCTGAACAACCGCGCGGTGACGGCGGCACTCGGCCTGGGCGCCAACGGAACCGCACTGCCCGCACCCCGCGCGATCGCCGACGGCCTGTTCAACGCGATCCCCGAGTCGGCTCCGCTGGCCGTACCGGTGATCGCGGGCGCGGGCCAGCCGACGCCGTACCCGCTGCCGGTCGCGGCACCCGTCGGCGCCGTGGTCACCGCGATCACGACCGAGGCCGCCACCGACAACGCGGTGCGCTATTACGCGGTGCTCGACGATGGCCTGCAACCGATTTCACAGGTGGTGGCGGCGATCCTGCGCAACACCGACTCGTACGGTCTGGAGCAGCCACCGCGCCTGTCCGCCGACCAGGTGGCCCGCATCCCCGTGTCGACGGCGATCAACACCGCGGCGTACCCGGAGCGTCCGCTCACCGTGGTCGACGCCACCAAGGCGCCGCTGACCTGCGCCCGCTGGACCAAACACGATGGCGCCACGACCAACTCGCTCACCCTGCTGTCCGGAGCGACGCTGCCGCTGCCTACCGATGAGCGCACGGTGGCGCTGGCCGGACCGGCCGGCACCGCGCAGCGCGTGGCGGTGACGCCGGGCACCGGGTACTTCGTCCAGGCCACCGGCCAGGCCGGAACCGCGACGCTGTCGGGTTACTGGATCAGCGACACCGGCGTCCGCTACGGCATCTCCACCGAGGGAGACGCCACCAACGACAACCGCAAAACCCCTGCCGCGCTGGGGCTCACCGCGTCGCCGCTGCCGGTGCCGTGGTCGATCCTCAGCCAGTTCGCGCCCGGCCCGACCTTGTCGCGGAGTGACGCGTTGCAGATTCCGGCGCTGGTGCCAACTCGAACGAGCCCGGCCGCCGACACCGTCTTGAGGGAGAACCCGTGAGCCGTTTGATTTTCGAAGCGCGGCGCCGGCTGCCCATCCCGGCGACCCGCGCGAGCGTCATCACCATCGAGCCGCCGCCGGAGTTGCCGCGGTTGGTGCCACCGTCATTGCTGCGCCGGGTGCTGCCCTACCTGATCGTCATCCTGATCGTCGGCATGGTCGTGGCCCTGGTGGCCACCGGCATGCGCGTCATCTCGCCGCAGACGTTGTTCTTCCCGTTCGTTCTGCTGTTGGCCGCCACCGCTTTCTACCGCGGCTCGGACAACAAGACCCGAACCGAAGAGGTCGACGCCGAGCGCGCCGACTACCTGCGCTACCTGTCGGTGGTGCGCGACAACATCCGCGCCCAGGCCGCCGAACAGCGCGCCGCCCGCGAGTGGTCGCACCCCTGTCCCCAACAACTGGCTGCCGTGGCGGGCACCCGCCGCCAGTGGGAGCGCGACCCGCACGACGCCGACTTCCTCGTGGTGCGCGCCGGACTGCATGACGCGCGTCTGGAAACCGTGCTGCAGGTCAAGGACACCGCGGCCGAGATCGATCTGGAGCCGGTGTCGCACAGCGCACTGCGCGGACTGCTCGACGTCCAGCGCACCGTCCCGGCGGTGCCCGGTGGCATCGACCTGACCAAGGTCTCGCGGATCACCGTTCTGGGTGACGCCGACGAGGTGCGGGGCGCGGTGCGCGCCTGGATCGCGCAAGCGGTGACCTGGCACGACCCGGCCCTGCTCGGGATCGGCCTGGCCGCGGCGGATGCCGAGGCCCTGGAATCGGACGCCTGGTCGTGGCTGAAGTGGTTGCCGCACAGTGACATTCCCGGTCAGATCGACGGCGTGGGCGCGGCCCGGTACCTGGCCGCCGGCGTTCCGGAGCTCGCCGGCCTGCTGTCGGGTGAACTCGCGGACCGGCAGCCGTTCGGCGCCGACGACACCGCGCCGCTGCGACACCTGCTGATCCTTGTGGATGATCCCGACGCCGACCTGGGCGAGCTGTTGCCGCGGGCCGGGCTGGCCGGCGTCACCGTGCTGCAGCGCAGTACCGAGCAGCCGGAGTACCCGGACCCCGACCGCCCCGTGCTGCGGGTGTCCGGCGGCCGCATCGAACGGTTGGCGGCAGCCGGCTGGCAGTCGTACTTCGATGTCGCCGATGACTTTTCGCCGCAGGCCGCCGCGCACCTGGCGCGTGGTCTCGCGCGCTGGGACTCCAACCCGAACCGGGCCCGGAGCACGGGCGCCGGCCTGGCCACCTTCGGGACCCTGCTGGGCATTCCCGACGCGGCCGCGCTGGACGTCGCGGGCCTGTGGGCGCCACGGACGCGGGCCGACGAGCTGCGGGTGCCCATCGGCGTCACCGCCACCGGTGAGCCGCTGATGTTCGACCTGAAGGACGAGGCCGAAGGCGGCATGGGTCCGCACGGTCTGATGATCGGTATGACGGGTTCCGGCAAGTCGCAGACCCTGATGTCGATCCTGTTGTCGCTGTTGACGACTCACTCGGCCGATCGCCTGATCGTCATCTATGCCGACTTCAAGGGCGAAGCCGGCGCCGACATCTTCCGGGACTTCCCGCAGGTCGTCGCCGTCATCTCGAACATGGCCGAGAAGCGGTCGCTGGCCGACCGGTTCGCGGACACCCTGCGCGGCGAGGTGGCGCGGCGGGAGCAGCTGCTGATGGAGGCCGGACGCCGCGTGCAGGGTAGCGCCTTCAACTCGGTGCTCGAATACGAGGCGGCGCAAGCGGCTGGACACGACCTGCCGCCGATCCCGACGCTGCTGGTGGTCGCCGACGAGTTCTCGCTCATGCTCGCCGACCACCCGGAGTACGCCGAGCTGTTCGATTACGTTGCCCGCAAGGGACGTTCGTTCCGCATCCACATCCTGTTCGCATCGCAGACGCTGGACGTGGGCCGGATCAAGGACATCGACAAAAACACCTCCTACCGCATCGGCCTGAAGGTCGCGAGCCCGTCGATCAGCCGGCAGATCATCGGCGTCGAGGACGCGTACCACATCGAGGCCGGTCCGGAACACAAAGGCGAGGGCTTCTTGGTCCCCACCCCCGGTGCGGTGCCGGTCAAGTTCCGCAGCACCTACGTGGACGGCATCTACGACCTGCCGCGCGCCGAGAAAGCGGTTGTGGTGCATGCGGTTCCGCAGCCGCAGCTGTTCCCGGCGGGCCATGTCACGCCGGCTCCCGACACGGTGATCGTCACCGACACGGCGCCGGACCTGCGTCCGCCTCGCAAGCTGGTGGCGACCATCGGGGAGCAGCTGGCACAGTACGGCCCGCAGGCGCCGCGCCTGTGGCTGGCCCCGCTGGACGAACCGATCTCGCTGCCGGAGCTGTTGGCCGGCACCGACATTCCCGCCGGCCACGGCCGGTGGCCGCTCGGCGAGATCGACCGGCCGTTCCAGATGCGCCGCGACCCGCTGGTCTTCGACGCCACCTCGGCGGCCGCCAACCTGGTCGTCCATGGCGGGCCGAAGTCCGGGAAATCGACTGCGCTGCAGACGTTCATCCTGTCTGCGGCCGCGACGCACTCGCCGCGCGCCGTCACGTTCTACTGCCTCGACTACGGCGGCGGCGGGCTGCGGTCGCTCAAGCCGCTGGCCCACGTCGGCAGCGTCGCGTCGCCGCTGGAGCCCGAGCGCATCCGTCGCACCTTCGGTGAACTGGAGCAGCTGCTGGCGTCGCGTCAGGCGCGCGCTGCCGCCGGGGACGGCGACTTGCGCGATGACGGCTACGGCGACGTCTTCCTGGTGATCGACAACCTGTACGCGTTCAGCCGCGACAGCACCGACACGTTCAACACCCGGAACCCGTTGCTGTCCAAGGTGACCGAACTGGTCAACACCGGCATGGCCTACGGCATCCACGTCGTCATCACGACGCCGAACTGGCTCGAGGTGCCGCTGGCGATGCGCGACGGCCTGGGGCTGCGGCTCGAACTCAAGCTGGCCGACTCGCGTGACAGCAATGTGCGGCCGGCAGGAACCCCCGGGGTGGCGGCGCTGTCCCGTCCCGCAGACGGTGTCCCCGCCGACCAGCCGGGCCGCGGCCTGACCATGGCGGCCGAACACTTCCTGTTCGCCGCACCGGATCTCGGCGCGATCCCGGCGATCAATGCCCGCTACCCGGGCCAGACGGCACCGCCCGTGCGCCTGCTGCCGACGGACCTGGCGCCGGAAACCCTTGCGCCGCTGTATCGGAGCCCCGAGAGCGTCGTCATCGGTCAGCGCGAGCAGGACCTGGCGCCGGTCGCGGTCGACTTCGCGACCAACCCGCTGCTGATGGTGCTGGGCGATGCCAAGTCCGGCAAGACCACACTGCTGCGGCACCTGATCCGGACCATCCGGGACAACTCGACCGAGGAGTCGGTGGCGTTCACGGTGGTCGACCGCAGGCTGCATCTGGTCGACGAGCCGCTGTTCGCCGACAACGAGTACACCCCCAACATCGACCGTGTCACCCCGGCGATGCTCGGCCTGGCGTCGTTGCTCGAAAAGCGCAGGCCCCCAGCGGGTCTGTCGGCCGCTGAGCTCAGTGGGTGGACCTACCGCAATGGGCAGGGCGACCACATCCATTACCTGATCATCGACGACGTCGACCAGATCCCGGATGCCCCCGCGGTCAGCGGCCCGTTCGTCGGCCAGCGGCCCTGGACGGCGCTGCTGGGGCTGCTGTCCCAGGCGTCCGAGCTGGGGCTGCGGGTGATCGTCACCGCCCGCGCCGCCGGCTCCGCCCACGCGGTGATGACGGCACCGCTGCTGCGCAGGCTCAACGAGCTGCAGGCCACCACCGTCATGCTGTCCGGCAATCCGCAGGACAGCGGCCGCATCCGCGGTTATCGGTTCAACCGGTTGCCGGCCGGCCGGGCCATGGTGCTCGGCGACAGCGACGAAGCCACGTATGTCCAGTTGATCAATCCGCTGGTGGCCGACCCGATCACGGGGCGGCCCACCGGAACACAACGAGGGGAGTTCCACTGATGACCTTGCGCGTCGTTCCCGAAGGACTGACCGCAGCCGGTGCCGCCGTCGAGGCACTGACCGCCCGCCTCGCCGCCGCGCACGCCGCGGCCGATCCCGTTGTCACCGCGGTGATCCCGCCAGCCGCCGATCCCGTGTCGCTGCAGACGGCGATCGGACTGAGCGCCCACGGCGCCGAACACGAGGCGGTTGCGGCGCAGGGCGTCACCGAACTCGGCCGTGCCGGTGGCGGTGTCACCGAATCGGGCATCAGTTACGCCACGGGCGATGCCCAAGCCGCCGCCACCTACGTGACGGTGCTGGGCTGACATGACCGCCCCAATGGCGATAGGCCTGCCGACCGCCCCAATGGCGATAGGCCTGCCGACCTCCCCAATTTGGGCGGCGCTGCCGCCCGAAGTCCATTCGACGCTGCTGTCCAGTGGACCCGGCCCGGGTTCGCTGCTGGCCGCCGCGGCTGCCTGGCAGTCGCTGAGCGCTGAATATGCCTCGGCGGCAGCGGAACTCACCGCATTGTTGGGTGAAGTCCAGGCGGGTGCGTGGGAAGGTCCCAGCGCCGAGCAGTACATCTCCTCGCACGCGCCGTATCTGACCTGGCTGGCCCAGGCCAGCGCCAACAGTGCGGCCAACGCCGCGGCGCACGAGACGGCTGCCGCGGCGTACACCACCGCCCTGGCCGCGATGCCGACGCTGCCGGAGCTGGCGCTCAACCACGTGGTGAACGCGGCCCTGCTCGCGACGAATTTCTTTGGCATCAACACCATTCCGATCGCGCTGAACGAGGCCGACTACGCCCGGATGTGGCTGCAGGCCGCCACGGTGATGGGGACCTATCAGGCGGTGTCGGGCGCGGCGCTGGCGGCTGCCCCGGCGACCACGCCGGCACCGATGATGCTGGCGCCCGGCGTCGGCGAGGCTGGTGCCGCGTCGGCAAGCGCCACGCAGTTGGCAGCGCAGGGACAGGCGGCTGATGCCGGCTCGTCGCTGAACGCGTCTGACGCTATCAGCGATCCGCTGTACAACTACCTCAAGACGCTGCCCGGCGGCGACCTGATCTGGAAGTTCCTGCAGGACCCGGCAGGGCAGATCCAGCAGATGATCTTCGACTTCCTCACCAATCCCTCGCAAGCCCTGGTGACGTGGGGTCCACTGCTTTTCGCGCTGGGCTATCAAGCGTTCTTCCAGCCCGTCGGATGGGGCACCTGGGGCGCGATGCTGACCGCGCCGTTGTGGGGGCCGGCGCTGATCGCCGTCGGCCTGTCCAGCCTCGGGCTGTTGGCGCTGGTGCAACCCGACTATGTGCCGGATCCCGAAGTCGCCGAAGCGTTCCCACCACCCCCGCAATTGCAGGTCGCCGAGAACCCGTTGCCCGTGGTCAGCGTCGCCCCGACGGTGCCGGCCACCCCCGCCAGCCCGGCCAGTGCACCCGCA
>NZ_JMHT01000015.1 GCF_001905655.1 Mycobacterium sp. ST-F2
CGAAGCTGCCTAACCACAAATCCCGTGTCCACTACATGGGGGCAAGGCCCCCGTCCGGGCCGGGGTGGGCACTCGTTGGCGATGCCGGCCACTTCAAGGATCCTTCGGCGGGGCGGGGCATCAGCGATGCGTTCGCTCAGGTCGATGCGCTCGTGCCGGCCGTTGTCCAAGGACTGAGCGGTTCCCCCGAAGCCCAGGACGCGGCGTTGACGCGGTGGGGCAAGTGGCGTGACCACGAGTTCTCCGACCACTATTGGTTCGCCAACGATCTGGGCAAGGCGGGCCGGGTGCCGTCGGTGTTTCCGCAGATGGTGGCCGACCTGCACGACAAGGGCCAGATCGGGCGCTTCCTCGACCTCTTCACGCACCGGGACAAGCCGTCTCAGGTGCTGAGCCCCGCTCGACTCTTCGGCTCGGCGGGACGGCTCCTGCGGCACCAGCACCAGGGCAGGCGCGCCCTCCTGAACGAGGTGCGCACCCTGGTCGGCGAGAATGCGCGTCACCAGTTCCTCAACCACCGGCACGCTTACGCAACGCCGGCCGAGACGCTGAAACCCGCTGGGGCGACGGAGGTTGACGCCACCAGCACGGTCTGAGCGCTGTCAGGTCAGGGTGTAGGACGTCATCGACAGCGACCCGTAGGTGTAGCCGTCAACGAGCACGCTCGCGGGGGTGTCGGCCGCTGCGCACAACCCGGCGAAATAGAGCATCGGGATGAAGTGGTCCGGTGTGGGGGCCGAGGCGGCGAAGTCGGGATGGTCGTGAAGCCGCAGAATCTGGCCCGGATCAGCGGTCAGCAGGCCGGCTGCGGCGTCGTCGAACCTTGTGGCCCAATCGAATCCGCTGTCGGGCAGTCGGGCATTCATGGCACGCAGGTTGTGCACGATGTTGCCACTGCCGACGATCAGTATGCCCCGGCTGCGTAGCTCGGCCAGTTGCGCGCCGAGTGCGACATGCTCCTCGAGTGGCTTCTCGGCGTTGATCGACAGCTGTACCACCGGGATCGAGGCGTCGGGGAAGGCGTGCACCAACACCGACCAGGTGCCGTGGTCGATGCCCCAGCTGTCCCGGTCGGCCCCGATCCACGTCGGCTTGACGGTTTCGGCGATCTCGTCGGCGAGGTCCGGCAGTCCCGGCGCCGGGTACTGAACGTCGAACAGTTCCTGCGGGAAGCCGTAGAAGTCGTGGATGGTGCGTGGCTGAGCCATGGCGGTGACCGCGGTGGCGTTGATGTACCAGTGCGCGCTGATCACCAGGATCGCGCGTGGCCGCGGCACCGACCGACCGAACTCCGTCCACGCGGCGGTGTATCGGTTGCGTTCGACCGCGTTCATCGGACTGCCGTGTCCGATGAACGCGGCGGGCATGATGCTGGGCAGGTCAGCTGATCCGGTCATCGTTCGACCAACGCTACCGGCATTACCCTCCGGTTGCCGCTGAAGCGGCGGCACGTCCCGCCCGCCGGCCGAAGAACGATCCGGCGCCCAGTTGGGTGCCGCTCGAGTATCCCTTGCCGTCCTGCGCCAGCGTCGATGCACACGCACCCGCGGCGTACAGTCCGGCGATCACGCTGCCGTCGTCGCGCAGCACTTCGCCATCGACCGAAATGGCCAGGCCGCCAAGGGTGAAGCCGCTGTAGAACGCCTTGCCGAGGCTCAGATCGAACGCCGCCCACGGCCCGGTGTCCTGGGGCTCCAGATACTTCTCCGCCTTGTGGAAGTCGGGGTCTTCACCACGGGCCGCATTGGCGTTGTACCGGTCCAGCGAGGCCTGCAGCCGGCCGGCCGGGATGCCGAGCGCGGTTTCCATCTCGGCGACATCTTCCCAACCGTCGATCAGCTGGACCAGCGGCATCACCGGCATCTCGACGTGCTGGGAGTCGACGATGAGATAGGCGGAGCTATCGGGCTGTTCGAGGACGAACGCGGAAGTTCGTGCGTGATAGGAGTCTTCGGCCACGAACCTGTCGCCGCGCCGGTTCACGATGAGTCCGGTGAGTAGTTTGGCGGGCGGATACACCGGTGCGGTCATGAATGCCTGATCCAGGTATTTGGTTGCCGCACCGACGGATTGGCCCATACGAATCCCGATACCGTCGTCGTAGCTGCTGCCCAGGGCAAAAACGCGCTCGTCATTCAGCTGCGGCACATGCTGCGCCAGCATCTCGGGGTTCATCACGAAGCCGCCGGTGGTCAGCACGACGGACTTCGCCCGCACGGCGCCGGTCTCACCGAAGTGCTTCCAGGTGGCGCCGACGATTCGGTCGTCCTCGACGACCAGCGCACAGACGCCTGTCTCATAACGGATTTCCGCGCCCAGCTCCGCGAGCCGTTCGACGAGAAGCTTGACCACCATGCCCGCGCCGCCGGTATCGCCCGGCACCGGAACCTTGTGGCCCCGGGGTGCGGGCACCGCCTGCTCCCGGAACGGCCACACCTGCTCGTTGCCGGTGTACATCAGGCCCTGCGTCTCCGGCTGGATGACGGCCTTGTGCGGGTAGTAGCTGCGCTCGAACTCGAACCCGAGCGCCTCCAGCCATCGGAGGTGCTCGGCACTGCCTTCGCAGTAGGCGTTGATCAGTTCCGGCACAGGGTCTTTCGACACCGCGGTCAGATATGCGGCCATCTCCTCGGCGGAGTCGGCCTGCCCGGTGGCCGCCTGGACCGCGGTGCCGCCGCCGAGGTAGAAGTGGCCGCCCGCCATGGCCGTCGTGCCACCGGCGACCGCGGCACGCTCGAGCACCAACACCCGGGCGCCGGACGCCGCGGCTTCCACCGCGGCGCATCCGCCGGCCATGCCGAGTCCGACGACCAGGACGTCGACCTCGTCGGAGTACGACGAAACACTTTGTGCTGCAACGGTTTCCGGGATCATTTCGACCCCGTCGCAGCCGCCTTGATGTGCTCGAACATCGCGCGGATCTCGGGGCTGAACTCACCGAGTTCGATGTACGGGACTCCAGCCGAGGCGCCGTCGATGTATGCGAAACGCATCATGCCGCCCGACATCTCACCCTGCTGCACGATGGCCAGCCCCTGTTCCTGCGCCGACCTCACCGCTGCGCCGAAATCGCTTGGCTCGAAGCACACGTGGTGCAGTCCCGGGCCGCTGCGGTCCAGGAATTCGGTGTAGATGCTGGTGCCCCGCACCGGCTGGATCAGTTCCAACTGCATGTCGCCCGAATACGACATCGAGATGTGGGCGGTGAAATCCGCGGGCTCGCCGTGCAGGCGACAGGTCTCGGGCCCGAACTCGATGTTCGGCATCCGCACCCAGGCGCCGACCCCGTACTGCCGGCTCAGCAACTGCTCGGTGGCCTCGATGTCGTCAGTGACCCAGGCGATTTGGCAGATCTGTCCGTACGAGACGGTCATGGTTCTTCCTTCCGGGGAGAACGGCAGGGCTGAGGCAGGTGACCCAAAACTAAGCGAGCAAGCTTAAATGGTCAAGCATCGGTGATTGCAATCTGAAGCGTGAGGGCTAAACTGAGGCCCGTGAGTCGGCCCGGTGCACGCACGCAGCTGCTTCTCGCCGGTGAACGCTTGATAGCCGAATCCGGACCCGAGGTCTCCCTGCGTGATGTCGCGGTGGCCGCGGGGCAGCGCAACAATTCGGCCGTCCACTATCACTTCGGATCACGAGATGGCTTGATCAAAGCCATCATCGGCCATCGGCAGGCCCCGCTGGAACAAGCGCGATTGGCGCTGCTGGCCGAGCACGAAAGTGCCGGCGAGCCGGACGACAGCATCACCGCGCTGGTGACCATCCTGGTCGAGCCGCTTTTCGACACCCCGTACTCCGACGGATCGAGCCACTATGCGCGCTTCCTCGAACGCGTCCGCAATCATCCTGTGATGGCCGAGCTCACCCTCACGGCCGAGCAGTGGCCCGCCACCCGCATCCTCACCACCCGGCTGCTGCGGGCGCTCGATTACCTACCGGAAGCGCTTCGGCGCCAACGGATGGCCGCGATGGCCTCGGTGATGTACACGCTGCTCGCCGACCATGAACGGCATGTAGAGGAGCATCGAGATGCGGTCCGCGGTGCCCTCAGCGAGGCCGAGGCACGGGACAACATCATCGCGATGGTCGTCGGTCTACTCACCGCACCGATGCCCTCAGTGGTTGAACCCCAATGAAATTCGACGTTAAGGAGGCGCGCATGTCGGTCACGGAGCCGGAGTCGACGGAAATCCGGGAGATCGAGGCGGGCGAGAACCCGACCCGCTTCGCCCGCGGCTGGCACTGCCTCGGCCTGATCCGCGACTTCAACGACGGCAAGCCACACCAGATCGATGCCTTCGGAACGTCTTTGGTGGTCTTCGCCGACAGCCAGGGCCGGTTGAACGTGCTCGACGCCTACTGCCGGCACATGGGCGGCAACCTGGCCTACGGCAGCGTCAAGGGTGACTCGATCGCGTGCCCGTTCCACGACTGGCGGTGGGGTGGCGACGGCAAGTGCACGCTGGTGCCGTATGCCAAGCGAACCCCGCGGCTGGCCCGCACCCGGTCGTGGCGCACGCTGGAACGCAACGGGCAACTGTTCGTCTGGAACGACCCGCAGGGCACCATCCCGCCCCCGGAGGTCGACATCCCCGAGATCGAGGGCTACGGCACCGACGAGTGGACCGACTGGACCTGGAACATCCAGTTGATCGAAGGGTCGCACTGCCGCGAGATCATCGACAACAACGTCGACATGGCGCATTTCTTCTACGTGCACTACGCATTTCCCCGGAACTTCAAGAACATCTTCGAAGGTCACATCGCCACCCAGGTGATGGATTCGACGCCCCGCGGCGACATTGTCGTCAGCACCTTCCACGACCCGACGTCCATCCTCTATTCGGAGGCTTCGTATTTCGGCCCGTCGTACATGATCGACCGGTTGCGCAGCGTCGCCAATGGCATGACCGTCGAGACCATCCTGATCAACTCGCATTATCCCGTCAGCCCGAACTCGTTCGTGTTGCAGTACGGGGCCATCGTGAAAAAGCTCCCGAGCATGAGCGAAGAGGAGAACGCTGAACTGGCACGGACTTTCATCGAGGGCGTCCAGACCGGCTTCGAGCAGGACGTCGAGATCTGGAAGCACAAGGCCCGCATCGACAATCCGCTGCTCACCGAGGAAGACGGCCCGGTGTACCAGCACCGCCGTTGGTACGAGCAGTTCTACGTCGACGTCGAGGACGTCACACCGGAGATGACTGACCGCTTCGAGTTCGAGATCGACACCACGCATTCCGTCGAAAGTTGGGAAGCGGAAGTGGCGGAGAACCTGGCGGCCGCGGCCGAGAGCTGAGATCAGGCCGACAGGTCGGCTGCGGGCGTCCAGAACCGGGTCTGGCCGGGGCCGCTGGTCTTGGCGTCATACATCGCGACGTCAGCGTGTTTGAGAATCTCGGCCGCGACGCGGGTCTCGTCGGGTTCGATCACCGTGACCCCGACGCTGGCGCTGGCGCGCACGCGGTGCCCGTCGACGGAGATGGGATCGGCGAGAGCGTCGTGCAGACGTTGCGCGAGGCGGTGGAGCTTGTCGACCGCCGCGGGTGCGCCGACGAGGACGAGGAACTCGTCGCCGCCGATGCGCGCGACGGTGTCGTCCTCGCTCAGTACGTTGCTGAACCGCTCGGCGCAAATCTTGATCACCGTGTCGCCGGCGTGATGGCCGAGGGTGTCGTTGACCTCTTTGAGTTGGTCGAGGTCGATGAAGATCACCGCAGCCAATGGCGGGACGCCGATACCGCTGAGCGCCCGGGTGATCCGGTCGGTGATCCACGCCCGGTTGGGTAGGCCGGTGAGAGTGTCATGGGTGGCGTCGTACCGCAGCCGCTCGCTGGCCAGATGCGCGTCGGTCGCGTCGGCGAACGACACCAGCACGGCGGAGCCGCCGTGATCGTCGGGATCCAGCAGACACGTGCTGACGGACAGCCAGATGCGCCGGTCGCCGACGGCCGATACGTAGATCAGCGCATCGTGCACCGGCTGGCCGGTACGACGGGTGATGGTGACAGGGTGTTCGCCGTCGCTCAGGATGTGGTTCTCGAAGGTGTCGACCGGGAAGAGCCCGGTGAGTGCGGTGCCGGTGGCGGGGTATTGCGGGGGTAGCCCGAGGATGCGCAGCGACGCCGGGTTGGCCGATTCGATCCGATTGTCCGGGCCGATGACCATGACGCCGCGGTGCAGAGAATCGACCACGCTCTGGAAGTGCTGCTCGGCGCGGCGCAGCGCGGTCTGGTCGGAACAGACCAGCACGTAGCCGGCTTCCATGGCCGCCGCCGACACTCTGACGGCCAGGGGGCGCCAGTCTTTGGTGTGGTGGGTGGCGTGCTGGACTCCGCGGGCGGCGACGATGGCGGCCGGGTTCAGCGCGGCGCCGACGGCGATGCCGATGGCCAATCCCAGTGCCTCTGAGGCGGGCCGCTGGTAGATGGCCTCGGCGGCCGGATTCCAGGCCGTGACGGTGCCATTCGGCGCGGTGGCGATGATGGCGTCGGATACGTGCTCGACCAGCGCCGCCTGGTATCGCAGCATGGCCTGCGCGGCCTTCTGCGCGGTGATGTCCCGAAACACCACCTGGTAGGCGGACCGGCCTTCCCACGTGGTCAGGATCGACACCGATTCGACGTCGAGCGTCCCGCCGTCGAAGCGCAGCAGCGCGGCTTCCGACGGGTCGGACGCGTCGCCTTCGTTCCGGAGGGCGGCGATCCGGGTCAGCATGGCCGGCACCGAATCCGAATGGACGAAGTCGGTGATGGGGTGCCCGACCAGCTGATCCGCCGACTCGGCGCCGATCCACCGGATGGCAGCGGGGTTGACGTAGACCACCAGTCCGGCCTCGTGCACACAGATGGCATCGGGACTGTGGTCGACGAGCACCCGGAACCGCTCGTCGCACGGGTCCGGCCCGGCCGGACCCGTGTCCGGGCTGCTGTACGACACGGGTCCCTCCGGATTCGCTTCGACTGAGTGTCCAGAGTGCCCCTCATTCGCCCTCGTTGACAACCGGAACGTTCCGCCCACTGGGCGGCTTGTGTCTGGCGATGGCGCCGGCAGACATTTGGTAGTGCCTTCTGGCGAATTCCGCAGGACGATAACCGGGTTGCGGTCAACGTGCTGCTCACCACGGCAGCGGACGAGGAGAAGTGAACATGGCAAACGGGATCGACATCGCCGGCATCGGTGCGGCAACGGGATACGGGTGGGGCCGCGACAAGTTGTGGTCCGGCTTGCTGCGCGGTAAACCGGCGGCCGCGCTGTATCCGGGCTATGGCACGAGCGGCCGGGACGCCGGATGGCTGGCGCGCGTGCCGGACGGCGGGTCGTCGGCGGATGGACCGACTCGTTCGGCGCGAGCGATGCGTGCGGTGGCCCGCGAGGCGATCGACGACGCCGGTGCCCGCGGTTGGACACCCGGGCGCCGGGTGGGGTTGTTGCATGCGCTGGTGCTGCCCGAGATCGAGACGTGGCGCGACTTCTACCTCAACGACGGTTGCTCCCGGCAGGTTCGTGACTACCTGGCGCTCATGCCGTCGACCGCGGTGTCAATGGTCATGCAGGAGCACGGTTTCCACGGTCCGGCGATGAATGTGTCGGCGATGTGCGCGTCCGGGAACGCCGGGCTCATCACCGCCAAGATGTGGCTGGACGCCGGCATGGTCGACGACGTCGTGTTCCTGGCGACGGACCTGTCGCTGACTCCCGAGAACGTCGAACACTTCGTCAAACTCGGTGTGGCCGTGGTGGATTCCGAGCCGCTGGACGCGTGCCGGCCGTTCCAGGAGGGTAGCCGGGGCTTCTCGGTGGGTGAAGCCGCGGTGGCGTTCGTGCTGACCCGACAGCACACGCGGGCCTATGCGTCGGTGCTGGGTGGCGCGATGACGCACGACGCGTACCACGTCACCTCGGTGGACCCGAGCCGAGTGCAGGTCGACGAATGCGTGCGCGGCGCGCTGGATGCCGCAGGGGTCGAAGCCGCCGACATCGCGTACGTCAACGCGCACGGCCCCGGTACCCGGCAGTGCGACGCCGCGGAGGGGGGAATAGTCGACGACATCTTCGGCGGGCGGCCTGGCCTGTATTCGGTCAAACAGTTGGTTGGGCATTGCCAAGGCGCTGCCGCGGCAGTCGAGATCGCAGCGGCCGCAATGGCTTACGAGCACGGTGTGATCCCGGCCCCGCCGACCGTCGCGCCCGGGCATCACCGGTTGCTGGACGGGCCGACCCCGATCGACGGTGGTCTGACCCTCAAGACCTCGCTGGGGATGGGTGGCCAGAATTCAGCGGTGGTGTTGGCGCCGGCTTAGCGGGTTTTCGTCGTCAGGCCTCGGCGGTTCGGCTGTGGCCGAGCAATGCTGCCACGAGATCGAGCGCGGTACCGACCTCTGGTGCACCACCGCCGAGCAGCGGGGCGTAGAGGTGGGCGTCGCACATCCGGATGAGTGCCAGGCCGAAAGTGGCTGTGGGCAAAGGCAATTCCAGCCGGCCGGCGGCCACCTCGGCGTCCAGCAGCTCGCCGACCAAGCGCCCCGCGGTCTGTTCGACGAGTCCGGGCAGCAGCATGAGCCGCACGATCAGGAGCGGCTCGCGGTGCGATACCACCTGCAGGGGTTTCGCGTCGACGACCGCGTGCAGGAAGCGGTCCATCACTTCCAGGATGTAACCGGTGCCGCCGGGCGGTTCGGCATCGGGGCCGGCCTCTGCGGCCATGTCCGCGACGGTGCGCCGGAAAGTGCGTTCCGTGGCCTCGGCCAGCACGGTGGCGAGCAGGTCTTCCCGGTTGCCGACCAGTCGATAGAGCGTCGAGCGGCCGATGCCGAGTTCGGTTGCCAGCGCTGACATGTCGACCGACTCGCCTGCCAGATACAGCCGCGTCGCGGCGTCGACCGCGGCCTGGCGGCTCAATGCCGTCCCCAGGCGTGCGGACGGGGTGGGCGTCGTCGACTCTGATCCGGACATCTGACCATTATGGGACATTGCGCTGAAGTGTGCCAGTGTGGCACACTTCGCCTATGTGTCCCACATGTTTGGGGCCGGGTACCGCCAACATCACGAGGAAGTGACATGAGCACGCGATTCGAAGGAAAGACCGCAATCGTCACCGGTGCCAGTCGTGGCATCGGGTTCGCCATCGCCCAGCGCCTGGTCGACGACGGCGCCAAGGTGGTGATCACCGCACGCAAGCAGGAAGCGCTCGACGCCGCCGTCGAGGCCCTCGGTGGGCCGGACGTCGCCCTCGCCGTGGCCGGACGCGGCGACGACACCGAGCATCAGGATGCTGTGGTGGCCAAGGCGATCGAGACCTTCGGTGGTGCCGACCTGTTCGTGAACAACACCGGCATCAACCCGGTGTATGGGCCGCTCATGGACATCGACATGGACGCCGCGCGCAAGATTCTCGAAGTCAACGTGCTGTCCGCACTGTCGTGGGTGCAGAAGGTGAACCGGGCCTGGCAGGGCGAACACGGGGGAGCCATCGTCAACGTCGCGTCCATCGCCGGCCTGCGCCCCGCCCCGGGCATCGCCTTCTACGGCGTCTCCAAAGCCGCGGTCATTCACCTCACCGAGGAACTGGCGGTCGAGCTGGGCCCGAACATCCGGGTCAACGCCGTCGCACCCGCCGTCGTCAAGACGCGGTTCGCGACCGCGCTGTACGAAGGTCGCGAAGACGAGGTCAGCGCGAACTACCCGCTGAAACGCCTTGGTGTGCCGGAAGATATCGGCTCCGTGGTGGCGTTCCTGCTGTCGGACGACGCCGGCTGGATGACCGGTCAGACACTGACCATCGACGGTGGCGTGCTGCTGGGCGGCGGCGTCTGATGGCCGCTGACACGCAGCTGGATCTGCCCGGGCTGGACCTGACTCGACTGGGCGCGTGGCTGTCGGCCACGGTGCCCGGCGCCGGCGCCGACCTGTCGGCGACGTTGATCGCGGGCGGCAAATCGAATCTGACTTACCGTGTCACAGACGGTGATTCGTCGTGGATCGTCCGCCGGCCACCGGTGGGTGAACTGCTCGCCACCGCGCACGACATGAGCCGCGAATACCGGATGATGTCGGCCCTGGCGCCCACATCGGTGCCGGTGCCGGCCATGTACGGCTTCTGCGACGACGTGTCCGTGCTCGGCGCGCCGTTCTATGTGATGGCGCAGATCGACGGCATGCCCTACCGGCAGGCCGCCGAGCTGCAGGCGCTCGGTGCCGAGCGCACCCGGCTCATTTCGGAGCGGCTCGTCGACACCCTGGTGGCAGTGCATTCGGTCGATCCCGCATCGGTGGGGCTCGCCGATTTCGGTCGGCCCGAAGGCTTCCTCGGGCGCCAGGTCGGGCGGTGGCACAAGCAGTTCGCCGCCGCCTACACCCGGGACCTGCCTGCCATGGAGCAGCTCTATCAGGCGCTGTCACAGCGGGTTCCGGGCGATTCGGTACCCGGCATCGTGCATGGCGACTACCGCCTGGACAACGTGCTGTTCGATTCCGCGGACCGGCCCGCTGCCGTCATCGACTGGGAGTTGGCCACCATCGGCGACTCGCTCACCGATCTCGCGTTGATGGTGGCGTACGGGCGGTTGGCCGCATCGGGCACCGGAGAGGTCTCCGATGTCAGCGAAGCGCCGGGCTTCCTGACCGAGCAGGAGATCGTCGACCGCTACACCGCCGGAATCGGCCGCAGCCTCGGTGATTTCGGCTTCTACCTCGGCCTGGCCTTCTTCAAGATGGCGGGCATCTTCGAAGGTATCCACTACCGCTACGTCAACGGGCAGACCGTCGGCGACGGGTTCTCGTTCGCCGGGGACGCGGTGCACATCCTGCTGGACGCCGGCCTCAACGCACTCAAGGAGCACTGACATGGAATTCGCGTACGACGCCAAGACCAAAGAGATGGTCGCCGAACTGACGGCATTCATGGAGAGCTACGTCTACCCGGCCGAGAAGACGTTCCACGAGCAGCTTGCCGCGCTGGACAATCGCTGGGCGTGGGACAGCGTCCCGGTGCTCACCGAGCTGCGCGCCGAGGCCCGTCGTCGCGGGTTGTGGAATCTGTTCCTGCCCGGCGTCAAGGGGGCCGGCCTGACCAATCTGCAGTACGCGCCACTGGCCGAAATCACCGGCCGCAGTATCCAATTGGCGCCCGCCGTCTTCAACTGTGCCGCCCCGGACACCGGAAACATGGAGGTGCTCAACGAATTCGGCACCGAGGAGCAGCAGCGCCAGTGGCTCGAACCGTTGTTGGACGGTGAGATTCGGTCGGCCTTCGCCATGACCGAACCCGACGTGGCGAGCTCGGACGCCACCAACGTCGAGCTGTCCATCGTCCGCGACGGCGACGAGTACGTGATCAACGGTCGCAAATGGTGGATCACCGGAGCGATGAATCCGAACTGCAAGGTGTTCATCGTGATGGGCAAGACGGACCCGACCTCGGAACGACACCGCCAGCAGTCACAGATCCTGGTGCCCCGGGACACCCCCGGGCTCGAGATCCTGCGCGGCATGGAGGTATTCGGCTACGACGACCACGATCACGGTGGGCATGCGGAATTGCGGTTCACCGATGTGCGGGTCCCGGCGTCGAACCTGATCGGTGAAGAGGGCGGCGGCTTCGCCATCGCCCAGGCGCGCCTCGGGCCGGGCCGCATCCACCACTGCATGCGGGCCATCGGTGTCGCTGAGCGCGCTATCGAGATGATGTGTCAGCGGGCCGCGAGCCGGGTCGCGTTCGGCAAGCCGCTGGCCGAGCAGGGCGTCATCCGCGACTGGATCGCCGAATCCCGGGTGCGCATCGAGCAGCTGCGGCTCCTGGTGCTCAAGACAGCCTGGCTCATGGACACCGTGGGAAATCGCGGTGCGCACACCGAGATTCAGTCCATCAAGATCGCCACGCCGCTGACGGTGCAATGGATTCTGGACAAGGCCATCCAGGTGCACGGCGCCGGCGGGGTGTCGCAGGACTTCCCGCTCGCCGCGATGTACGCGGGCATCCGCACGCTGCGGTTCGCCGACGGGCCGGACGAGGTGCACAAGAACGCCCTCGCGCGCACGGAGCTGAAGAAGCACCTGGTGAGCTGAGCCGGTGACGCCGTCCACATCTGCCACTGCAGTCGCAGTGACAGATGTGAACAGCGCGCCGCCGGTCCCGCGAACGTCTTTATTTGCATCGTAAATGTCAATTAAATAGCGTGGTCGCGTGCGGCTTACCGGTTTCAGCGACGTCGGGCTGAGGATTCTGATCCGGCTCGCCGCTGAAGATGGCGTGCAACGGATCTCGACGCGCCAGATCGCCGAGGACATGCAGATCTCGTACACCCACGCGACCAAGGCGTGCGCGCACCTGGCCGCTGCCGGGTGGCTGGACGCCGACCGCGGTCGGGGCGGCGGACTGGCGCTCACCGAGGCCGGCCGCACCGCCCGCCTCGGCGATGTCGTGCGGTCACTGGAAGACGACGGCGAGACCGAACTGGTCGATTGCAGCGGGCTGGATTGCCCGCTGCAATCGGCCTGCCGGCTGCGCACGGCGTTGGCGCAGGCCAAGGTGGCGTTCTATGCGTCGCTGAACACCAGCACCGTCTCCGACCTCGCACAGCCGCCGACGCGCAAACTCCTCTTGAGCCTCGGCGCACTCGCCGCCCAGATTGATTCGGGCACCGATTGAACCGAATGGCTCTGTAGTTCGTGGTACCCCACAACCGCTGCGTAAGGGGACCACGATGCAACTTTCCGCACGCCTGCCCGTCGACCTCGCCGCTGCCGCCGTTGCCGTGGTGGTCGTCGCACCACTGACGCCCGTCACGCCCGTCGCCGAGCATGCGGCGCCCACCGTGTCGCGGGAAATACGTTTGGCCGCAACCGTTCCGCCGGACGGGTTGATCACCAGTTTCGTGAAGAACCAGGGGATCTACTGCTCCCTCATCTGTCCGCTGCTGGCGCAGACCGTCACGACGGGCATCACGACCACACTGCAGGAGCCGGGAGTGTTCCTCGCGGCACTGCCTGCGAACGGCCCGCTCAAGGCGCTCGGCATCGCCGGCGCATCGATGACGGGGCCGACCGCGGCGGCCATGGACAAGGCCATCGATGTGGATGCCGCCATTCCGGCAAAGCGGGCGCTGAACGCCTTCGAGGTCGGTGTGGTGGGTCTGCTCAACATTCCTCCCGCGATCCTCGGCGGTCCCGGTGCGGTCCTGGCGGCGTTCCAGGATTTCCGCCAGCAGACGTTCGACGCGCTCAACGCGCCCGTCGTCCGGGACCCGGAGCCGACGGTGCAGCCGCGCGGCGTGTTCCAGGTCGCGGTGATCGGCGTCATCAATGTGGTTGCGGCAGTGATCTTCCCGGGCTTCAACTTCTTCCTCGCGGGTGCGTTCCACGTCCCCGACGCCGTCGCCCAGGAGCTGGCGAAGACCGGCAATCCGCTCCGCGCATTCATGGCGGGTGTCCAAACCGCTGTCGGCGTGGTGAACAACGCCGGGAACGTCGTCGCGAAGGCCATCGTCGCCGAAGCAAACAAGGTCCGCGCCGCGGCCATGCAGCCCGGTGCCTTCGCACCGTTGGCAGCGTCGAAGCCTGCCACGACGTCCGCCGTCACTCCTGCTGTCACCGTCACGCAGCCGCCGCCGAAGAAGCCGAAGACGGCCTCGCCGTCGCTCGGGCAGTTGCCCAACCCGCTGGCCGGTCTGGCGAAGGGGCTGACGAAGGTCCTGCCGCCCAAGGCCAGGCCGAACCTCAAGCCCGGCGGCACGTTCGGGCTTCAGCTCAAGGATCTCGGCGCCCACACCGGGCTGCTGTCGCGACCGGCCTTGCGCGCCAATCGGTGATTGCGGCCCCGCAGCAAGCGGAGTTGCAACAGCGACTCGGTCCAGAACGCCGATCGCGGCGACGACGTCCACGTCGCGTCGAACAGTTTCTTGGTGGCGGCCAAGGCATCGGGGGACCGCTCGATGAGCTGTGCGGCCAGGGCCTCGGCTGCAGCCACCGGATCGTCGGCGACGGACGTGACCAGTCCATAGCCCAGGGCGTCGGTCCCGGAAAACACCTCGGCGGTCATGGTGAGCCGTTTAGCCACATCCATCGGCAGGAGCTCGCGCAGCGTCACCGACCCCGTCATGTCCGGGATGAGGCCCCACTTGGCCTCCATGACCGACAGCTTGCAGTCGGGTGTCGCGATCCGGAAGTCGGCGGCCAGCGCCACCTGCAGTCCGCCGCCGTAGCAGTGGCCGTGCACCGCCGCGATCACCGGGACCGGCAACTCCCGCCACGCCCAGCACGCCTGCTGGAAGAGATTGGTCTTCTGCCCGGGGAGCTTGCCGAAGTTGCGCACGGCGCTCAGCCCCTGCAGTTTCGCGCCGGCGAAATCCAGCCCGGTGCAGAACGCGCGCCCGTCGCCGCGCAGGATGACGACCCGCACCGAGCGGTCCTGTACCAGCCGACCCGGTATCGCGGCGAGGGCTTCCAGCATCGGCAGGTCAAGGCTGTTCATCTTGTCCGCTCGATTGAGCGTCGCGTAGGCGATGCCGTCGCGGATGTCCACGGTGATCCGGTCCGTCGTCATGGGGGCAGGATAGTGCGCCGCGATGGCTACCACGATGAGGTCCGAAGCTGTGGGTATTTCGTGAAAATGCCCAAACAGCCCCATGGTCGAGCATCCCGCCCTACTGTGCTGCGGCAACGGCTGTAGCGACTCCCAGCAAACCTGCGCGGCGCGTCACTTACCCGCGAGACAATTCATTCCGTTTCGCGAAGACTGTGTCCGAAACCGGAATCGATACGCTACTGTGATCCGCGTGACAGGCGAGGCGCGCGCGACCATGGCCGAGCGCCAGCGTGCAAAACGCGCTGAGCTGGTACGCGAAGAAGTGATCGAAGCCGCACTGGCGGAGTTCGCGGAGCGGGGCTATCACCAGACCTCCATCAGTCACATCGCCAAGCGCCTCGGGTCCGGGCACTCGATGTTCTACCGCTACTTCGAGAACAAGCGCGACATCGTCGACCACGCGGTGCGCCAGGTGAATGCCCGGGTGCTCGCCGCCATCGGCGACTCGAGGCCGGGGCAGTTGACATCCATCACGGAGTTCCGCGATCACCTGCTCGGCATCGGCATGGCCTACAGCGAACTGCTGGCCGACGAGCCGCGGCTGATGCAGTTGATCGTGGTGCAGGCCGCCGGCGTCGACCAACAGATGACCGAGGAGTTCCAGCACCTCTTCGATGACGGCGCCCGCGTCCTCGCGACCATGCTGCGGGACGGCATCAACCAGGGCTACATCCGCGCCGACGTCGATGTCCGCGCGACAGCCCAGACCATCTGTGCCATCCCGTTCGGCATCGCCTTGCGCTACGGGCAGAAGCCGAGCCGTGAAGAACTGATCGCGCAGACCCTCGCAAGCAACGAACTGGTGTGCCGAGGCATCGCCACCGAGTGGCCGGCATCCGGCCAGGAAGCGACGGCCCTGTGACCGACCAGGCACAGCCCAGGGGACTGGCGAAGTGGGGCGCCATCGCCGAGGCCATCGACTGGGTGAAGCGCTATCTGCAGAACCACCCGATCGCGTCGCTGAGCACTGCCGGCGGTCAGATCGTGCTCGGACTGCGGACGCTGGAGTACCTGTTCTTCGACATCATCAAGGGACGCTTCCAGGTGCGCGAGTTCCTGGACCAGGCGGCGTTCATGGCCGGAACCGCTTTCACCCCAACGGTTCTGGTGACCATCCCGATCAGCGTGACGTTGTCTATCCAGTTCGCCTTGCTGGCCGGCCAGGTCGGCGCCTCGTCGCTGTCGGGTGCGGCCACCGGTCTGGTGGTCATCCGGCAGGGCGCCCCGCTGGTCGCGTCGCTGCTGCTCGCGACGGCCGTCGGTTCGGCGGTCTGCGCCGACCTCGGATCGCGCACCATGCGGGAAGAGATCGCCGCCATGGAGGTGATGGGGGTTTCTCCGATCCAGCGCATGGTCGTGCCGCGTCTGGTCGCGTTGGTCCTCATCGGTGTGTTGTTGACCGGCGTCACCAGTTTCGTGGGCTACCTGGCGAGCTACATGTTCAACGTCTATCTGCAGAACGGCACCCCCGGCTCGTTCATCGCCACGTTCTCGTCGTTCTCGACCGTTGGTGACCTGGCGCTGGCCATGGTCAAGGCTGTCGTCTTCGGTGTCATCGTGGCCGTGATCAGCTGCCACAAGGGCCTGGACACCCGCGGCGGTCCGGCCGGTGTGGCCAACTCGGTCAACGCCGCGGTGGTGGAGTCGGTGCTGCTCATGATGATCGTCAACGTCGTGATGAGCCAGCTGTACATCCTCATCTTCCCGAAGACGTCGATCTGACATGGCCGCACCGTCAACATTCACCCCGGGTCTGCTGCGACCGTTCGCGGCGGTCGGCAACGGACTGCTGAAGGCGGCCGGGCGAACCGGCCACATGATCGAGTTCTTCGGCAAGGTCGTGCTGGCCATGCCCACGATGTGGGTGCGCTACCGCAAGGAACTGTTGCGACTGCTCTCGGATATCACCTGGGGCAACGGCTCGATCGTGGTCGGCGGCGGAACCTTGAATGTGGCTGGCGTTCTGGGCGTCACGGCCGGGGCGCTGGTGGCGATCGAGGGGTACAACGCCCTGAACCTGCTGGGTTTGGGGCCTGCCACCGGTTTGGTCTCGTCGTTCGCCACGACGCGTGAGTTGGCGCCGGCAATGATCGCGATGGCGTTCATCGCGCAGGCCGGCTGCCGGTTCACCGCCCAACTCGGCGCCATGCGGATCAATGACGAGATCGACGCGCTCGACACCCTCGGCATCAACTCGGTGGCCTACCTGGTGGCGACGCGGGTGGTGGCGTCGGTCATCGCGGTGGTCCCGCTGTTCCTGGCGTCCTTGGCCCTGGCGTATCTGTCGTGCCAGTTGGTCAGTGTGATCGCCGGCCAGTCCACCGGTACGTACCTGCACTACTTCGGCCTGTTCCTCGAGGGACGGGACGTGCTGTTCGCGACCATCAAGGCGGTGGTGTTCGTGTTCATCTCCTCGACCCTCCAGTGCTACTACGGGTACTTCGCCTCCGGCGGCCCGGCGGGCGTCGGAGTGGCGGCCGGACGCGCAATGCGCGGCAGCGTCACTGTCGTGATGATCGTCAACATGCTGCTCACCATGGCGCTGTGGGGCGTCATCAGTGGTGCAAGGTTCGGTGGCTGATGGCCAACTCGTTCGACCACGACCCGCGCGGCTCGACCGACCGCAAGCTGGGCGTCATCGGCCTGTGCTTCGCGGTGGTCGCCTCGTTCGCCGCGGTCCTCATGGTGGTGAAATCGCAAGGCAAGCTGGACGATTTCATCCGGGTGGACCTCAAGCTCATCAACATCGGTGACGGTCTGCCGGAGCGGTCCGACGTGAAATTCCGCGGCGTGATCGTCGGCATGGTGTCGAGCGTGACGCCCTCGCAGCACGGTCAGCCGAACGTGGTGCACGTCAACATCCAGCCGCAGTTCGCGTCGCAGATCCCCGACAACGTGACCGCGCGTGTGGTGCCCGCCAACCTGTTCGCGGTGTCGGCCGTTCAGCTCGTGCAGAACGGCAACGGGGCGCGGCCCATCCGTTCGGGCGACGTTGTCCTGGAAGACCAGACGCTGCCCACAGTGCTGTTCCAGAACGTGCTGGCGAAGCTGCGCCAGTTGCTCAAGGCCGTCGGTCAGTCACCCGATGCCAACAATGTCGGTGTCTTCGCGGCCATCTCCGAAGCCACCCATGGCCGCGGGCAGAAGCTCACCGATGCGGGGCACGACGTGAATGAGATCATGCGCCAACTGAATTCGGTAGTGCGGTCCGACGACACCGGGCCGACGACGTTGTCCGCACTCAAGGCCGCATCCGAGAGCTTGCGTACCGTGTCGCCGGACCTGTTCGCCGCGCTGGACAGCTCGGTGAAGCCGATGCGGACGTTCGCCGAAAAGCGTTCGCAGCTGACCGGTTTCCTCACCGGCGGGCTGAACACCACGGGAACACTCGGTGATGCTTTCGACCACCAGACCGACCGGATGATCCAGGTCAGTACCGGCCTGACGCCGGGCCTGGGTGTGATTGCGGACCACTCCGGCGAATTCCACGGCATCTCAACACGTTTGCAGGCGCTCGCCAACAAGGCATACGACGAAGCGTGGAACCCGGAGACCAACATGCTGACCGTCAAGGCGGCCATCTCGATGAACCCGTCACGGCAGTACACCCGAGCCGACTGCCCGCGGTATGGCGCGCTGGAGGGCCCGAGCTGCCAGACAGCACCGGAAACTCCGACGGCTCCCGACCTCAAACCGGGTCTGGCCTCGATGGGCACGGCCGTGCCGCCGTGGGTGACCGAGAACCGTCCCAACGTTGCGCCGCCACGGTTCTCGGTGCCGGTGGTGCCGGACTTCCCGGGCCCGCCGGACCCGAATGCGCCGCCGGCACCCCAGGCGGGACCCGCTCCGGGCCCGCAGGCCGTGCCCGCACCGCCGGGGCCGCCGTTGCCCGCAGAAGCCGGCGCACCCGCCCAGATTCAGCAGCAATCAGCGCCGCTGTACGGCGGAACCGTCGGGCCGGTCGGCAGCGATGTCGAGAAGGATCAGTTGAGCAAGATCGTCGGTGGCCCAGCCACATCCGCCACCCAACTGTTGCTCGGTCCTGTCGCGCGTGGCCAAGAAATACAGGTCACTCCGATTCCGGAGGGACAGCGATGAAACTGAAACGCAGCACCGTCGTTTTTCTCACGCTGTTCCTGGTGTTCTCCGTTGCCGTCACGTGGATGGTGTTCGCCACCTTGCAACGCAACATCGCCGGGCCGACCACGACGTACTCGGCCATGTTCAGCGACGTGTCGGGTCTGGCCGAGGGCGATGACGTCCGGGTGGCCGGCGTTCGGGTGGGCCGGGTCGACAAGATCGAACTGACGCCCGACTACCGGGCCAAGGTCACCTTCCAGATCCACAGCAATCAGACCCTCTACACCAACACGCTGGCCTCGGTGACCTACCAGAACATCATCGGGCAGCGGTATGTCGGGCTCAGCCAGGGTGACGGAGACAAGCGGAAATTGGCTGCGGGCGCGCTGATTCCGGTGAATCGGACCAATCCGTCGTTCGATATCTCCTACATGCTCAATGGTTTCGAGCCTTTGTTCACCGAGTTGGATCCGAAGCAGGTGGACAATCTGACGAACGCCATCATCCAGGCGTTCCAGGGCAACCAGGGGTCGCTTTTGACGTTGACCACCCAGGCCTCGGTGCTGACGCAGACGCTGGCGGGTCCTGATGCGGCACTGGGTGATCTGATTGCCAACCTGGACAAGCTGATGACGACACTGGCCAAGCAGAGCAGCAACCTGGAGACCATGCTGAGCCAGACGTCGGCGTCGTTGGCAGCCTTCAACAGCCGGCGTGAGGAACTGCTTTCCTCGGTGGGATCGATCACCGCCAACGTCTCGCGGCTGTCGACGATCGTCAACGCGATCACCCCGCAGATGCAGGAATTCATCGCCCGCGACCCCGGCTTCTTGAAGTACAGCACCACCGATGGCAAAGCCCGGTTCGGCTACATGATGGCCAATGTGCCACTGCTGCTGAAGGGCCTGAGCCGGATGACGCAGGACGGCACGTACCTCAACGCCTATCCCTGCGACGTCGACTTCGCGCTGTGGCGCGGTCTGAAGCAGTGGTTCCAGAACTTCGTCATCGCCGCCACCCCGGGTAACGGCAACGAAGTGTGGCACACGGCGGTATGCCGATGAGCAGCCTCTTCGGCGGCCCACTTCGCCCGGCCAACATCCCGGGTGGGCGCCAGCGAGTCCTGGAGGACTACAACAAGTTCTGGCTCGGTGTCATCGGTCTGACGGTCATTGTCGTCATGGTTGTCACGGTGGTGCTGATCAGTGTTCTGGACTTCGGCAGGAAGCAGTACACCGCCGAGTTCGCCCAGGCCGCCGCCATCAAGTCGGGCAATGCGGTGACCATCGCGGGCATCCACGTCGGCGAGGTGCAGGACGTCGCCCTGGCCGGTGACCACGTGGTGGTCACCTTCAAGGCCGACAAGAACGTGCGGCTGGGCACCGAGACCCGCGCGGCCATCAAGCTCACCACCATCCTCGGGTCTCGCTATCTGGAGCTGGTACCGGCCGGCCCTGGTGAATTGCGCAGCAACACAATCAAATTGAGTCACACGGAAGTGCCGTATGACCTGCAGAAGACGCTGGAGGGCGCGACCAGCACTCTGGCTCCGCTGGACGCTGATCGGATCGCCGAGTCGGTGCGCGTCATGAGTGCCAGCCTGCAGGGCCTGCCCGACGCACTGCCACAGGCGCTGACCAATCTGAATTCACTGGCCGGCGTGATCCAGTCTCGACGTGATCAGCTGGGCACGCTGATCTCCAACGCGGACACGATCGCTGCACTGCTGCACCGACAGAAGGCTGATCTGGGCGCACTTGTGTTGCAGGGCAATCAGATTCTGGGTGAGATCACCACGCGGCGGGCTGCGGTTCAGCGCCTGTTCGACGGGGTGACCTTGCTGGCCGACCGGGCACATACGATTCTGGCCGACGAGCCGCAACTCGACGCGCTCATCAACAGCCTGCACGACTTCGCCAAGATGTTGGCCGATCACGATGCGCTGGTTCGCAACATCCTGCAGAACGCACCGATCGCGGCGCGCGATTTCGCCAACATCATGGGTAGTGGGAATGCCGCTGATGTGCAGCTCTCGGGCGGACTCATGGTGGATGCCTGGATGTGCGCGATCAGCGGTCGAGCCCGGCAGTTCAACATCGTCGAGTACTTCAAGGACTGCAAATGAGAAAGCGCGCCTTGATCATTGCCGTGGTGGCCGTCGTCGCGGTGGTGTCGTTGGTGACGACGGCCGCCGCCGTGGCGCCGAAATTCTGGCACCGCGACATCAGGGTGACGGCGCATTTCCAGGACGCCGTCGGCTTGTATCCCGGCAATGCGGTGTCGGTGCTCGGCATGCAGGTCGGCAAGGTCGACACCGTGGAGAACAAGGGCAGCTATGTCGAGGTCACCATGGACATCGATCGGAAGGTCCCCGTACCGAGCGATGTCGTCGGGTTGCGTCCAGCAGAGTGGTGTACGAGTCGGACCTGATCAGCGGTACCGGCGTGTCGTAGCCGAGTGATTGAAGGTCATCGCGTGATTCTTCGAGGGACCGTCCAAAGTCACTCGAGCAAAGGAACCACGCGATGACCGCTGCCCAGAATATCGACCTGCCGACCGTGCTGGCCGAACGACTCACCACCACCCACCCCGACGTGCTGCGCGAGCTGCTCGCCACGTTCATCCACACCCTGCTCGGGGCCGAGGCCGACGCCCTGTGCGGCGCCGGATACGGCGAACGCAGCTCTGAGCGGACCAACCAGCGCAACGGCTACCGGCACCGCCAATTCGACACCCGCGCAGGCACATTGGATCTGGCGATCCCCAAGCTGCGGCACGGCTCCTACTTCCCCGAATGGCTGCTCGAACGCCGCAAACGCGCCGAACGCGCCCTGACGACCGTGGTCGCGACCTGCTACCTGCTCGGCGTCTCGACCAGGCGGATGGACAAGCTCGTCGAAACGTTGGGCATCACCAGCCTGTCGAAGTCGCAGGTGTCGGTGATGGCCAAGGAACTCGACACCGCCGTCGAGGCCTTCCGGACCCGGCCCTTGGACGCCGGCCCGTACACGTTCGTGGCCGCCGACGCCCTGGTCCTCAAAGTCCGCGAGGGCGGGCGGGTGGTCAACGTGCACGCCCTGATCGCGGTCGGAGTCAACGCCGAGGGCCACCGGGAGATCCTCGGTATCGACCTCACCACCGCCGAGGACGGTGCCGGCTGGTTGACGTTCTGGCGGTCGTTGACCGCCCGCGGCCTGTCCGGGGTCAAGCTGGTCACCAGTGACGCGCACGCCGGGTTGGTGGCCGCGATCGGGGCCACCCTGCCCGGCGCAACGTGGCAGCGCTGCAGAACGCACTACACGGCCAATCTGATGTCTCTGACCCCGAAGTCGTCGTGGCCGTGGGTGCGCACGCTGCTGCATTCGGTGTTCGACCAACCCGACACTGAATCCGTTGCCGCACAATACGACCGGATCATCGACGCCCTGTCCGACAAGCTGCCCAAGGTGGCCGACCACCTCGAAGCAGCACGGCCGGACCTGCTGGCGTTCACCGCGTTCCCCAAGCAGATCTGGCGCCAGATCTGGTCGAACAACCCCCAGGAACGGCTCAACAAGGAGATCCGCCGCCGCACCGACGTCGTCGGCATCTTCCCCGACCGCGACGCCCTGATCCGTCTCGTCGGCGCGGTACTGGCCGAACAACACGACGAATGGGCCGAATCCCGGCGCTACCTCGGCCTCGACGTCCTGAGCAAATCACGCACCGTCAACGACACCCCGACCGAACAGGAGGCCACCCACGCGGCACTGACCGCCTGAACCATCACATCGAAGAATCACACGACGACGTCGTACACCACGTCCATGGACTTGACCTGTCGTCGCCGCGACGGTTTCCGCCTCGATCCTCACCGACCGGCACATCGAGCTGACCCCGGCCTACACCAGCGGTCCCAAACTCCGCGACGGCGATCTGATCGGGTTGGGGAACACCAGGACGCCGGTCGAATTCGACCGGACCCTGGCCATGATCGACAAGCTCGGGACCGCCCTGAGGGGCGACGCCAATGGTGGTGGGCCGCTGGGTGATCTGGTGAATCTGGGCTCCCAGATTTCGGCGGGCAACAGCGATCAGATCAAGTCGACCTTGACCAAGTTGTCCGAGGCGCTAAAGGTCGGCCCCGACGGTGGCGCACAGACGCAGAAGAACCTTCAGCAGATCATCCGCAGTGTCTCGGATCTGACCCAGTCGGCGGCCGACAACGATGCGGCCATCCGCACGTTCGGCGCCAATGTGCACCAACTCAGCGACATCCTCGCCGACCAGAACCTGGGATCAGGGCGCACCGGTGCAAAGGCCAACGAGATCCTCCAGCAGGTCAGCGATCTGCTGAATCGGCACCGTGATCAGCTCAAGGGTGCGTTCGGTGACTTCAACACGATGGTCACCTCGCTGGCCGACAACAAGCGTGAGCTGACCGAAACCCTCGATGTGCTGCCGTTGACGCTCGACAACTTGTACAACGTCCTGGACCCGGTCGGCGGTAGTGTTCGCGTCCACCTGCTGACCGACAAGGTCATCTTCAACAACAACCTGAACAAGGAACTCTGCAACCTCATGGGCCTGAAGCAACTAGGTTGTGCGACAGGCACATTGCAGGATTACGGGCCTGATTTCGGGCTCAGCTCGATGCTGGACCTGATGGGCAACGGCATCGGTCCGTCGGGCCAGGGTGAGCCACCCAAACCCGGTGCTTCCGCGGCGACCCCGGCTCCGGCGCCGCCCGCACCCGCGGCGGGAGGGCCCACACGATGACTGTGAAATCGGTGGCGCGCGGCGCACGCTGGGCCGGCGCGCTGGGCGGTGTCCTGCTGATGACCGGCTGTGCCGCGGGCCTGGACAGCGTGCCCTTGCCATCCCCGGGGTCAGGTGGGCCGACTTACAACTTGAATGCCGTGTTCACCGACGCGCTGAATCTGCCGTCGAAGGCGAAAGTGCGTTTGTACGGCGCGGATATCGGTGAAGTCACCGGGATCGAGGCCCAGGATTTCACGGCCAAGGTGGCGATGAAGATCCGCAAGGACGTGCCGCTGCCGGTGGGCAGTACGGCTGAATTGCGTTCTGCCACACCACTGGGCGACGTTTTCCTGCAGATCCGCCCACCCAGCGACAAGGCTGACGGCGGTGCGCTGTTGCACAATGGCGACACCATCCCGCTGGCGTCGACTGCTTCCGCACCGACGGTCGAAGAACTGCTCAACTCACTGGCCATGCTGGTCAACGGTGGTGCCGTCCGCGCGTTGACCACTGACGTCAACGGGGCCGGCCGCGTGGTCGGTGGCCGCGGGGAGAAACTCGCCGGCCTGATCGCGGAGACCAACCAGTTCCTGTCGAAGATGTCGGCGCGCTCGGCGCAGCTCGACTCGACACTGCGCAGCACGTCGAACATGGCCGCCGAGGTGGCCAATCACCAGCAGAGCATCGATTCGGCTCTGTCAGCCGGCGGACCGGCACTGGCGGTCATCTCCGACAACACGACTCGCATCATGGATGTGATCGACAACGTCGGCCGGATCACCCGGCAACTGTCCAAGTTCCCCTCGATGCAGGGCACCGACACCCGCAGCGTCATCGCCGATGTCAACAAACTGTCGCAGGTCTCCAACGACATCACGCTGGATCCGAACATCACGCTGACGGCGTTCAACCGGCTGATCGGCGTCGTGGTCAAGTCGACGAATTCGGCTGCGCTGCATGGACGTGCGTCCGTCGAGAAGATCGCGATCGGTGCCCTGCCCGACAAGAACTACGCGGGCGACCCCGGTATCCACGGCCCTGACGGCACCGACTGGCATCTGATGATCGGCAGTCTGCGATACGAGTGGAACATGCTGCTCGGCCGAATCAACGGGCCGGACCGCCCATGATCAGCCTGCTGAATTCTGTACTGGCGGTGGCCATTCGCATCATCAAGGCGGTCGCCAGCCGCAAGGTGGTGCTCGCGCTGTTCGGCCTGGCGCTGACGGCGTTGGTGTCTTTCGGTTACATCGCGATCGACGGACTGCGGTTCAACCCGTTCCACCGGACCATGGCGATCCGCATCATGCTGCCGGAATCCGGTGGGCTGCTGGCCAACCAGGACGTCACGTTGCGCGGCATCCCGATCGGTCACGTCTCGGCCGTCAATCTCACCAGCAACGGCGTGGAAGCGATCGCGACCGTCGACAGGTCGGCCCACATCCCCACGGACAGCCCGGTGCGGGTGTCGGGTCTGTCGGCGGCGGGTGAGCAGTATCTGGATTTCCGGCCGGACCACGGTGGTGGCCCGTATCTGGTTGACGGCGCGGTCATTTCGGGCAAGCAGGCCAGTATTCCGGTGACCCTCCCACACATCATCGACCATAGCCGCGGCGCGCTGGCCCAACTCGACGCCGACAAGCTCGGCAAGATGTTCAACGAGTTGCACGTGACAAAGGACGGCCCGCGGAAGCTGGCCGCGATCCTCGACGGTGCCAGCTTGCTGGCGAACACCGTCGACTCGGTATTGCCGGAGACCACCAGCATGATCCGCACCACGCGGGTGGTGTTCGGCACTGTTGCTGACGTGCGCCCGGGTCTGCAGGCCACGACCAAGAGCCTGGAGGCGGTGCTCGGGGGTGTGAACAAGATGGACGGGGGCTTCCGAACCCTCGTCGATCGTGGTGAGCCGCAGTTGGCCACGCTGGACAACCTGATCGCGGACAACCGTCAGAATGTGGTGCAGATCCTCGGGAACCTGACCACGGTGTCGCAGATCATCTATCAGCGCATCCCAGCGCTGCAGTACCTCTGGCGGCCCGACCGCGACCCGTTCATCGATCGGTTCGCCACCGTCGTGCACGACGGTGGGATCTGGGCACTCGGCGATATCTATCCGAAGTACCGGTGCGACTACGACCTGCCGCGCCACGCGCCGACCGACGCGAGTTTCCCCGAGCCGTACAAGTACACCTACTGTGAAGACCAGGACCCGTCGCTGTTGGTTCGCGGCGCCCGCAATGCGCCGCGGCCGCCGGGTGACGACACTGCCGGTCCGCCGCCGGGATACGACCCACATGCCGTGACCGACAAGACGCCGCACTACCCGGGCTACACCATTGACACCCCATACGGCGGCCCTGTGATGCCGGTGCCTCTGCCGAACTGATGGGCCACGAGATACGCGAGAAGTGATGAGTAAACGAACTGCCAGTGCTGATGTCTTCGATCAGGTGCAAGACACGGAGACCGAACCCGCCGAAGCGACGGATCAGTCCGTCGAGGCCGATGCTGTCGATGTCACGGAGGCAGACGCTGCCGAGACCACGGAATCGGCCGCTTCGGAGTCGAGGCGCCGGGTGGGACCGGCCGCTGTGGTGTGCGCGTTGCTGTTCGCGGTATTGATAGGGGCACTGGGATTTCTGGGTTGGCGGCAGTACGACCAGTACCGGGTCAACGCGGCGAGTGAGGCTGCACTGCAGGCTGCCAAGGATTACGCAGTGGTGCTCACCACGTTGGACGCCAAGAACATCGATGAGAATTACCGCAAGTCGCTCGACGGCGCGACCGGTGAGTTCAAGGACGCCTACAGTCAGGGCGCGAACCAGTTGCGTCAGGTGCTGATCGACAACAAAGCGTCGGGGACGGGCATCGTTGTCGCCGCCGCGGTGAAGTCGGCGACGCCCGACAAGGTCGAAGTGCTGCTGTTCGTCGATCAGTCGATCACCAACGCCAACAACCCGAGCCCGCGCATCGACCGCAATCGCATCGACATGACGATGGAACGCAGCGGTGACCGGTGGCTGGCCAGCAAGGTCGAAATCCTGTGACCGCCAAGGAAGCTGACGTGGCAGACGACGTCGAAACCGTGGATTCCGAAGCGGCGCAACCCGAGACTGCCGGGTCCAGGACGTACACCATTCGTCGCTCGATCTGTTGGGCCGTCATCGCCGTGGTGATCGCGCTCACCGCCGCAGCCGGCACCACCGGGTGGCTGGTTTTCGCCCAGCACCAACGCGACGCCGAGGCCTCGCAGGCGCTCGACGCGGCGCGCAGTTATGCGGTCACTTTGACCACGACCGACCTGAACACCATCGACAAGAACTTTGCCGATGTACTCGGCGGCGCCACGGGCAAGTTCAAGGACACCTACAGCAAGGCCGCGGCGACCATGCGAAAGATGTTGATCGACAACAAGGTCAGCACCACCGGTGTCGTCGATGACGCCGCGGTCAAAGCAGTCCGGGGCGACGACGTGGACGTGCTGCTGACGGTGAAGCAGGACGTCACCAGTGCCGCGGTGAAGGACAAGAAGACCGATTACGTCAGCGTGTCCATGACGATGCAGAAGGTGGGGGATCGATGGCTTGCTGCCGAGGTGATGCTCGCCGGGGCGGACGGTAAACGTGGCAAGTAGATTCCGGGCGTCGTTGGCAGCTCTGGGCGTTGCCGCCGGCTGCCTCACCGCTGCACCGGCCGCTCACGCGGCGGTTGACAACTTCTGTGCGGGGCTCGGGGCGGTCTGGGACGGCGGCGCCTGCACCGCGGTGGTCAAATCCCAGCGTGAAGCGGAAATGCTGCTGTCGCTGCGGATTCCGGCCGAATTGATCGACAACCCGACTGCTGGGCCGATACTGCGTGACTACTACACGCGGCTGTTCAATGGGTGGCGAGCTACCGGCAACACCACGCCGCGGGACAGCAGTGCCCGCGCCGACTACGAGATCATTCCCGGTCCTGGTGGGCTGCAGTCCGTGGTGGTCCACGAAACGTTCGAACCGTTCGGTGTGCAGGCCAACAACGCCTACCGGTCGTTCCTCTTCGACATGAACTCCGGCCGCCGGCTGTACCTGCCCGATCTGTTTCGGCCGGGAGTCAATGCCAATCAGGCGGTTTCGGCTGCCGCCGCACCCATCCTGCCGCCGATTCTCGACGCGGTACCGCCACCGCACACCCCGGGCACCTACCCCTTCACGGTGCCCGAATTCCAGCCGGACAGCGCCGGCCCGGGCTATTCGGGCAACTACCGTGCGTTCGCGCTCACCGGAGATTCACTGCGGTTGTACATGCCGGATCAGCCGATGATGCGGGAAGAACCCACACCGCCGGGGCAGCGCGTCTGGTCCATGGACGGTGGCACCGTGGTGGCCAACGTGCCGCTGTCTGCGCTTGCGGGTCAGCTGAAGCCGCAGTACGGCGGCTGAGGGCCCACTGGTCGGCGGCGAACCACGGCGAACCCTCGGGCGCGGACGCACTGCTTCGGCAATTGTCAACTGGCGGAGTGGGCTTGGCGACGAAGGTGCCTGCGCACGACCGTGCGCACGACGCGGCGCCGGGTACGGGCGAGCGGACCGGTCGCGTGGATCTTGTGGGCGAACCGTTCTCCCGACTCCTGTAGCCGGTCTGTGACATCGTCGATGTCGGTATCGACGAGGGTGTGGTGCCGTTTGCGCCAGCGCCCGGCGACCATGACCGCTTCGATGTTGGCGATGCTGGCGTGCAGCGCCGCGGTGACCGGGTCATGGGCCGGCCACAAGTTCAGTGCCCGGGCGTCGATCACGACGATGTCGGCTTGCATCCCGGGGGAGAGGTGGCCGACTTTGTCGGCCAGGCCGAGGGCACGCGCGCCGTGGACGGTTGCCCATGACAGCGCCTGTTTGCTGGTGAGCCCCGCAGTGGGCGCGCCCATGCCGGTGCGGTGGAATTCCTGCTCGTGGGCCAGGCCTCGTTGGCGGGCCAGGGTGATGCGGGCAGCGGTGAGAACTTCACCGGATACGGCCGTTTCGGTGTCGGTGCCGAGCGACGGCGCTCCGCCGGCACGCACGAGTTGTTCGGTGATTGCCGTGCAATGTCCTTGACCCAGTTCGTTTTCCGGCGTGGTCGTGAACGTGACTCCGGCGTCGGTGAGCTTCTTTGCCCAGTCGTCGGTCAGTCCGGTGCCGTGCACGATGTTGGCGTGTGGACCCCACAGTCCGGCCGCGCCGACCGCGCTCCAGCCGGGTCCGGGCGTTCCGGCGCTCTGGTGCATCGATGCGGTCACGCCGCGTTCGAGGGCAGCCCGGAGGTCCGCGATCACCACGTCGGAAGCGGACAATTGCGGCCCTTTGATCGCCATTCCCGCGGTCAGCAGTGCGCTGTTGGCGATGGGACCGCTGAGGAGGCGGTCGACCTCGGACACGTCATGGGGTTTGGTGGGGCCGCCGTGAGGTGTGCCGTGAAAAAAGACCGCGCGGATGCCGGCAACGTTCAGGGCGTCGACGGCGGCATCGGCGTGCTCCGGCGTCAGGCAGTTGTGGCACCAGTCGCCCACGGTAGTTGTACCGCAATTGATTTGGTTCAGCGCGCCGGCCAGCGTCCCGATGTGCATGTCGTCGGGGCCGTATCTGCGGGCGACGTGACCGTGAGTGTGGGCCAGGTATTCCAGCAGCGACCAGTCTCCGCCGACGAACCGGAGCGCGGACTGCCACGTGTGCAGGTGGGCGTTGACGAGTCCGGGGATGACGATGTGGTCTTTGAGGTCGACAACGTCGGCGCCGGCCGGATCGAGGCGGTCGCCCATCGCCGCGATGCGCTCGTCCTCGACGAGGATGTCGATGCATTCAGTGTCGGGGCGATGCGGCGCCATGGTGATCACCTGTGCACCGCGTATCAATATTCGGCTCACCGTTTCTCCGATTCTCGGGCTGGGAGGCTCGCCATCGACGGCGCCCTGATGCCATAGGCGCCTCTGGGCACCCCGACGACACTATTTCTGGACACACCGTATCCATTAATGTGTCCGCATGTCAACGACTGCTTCGGCTGACCGCCGCCGGCACGTCGGAGTCGCGCCGGCTGTCGGCATGTCAGGCCTCGTCGAGCAGCTGCGCCAGGCCGTTGAGGATCAGTTCCAGTCCTAGGCCGAACTCGCGGTCCAGGCCGACCGGCAGGTGAGCGGCCACCGCCACGGTGGCGGGGTAGGACTGCGGATCCTGGGCGCGCCAGGTTTCTGGGAGTTCGGCGTCATCATCGCTCGGGTGCTCACCGAGTTGGATGGCGAATCCGAGGACAAACCGCGCCACTGTCGCATAGGCCTGTGCGGCCAGCTCGGAACCGAACCCTGCATCCAGCAGTGCTACGATCATCACTTCACGCTGCAGCATTGCGTTGGGCCCCATGGGAATTCGCTCTGCCAGCAACCGCGCGACGTGTGGGTGGGCGTGAAAGACTTCGAACAGCTTGCGTGCGGCCGATTCGACGGCCTGTCGCCACGGCATTTCGCGTATCGCCGCCGCGTCGATATCGGCCTCGCCGAGCACCGTGTCGATGACATGGGCGACGAGTTGTGTACGCGATTTGAAATGCCGGTACAGGGTGGCGGTACCCGAATCCAGGCGCTGGGCCAGTGTCCGCATGGACAGTGCCTCGGCGCCGTCCCGATCGACGATCGCGATGGCCGCGGTGATGATGCGCTCCACCGGCACCGCGGGACGCCCTCGCGACCGTTGGGTCGATCGCTGTGCGGGTTTCGAAGTCGAGGTCACTGCCCCAGTATCACCGATCCTTGACAGGCGGCATAATTACGGCAACACTGTATCCATTATGAACCTTCGCGATATCGATGTTCACGCGGACTCGCGGTTCGCCACCGTCGACGGCATGCGCATTCACTACAAGCGCTCGGGGACGGGCCCGACCGTAGTGCTGCTCCACGGCAGCGCGTCATCGCTGTACGGGGTGGAGGCGGCGGCGCAACGTCTGGCGGGCTCCTTCGACGTGATCCGGTTGGACCTGCCCGGTTTCGGCGTCACGGGGCCGCGCCCCGACCGCGACTACCGTGTCACCACGTACGCCGGGACGCTCGCCCGCTTCTTGGCCGCCATCGGTGTCACGCGGTGCGCCGTGGCCGGTAATTCCCTGGGCGGCAACATCGCCTGGAACCTCGCGCTTGATCGCCCCGAGCACCTGGAGCTCACCGGCTTGGTTTTGATCAACGCCACCGGCTACCCGGACAAGGCACTACCGGCAGCGATGGCACTGGCGCGCAATCCCATTGTGGGCCAATTGCTGCGACGGTTCATGCCGCGCCGCGCCGTCGAGCGCAGCCTGCGCCAGGCCGTCGGACCCAATTCCGGCATCGTCGACGCTGTGATGGTCGAGCGCGCACACCGGTTGTGGAACAGGCCCGGTAACCGCTCGGCGTTCGTCGATTTCCTCTGTACCGACCAACCCGACCGCAGCGGCGAGATTCCCCACGTCAGCGTGCCGACCCTGGTGCTGCGCAGTGTGGACATGGACGGCCAGCACTTCACCAGCGATATCACCGACAGCATCGAAAAAGTCCATCCCGATGGCGGGCACCTGCTCCCCGAGGAAGACCCCGCCTGGGTGGCAGACGCGATCGCTGAATTCCTGAAGTCCCTCCCAGCCTAGGAACACCGAATGAAGTACTTCGTCGCGGCCGGAGAAGACCGCCGACTCGATTCCGCCGCGCGGCGCACTTTGCGTGGCGACTACATCCGATTATCAGACGGCATAACACATTACGAGCTGGCAGGGCCTGACGGCGGCGACGTCGTCGTGCTGACCGGCGGGCTGACCATCCCGTTGTTCTACTGGGATGAATTGGCCGCCGAGTTGCATGACCGTGGGCTACGGACCCTGGCCTACAGCGGCTACGGGCGCGGCTACTCCGACCGTGTCGTCGCCCGTTACGACGAGGCGCTGTTCGTCCGCCAACTTCGCGAACTCGTCGAGCATCTCGACCTCCCCACCTCCTGCCACGTGGTGGGCACGTCGATGGGTGCGCTGATCGCCATGGCGTACGTGGGTCAACACGTCGACAGGACGGCGACTCTGACGCTGGTGGGTCCTGCCGGGCTGAGCCGTCGACCCGTCGCCCAGAAACTGTTGCTGGGCAACGATATCGCGGCCGGCGTCGTGGCCACGCGGTTCGGTCGGCACTTCCTCGAACAGCATCTTGGACACAACGTGGCAGAGGCCAACCGCGCCGCCGCGCTGGCGGCCATGATCGGCGACGCGTCACGATACGAAGGTTCGATCTACGCTCTTTTCGATACGCTGCAACACTTTCCGTTGTTCGATCGCGCCGAGCTCTACCGGCACACCGGAACCCTTCGCCTGCCCACCCAACTGATCTGGGGCCGCGAGGACCACGTCACCCCGATCAGCAGCCTGGACTACGTCCGTGAACTGCTCCAGCCCAGCCAATGCCACGTCATCGAAGACTGCGGCCACATGGCTCCCTTCGAACGTCCCCTCGTCGTCGCCGACCAACTCGCGACCTTCTACAGATCGGCTTGACCCATGACAACAACAACCAGCACCACCGACGTCTTGATCATCGGCGCGGGGCCCGCCGGCACCGCGCTCGCGATCGACCTCGCCCGCCGCGGCGTGGCAGTACGCCTCGTCGACAAGGCGCCACATTCCTTCGACGGGTCGCGCGCCAAAGGCATCCAGCCCCGCACCCTCGAGGTCCTCGATGATCTGGGTGCCCTGCCCGACATCATCAACCAGGGCGCCCTGTACCCACCGATGGGAATCCACCTCGGCCCGATCACCATCCCTTTCACGATGATGGCCAAAGGAAAGCGCGGCCCCGACGTCCCGTACCCCGATACCTGGCTCATCCCGCAGAACCGCACCGACCGCGCACTGCACGCCCGGTTCGAAACCTATGGCGGCCGTGTCGAATTCGGCACCGAGCTGACGGAGTTCACCGATCACGGCACCCATGTCGCGGCGCGCGTCACGACCGCCGACGGCGATGAGGACATCACCGCGCGGTACCTCGTCGGCGCCGACGGCGGCGCCAGCCGGGTCCGCAAGGTCCTCGGCGTCGAGTTCAGCGGCTCCACCGACGAGGCCGACCGTATCCTCATCGTCGACGCCGCGGTCTCGGGTGGGCTGTCGCGCAAGTACTGGCACGTGTGGCCCGGCATCAAGGGCCGCTTTGTGGGCGCCTGCCCGCTGCCGCACAGTGAGACGTTCCAGTGGATGATCCGGCTCGCGCCGGACGAACAACCGCCGCAAGACCTGGCGCAGATCAACGCGCGCATCCAAGCCCACACCCACAACAAGCGCCTCGTGTTGCGAGACATCCAGTGGCAGTCGGTTTTTCGGCCCAACATCCGTCTGGCTCAGAACTACCGCCGCGGCCGCGTCCTGCTGGCCGGTGACGCTGCTCATGTGCACACCCCCGCCGGCGCCCAGGGCCTCAACACCGGGATCGGCGACGCCTACAACCTGGGCTGGAAGCTCGGCCAAGTCCTGGCCGGAGCAGACGAGCGACTCCTCGACACCTATGAACAGGAACGCCAACCCATCGCTGCGGGTGTGCTCGGGCTCTCCACCAAGAAATACGAAGGCATCGGCAAGTTCGACCCCTCGAGCATCCGGCGCGGTAAGGACGAAAAACAACTCGCCCTGACCTACCGCGGCGGGCCACTGGCGCCGCCGGCCGCCGGCCGCACCGCGACTCTGTGCGTCGGTGACCGCGCGCCGGACGCCGACCTCGTCACTGCGGACGGACGCCGCGTGCGGCTGTTCGACGCCTACCGGGGACCGCATTTCACCGCGCTGGCCTACGGTCGGCACGCCGCCGACGCGTTGGCGGCACTCGGCTGGCCCGACAACGGCGCGCGACTCGATCGCGTCATCGTCGACACCGAAGGACGCGGCGGCCCTGACGGCGCGCTCGGTGACCCGACGGGAGAATTCGCCAGGATCTACGGTTTGACCCGCGACACGCTGGTGCTCATTCGGCCCGACGGCTACATCGGCCACATCGCCATTCACAACATCGCCGAAACAACCCGCGCCGCTGTGCAATCCATGACGCCGCACATCGTGCCCTCAGCGCCGTCGAAGCAGTCATGACCGCGAGCGCCGAGGCACTTGCGTCGGATGGTCAGAACCTCAGGCCCAGTGGCGGCGTGGCCACCGTGCTACTGGCGTATGCGCTCGCCGTCATCATGGCCGGCACCACCTTGCCCACCCCGATGTACGCGCTGTACGCCACCACCATGGGCTTCACCGTGCTCACCACCACGATGATCTATGCCGCCTATGCCGGCGGGGTACTGGCGGCGCTGGTGATCTTCGGGCGCTGGTCCGACGCAATCGGTCGACGACCGGTCCTGCTCGCCGGGGTCATCCTCGCGGTCGCCAGCGCCGCAACGTTCCTGGTCGCCGACACCGTGCCCGCACTGGGGGCGGCACGGGTGTTGTCCGGATTGTCCGCCGGACTCTTCACCGGCACGGCCACCGCAGCGATCATCGAAGCCGCACCGCCGAAATGGCGTACCTGGGCCGCCGCGACCGCGACCATCGCCAACATCGGCGGTCTGGGCATCGGGTCGCTGCTGGCCGGGGTTCTGGTCCAATACGGTCCGGCACCGTTGCAGCTGGCCTTCGTGATCCACATCGTGTTGGCGGCGGTGGCCGGCCTGTCGATCATATTGGTACCCGAAACATCTTCCAAGACAGGATATCTCGGGATGCAGCGACTGCGACTTCCTGTCCAAGTGCGAGCCACGTTCGCCCTCGCGGCGATCGGGACATTCGCGGGATTCGCGTGCATGGGGCTGTTCGCCGCGCTGGCACCATCGTTCCTTTCGACCGTGATCGGCGTCGACAACCATGCCGCAGCCGGGGCAGTTGCCAGCTGTGCCTTCCTCGCCTCAGCAGTCGCGCAGGTAGCGGCGAACCGCATGCAGCCGCAACGCGCGATGCCATTGGGCTGCGCAACACTGGTGATCGGCATGATCGCCTTGACCGCTGCTCTGGTAACCACATCACTGGCCGGACTCGTCTGCGCGGCCATCATTTCGGGTGCGGGACAAGGCATCAGCTTCAGCCGCGGCCTGGCTGCCGTCACCGAGACCACTCCGGCCAACCGGCGGGCCGAAGTCAGCTCAACGTTGTTCGTGGTGGCCTACATCGCTATCTCCCTACCCGTCATCGGCGACGGCCTGGTCGCCGACCGCTGGGGGCTGCGCAGTGCCGGCATCGGCTTCGCCATCGCGGTCGGCGTGCTCGCCGCCGGCTGCCTCATCGCGCTACTAACCCGGCAACCAAGCCGCGCACGGCGGTGAGAGACGCCCACGTCTTGTCAAAGTGCTCGGGCGGGTCCTGTCAATCTTCGTTGCCTGGCGACGCCTGGTCGCCTTGCGCCGTCGCGGGCGGGTAGCGCTGGAAGACGAACACCTGACCACCGATTCGAATGGTGTCGCCGTCGTGGAGTTCGGCCGTCGCGCGGATTCGCTCTCCGTTGACGTGAACCCCGTTGGCGGACCCGAGGTCGGTGATGATGTGCGTAGTGCCGGCGTTGTTGATGACGGCGTGGTGTCGGCTCACCTTGTCGTCGGGCACGACGAGGTCGTTGTCGAGGTACCGGCCGATGCGGGTGGCCGACCCGGTCAGGGCGTGCACGTGATCGTCGGCATCGCGCAGAATCGCGGTGACGCCTTTGACCGGGATGGTGGCGCCGGGTTCGAATGCGATGATCGTCTGAGCGACGTACTGGGCATTGCGTTGTACGTCGAGCGGTTCCTGGCGCAGCACTTGTTCATACAAGGTACGCAGTGCCGGCGCGGGGTCGATGCCGAGGTCGTCGGACAACGCTTTCTTGAGTCGGTGGTAGGTGTCCAGCGCGTCGGATTGGCGGTCGGTGAGGTAGTACGCCGTGATGAGTTGAGTCCACAGCGGCTCGCGGTAGGGGTGTTCGCGGACCAGGGTTTCGAGTTCGCGAACGATGGTATGGGCACGGCCACAAGCGATTTCAGCCTGGGCGCGTGCCGTGTGTACCAGGATCTTGTCCTCGGTCAACTCATTGCGCAACGCATCGGCGAAGGCGAAGTCGCGAAGGTCGTCGAGGACGGGGCCGCGCCACAGGCTCAGTGCAGTCGAGAGGTGCGTGCTGGCCGCTTCGAAGCGTCCGGCGGCCACGGCGCTGATCCCGGCCTGTTGCTCCGTGGCGAATCGGGCCAGATCGCTTTGTGTGGTGGTGATTTCGAGTCGGTAGCCATGGGGCGCGGTGGACACGACGGCGTGGGCGTCGACGCCCGCCTCGGTGATGATGCGGCGCAGATTCGAGACATACGCACTCACGGAGATGCGCGCGGCGGCGGGGGGTTCGTCCTCCCAGATTGCGGTGATCAAGTCGGCAGCGCTGACCGCGCGGTTGGCGTTGATGATCAACTTGGCAAGTACCGCGCGCTGTTTCGGCGTACCCACCTGAAGCGGTGTGGACCCGATGGTCACCTGCAGTGGACCCAGCACGCCGAACTGGATGTCGGGTTCTGTTCCGGTCCGCTGCGGCGCCGGTGGCGCCGGTGCGTGGCCACCCATCAGTTGCTCCTCACCTGGCCGAACCTATCCAATCGCACGCGTAGAGCGTTCCACACCCTGCGGACCCCGGCCGGTGGAATCAGGCACAGGATCACGGCACCGCCCGCTGTGCGCTGCCGCCATCGGATCAGAACGATTTCAAACACCGCGCGGGGGCGCACGGATCGTCGCCTTCCTGCAGGTCGGAATAGATTCTCGCGGTGGCCCTTCCGAATCGCGGATGACGGTTCGGCGCCTCTGACGCACCCGGTTCCGCCGAAACCGAGTGTTACGTTGCGGGCCATTCACGCAGGTCTGCAGGGGAAGAAAATGGTATCGGCACCGCCACGCGGTTCTGGCGTGCTCCGCTCGAGCGGAGCGCCCACAACAGCACGTCCGCGCACATCGGCCGTCGCCGAACGTCCGCGACGCGATCGTCGTGAGCTGGCCCGTACCGCGCTGCTGGCAGCGTTGCCGCTCCTGAGCCTGATTGCAGTGGTGGTCGGGTGGGACGCCGCGGTACGGCTCGAACTGTTCTCGGCCCGACTGCTACCCGCGCCGGCCACCGTCGTGCACGCCGCTCGTGAGATGTACAGCGACGGAACGCTGCTCACCGATGCGGCCGCGAGCTTCCGTCGAGCTTTGCAGGGATTCGTCCTTGGATCGGTGATCGCCATCGTGGTCGGCACCCTGACGGGCCGGTCGCGTGTTGCCCGGGGCCTCTTGGAGCCGGTGATCCAGATCGTCAGGCCCATCCCCGCGATTGCCTTGGTGCCGTTGGCGATTCTGTGGTTCGGCATCGGTGAGGAATCCAAACTGTTCCTCACCAGCCTCGGCGTCTTCTTCCCGGTCTGGGTCAACACGCACGCCGGCATCGCCGCGACGCGCGACGACTATCTGCGGGTGGCGGCATCACTGGGCGCACCAAAGTTCTTGACGTTCACCAATGTGGTGTTGCCGGGCGCGTTACCGTCCGTGCTCACCGGCCTACGCCAGGGCATTGCGACATCCCTGATCCTGATCGTCGCCTCCGAGCAGTCCGGTGTCACCGAGGGGCTCGGGTTCCGGCTCGACCAGGCGCGCCTGTTCAGCCAGCCCGACCGCTTGTTCGTGTGTCTGGGTGCCTTGGGCATTGTCGGGGCGCTCGCCGATCAGCTGTTCCATCAGGCAACCCGTCGCACCGTGAGCTGGGCGAGGGAGCAGTCGTGACGGCCGGCGACATCGAGGTGGCGTCGTTGACAGTGCGGTATCCGGGCGCGGATCGCCCCGTCGTCGACGGCCTCGACCTCACCATTGACTCCGGTGCGTTCCTGGCGATCCTCGGACCGTCGGGTTGCGGCAAGTCGACCCTGCTGAACGTCATCGCCGGATTTGTCCGCCCGACAACAGGTTCGGTCACGTTCGGGGGAGAGCCGGTCACTGGACCGGGACGTGAACGGGGCGTCGTGTTCCAGCGCGACGTCCTGTTCCCGTGGGCCACGGTCGGCGCCAACATCGGTTTCGCGCTGCGTGCGGCGAAGGTACCGCGGGCGCAGCGCCGCGGCCGGATCGCCGACCTGATCAGTGCGGTCGGCCTGGCGCCCGACGTCGTGCACAAACGTCCACATGAACTCTCCGGCGGGATGCGCCAGCGCGTCGGTATCGCCCGCGCCCTGGCGAACAGTCCGCGAGTGTTGTTGATGGACGAACCATTTGGTGCGCTGGACGCCTTGACCCGGCAACAGATGCAGGATTTGGTGGTCGAGCTGTGGGAGCGCGACCGGCCGACAGTCGTCTTCGTCACGCACGATGTCGACGAAGCCATCCGCATCGCCTCCTCGATTGTCGTGATGGACCACGCCGGCGCCATCGCCGACCACCTCACCAACCCGCTACCGCGACCCCGGCCAGCCAGCCGCCTCGGCGAATTCGACGACTACGCGGCACTGCGCCGCCGACTGCACGACCTGCTGCACGGACATCAGCCCGCCATCACCTTGGGAGAACACGGATGAAACCACATCGGAAACTTGCCGCGATAGCCGTTGCCGCACTGGCGGTTCTGGGTGTCGCCGGCTGCAGCAGCTCGGGTAGCAAGGACACCGCTGCCGACTCACTCACCGTGGCGTGGGTGGTCGACCCGTCATGGGCGCAGGTGCCGGTGGCGAACGACCTCGGCTACTTCAAGCAGCACGGGGTCAACGTCAAGATCGTCCCCTTCCCGACCGGCGCCGCGGCGCTGGAGGCACTGGCCGGCGGCGCCGTCGACGTGGCCAACGGCGGTGACGTGCCGACATCGGCTGCCGCACTGAAGAATCCGCACCTGCGCGTGTTCGCCGACGGGGCGATCTGGCCGGAGGGCCGGTTCGTGGCGCGTCGGTCCGCGGGCATCAACTCGATCGCGGACCTGAACGGCCGCAAGATCGCGGTGCCGCTGGGCAGCAGCGCGCACTACTTCGCGAGCCGGTTCCTGACCGAGGCGAATGTGAAGGCGGACCTGGTGCAGACCGGGCCGGCGGAGATCGTCACCGCGATCACCAATCACAACGTCGACGCCATCGCGGTCTTCCAACCGGCGCTCGCGAAAGCTGTTGCAGCGCTGGGCAGTGATGCCGTCGAGCTGCAGGGCACGCAGAAATACCACCAGCACAGCCTGTACCTCGCCAACGAGGACGTGCTCGCGTCGAAGAAGCAGGCGGTCGGCAAGTTCGTCGCCGCGATCCGCAACGCGGATGCTCCGCTGTCGGGCAAGGATCCCGCCGCCCTCGCCGCCGTCGCAAAGGCAACCGGGCTGGACAACAACCTGATCAACCAGGTGACGTCGGAGTTCAGCTACCAGGTGCATCTGGGCCCCGAACTCGCCGGCGACCTGGCCGACCGCGCCCGCTGGGCGCAGAGCATCGGACGCATCCCCGCCGACCAGCGTATCCCGGACTACCAGAACGTCATTGCCGGATCCTTTGTGACGGCGAGCAATTCATGAGCGGCGTCCATCTCCTCGGTTTGGGTGGCACCATCTCGATGCACCAGACCGCGCAGGGCGCGGTGCCGGTGACCGGAGCGGTGGAACTGTCCGAAACCGTCGCGGGCTTTTCCGGCGCCGAGAGCCTCGCGCTGGTCGGCGGGTCCGAAGTCGACTTCGACCTGCTGGAACGACTGGTCCTGCGGGCCCGGGAACTCGTCGCCGACGGCGCCGACGGCATCGTCGTGACCACGGGAACAGACTCCATCGAGGAGGTCGTGGCCTGGCTGGCCTATCGCGAGAACTGGCCGGTACCAGTCGTGGTCACCGGATCCATGATCCTGGGCACCCGGGCGGACAGCGACGGCCGCGCCAACCTGGCCGACGCGCTGGCGGTCGCATCGGCGGGCGCGGACATCGACCCGGTCGTGGTGTTCGCCGGCAAGATCTTCGATGGCCGTGAGGCCGTGAAGGTTTCGGGTGTCGTGCGGGACGCGTTCGATGCGCCCGGCCGCGGCCCCATCGGGTACGTCGTCGGCGGCCAGGTTCAGTGGCACCGATCCCCGGCCCGCGGCAAGAGCCACGGTGATCCGACCGAACCGATCCAGCCCGTGCCCGTGGTACTCGCCGCCCTCGGTGATGACGGCACGGTGCTCCGTGCCGCGGGGGACGGGCAGCAGGCACTCGTGGTCGCCGCCAACGGCGCCGGTAACCTGCCGCCCAAACAGGCTGCGGCCGTTGAGGAACTCATCAACGGCGGCCGGCTCGTCGTGCTCACGACCCGGGCGGCCGACGGCCGGGTCGCTCCGGTCTACGGATACCCGGGCGGGGTGGCGGGTCTCGTGGAATTCGGCGCGCAACTGGCGGCCGGGATATCGCCGCATCGGGCGCGGCTGCTGGTGACGCTCGGGCTGGCGCAGGGCCGCGACAACGACGGACTGCGGGCGTTGATCGACAGCGAGATTCGGGCATGACGCGCGCTACCGTCGACACCGCCGTGGACCGCCGTGAACTCGTCGAACTCACCACCCGTCTGGTGGCAGCAGGCCAGCCGTGGTGCGAGAACAGCCTCGATGGTCCGGCGCGTCCACCCGAGGAGGAGCGCATCGCGCGCCCGGTGGCAGAGCTGTTGCGCGAGTGGGGTTTTGCCGTCGAACTGATCGGCCGCACCCCGCAGCGGCCGAACGTCGTCGCGACCAAACGCTTCGGTGACGGTCCGACGCTGATGCTCAACGACCACCTGGACACCTACCCGTCCGGTCCACCGAGCCGTTGGCGGGTATGCGCCGGAAACCCGTACTCGGCAGTTGAATTGGACGGGCGGATCTATGCCCGTGGTACGTCGGACACCCGCGCCAACCTGGCGGCGCTCCTGACCGCCGCCAAGCGTATCGTCGACGACCCGCCACAGCACGGGACGCTGCTGGTGGTCCTGACGGTCGACGAGGAACGCAACGGCATCGAAGGGTCCAAGTACCTGGTCGACGAGCACGGCCTGCGTCCCGACGCCTCCATCACGGTCGAGCCCACCGCGTGGACGCAGGACGGCCGCGGCGGCATCGCCCTGGCCGTCGCCCAGACCGGCCACGCCCTGCTCGACATCACCGCGCGCGGGCGGTCCAGCCATATCTGGCGACCCGACACGGGCGTCAACCCGGCGCAGTTTCTCGCCGAATTCCTGACCGAGATCACGGCGAATCCGGTTGGGGATTGGCCGGTTTCGGTAGTTGGCCTGACCGCGGGGGAGGCCGGCATGGCGCAGTTCACGCCGCTGCAGGCGACCGCGCGCGTCGCGGCCGTCAACATCGGCCCCGACGTCGTCGCCGGCCGGCTGCGGGAAGAATTCCACCGGCGACTGACGGCCGCACGGCCCGACGGCATCGAGGTCGACGTCGACTTCGCACCCGGCCCCACCTTCGTCGCGGGCACTGTCCCGCTGGAGGCGGGTGACCCACTCGTGGCCGCGATCACCGGCGCCTACCGCGACGTCACGGGTGAGGACGTGCGCACCTACACCAAGCCGGCGTTCAACGACACGATCCGCTTCCGCCACGTCGGGATTCCGGCGGTGACCTTCGGTCCCGGCGACGACGGCTGGGCCGTCTACGACGAGAGCATCGGCATCGACACCATGATCACGGCGGTGCAGGTGCTCGAAGCCGCGGTACGGGAGTATCTGTCTGCCCAGGCTGTTTGACCGCTGTGATGGCGGGGCATGCCCCGGGTATGCACGAGGTACTCGAACGTGAAAGCAAGTGGGACGTCGACGATCGATTCCGGTTGCCGGATCTCCACGGCATCGTCCCGGGCGCTGACGTCGAGCACGACACCGTCGACCTGACCAGCGACTACTACGACACCGCGGACCGTGACCTACAGGCACACGGTGTCGTGCTCCGTCGCCGCGCCGGTGACGACGACACGGGATGGCAGCTGAAGGTTCCGGCGGCTGACGGCCGCGTGGAACTGCACTGGCCGCCCGCGGATGGACTGCCCGACGCCGCGCGTGAGCTGCTCACGGGGCTGAGTCTGGCCAAGCAGCTGTCCAGCGTCGCGACGATCCACACTGTGAGGAACCGCTACCGCATCTGTGCGCCGGGCGTCGGTGAACTCTGCGCGGAGATCGCCGATGACTCGGTGCGCGCCTGGGCGAACGAACGACTGCTCGCGTGGCGCGAGGTCGAGGTCGAACTCGGGCCCAGCACGGCCACGGTTCCCCGACGCCTCGTCAAGCGGTTGACGGCGGCCGGCGCCCGGCCATCTCACTATCCGTCCAAGCTCGCCCACATCCTGCCGCTCATCCCTCCAGCCGAGCCGATGTCGCCGGCAGCGCGCGCCGTGCAGCGCTATGTGAGCACTCAGATCGACCAGATCGTGGCGGGCGACATCGAGCTGCGTCGGGACCACGATCCCATCCACGACACGCGCGTGGCGATCCGGCGGCTGCGCAGTACGTTGCGGGTGTTCGGCAAGCTGTTGGACCAGCGCGCCGCACCACATCTTGATGACGACCTGCGCTGGTTCGCCGGGCTGCTCGGTGAAGTTCGCGACTGCCAGGTTCAGCAGCGCAGGATGACGGCAGCGCTCGACCAGTTGCCGGACACGCTGATTCTGGGCCCGGTCCGGGCGCGCGTGCGCAATGACCTGCAAGCCACCGAGCTGCCCGCACGGGTCAGGATCACCGAGGCCATGGAGTCCCCGCGCTATCTGGCGATCATGGCTGCGCTGCGGACGTGGCGTACTGCTCCACCCGTGGCGCCGGAGACGAGTACCCACAAGCTGGTCAAGCGGGCACAGAAGGTCCAGCGCCAGGCCGACCGTCGGCTCACCGCGGCACTCGGTGACCGTGGCGGCGACGACGCGATGCTGCATCGCGCGCGAAAAGCGGCGAAGCGGGCCAGATACGCCGCCGAGCTGTGCAAGGACGTGGGCGCGTCGAAGCGAACCGTCAAGCACTACAAGCAGTTTCAATCGATTCTGGGGGATCATCAGGACACCGTGGTCGCGTCGGCACTGCTGCATCGCATGGCCCTGGCGAGCGGAACGACCGCGGGCGAAAACGGCTTTACCTTCGGCCTGCTGTTCGCCCGCGAACAACGGATCGCCGAAGACTGCCGACAGCAGGCGCGAAACCTGTTGTGAATCAGGCCCGCCGGATGAGCGATCGCGTGGCCTTTTCCAGGATCGCCTGCGCTGCAGCCGCGTTGCGCCGCTTCTGGGCGCGGCTGACGGCCGCGGCAATGGTCGAACCCTTCTCGTACGCCGTCACCACCCGGGGATCGACGTACGAGCCACGGGCCACCGCAGGCGTGTTGCCGAGCTGTTCGGCCACCTCACGGAAGACCGCAGTCCGGGCGCGCCGCAGAGCGCTCTTCGTGTCCGGCGGTGCCGCGCCGGCGAATCCGACGGCGGCCAGCACGGTGCCGTGCCACGTCCGCAAATCCTTGACGCTGTACTCCGCGCCGACCAGCTCCTTGAATCTGGTGTTCAGATCCTCGGCGTGCAGTTCTGAGCGACCGGAGTCGGTGCGGCACCACAGGAGTCGCTCGCTGGGTCCCTGACCTCGACGCAGTGCACGGACGACGCGGACCACTTGCCGGTCCGCCAGTTCCAGATGGCGCTGCACGCCGCTCTTGGCCGGATAGTCGAACACCACAGAGTCGGCTCGCACCTCGATGTGCTCGCAGCGCAGCGTGGCCAGCCCGTAGGAATCGTTGTCCTGGGCATACTCCTCGCCGCCGGCGCGGAAGAACCCACGGTCGATCAGGTGCAGGGCGAGTGCGAGTACGCGGTCGCGCTGCAGCCCGCGGCCGGCGAGATCGGCGGCGATCTGGCGGCGCCAGTCCGGCAGAAGCGTCGACAGCTGCAGGACGCGGTCGAACTTCTCCTCGGTCCGTTCCTGTTGCCACACCGCGTGATAGAGGTACTGGCGGCGCCCCGCGGCATCGGCGCCGGCGCCCTGGTGGCCATGGGAGCCGCCACCACCGTGGCGGGCGCCGAACCGGCGCGGGAGAACCCGGCGGGTGCGAATGGTTCGACGACGACGCAGACCGCCCCTCCGACGGCGCCGCTGACCCCCTCGGCCAGCCCGGTCGTCAAGGCGGCCCCGTACGGCGGGAGCTAGCCACAAACGCCGAAAGGCCAATTGCTGCACGCAAATTGCGAAAATGCGGGCAACAATTGGCCTTTCGGCTTTTGAACTCAGGTGCGCGGCATGATCATCACCGGGACCGGTGAATGCCGCAGAATCTTCGCCGCTGCCGACCCGAGGAAAACCCGCGCCGACTGCCCCGCGGCACCCGACCCGAGCAGCAACACATCGCCTGCTGCCCACCCGGTGTTCTCCACGGCCTGCTGCCAATCCCGCCCGCTGCTGACGATCATCTCCACGTCGGGCACGGCCAGATCTTCGCGAACCTTGTTGAGCTGCTTGGTGACATCGTCGGCGGTGCGCTTCGACCACTGCGCGACCACCATGTCCTCGGCACCCGCCTCGAGTGAGGGCCCACCGAACGCCCATCCGGGCCGCACGGTGAACGCCACGATCCGCAGCCGGGCATTCCAGTCCCGGGACAGCTCCGCGGCCGCCCGGACCAATCCGTTGGTGTCGGCCTCACCGCCGTAGGCCGCGGTGAGCCGGCGGATCGGCTCGTGGCTGAATGCATAGCCGCGCGGCGCGATCGCTACCGGCACCTGCGCGGTGTGCACCAGCCGCTCCGTCACGCTGCCGAGGGCCACTCGCCCCAGTAAGCCGGACGATGACGACCCGAGCACCACGGCCCGAGCCTGAAACTCCTGCGCCAGCTCGAGCAAGCCTGTTGGGATGGAACCGGATTCGTGCACCAGCGTCGGGACGTCCGGTCGCCCGGGCAGGCCGTCGACGACGGCCTGCAAGGACTTGGCCGTCTGCGCCTTCACGTGGCGCAGGTACTCGTCCTCGACAGGGTCGTTGCGCGGTGGCCACGAGCGCTCCAGAACCGCTGCCGCGATGACCTTCTCGCCGGTGGTCTTCGCGATCTGCACGGCGAGGTTGATGGGGGCGCTGCCGTGCCGGGACGCGCTGAACCCGGCGATGATCGTCACGCGACAGGCTCCTCGGCGGGAGTCAACGAGATCACGTTGGTCACCGGGATGTTGTATTCGGACCGGGCGCGGTCGACCACATCGAAGCGGTGCCAGATCGACTGTTCCGGCGGCTCAGTCGCGATGACGATCTGGTCCGGATCGAATTCGGCGACGCCGGCGGCCAACGCGCGCAGCGGTCGGTAGTCGCCGAGCTTTCCGTCGGCCTCGAGGTTCGCCGAGCGCAGCGCGGCCAGCGTCTGGTCGAGGCGTTGCTGGGCAAGGACTTTGGTGGCCTCCCAGACGTCGAGGGGGCTGTGCGAGGCGGCCGCGCCGGTCTCGATCGGGCTGACCGGTACGACGACGTGATAGGTCGTGGCGTTGTCGGCGCCGATGGCGCGCAGTTCGTCGAGCAGCTCCGCGGAGCCGACGGTTTCGTTGGCCAGCACCAGCACTCGGTGCGGCCGCTCGGTTGCGGTGACGGGCTCCGGGACCGGCCGGCGGGAGTTGAACCAGCGGTTGGCGAAGAACAGCCCGATCACCACTGCCCAGGACAGCAGGCTCAGCGTCAGGGCCCTCCTGTTGTCGCCGCCCTGGACGAACATCTGCACCAGGATCGCGGTCATCGCCAGCGCGGTGATGATCGACAACACGGGGAACAGCCACATCTTCACTTTGAGCTTGTCGCCACCGTTGCGGTACCGCAGCACGATCTGGGAAATCGCGATCAACAGGTAGACGAAGAGGATGACCGCACCGCTGGAATCCAGCAGGAACTTGAAGATGAAGTCGGGCGAGAAGGCCGAGGCGATGACACCCATGAACCCGATGACCGACGATGTGAGAATGGCGGCGGCCGGAACTCCGCGGCGGGTGACGGAGACGAGCTGGGCGGGTGCCTCACGGCGGGCGGCCAGCACGAACAGCATGCGCGACGCGGTGTACATGCCCGAGTTCAGGCAGCTCAGCACCGCTGTCAGGACGACCGCGTTCATGATGTGGTCGGCGTAGGGGATACCCATCGCGGTGAAGGCCGAGACGAACGGCGACGCGGCGAGCTGTTTGCCGTTCCACGGCAGGATGGTCACCAGCAGGAACGCCGAGCCGACGAAGAAGACCGCGATACGCATGATGACCGAGTTGGCGGCCTTGGCGACAGCGCGCTCAGGGTCGGTGGACTCGGCGGCGGCGATGGTCGCGATCTCGGCGCCGACCATCGAGAAGATCACGGTGACGACACCGACGGTGACCGCGGATGGGCCCAGCGGGAAGAATCCGCCGTGTGAGGTCAGGTTGGAGAAATCCATGGACTTGTGCGGCCACAGACCCAGCACGAAGCACGAGCCCAACCCGATGAACACGATGATTGAACCGCCCCGAGTTTGATGCACACCGGTTTATTGGTGCGCAGCCTCTG